>NZ_JAWLVI010000002.1:0-419574 GCF_033100795.1 Pseudothioclava alba
ACAGTGAAGCTGACACTCACATCATCGCATAAGCTAGTGAGCCGATATACAGACATCCAGTTGTCGAAAACAACCAAACCGCCCGCATATCTCTTCAGATAAACCGTAATGTCAAAGAGCCTGGAGACAAAATCAACCGGAAGCGCCTCGATCCCTCTTGGCGCAACCCGCTAACCAGCCTCCGAATTTTCCGTTTCCTTCCAGAGCCTTGCAACCCCGTCCAGTCACGCCAACACAGCTGCGCCGCGTCGGTGAAGGGCGTTCTAAGGATAACCCTCAATACCCGCAACCCCTAAAAGATCAGATTTCTAAAAAAAATTCGAAACCGTTATAATACAATGACTTACACATATATATTCCGGCGCGCGGATGATCGATGCCGTNTAGGAAAAAAGCAGAAGTTTTTTGAAATTCCGCGCAAGTTATTGAAATCAAACAAATACAACTAGATCCGAAAAGTTGCCAGACGCCGCCACGGACGGCGATTGAAAGAATATTTCACAAAGCCAGTGATTCAACGAAATGAAACGCCCCTCGTGGCAAGCCCGATACCCTAGTGGCGCCGCATCAACGCGGAAAGCTCTCCCAGAATCTCTTTGTTGCTGCAACATTCCGGCGCAGTCTCTGCCGGACCGCCGCTTTCGGAGAGATAGGCCAGACAGGTCTCACCATGGGCGCAGCAACGGCAGGCGGTAATCATCTGCGCAAAATCCTCTTGGGTCAGGAAACCACTATGCATGGCTTCGGTCAGATTCACCCCCATCTTTCGGGCCAGCGACCGCGTGAGCCAGAAGTTAAGGTCGATATTGCCTTGCATACCCATTTGTTTACTCCCGCGTCGAGGCCGCAGCCCCGGGTTGCGTCCCATCGCCTGCAGCTGCCAGCGCATTGTGCAAACGATCCATCATCAGCCGGTTGTTGCAAAAATCCGGAGCATGCTCTTCGGCTGGCTGCTTCAAACGATCTTCAGGTGCCCCGTGTTCAGCAAGCCAATGCACACAAGATGCCGGATCATCGCATCCGACACAGTCGACAAGAGCATCGCGCCATTCTGCCGAACTGATCTTGCCACGGCGCAGCGCCTCTTCCAGGTCAATACCCAAGGTCTCGGCCATCCTGTTCATCAAGGCGGCATGACGGTTGAGGGTTCTGTTTCCGAACATGGCTGGTTCCCACCGTTATAGGTGGCGCCATGCTGCGCGCGGTCCGGATTTGGCTCCATGACCTAGATCAAGCCCGCCCGCAACGCGCCGTTTCGGGCAAGAAACGGCTGGCCGTGCTTAGGAACCGCCCCCATTCAGGTGCGCAACTGTGGCGCGCACGGTCTCCATCCGCCGCGCGTTTGCGGGGTGCGAGCCAAGAAAACGGTCGCCAGGATCGGGTATCCGGCTGAAAAACAGCGCTCCCCGCATAGGGTCATAGCCCGCGTTCCATGTAATGATCGTGCCAAGCCGGTCGGCTTCGAGTTCATAGTCCTTGGAATAAGCCCGCGCACCCATATTCGCACCGAAAGACTGCGCCTGCGACACGGTTGAAGCATCCCCCCCCGAAGCCGCTGTCAAAACCCCCAGAATCAGCGCCCCCGCCGAAGCATCGCGCGCCTTCGCAGACAAATGCCCCGCGATATGGTGTGCGGCCTCGTGACCCATCACAAAGGCCAATTCGTCACGATTTTGCGCCTCGGCAATCAGCCCCAGCGTAAACCCGACAATCGGGCGGCCCTGACGGTCTTCGGTCTGAAAGGCGTTTACCCCCTGCCCTGGCCGGTCATCGACGACAATCCGGTAATCGCAGTTGCGCGCGGAGGTTCTGGCGCGGCACTCGGCCTCGATCTGCGGCTCCATCGCATCAGCGACCGCGATGAAGTTGGCGGCCTGCACCTGCGCCGGAGGGCGGGCTTCGGTGGCGGGGGGCGGCTGCATCGGCTGCACCGGCGCCACGCAGGCCGCAAGCGAGCCGGCCGCAACCAGCGCGACCAAGGCCGCGCGCATCCGTTTCATCCCGGTATTTCGCTGAACTGGCCGCACCTGTCGCCCCCACATCAAACACCCGTCAGTTCTATCCCGTTCGGAGGGTTGCGAAAAGCGCACTCACCCGCACCCCACGCAATCTTTACCTCTTCCCGAGGCGACCGAGCCGCGCTAGGCTGGTCACATGTTCACCATCGAGCACGAATTCGACGCCACCGTGATCACCCTTGTCGACGAGGGGGATGATCCGGGCGATTACCTTCAGGAAGACATCACGATCCAGTCCTTCGAGGAATGTGTCGTGGTCGAGCAGGTCGATGACCACGATGTCGTGCAGCGCATTACCTTTTCGCACGCACAACTGCGCGAGCTGGCCGCCGCGCTCAACCTGCCCGAGGGGGTCTACCGGCTGAAACAGTCGGATGAGAAGGACTAACCTTCGACGCGAAAGACCTTGTCGCGCGAGGTTTCGCCCCGCACCAGCACGAGCCGCGTTTTCGCAACCCCGATGGCCTTGGCCAAAAGCTTTTGCACCTCTTTGTTGGCTTTGCCGCCTTCGGGAACCACCGTCACATAGGCGCGCAGCCCCTCGTCGGTCGCCTTCACCTCATTGCGCGAGGCTTTGGGCGTTACCCGCACGGCGATTTCGGTTCCGGGTGTGGCGAGGTGGGTCAGATCGGTCATGGCGCACCCTAACGCCCTGCCCGCGCGTCGAAAAGCCCCCCGTCGCCTTGCAATCCGTCTGGCCAGCGCCAATATCGCGGGCAAGACAACCGGGAGGCCCGACGATGAGCGACCAGCAACCAAGCATCAACCCCGCGACACGCAATGACGAGGCGATGCGCTTTTTGCTGACGCGGCGCTCGCGTCCGGCAAAGACGCTTGTGCTGCCGGTGCCGGACCGTGCCGCCCTGACCGAGATCCTGACCGCGGGCGGGCGCACCCCCGACCACGGCAAGCTGGAGCCGTGGCGCTTTGTGGTGCTGGCGCGCCCCGCGCTGGAGCGGCTGGCGGCGCGCGCCGAAACCATCGCCCGCGCCGATGGCCTGCCCGACGATCAAGTCACCAAGGCCGCCTCGCAATTCGCAGGCTCGCACTGCTGCGTCGCGGTGATCGGAGCGCCGCAGCAAAGCGACAAGGTGCCCGCTTTGGAACAACAGCTTTCTGCGGGCGCGGTATGCCTGTCGACGCTCAATGCCGCCCTTGCCGCCGGATGGGGCGCCAACTGGCTGACCGGATGGGCCGCCACCAACGCCCAATTCTGCCGCGAAGCACTTGGCCTTGAGGGCGACGAATGGGTCGCGGGCTTCATCCATATCGGCACCGAAGGCGCCCCCCCGCCCGAACGCCCCCGCCCCGATCTGACCAGCATTACCCAGTGGATTGACGAATGATATTTTCCGCCTTTTTCAACGCGCTTGACGACCTGTTCGAGCGCAGCTCGTTCAAGATTTTACTCAAGGGCATCGCGCTGGCGCTTGGCCTTCTGGCCGCGCTGTTCATCGTGGTCGCGCAACTGATCGGCATCCTGACGCCCGACAGCCTGACATTGCCCTTCATCGGCCCCGTCTCGCATATCAGCACCATTGCAAGCTGGGGCGCCGCCGTTCTGATGGTCGCACTCTCGCCGTTTCTGATGGCGCCTGTCGCCTCGGTCTTTATCGGGTTGTTCATCGAGGATGTCGCGGACGCCGTCGAGGAGCGCCATTATCCGACGCTGCCCCCCGTTGCTGCGAAGCCGTTTGCGCAGTCGATGGAAGAGGCGCTGCGTTTCTTCGGGCTTGTGATCGTGGCCAACCTTGGCGCGCTTTTGTTGATGGTGATCCCGCTGTTCTGGCCCTTCGCGCCCGCGATTTTCACCGGCGTGAACGGATACCTTCTGGGGCGGGAATATTTCCAGATGGTCGCCTCGCGCCGCACCGACCCCGAGGACATGCGCGCGCTCTATGAGAAGAACAAGCTGACCATCATCATGGCGGGTATCCTGATGGCTGTGCCGCTGGCGGTGCCGGTGCTCAATCTGGTCGTGCCGGTTCTGGGGGCCGCAACCTTCACGCATCTTTACCATCGCATCACCAACCGGATGGGCTAACCGATCAGGAAATAGCGCCCGATCCCGTAGACATAAAACCCCGCGAAAAGGATGTTCACCCATTTCAGCTGCCGCTCGGTATGAAGCCACGCCACATAGATCCAGATCATGCAAAACGGCAGCGACAGGAACATATTGAGCGGATACCAGTTCTGCACGATGGCAACCGTCGAAAGCACACCCAACCCGAGGGCGATGTTCTTCAGCAAAGGCTCATAAGCGGCCAGACGGACGACAGCCATGGCTCTCCTTGGCGCAGGTGGCCCGCAGTGCGCAGGCGCGTTTCAGGTTTTGGTGAAAGGTCGGCCAAACAGGCCGCCGCTATCCGCGCTATAACAGAAAAGCCGCGCCGATCAAAAGACAATCCCCGCAGCCCGGGCCGCGGGGATAGGCTTAGCGTTTCAGGCGTCCGAACCAGTCAATATCCGCAAGCGTCACGGCACCCGAAAGGATGATCCCTGCGATCACCGACCACAGCAGGACGGCGACAACGCTCGTTATTATGGCCTTGCGTTTCAGGTTCGCCTGATGCGGCGCGCCTGCGGGGGTTCCAGGGGTGATCTCACCTGCTTCGTCCTGCGTTGTCAGGCGCATCGGCAGCACGATGAAAAACACCATGAACCAGATCACGGCAAAGAGGACGATTCCGCCGGTCAGGTTCATCTCAGACCTGCTCCAGTTCAACGAGGCAGCCGTTGAAGTCCTTGGGATGCAGGAACAGAACCGGCTTACCATGCGCGCCGATCTTCGGCTCGCCCGTGCCCAGAACGCGGGCGCCCTGCTCTTTCAGGCGGTCGCGAGCGGCCAGAATGTCGTCCACCTCGTAGCAGATGTGATGGATGCCGCCTGCGGGGTTCTTCTCCAGAAAACCGGCGATGGGCGAATTTTCCCCCAGCGGATACAGCAGCTCGATCTTGGTGTTGGGCAGCTCGATAAATACCACCGTTACGCCGTGGTCGGGTTCATCCTGCGGCGGGTTCACCTTTGCGCCAAGCGTGTCGCGATATTGCGCCGATGCGGCTTCCAGATCCGGAACAGCAATGGCGACGTGGTTCAGACGTCCGATCATGAGTGGGCCTCCTCATATTTCCTTCCCCTCTGGCAATATGTGCGCCCGTGCCGCGATGCAAGGAAAAGCCGGACCAATGTCGCAGGGGCGCGTTAACCACTCGTTAGGTAAGCCCGGGCTTTACTTGTCAGTGATGCGAATCCCCAAGCAAGGTGACCGACCATGAGTGACGATCTGAACGAGTTGATGCTCCAGCATCTACCCAGCCCGCAACGGCCGCTTCTGGGGCTGACCGTGCTTGTGGTCGAAGACAGCCGTTTCGCCTCCGAGGCGATGCGCCTGCTGTGCCTGCGCTCGGGCGCGCGTATCCGCCGCGCCGATTGTCTGGCCTCGGCGCACCGCCATCTGCAGACCTACCGCCCCGGCGTTGTGATCGTCGACATGGGGTTGCCGGACGGTTCGGGCGCCGATCTGATCCGCGAGATCCGAGCGATGACCGCGCCGGTTCCGGTGATCCTTGGCACCTCTGGCGATACGGATGTCGAGGACGAGGCGATTACAGCAGGAGCGGACGGGTTCTTGCAAAAGCCTCTCGAAAGCCTGTCGGCCTTCCAGCACGCAATTCTTGTGGCACTTCCTGAAGACCGCCGTCCGGTTGGGCTTCATGCGATCTCGGACGACATGATTCACCCCGATCCGATCGCGCTGCAGGACGATCTGCATCACATGGCGGAAATGCTGTCAGACCGGACCGATGCGCGCTCGCTGCATTATGCCGCGCAATTCCTGACTGGCGTGGCCCGCTCCGCGCATGACACGGCGCTGGAAACCGCAGCGACGGCGCTCGGGCGCACGGGCGCGCCATCTGCGGCGGATCTGACGCATCTCAACGCACTGGTGCAAGAGCGCCTGGCCGCTGGCGCAGCCTTCTAGGCCAGCGACGGATCGTCGGCCGCCCGAACAAGGCCCGTCAGATCGGACAGCCGTTCGATCTGGGCACCGGCACTGTCGAAATTCGCGGGCGAAAGCCACGCCTCATACGCCGCCCTCAACCCGGGCCATTCCTTGTCGATCGCGGCAAACCACGCGGTATCGCGGTTGCGCCCCTTGACCACGGTCGCTTGCCGGAAAATCCCCTCATAGCTCAGCCCCAGCCTTTGGGCCGCCGCACGCGAGGGCACATTCAGCGCATCACATTTCCACTCAAAGCGCCGATAGCCCGCCTCGAAAGCCNAGATCAGATTTCTAAAAAAAATTCGAAACCGTTATAATACAATGACTTACACATATATATTCCGGCGCGCGGATGATCGATGCCGTATCTTTCAAGGCTGGAAATCGACTCGGAGCGAGACTCGCCCTCGCATTTCCAGATTTCGCCTCTCCAAAACAACACGGCCGCCCCGGGGGACGGCCGCGAAAGGTAGATTATTTCCACTGTCCGGAGTGCCATGCCTCCTGATCCAGATCCAGATCCGCGAATCCCTCGGGATCGAAGACCGGTCGCGCGACGCCTCGTTTCAGCTGTGTCCGAAAATCGTCAACCGCGCGCATCGCCACCGGGAAGAGCATCATGATGGCAACAAGGTTCACAACAGCCAGCACACCCATAAGGGGGTCCGCGAAGAAGAACACCGACGTCGCCGAAGGGGCCGTCGCCCCAAGGAACACCACACCCAGAATCGCGGCACGAAGAACTGTGCGGGCAATCTTGGAATCGGTCATCACCGCGAGGGCGTTCTCGCCCAGATAGGAGTTGTAGATCAGCGACGAGAACGCGAAGAGCACGATCGCAACCGTCAGAACATATTTCGACCATTCGCCGATATGCCCCGCAAGCGACTGCTGCGTCAGGACGACCCCGTCGATACCTTCAGCGCCCGACACATAGACATCCCCCAGCAGGATGATCATCGCGGTGCAGGTGCAGATCACCATCGTATCGATGAACACCGAGAACGCCTGCGTTACCCCCTGGCTCACCGGGTGACGCACCAGCGCGGTTGCGGCCACGTTGGGCGCCGAACCCAGCCCCGCTTCGTTCGAGAACAGACCGCGACGCAAGCCCTGCGCAATCGCGGCGCCCATACCGCCAGCGACAGCCTGATCAAGACCAAAGGCCGAACGGACAATTTGCACAAGAACAGAGGGCACTTCGGTGATATTGAGCATGATGACAAGAATGGCGACCGCAAGATAAAGAACCGCCATCACCGGCACGACGACATCCGCCGCCTTGGCGATGCGCCGGATCCCGCCGAAAATGACCAGCCCCGTCACAACGGTGATCAAAGCCCCCGTCACAACACGGCTCAGCCCAAAGGCTTCATGCACGGCGCCGGCCATCGTGTTGCCCTGAAACGCGTTGAACCCAAGACCGAAAGCCGCAAGCAGGCAGACCGCGTAGACGACGGCCATCCAATTGTAGCGCGCGCCCAGGCCGTGACGGATATAATCCGCCGGACCGCCACGGAAGCTGCCCTCGCCATCGCGACGCTTGAACATCTGCGCCAGCGTGCATTCGATCAGCGAGGTCGCCATGCCGACCAGCGCAATCGCCCACATCCAGAACACCGCGCCCGGCCCGCCAAGCGAGATCGCCACGGCGACGCCCGCGATATTGCCGCCACCAACGCGCCCGCCGACCGAGACAAGCAACGCCTCGCGCGCGGAAATCGCATTCGGATCGGTATTCTGGTTCCGACCGGACAGAACACGGAACATCCGCCCGAAGAACTCGACCTGCACAAAGCCGGACAGCACCGTGAAGAACACACCGAAAATTACGAGGAGCGGCACAAGCGCCCACCCCCAGGTCAAACTGTCGACTGCACCAAACAGCGAACGAAGAAACTCCACCCTATATCCCCCCTAAGAGTTGATCGACGGCAGGCCCGATGCCTGTCCATCTATGGCGATTGTCTTCGGCAGAGAGGGGGCATTCTGTCCAATGCCAAACCCGCATTGGCGATGCAAAAAATGCATCAACCAAAGACGGACCAGCCCGTAAAACGGGCGATGCGCTCGGCAGCGTAAGTGCCCATAAGCGAGTTTCCATAAAGGTTTAACCCCGGCGACCAGACCGCAATCGAGGCACGCCCCGGCGCGATGACAAGGATGCCGCCTCCGACACCACTTTTTCCCGGCAAACCGACGCGGAAGGCAAAATCGCCCGAGCCGTCATAATGGCCGCAGGTCATCATCAGCGCGTTCAGGCGCCGCGCCTTCTCGGGCGACAGGATTTGCGGCGCATCAGGCAACTGCGCGATCACACGCCCCGCACGGGCCAGTTGCTCGACCGTCATCTCGATAGCGCATTGATGGAAATAGGTTCCAAGCGTCAGTTCGGGCGGATTGTGCAGGTTGTCATAAGACTTGAGGTAGTTCGCCAGAGCCACATTGCGAAACCCGGTGCGCGCTTCGGATTCTGCCACCGCAGGGTCGATATGAATATCGTCATCCTCAGCAGCGGCGCGCAAAAACGCCAGAACCTCGCTCAGCGCATCTTTGGGCGCACGATGCGCCAATAACGCATCGGTCGTCACCAAGGCGCCCGCGTTGATAAAGGGATTTCGCGGGCGGCCCTTTTCCTGCTCCAGCAGCAGGATCGAGTCGAACCGCGTTCCCGAGGGTTCACGACCCACGCGGGTCCATATCTGTTCGCCATTCCGGCCAAGCACGCAGGCAAGCGTAAACACCTTGGAGATGCTCTGGATCGAAAACCGCTCGGCGCTGGCGCCCGCGCTGATCTGCGTGCCATCGGCAAGCGACACCGACACACCGAATTGCGCTGGATCGACCTTGGCGAGCTCGGGGATGTAATCCGCGACCTCGCCCCAGTCTCCACGCGCGGCGATTTCATCCACGAGCCCGTTCAGAAAATGTTTAAGACAGGCGGTCTTAACCCGCATTCTGTGCCTCGTTTACAAGCGCGGCCCAAAGCGCCTCGATCTCGGGCGCCAAGGCACGACGCGGGCGATAGGCGCAGATGTCGATGTCCAGCGCCCATTCCGACCCGCCGATCGGGCCGATGACCCGCGCCGAGGCGGCATCGACAGCGCTTTCGGGCAGCCACCCCACACCATAGCCCGCCGCGATGACCTCTTTGAGGACATCCGACATATCGCATTGCACCGTCACCTTATAGCTTGGCGGCGCAGACGAACGCTCCAGCACATGCTCGAACAGGCGCATGAAATAGGCGCGGTGCGAATAGGCAATCAGGGGGAACGGCGCGCGTGCATTGCCCGGAAAGCCAAAGCCCGCGCGCTGCTTTTCATCCAGAACAGCGTAGGGGGTGAACCGGTCCCGGCGCACCACCAGACGTTCTTGCGCGTCGGAATGCACGGGGCTCGGCAGGGCCGCGCTGTCATGGCACAACAGAATATCCGCATCCCCTGCCAGATAGCGCGCCGTCACCTCATGCGTGTTCCCCACGATCACCGAGAACGAGGACTTCACCCTCCCCCCCAGCATCTGGAGCACCCATTTGAAATCGGACCGCGCCAACACGTTGGGCGTCGCGATCCGAACCTGTGACATCAGCTCGAACTGGTTGCCGCGAATTTTCGAGCGCGCCCCCAGCAGGCGTTCGACCGAGGCGGCAGCCTCCTCGCGGAACTGTTCACCCGCTTCGGTCAGCCGGACCGGCGTCGCCCCTTTGACGATCAGCGCCGTTCCGACCCAATGTTCAAGCGACTGTATTCGCCGGCTAAAGGCCGCCTGCGAGACATTCCGAAACTCTGCCGCACGGGTAAAGTTCCGCATCTCGACGAGGGCGAGGAAGTCCTCAAGCCAGCGAATGTCCATCTGGAGCGCCTTTTACAATCCGATCGCGCGATAATAGTCCGCGATGCGCGCGATGGAAACGGCATAGGCGGCGGTGCGCAGATTGGCGTCGGGCAGAACCTTCTGGTGCGCGGCAATCTCGTTGAAGGCGCGCATCATCACCTCTTCCAGACCCGAGCGCACAAGGTCGATCTCCTGCGTGTCGCGCGCGATCTCATTGCGCAACTCTTCCGCAAGCGACTGGCCCGAAAGCTGTTCCAGCGCGCTGACCATCGTGGCGCCTGCGCTGATTTTCTGGCGCCGCTCCATCAGACCGAAGGGCAGGTGCGTGATGTTCTTGACCCATTCGAAATAGCTGACGACCACGCCACCCGCGTTGACGAAGAGGTCGGGCATGATGCGGATGCCGCGTTTGCTCAGGCATTCTTCGGCGGCGGCAGTCACGGGGCCGTTTGCAGCCTCGACGATCAGTTCGTAATTGACCGCTTCGCAATTTGCCTCGGTGATCGCGTTTTCCTTGGCTGCCGGGATCAGAATATCCGCAGCCATATGGGTCAGACCCTCGGCGCTTGGCACAGTCTCGGCACCCGCAAAGCCGGAGACCGATCCGGTCGCGCGGCGATGCTCGGCCACGGCCTCGACATCAAGACCCGCAGGATTGAAAATCGCCGCGTCATGCTCGACGACACCTACGATCTTGGCACCATCCTCGGCCAGAAACTTCGCGGCGTGATAGCCCACGTTACCGAAGCCCTGCACGACGACGGTCAGACCTTTGACGGTTTTCTGCCCCGCAACGGGGGGCATATCGGGGTGCGCCATATAGGCCCGCACCGCGTATTGCACGCCCCGCCCCGTTGCCTCGACACGGCCCTCGATACCACCGCGCGACACGGGCTTGCCGGTCACGCAGGCGCTGACGTTCATCGCGTCGGCGCGGCCCGTCTTACGATATTCATCCGCAATCCACGCCATCTCGCGTTCGCCGGTTCCCATATCGGGGGCGGGCACGTTGCGGCCCGGATGGATCAGGTCGCGCCGCGCAAGCTCTTGCGTGAAGCGCCGCGTGATGCGTTCCAGTTCATCTTCGGTCCAGTCGGACGGGTTGATCTTCAGCGCGCCCTTAGACCCCCCGAAAGGCACGTTCACCAGCGCGCATTTCAGGCTCATCAGCGCGGCCAGCGCCTCGACCTCGTCCATATTCGCGTCGGGCGCATAGCGGATGCCGCCCTTGGCCGGTTCGATGTGCTCGCTATGAACCGAGCGCCAGCCCTCGAAGCTGTAGATCCGCCCGCGCAGCTTCACCCCAAAGCGCACCGTATAGGTCGAGTTGCACTGGGTGATCCGCTCGGCCAACCCCTCGGGCAGGGGCAGATGCGGCGTGGCGTTTCCGATAAAGCGTTCGACGTTGGCAAAGAATTTCTGATCCGACATTTGTCCGGTTTCCTGTGATGCCTGCACCGCGCGTGGCGGCCCTGTGGCGCCACCAAGCGCGCCTTGGCGCACAAAGTCCAATGCGGAAACTGCATAGGCGATGCGGGAAAAACATAGGCGCCGGAAAGGGCTGCTTTCCGACGCCTTGAAACGAACCCCTAACCGGTATCTCAGCCGAGCGAATACCCCGCGCCGCGCACCGTGCGGATCGGGTCTTCGCCGCCGTGCACCATCAGCGCCTTGCGCAACCGACCGACATGCACGTCGATCGTGCGGGTCTCGACATACAGATCACGGCCCCAGACACGATCCAGAAGCTGCTCGCGCGTCCAGACCCGTTTGGGCTTTTCCATGAATGTTGCCAACAGCCGGAACTCGGTCGGGCCAACCGAAATCTGCTTGCCGTCGCGATAGACGCGGTGTTCCTCGGCATCGAGCATCAGGTCATCATATTCCAGACGCTCGCCAACCGAGGCCGGGCGCGTGCGGCGCAACTGCGTGCGCACCCGCGCCATCAGTTCGACCACCGAGAAGGGCTTGACCATATAGTCGTCGGCGCCGGTCTCAAGGCCGCGCACCTTGTCGACCTCGTCGGCGCGGGCCGAGAGCATGATGATCGGGATCGCACGCGTTTCGTTGCGGGCCTTCAGCCGACGGCAAACCTCGATCCCCGAGAGCTTGGGCAGCATCCAGTCCAGCAAGATCAGATCGGGCAATTCCTCGATCGCGCGCAAAAGCGCCTCTTCGCCATCGGGAGCAAGCAGAACACGAAACCCGTCTGCCTCCAGATTATAGCGCAGCACCTCGGCGATGGCGCTTTCATCCTCGACGGTCAGAACGGTGGGCTGTCGTTGCATCGCGGCCTCCCTTGCGAACCGGGGTTACTTGTCTTGCGCCAGCGGCGTAACCGAGGTCTTATCGGCCCGCACCCGTTCATCAGGACGCACGCCTTCGACCAGATAGATCAGCTCTTCGGCGATGGTCGTGACATGATCGCCCATCCGCTCGACGTTCTTGGCAATGAAATGCAGGTGCATCGCCGAGGTAATCGTGCGCGGGTCTTCCATCATATGGGTCAGCAACATGCGAAACAGCGAGTTATAGATCTGGTCCACATCCTCATCGCGGGCACGGATTTCATGCGCCGCCGCCACATCCAGACGCACATAAGCATCCAGCACATCATGCAGCATGGTTTCCACATGGCGCGACATGCGGCGCAAGGTGCCGATGGCCGAGCCGATCTGGTCGCCCGACGAAAGCACGATACTGCGCTTGGCGATATTCTTGGCGTAATCCCCGATCCGCTCAAGGCTGCCCGCCACTTTGATCGCGCCCAGAACCAGACGCATATCCTTGGCCGCAGGCGCACGAAGCGCAATCAGCTTGGCGGATTCGTCATAGATCAGCTCTTCCAGCTGATCGAGTGCCTTGTCGCCCGCGCGGACCTGCGTGGCCAGTTCGGCATCACTGGCTTCAAGCGCCGTCATCGCATCGCGAAGCGCCTGCTCGGCCAATCCGCCCAAGCGCATCAGATGGGCCTGAATCGCCTCAAGGTCGCGGTCGAAGGCGGACATGATATGTTCGTGGTGCATCGTAGCCTCCGTCAGCCGATCCGGCCAGTGATATAGGACTCGGTGCGCGGGTCCGTGGGATTGGTGAAAATCTGCGAGGTCTCGCCGAACTCGACGAGGTTCCCAAGATGGAAGAACGCCGTGCGCTGACTGACGCGGGCTGCCTGCTGCATCGAGTGCGTCACGATCACCACCGAGAATTGCGCCCGCAACTCGTCGATCAGTTCCTCGACCTGAGCGGTCGCAATCGGGTCAAGCGCCGAGCAAGGCTCGTCCATCAGCAGAACTTCGGGACTGGTCGCCACGGCGCGCGCAATGCAAAGGCGCTGCTGCTGGCCGCCCGAAAGACCGGTGCCCGGTGCATGAAGGCGATCCTTGACCTCGTTCCAAAGTGCCGCCTTGCGCAGCGAGCTTTCGACGATCTCGTCCAGCTCGGCCTTCGAGCGCGTCAGCCCGTGGATCTTGGGGCCGTAAGCCACGTTATCGTAGATCGACTTCGGGAAGGGGTTGGGTTTCTGGAACACCATACCAACGCGGGCGCGCAGTTGCACCGGATCGACGCGCTTGTCGTAGATGTCTTCACCATCCAGCGTGATCGAGCCTTCGACGCGGCACACGTCAATCGTGTCGTTCATCCGGTTCAGGGTGCGCAGGAAGGTCGACTTACCACAGCCAGACGGACCAATGAACGCCGTCACCGTCTTGTCCAGAATGTCGATGCCGACATCCTTGATGGCGTGGGTGTCACCATAGAAAACCTGCACATCACGGGCGGCGATCTTGATCTCTTCGCTGGTCACGGCTTGCTCCAGTCGCATGTCATTCATTTTTGTGTTTCCTTATCACCAGCGACGCTCAAAGCGGCGGCGCAGGATAATGGCCAGCGTGTTCATCACCACGAGGAAGGCCAGAAGAACGATAATTGCCCCCGAGGCGCGCTCGACAAAGGCCGGGTCGGCGCGTTGGGTCCAGTTATAGACCTGCACGGGCAGAGCCGAGGCCGGATCGAACAGACCGTCGAACGGTGCGCCCGGGTATTCGCGCACAAAGGCCACCATCCCGATCAGCAGAAGCGGCGCTGTTTCGCCAAGCGCCTGCGCCAGACCGATAATCAGGCCGGTCAGAATGCCAGGCGCAGCCAGCGGCAGCACATGGTGGAACACCGATTGCATCTTTGACGCACCAACGCCAAGCGCAGCATCGCGGATCGAGGGCGGCACAGCCTTCAGGGCAGCGCGCGCCGGAATAATCACGCGCGGCAGCGTCATCAGCGTCAGCACCAGACCACCCACGATCGGAGCCGACTGCGGCAGGCCCGCGAAGTTGATGAAGATCGCAAGCCCAAGGATGCCGAACACGATCGAGGGCACCGCCGCGAGGTTCGCGATGTTCACTTCGATCAGATCGGTGAATTTGTTTTTCGGGGCGAATTCCTCAAGGTAGATCGAGGCCGCCACACCAATCGGCGGCGCCAGCAGCAGCACCACCAGCATCATATAAACCGAGCCAAGGATCGCGACACCCAGACCCGCCGCCTCGGGGCGTTGGTCGGACGCATCGGGCGCGGTGATGAAATCGAGATTGAAGGTCTTTGACAGATAGCCCTTGTCCTTCAAGGCATCGGCCAGGTGCAGCTGCGCGGGCGAGACGTTGCTGTCCAGTTCGGCGCTTTCCATCGAGACGCGGCCCTTGAAATAGCCGTCGATCCGGCCATTCGCCAACAGATCGAAGGTGACGGTCTGACCGATCAGATCGGGGTTCGCCAGAACCTCGTCGCGCAGCGTCGCCGCCGCTTCTTTCGAGATGATCGCCTCGGCGTCCTTGTCGGACAGCCCTTCGATCACGATCCCCTCTTTCGCGATCAGATCTACCATCGCCGCCTTGATCAGCTTGCCGTAACCGATGGTGGTGACTTTCTTCATCACCTCGGGGTCACGCGTGCCCTTCTTGTCTACAATCGCTTCCGCAATCGTCACCGGCAGATGCACACGGGTCTGCGTGAACGCAGACAGGCCATTCCCGAAGATCGAGATCAGCAGCATGGCCAGCGCCAAGAGCGCCACGATCACAGCGCCCAGACCGTAGGCACGGAAGCGGGCTTCGGCTTTGTTGCGGCGCATGGTGCGCGCGTCAGCAGCCAGCAACGAGGCTTTGGGCTGGCCCGCGTTGGCGTTGGTCGAGAGATCGGTCATTCGTATTGCTCCCGGTATTTGCGCACAATCACCAGCGCCAGCACATTCAGGCCAAGGGTGAGCACGAAAAGGGTCAGGCCAAGGGCAAAGGCCACAAGCGTTTCAGGCGCCGCGAAATCGGTGTCGCCGGTCAGCTGGCTGACGATTTTCACGGTGATCGTGGTCATCGCCTCGAATGGGTTGAGGTCCATCCGCGCGGCGGCACCTGCGCCCAGAACCACGATCATCGTTTCGCCAATGGCGCGGGACGCGGCCAGAAGAACAGCCCCCACGATCCCCGGCAGCGCCGCCGGAATCACCACCTGACGGATCGTCTCGGACGAGGTCGCCCCAAGCCCGAACGAACCATCGCGCAGCGATTGCGGCACCGCGTTGATAATGTCGTCGGACAGGGATGAAACGAAGGGAATAATCATGATCCCCATCACCAGCCCCGCCGTCATCACCGACGAGCCGGACTCTCCCAGCCCCAGCGGCTGCGCAAAATAATCGCGCAGCATCGGCCCCACCGTCACCAGCGCGAACAGGCCGTAAACGATGGTCGGGATACCCGCCAGAACCTCGATCAGCGGCTTGGCGACCGAGCGGAATTTGGGCGAGGCGTATTCGGACATATAGATCGCGGCAAACAGGCCGATCGGCACCGCCACCAACAGCGCGATCAGCGAGATATAGAGCGTGCCCCACAAAAGCGGCAGCATCCCCAGATCAGAGTTCCCGCGGAAATTCGGCGACCATGTTGTGCCAAAGAAGAACTCGGTCCACGAATATTGCTTGAAGAAGTTTGCGGTCTCGAACAGCATCGAGAAGACAATCCCGGCGGTCGTCGCAATCGCGATGACCGAACACAAGATCAGCAGCAGTTTCAAACCCTGCTCTACCGAATTACGCGCGCGGAACTCGGGCGAGGTGCGGAGGACCGCATAGCCGAAACCGGCCAGCGCCAGCAGAACGACAATCCCCGCCATCGTGGTATTGCCGGCAGCCGTTTTATGACGGAACGCCTGCGCAAGCGTCGTGGTTTCCTCGGGGACGTTCGAGCCGATCGCGATGCCAAGCGCGGTTAGCCGGTCGCGCACGGCGCTCAGACCATCAACCAGCGCATCGGCCTCATCGGCGCGCAGGGTGCCGTTTGCGACCGCCCGATCAAGCCCTTCGGCCACGCGGCGCACGTCGCTCATCACCAGAGAATGCGACGAGCCTTCGGGGATCATCGCATCGCTCACCATTTCGCCGACCGAGCGCTCAATCAGAACCGGCCGGAGAAACAGCCAGACGACCATCACGAAAAGCGCGGGCAGCGCGGTGAACATCGCACCGTTCCAGCCGTAATATCCGGGGAGGGAATGAAGTTTGCGCGGATCGCCTTTGACCAGACGCAGAGCGCGCCTCCGCCCCAGAATATAACCGAGTGCCGCAAGGATCAGCACAACAAGCAAGACATTCGCGGCGGTCATTTCGGCCTCTCGGGTCGGGAATTCCTGGGAAGAGAAGGGCGGCGCCCGGGATCGGGCACCGCCAGTTTAGTCAGATCAGTTCATCACGGCTTCGGCAGCCACGGCGTCCTGGGTCGCGGCCAGTTCCGGATCGGCAACGAGGCCGTAAGCAGCCAGCGGGCCTTCTGCGCCTGCCAGATCGTCCGAGACGAAGAACTCGGTGTATTCCTTCAGGCCCGGAACAACGCTGATGTGCGCTTTCTTGACGTAGAAGTAGAGCGGACGCGACACGGGGTATTCGCCGGTAGCGATCGTAGCGGTCGAGGGAACGACGCCCGACATGGTCGCAACGCGCAGCTTGTCGGTGTTGTTTTCGTAGAAGGACAGGCCGAAGACGCCAACCGAGACCTTGTTCGCATCAAGGCGGGCAAGCGTTTCGGTGTAGTCGCCGTCGATGTCGACCGAGCGGCCATCGGTGCGCAGGTCGACACAGCCCTTGAACACGGCGTCTTTGTCGTCGGGATGCGCAGCCTTCAGCATCTCCATCGCGCCGGTTGCTTCACAGCCAGCTTCGATAACCTTGGTCTCGAACACTTCGCGGGTGCCGTGCTTGGTGCCCGGAACGAAGAGCTGGATGTCCTGATCGGGGAGCGAAGCGTTCACTTCCGACCATTTGGTGTAGGGGTTGGCAACGAGTGCACCATCAACCGGAACCTGAGCGGCAGCGGCCTTGTAAACGTCTTCCGGCGTCAGCACGAATTCGGCGCCGTTCACATCGGAGGCGAACACGATGCCGTCATAGCCGATGCGGACTTCCATGATGTCGGTCACGCCGTTTTCGGCACAGGCTTTGACTTCCTTGTCTTTGATCTTGCGCGAAGCGTTCGCGATGTCGATCGTGTTTTCGCCAACACCTTCGCAGAACTTCTTGAGGCCAGCCGACGAGCCGCCCGATTCAACAACCGGGGTCGGGAAATCGGTGTTTTCGCCGAAGGCTTCGGCAACGATGGTTGCGTAGGGCAGAACGGTCGAGGAACCGGCGATCTGGATCTGGTCGCGGGCTGCTGCGGCGGTAGCGGATGCAGCGATGACCGAAAGGATCGAAACGGTCAGGTTCAGGGTTTTCATAGCTCACTCCTTGGTGTCTTTGGGCCAGTTCGTGCGGCCTTGGGCACCCCTCTAGGGAAGGTTTGTGACAGCCATGATGCAGAATTGTAAAACCTGTGTGACACATCGTGCCGACAGAGGTTTTTCTGCAAATTATTGGAAATTTCTTCGCGAAAAAGGGCATCTGCCGCTGCGGACGGCCTGGACGAGCGCGGAATGTAACACGCCCGCGCCCGACGATTCGTCTTTATCGCATCAAAACGACCGGCACCTTGCACGAGCGGATCATCGAAGTCGTGGTGGAACCGATAATCAGCGCACGCACGCGCGAGTGGCCATAAGCGCCCATGACCAGCAGGTCATAGCCTTCGGATTCAGTCAGCGTGGCAAGCACCTTTTCGGGTTCCCCCTCGCGCACCAGCGCCACGGCCGCGAACCCGCCCGCAGCAAGCGTCGCTTTTGCCGCCTCCAGCGCGCGGGTGATTTCGGGCGTTTCGCGCCCTGCAAAGACCAGCGCCACCGACAGCCCCGCAAACAACGGGCTGCGCGCGATATAGTCCACTGCCTTTTGCGACGAGGCACCGCCATCAAAAGCCACCAGCACGCGCTCATGCGGGCGGAACGCGCGGTTCGCCACGAACACCGGCTTGTGGCTGGTGCGCACGATCCGTTCAAGGTTCGACCCAAGATGCGCCGAGGCCATCCCTGCGGCTTCGCCCCGCTTGCCGATCACGATCATATCGCCGGTATCTTCCTTGGCGGTGATCGTTTCGACCAGATCGCCCTGACGCAGACGGGTTTCCACCTCGATCGCGCCATCGCCCTCGATGATTGCCTTGGCGTCTTCAAGGATCGCACGGCCATGTTCCTGCGCCAGCTTGGCGCGCTGCGCGTCCAGCTCGCTCAGTTCGGCCAGCAGCCGCGAGCGCGCGCCCAGCTTGATCGCCCCGCTCAGGTCTTGCGCGCCAGCGTCCGCAGCCCGCGCCATCACATGATAGACCTTTACCTTGGCCTGCATCCGCGCAGCGATCCACGCCGCATGGTGACACACGCTTTCCGAATAGCCCGACCCGTCTACAAGGGCGATAAGTGTTCCTGTCGTCATGAGCCCCTCCTCAGTGACCAAGCATTTCATCCATCGCGCCGGGCTTGTCATGAATGGCAAGCCGGTCGACGATGGTTTCGGAGGCCGCGTTCAGGCCGATGATCTCGACCTCGGCCCCCTCACGGCGGAACTTGAGCACAGCCATGTCCAGCGCCGCAACGGACGAAATGTCCCAGATATGCGCGCGGCTGACGTCAAGCGTGACTTTCTCGGGCGCCTCTTTGAAATCAAACGCCTTCATGAAGTCCTCGGACGAGGCAAAGAACAACTGCCCCTCGACACGATAGGTCCGGTGCCGCCCGTCCGCGCTGACCTCGGTGGTGACGCGAAAAAACTGCGCGATTTTCCACGCAAAGAAGATGCCCGACAAAAGCACCCCAACCAGCACCCCGATCGCAAGGTTATGCGTGTAGACCACAAAGGCCACCGTCGCGAGCATCACAACAGACGACGAGCGCGGGTGGTCGCGCAAATTGCGGATCGACGACCACGAGAAGGTGCCGACCGACACCATAATCATGATCGACACCAGCGCGGGCATCGGGATTTGCCCGACAATATCGCCCAGAACCACCACCAAGATCAGCAGGAAAATCCCCGCAACAAAGGTCGAAAGCCGCCCGCGACCACCCGATTTCACGTTGATCATCGACTGGCCGATCATCGCGCAACCCGCCATGCCGCCAATGAAGCCGGTGCAGAAATTCGCGATCCCCTGCCCGATACATTCCTGATTGCGGTCAGACGTCGTATCGGTCAGATCGTCCACGATCTGCTGCGTCATCAGGCTTTCCAAAAGCCCCACCACTGCCACCGCCAGCGAATAGGGGAAGATGATCGCCAAGGTCTCAAGCGTCAGCGGAATGTCGGGCAACAGGAACACCGGCAGCGTATCGGGCAGCGCGCCCATATCGCCCACCGTGCGCACATCCCAGCCAAAGACCAGCGTCAACGCAGTCAAAACGACAATTGTCACCAGCGGCGACGGGATCGCCGTGGTGATGCGCGGAAACAGATAGATAATCGCCAGCCCCGCCGCGACCATCGGATAGGTCAGCATCGGCACGCGCGAGGGGTCAAGCTCGGGCAATTGCGCCATGAAGATCAGGATCGCCAGCGCATTCACAAAGCCCGTCATCACCGAGCGCGACACAAACCGCATCACATAGCCCAGCTTCAGGAACCCCGCGCCGACCTGCAACACGCCCGCCAGAATGGTTGCCGCCAGCAGGTATTGCAGCCCATGATCGCGCACCAGCGTCACCATCAGAACCGCCGTTGCCGCCGTCGCAGCCGAGATCATCCCCGGTCGCCCGCCTGCAATCGCCGTAATCACCGCAATCGAGAACGAGGCATACAGCCCGATCTTCGGATCGACACCCGCGATGATCGAAAAGGCAATCGCCTCGGGGATCAGCGCCAGCGCCACGACAAGGCCCGACAGAAGGTCTCCACGGATGTTCAGGAACCACTGACGGCGGTAGGCATCAAGAGAAATCATCGGCAGTTTTGTCTCGTTGGCCAAGGGCTGCCCCTTGGTCTTGCAAGATGAGTTTGCATCGGCTGTCCGGTTTTCAGGCGACACACCGCAGGCGCCGGGACACTGACAATCGGGGCGCCTCATAGCGGGCTTGCCCCGAAATGCCAAGTTGCAATGGCCAGAACCCGTATCCCAGATTTCTCCTTGCGCCCTTGGCATCGACAATTTACGACAAGTGCATGTCGGTTTTTGACAATTATTGGTCGTGCAGGCCCATGTGCGAGCTACCCGCAACGCGGAAGCTGACACAACAACAGGGGCACGGCCCGTCATAAGACCAATGCCAGAGCGCAGAGCAGCACGCGCCCGGCTTCCAATTCACAAGCTGCCCAGACAGGAGTAACCCGATGAAGGCCAATCTTGCCAAATTCCTTGTTACCGCTTCTCTTACCGCCCTTGCCGCACCGGCGTTTGCCGCCGAAGACTGTGGCTCCGTTTCCATTGCCGAAATGAACTGGGCCTCGGCCGGCGTTGCCGCTTGGGTCGATAAAATTATCCTTGAGGAAGGCTACGGCTGTGACGTGACGCTGGTCACGGGCGACACCATGCCGACCTTCACCTCGATGAACGAAAAGGCCGAACCGGACATGGCGCCCGAACTGTGGGTCAACGCGGTGAAAGTGGCACTTGATGCTGCCGTTGCCGAAGACCGCCTTGTGACGGCCGCTCCGCTTCTGTCGGACGGCGGCGTCGAGGGCTGGTGGATCCCGAAATACATCGCGGACGCAAACCCCGACATCAAAACCGTCGCGGATGCGCTGAAGCACCCCGAGCTGTTCCCCGCCCCCGAAGACCCCTCGCGCGGCGCGGTTCACAACTGCCCGTCCGGCTGGAACTGCCAAATCTCGACCGCGAACCTTTTCAAGGCCTATGACGCCGAGAGCAAAGGCTTTGATCTGATCGACACCGGATCGGCGGCGGGCCTTGATGGCTCCATCGCCAACGCCTACGAGCGCAAGCAGGGCTGGCTTGGTTACTACTGGGCGCCGACCGCGATCCTTGGCAAATACGAGATGGTTTCGCTTGATTGGGGCGTGCCGCTCGACAAGGCAAACTGGGATAGCTGCACCTCGCAGGCCGATTGCGAAAACCCGGTTCCGAACGCCTATCCGATCTCGGATGTGTTTACCGTCGTCACCAAGGAATTCTCTGAAAAAGCCGGTGTCGCGATGGGCTATGTGACCACCCGCAAATGGGACAACCAGACTGTCGGCAAGGTGCTGGCATGGATGGATGACAATCAGGGCAACAACGAAGACACGGCCTATTACTTCCTCGAGAACTACAAGGACCTCTGGAAGTCCTGGGTCTCCGAGGATGTCGCCGCCAAAGTCGAAGCCGCGCTTTAAGGCGCGTCGCAACAAAGGTGCGCAGCCCGTCTGCGCACCTTTTCTATATACTCATCGGAGGAAAAACGATGGCAAGCTGCTGGGGTCTCCCCGAGCTACTTTGCGAATTCCCCGCCCTTTCGAACGGCACATTGCGCGGAATGCGTAAAGGCATCGATACCGGGTTTCGTGACCTTGTGCGCACTTATTCGGATCTGATCGATACCGCCACGGCGCCGCTGCAAATCTTTCTGAACACACTTGAGAAAGCCTTCACCGACGCGCCTTGGCCCGTCATCATGGTGCTTTTGATGGTCATCGTCTGGTTTGGTGCGCGCAGGTGGCAAACGGTGCTTGGCACCTTCATCGCGCTGTGCATGATCGGCGTTTTCGGGCTGTGGGAAGACACGATGATCACCCTTGCGATGGTCACTGTGGCGACCTTCGTAGCCATTATCATCGGCCTGCCGCTTGGTATCCTGATGGCACGCTCGGATCGGTTTCAGGCGTTCCTCACACCGATGCTTGACGTGATGCAAACACTGCCGTCCTTTGTCTACCTGATCCCCGTTGTGGTGATCTTCGGTATCGGCAAGGTGCCGGGCCTGATTGCGGTGGTCATCTATGCGGTGCCGCCGATGATCCGCCTGACCAACCTTGGGATCCGCCTTGTAGACCGCGAGGTGATCGAGGCCGCCGATGCCTTCGGCGCCAACCCGAAACAAAAACTGTTCGGCGTGCAGCTTCCGCTGTCGCTGCCCACCATCATGACCGGCGTCAACCAGACGATCATGATGTCGCTTTCGATGGTCGTTGTGGCCTCGATGGTTGGCGTTGGCGGTTTGGGCAAGAACGTGCTGCAAGCCATCACCAACCAGTATTTCACCGTCGGCTTCCTGAACGGTTTTGCGCTGGTCGCGATTGCGATCATCTTCGACCGCACCTCGCAAGCCTTTGGCAAACGTCTGCAAAAACATACGGAGGTCGGCCATGACTGAGCGTTCCGGCATCCAGATCCGCAATCTCTACAAAATCTTCGGGAAGAACCCGAAGCGCTATGTCGAGGCGGTCAAGAACGGCATGAGCAAGGAAGAACTGAACGACCGGCACAACCATGTGCTCGGACTTCAGGACATCTCGCTCAGCCTCGCGCCCGGCGAGATTTCGGTGATCATGGGGCTTTCGGGGTCCGGCAAATCGACCCTGATCCGCCACATCAACGGCCTGATCGAACCGACGGCAGGCGAGATCCTTTACGAAGGCCGCAATGTCGTCGAGATGGGCACCGACGAACTGCGCGAATTCCGCCGCACGAAAACCGCGATGGTGTTCCAGAAGTTCGCGCTTCTGCCGCACCGGACCGTGCTTGAGAACACCTGCTACGGGCTGGATATTCGCGGCATCCCGCGCAGCGACTCTGAACCCATCGCCCGCAAATGGATTGATCGCGTTGGCCTGTCCGGGTTCGAAGAGAACTATCCCAAGCAGCTTTCGGGCGGGATGCAGCAGCGTGTGGGTCTTGCCCGTGCGCTGGCGAATGACGCCGACATCCTGCTGATGGACGAGGCGTTCTCGGCGCTTGATCCATTGATCCGCATGGATATGCAAAAGGTGCTTCTGGACCTGCAAGAAGAGCTGCACAAGACAATCATCTTCATCACGCACGATCTGGACGAGGCGCTGCGTCTTGGCGATTCGATTGCGATTTTGCGCGATGGCGCGCTTGAGCAGGTCGGCTCGGGGCAAGACATCGTTCTGCGGCCGGCGAACGACTATATCGCCGAGTTCGTGCGCGAGGTGAACCGTGGTCGTGTGATCCATGCCGACCGGCTGGCTCGTCCGTTGGTTGTCGGAGAAGCCCCCCCCTCGCTGCGCGTTGAGGGACGCAAGTCGCTAGAGCTTGTGGCGCGTAAAATGAGTGAGGCAAATGCCGACCGCGCGACGGTGATTGACCGTAAAGGGGCCGAGATCGGTGTCATAGACGCCTCGGCCATCCTGACTGCGATGGTCACGCCCGCCGAGGTTGCCTGAGCCCTGAAATGGAAATGCCGGACCCAGTGTCCGGCATTTTCTTTATGCGGCCTGACCAGCAAGGCGCCTGACGTTATGTGCCGCGCGCTCGCCAATCGGCGCAAGGCTGGCGGAAAGCACGCGATGCGGAACCTCTCCGCGTTGCGCCGCATCGAAAGCCGCCTGCATGGCCTCACGCGCCGCAGCAGGCTTTTCCGAGACCATGCGCCCCATCTCATCGGCATCCATCTGCCAAAGCCCCATCATCCCCGCGACACGCAGGCCAACAACAAGCTGTGCATCCAGGCCGATGCGGGCAGTTTCAAGCGCGATGCGCGCGGGAGCGTAAAAATCAAACATGAGGCACGGTTTCCAGACAGAATACAAAAGCGGCGCGATCGACGCCGATACCCCATGCTGCACATGCAGCATAAAAAGGAAACCCCGACTTTCAGGTGACCTAAGGGAAGAATGGGTGCGACATTCTGGCAAGCCCGGTCAGAGCGAAACCGCAGGTTGCAATATGAACACCGCCACTCCGGCAGGCTTGCATCGAGCCCCTTGCTGCGGTCTATGGATCGAAACACCGGAGGATGCCTTGGCGCTTTACCGCCTGCTCATAGCGCTGCTTGCGCCGTTTATGCTGGCCCGCCTTTTGTGGCGGGTTCTGCGGGGGCATGAGGATTTGGCCGATCTTGCGGAACGTCTGGGCGGCGGCGCGGCGGGGGATGAGGGGCCGATATGGCTCCATGCTGCGTCAAACGGCGAACTGGCCTCGGCGCGCCCGCTGATCGACGCGCTGTTGCAGGCCGCCCCCGAGGTGCATCTGCTGATCACCGTCAACACCGTGACCGCCAAAGACCTTGCGCAAAGCTGGCGCGAGCCGCGGATCGAGGCGCGACTGGCCCCTCTGGACCTGAACTTCTGCCTGAAGCGCTTTGTCACCCGCCATTCCCCCCGTGCGCTGATCGTCATCGAGAACGAGCTTTGGCCAAACCGCCTGACGATGGCCGCGCAGGCCGGACTGCCCGTGTTCATCTTCGGCGCGCGAATGTCGGCGCAATCGGCAGAGCGCTGGCGGCAATTCGGAACCGGTGGGCTGATGTCCAACATCACCGCCCTTTCCGCCCAGGACGAGACCTCCGAGGCGGGGTTTGCCGCGCTCGGGGTGGCACGCGACAGGATTTTGCCGCGCATCAACCTCAAGCGCTCGGTCAGTCTTGCACAGCCGGAAACCACGCTTGACTGGCCGCGCGCCGAGACGGTTCTGGCGGCATCAACCCACGAGGGCGAAGAGGCGCTGATCCTTGACGCCTATTGCGAGGCGCTGGCCGAGCGCCCGACGCTGCGCCTGATCCTTGCGCCGCGCCACCCGCGCCGCGCGGCGGAGATCGCAGATCTGATCTTGCAGCGCGATCTGGATTTCACCTCGCGCTCCCTGGAGCAACCCGCCATCGGTCAGGTATTTCTGGCCGATACGATGGGCGAGATGGCGAACTGGTATGCAAGCGCGGGCATCTGCATCATCGGCGGCACCTTTGCGCCGAAGGGCGGCCATACCCCGTTCGAGCCAGCGCGCTTTGGTTGCGCGCTCCTCCACGGGCCGGACATCGGGAACTTCCGCGAGGTATTCAACGCTCTGGACGCTGCATCGGCCGCGCGCACCGTGGCCGACAGCAGCGATCTGGCGGCGGCGCTTGTGACACTGGATAAAGACGCGCAATCCCGTTTTGCCGTGGCCGCGGCCACTACCATCGAACAGCTATCGGGGGAAACTGGCCCCGAATTTCTGGCGGCACAGGTTCTCGACGCGCTCCACTGAACCCTTGCATTCTGCCCCAAAGGCAATAGATCGAGACAGGGGAGAAACGGGCCGCAAAGATGATCCGCTACACGCTGAAATGTGACCAAGGACACCAGTTCGACAGCTGGTTCAAATCCGCCGAAAGCTATGACGCGCTTTTGGCGGGCAGGCAGGTCACATGCATCACTTGCGGCTCGGCGCAGATCGAAAAAGCCCTGATGGCGCCAAACGTGCGCCCCGCCCGCAAGGCGACAGCGGCGGAAACGCCCCTCACCACCCCCGAGACCAAAACCGAAGAAGCCCTCGCCGCGATGCGCCGCGAGATCGAGGAAAACTCGGATTACGTCGGTCTGAATTTCGCCTCCGAGGCGCGCAAGATGCACAGCGGCGATGCGCCCGAGCGCGCGATCCACGGCGAGGCCAAGCTTGAAGACGCCCGCGCGCTGCTGGAAGACGGCGTGCCGGTGATGCCGCTGCCCTTTGTGCCCAAGCGCCAGACGAACTAGCTCCGGTCACCTCCGCGTGAAGAATTGCGACATGGGGGCGCATCCGCCTTTCCCTTGACCGCTTGCCTCTCTATGATCCGCCCCGCGTACAGGAGGATTTCCGCATGATCGTCGAACTCGGCCATTTCGCCCTCGTTCTCGCCCTTTTTGTGGCGGTGGTGCAGGCTGTCGTCCCCATGATCGGGGCGCATAAAGGTTGGACCGGCTGGATGGCGGTTGGCGAACCGGCCGCTTCGGCGCAATTCCTGCTGATCGCCCTTTCCTTCGGCGCAGTGACATATGCCTTCGTCACCTCGGATTTCTCGCTGAGCCTTGTCTATGCGAACTCGCACACCGACAAGCCGATGCTTTACAAAGTGTCCGGTGTCTGGGGGAACCACGAAGGGTCGATGCTTTTGTGGGTGCTGATCCTGTCGCTGTTCGGGGCGGCGGCTGCGTGGTTCGGGGGCGCGCTGCCACCCAAACTGCGCGCGCGCGTGCTTTCGGTTCAGGCGCTGATCGGTGTCGCCTTCCTTGGCTTTATCCTGTTCACCTCGAACCCGTTTACGCGCCTTGTCGACCCGCCGTTCAACGGCTCGGGCCTGAACCCATTGCTGCAAGACCCCGGCCTCGCCTTCCACCCGCCTTTCCTGTATCTGGGCTATGTGGGGCTTTCGATGGCCTTCTCCTTTGCGGTAGCCGCGCTGATCGAAGGCCGCGTTGATGCTGCTTGGGCGCGTTGGGTCCGCCCGTGGACGCTGGCCGCGTGGATTTTCCTGACCATCGGCATCGCACTGGGTAGCTGGTGGGCCTATTACGAGCTTGGCTGGGGCGGCTTCTGGTTCTGGGATCCGGTCGAGAACGCCTCGTTTATGCCGTGGCTTCTGGCGGCGGCGTTGCTGCACTCGGCTATCGTCGTCGAAAAGCGCGAGGCGCTCAAAAGCTGGACGGTGCTGCTGGCGATCATGGCCTTCGGCTTCTCGTTGATCGGCACATTCATCGTGCGTTCGGGCGTGATTACCTCGGTCCACTCTTTCGCGAACGACCCCGAACGCGGGATTTTCATCCTTGGGATTCTGGCGCTGTTCGTCGGGGGGGCGCTGACGCTTTATGCCGCCCGCGCCACCGAGATGCAGGCCAAGGGCATCTTCTCGATGGTCAGCCGCGAAAGTGCGCTGGTGTTCAACAACATCCTTCTGGCCGTTGCCGCGCTTGTGGTGTTTGTCGGCACCGTCTGGCCCTTGGTGGCCGAGCTGTTCTGGGATCGCAAACTCTCGGTGGGCGCGCCGTTCTTTGAAAAAGCGGTGACGCCGTTCTTCGTTGCACTGGCGCTTTTGCTGCCGCTTGGCGCCACGATGCCGTGGAAGCGCGCGAATGTCGCGCGCACCTTCCGCCAGTTGCTTCCGGCGCTTTTGTTCGCGGCCGCCTGTGGCGGTCTGGCGTGGTCGCTTGAGACTGGCCGGTCGATCCTTGCGTTGGTCTCGGCCTTCCTTGGTGCGTGGCTGGTGTTTGGCACCTTGGCGGAACTCTGGGTCCGCGCGGCACGCAAGCCCGCGCGCCTTCTGCGCCTGCCGCGTGCCGACTGGGGTAAAGCCTTTGCACATGGCGGGCTTGGCGTGGTGTTCATCGGTATCGGCCTTTTGATGGCGGGCCAGATGGAGGACATCCGCGTCGCCAAAATCAACGAGCCTTTCACCGTCGCGGGCTACGAGATCACCCTCGACGCGGTGGACAAGGTCAAAGGCCCGAACTTCGATTCGACGACCGGCACGCTTTCGGTGCGCCGCGATGGCAAGCTTGTCACCGTGCTCCATCCCGAAAAGCGCACCTACCCCGTCGAGGCAATGCCCACCACCGAGGCCGACATCGACAACGGCTTCTTCCGCGACATCTATCTGGTGATCGGCGATCCGCAGGCAGGCGGCGGTTGGGCGGTGCGCACCTATATCAAGCCTTTCGCCAACTGGATTTGGGCGGGGTGTCTGATGATGGCGCTTGGGGGTCTGCTCTCGCTGACCGACCGTCGCTATCGCATCGCGGTCGGCGCACGCAAAACCCGCGTCGCCCCCACGGCCACCCCTGCGGAGTAATCGCGAATGTTGAAACGTCTGTCTCTGTGCGCCGCTCTTCTGGCCAGCCCCGTATTCGCGGTGCAACCCGACGAGGTTCTCAAAGACCCCACGCTTGAGGGCCGCGCGCGCGAAATCAGCCAGGTTCTGCGCTGCCCCGTCTGTCAGGGCGAGAACATCGACGAATCAAACGCCGAGGTGTCGCGCGATCTGCGGCTTCTGGTGCGCGAGCGTATTCTGGCGGGCGACGACAACTCGCAGGTCGTGGATTACATCACCGACCGTTACGGCGAATATGTGCTGTTCGAACCCGAGAAAACGGGCGCGAATCTGCTGCTGTGGTTCCTTGGGCCGGCAGCCCTTATCGTTATCGGCGCGGGTGCGATTGTCTATCTGCGCCGCCGTTCGAAAGAGGGCGATGCACAGATCGCCGCGCTCTCGGACGATGAGGCGAAGCGCCTGAAAGAGCTGCTGGACGAGTGATCGCGCCCGAATGACGCGCCGTTCCCCTTTCCCTGACCGGCGAAGGCGCTAATCTGACGCCAACAGGTGAAACGGAGGCAGCATGCCCTACAAGGTCATTCGATACGAGCTTAACGACGGTGTGGCGGTGATTACCCTCAACCGCCCCGACGTGATGAACGCGCTGAATACACAGATGCGCGCGGAACTTCTGGAGGCGATCAACCGTGCCAGCGCCGAAGCCCGCGTGCTGGTGCTGACGGGGGCGGGGCGCGCATTTTGCTCGGGGCAGGATCTGGGTGATGGGGCAGCCGCCGCCGGGCTCGATCTGGAGCGCGTGCTGCGCGACGAATACGAGCCGATGCTGAAAGCAATCTACAACGCGCCGATTCCGGTCATTTCGGCGGTAAACGGCCCCGCAGCGGGGGCTGGTGCGAACCTTGCCCTTGCGGCGGATGTGGTAATTGCCTCCGAGTCCGCGATCTTCATGCAGGCTTTTGCGCGGATCGGTCTGATGCCGGATGCGGGCGGCACCTATTGGCTGCCGCGTCAGGTGGGGTTTGCCCGCGCGATGGGGCTTGCGATGTTCACCGACAAGGTGACCGCGCGCGAGGCTGCCGACTGGGGCTTGATCTGGGAGGCCGTGGCGGATGTCGATTTCGATCACCACTGGCGCGCCCGCGCGGCCCATCTGGCCAAGGGGCCAACAGCCGCCTTCCGCGCAATCAAAGAGGCGATGCGCGCCAGCTATTCGAATACGCTGGAGGACCAGCTTGAACTGGAAGCCCAGCTACAGGGCAAGCTGGGTGCCAGCCATGATTTCCGCGAGGGCGTTCTGGCCTTTCTGGAAAAGCGCCCCGCGCAGTTCGAAGGGCGCTAAGCCATCTTGCCCCGCCGCGCCCGAGCCTGTAGCCAGTAAGCGGCTGCGGGCGTGGCGAAATGGTAGACGCATGGGACTTAAACTCCCTTGGGGGCAACCCCGTACCGGTTCGAGTCCGGTCGCCCGCACCACTCAACCCGCCGCCAGTCATGCCTCCCGTCCATTTCGGACGGTTCGGTCCGCGTGACCTGGCGGCTTGCGGGCCAGCCCGAGATCCGAGAGGATGACGTAAAGCGCGGGCAACACGAACAGCACCAGAACGGTTGACGCCAGAAGCCCGAACACCACCGAGATCACCAGCGGTTTCAGCGTCTGCGCCTGTGTCGAGGCTTCCGCCAACAGCGGTGCCATGCCAAGGATCGTCGTCGAGACCGACACGAAAATCGGGCGGAAGCGCGCGCGCACCGCCGCACCTGCCGCACGCGCGACCTCGGCGCCCTTGCCCATTTCGCGGCGGATCACCTCGACAAGCAGGATCGCGTTATTCACCACGATCCCCGCCAGCGAGGCCGCCCCCACAAGCGAGGGCATCGAGATGTTATACCCCATCGCAACATGCCCCCAGACCACACCCAAAAGCGCCAGCGGAATGGTAATCATCACGATGACCGGCTCGGTGTAGCTGCGGAACTGGAACGAGAGGATCAGGTAAACCCCGACGATCCCGATCAGAAAGCCGCGCAGGATCGACGCGACGGTCTCGGCGGAATTGGCGGCCTGCCCCGCGATGTCAAAGCCCAGCTTCGGGGTGCGCCCGGCCAGCGCGGGCAGGAAACCGTCGCGCATCTGCGCCGTGATCGCGTCGGCATTGCCGATCCGGCCATCGACATCGGCCTGCACCGTCAGGGTGCGCAGCCCGTCGCGACGGGTGATCGCGGACCAGCCCCGTGCCTCCTGTAGCTCAACCACGGTATCAAGCGGCACCGCCGTGCCATCGGGCAGCGCGATGGTGAAATCCTCCAGATCGGCGCGGGCGTCGCGATCCTGCCCCGAGAGTTGCACCAGAACCTCGAAGGGCAAATCGCCTTGCCGCACATCGGCCAGTTGCGTGCCCAGATAGGCGGCGCGCAACTGCCCCGCGACGGTCGCCGCCGTCAGCCCCAGCGTCCGCGCCCCCGGCGCAAGCTGCAACCGGATTTCCGGCTTGCCCGGACGCAGGTCCAGCGTCGCGTTGCGCACACCGACATAGCGCTCCAGCTCGGCCAGGGTTTCCTGCCCCGCGCGCTGCAACACATCCAGATCGGGGTGCGACAGCCGCAGTTCGACCGCGACACCCTGTGGGCCGATGCCCGGCTCGGTCAGGATCAGCGAGGACACCCCCGGCAAAGGCCCGATCTCGTCGCGCCACTGGCTTATCAGCTCGTCCAAGGTGGTCGTGCGGGTCTCGGCCGACAGAAGATCGGTCGCCACCGTCGCCACATGCGGGCCGGTTTCACCGGCAGAAAGGTTGCGCCCCATCTTGGTAATCGTGCGCAGAACCAAAGGCTGCCCGTCCGGCTGCGCGGGCGCAAGCCGGTCATTCACCCGCATCAGCGCCGCCTCGACCTGTGCCACCGCCAGTTCGGTGCGCTCCAGCGGCGTGCCAGCGGGCAGCATCAGCCGCGCCTCCAGCACATCGCCGTCGATTTCGGGCATGGCCTCGCGCTTGACGACACCGCCGCGCAGCGCGCCAACGGTCACGATCAGCGCCCCAACAGCCAGCCCCAGAACCAGCCAGCGAAACGCAATCGCACGATCCACCAGCCGCCCGACACCCCGCTCGCGCAGCCGCGCAAACCCCGCATCGAACGCCACGCGAAACCGCGAGGGCGCCGCATCCCCGCCGCGCAGCCCGCCTTTGAGGTGATGCGGCAGGATCAGGAACGCCTCGACAAGGCTGGCCGCCAGCGCCGAAAGCAGAACAAGCGGCAGCACCTCCAGCACCGTCCCAAGCTCGCCCGAGAGAAACGACAGCGGCAGGAACACCGACACCGTGGTCAGGAAGGACGACATCACACCGGGCGCCACCGCCAGCACCCCCTCCGAGACAGAGCGCACCGTCACCCCCTCATCGGCATGAGAGGCGATGGAATCCGACAGCACGATTGAATCGTCCATCACGATCCCGATCGCCATCAACAGCGCGACCAGCGTAATCATGTTCAGGCTCAGCCCCGTGATCGCCATCCACAAGAACGCGCCCAGAAACGCAACCGGAAGCCCCATCGCCGCCCAGATCGCGAAACCGGGGCGGAAAAACAGGCTCATCACGATCACCACCAGCACCAGCCCGACGACGCCGTTACGCACCAGCATCGCCAGCCGGTCGCGGATGATCGAGGTCACATCCTGCACCACCTCGACCTGCACGGTCCCGGGCAGGGTGGCGGCCTCTTGCGTGACCAGATCCTGCACCGAATCCAGCGCGCGCAGGGCGTCGGCCTCAAGCGGCTTGTGAACGTCCAGAAGCGCCGCGGGACGCCCGTTGATCCGCACACGGTCCTCGGCAGGTTCAAAGGTCTCGGTGATCTGCGCAACCTCGGCCAGCGTCAGCACGGCGCCATCGGGCAAGGTCAGCACCGGCAGCGCCGAAAGCGCCTCGACGCTGCGGGCCTCGGCGGTGAAACGCAGCGTCAGATCGGCCGACGGCGTTTCGATCCGCCCCGCCGGAAGGTCAAGGCTTTGCGCCCCGATGATCTGCGCCAGCCCCTCGGCGGTCTGCCCGTGCTGCGCCAGAACCGCGCGGTCAGGCAAGATCGACAGGGTGCGCGACCCAAGCCCCGAAGGCACCACGCGCGCCACCTCGGGCAGCGCCGAAAGCCGGTCGGACAAGCCATCGGCGTAAAGATCAAGCTGCGCTATCGGCAGATCGCCCGACACCGCCACCGAGGTCACAAGGTCCGAGCGGTGCAGCTCGCGCACGGTGGCCAGATCGGCGCGCGGGGGGAAGGTGTCAATCGCGGACACCTCGGTCCGAAGGCTGTTGATAAAGCGCAGCGCGTCGCCTTGCGGCTCCATCGTCGCCACCGCGCGCGCCAGATTGTCCTGCGCGACACAGTTCAGCGTCTCAAGGTTCTCGACCCCCTGCACCGCATCCCAAAGAGGCGCGCAAACGGCGGTCTCGACATCTGCCGCCGCCGCGCCACGATAAGGCACGGTGATCTCGGCCTCGACAGGGCGGAAATCGGGGAAGGTTTCGCGCAGCAATGTGGGCGCAGAAAAAGACCCCGCCGCCAGAAATACCAGCAGCAGAAGGTTGGCAGCAGTCGGGTGGCCGGTGAACCAGCGGATCATTGCGCGCCCCCATCAACCGCCACAGGCTGTAGCGCCATCCCCGGCAGCGCGGGCGCGATGGCATCCAGCACGACCTGTTCGCCCGCCGCAGCCCCTTCGCGCAGAACCACCAGCCCATCTTGCCGGAAGGCCGGAACCACAGCGCGCAGCTCCAGCCGGTTGTCTTTGGTCACAAGATACAGGCTCTCGCCATGAAGGGCCGCCTCGGGGGCCACAATCGCATCGGTCAAAAGCGCGCCTGTCAGCGCTACCTCGACCTGCATATTCGGAACCAGCGGCATCCGCGCGGGCGGATTGGCGCCGGAATAGGGGTTCTCGACCGTCACCACCACCGGCACGGTGCGCGCGCGCGGGTCCAGCGCCCCTTCGACACGGCTGACCGTTGCGGGCCAGCTTTGGCTCGGGTCAATCAGCAGGTGCAGCGACGCCGAGATGCGCTGCGACGGCCCCGCATCAATCGCCGCCAGCGTATCGGTGTTCGCGTCAAACGAGCCAAGCAAGCGCTGGAACGCGGGCAGCGGCACCTGCACCACCACCTCGGCGCCGTCGATCCCGTTCCCCTCGATCAGCAGTTGTCCCAGCGAGACCGACTGGTAAAGCTCGGCATTGACCGCGCCGACGCGCAGATCAAAGGGCGCGACCAGAACGGTATGATCCAGATCGCGCCGCGCGCGGGCGACACTGGCCTGAGTGCGGGCCTCTTGCGCGGCAAGGCGCGCAAGGCGCGGCGCGATCAGGTCAAGGGCGTTTTGCAATTCAGCCACGGTGCGACGGGATTGCAGCGCGGCTTTTTCCACCTCATCGGCGCGGGTCTTGGGGCTGACGCCCTGCGCCACAAGGTTGCGGACGCGCTCCAGATCGGCTTCGGCAAGGCGCAGGCGTTCGGCTTCCAGATCAAGCACGCGGCGGGTGTTGTCCCGCTCGGCCTCGATCTGGCCCGCCTCGGCGGCAAGCGAGGCCAGATCGGCCTCGCCCTGCGCAATCGCCAGTTGGTAATCCGACGGGTCGATTTTCAGAACCTCGGTGCCCGCCGAAATCAGCTTGCCCACATCCAGATCGGGGTGCCGCCAGACCACCTGCCCGCGCACCTCGGACACGGCAGCCCAGGTATTCGCGGCGCGCACGCTCCCCCATCCGCGCACAACGGGCGCGATGTCGCGCGCCTCGACGGTAGCCACGCGCACCGCCTGCCCCGGCCTAGCGCTTTCCTCTTGCGCCGGACCGGGGGCGGCCGAAATCAGATAGGCCGCCGCCGCAACCCCCAGAACCACGGGCGGCAGGGCGAGCAAAGCAGACAGGCGTGACATTCTTGTTCTCCGGGCATGGGCGGCCACGGGCCGCCTGCGTTTCATCCGATGGGCGTAGGACAAAACTAAGTGAGCAAACACTCACTTACAAGAGGATTGCGGCGGAAAGGCCAATCCCCCCGTGGCGCGCCACCTTTTGCGAAGCGCATCGAGGGGGTTACGCGCGATCTCACACGCCGAGTTTATCGCGCACGGCATACCACCACGAGCCGATGACCGAGTAAGGCACACGGAACATGCGACCACCGGGGAACGGTATCCACGGCAGATTCGCAAAGGTGTCGAAGCGTGTCAGATCGCCGTTGATGGCCTCGGAGAGGATACGCCCGAACGTATGACTGCCGGTCACGCCGTGACCTGAATACCCATGCGCGAAATAGGTATTCTGCCCGATCCGCCCCATCTGCGGCACCCGCGAGAACGAGAGCGCGAAATTGCCGCTCCACGCATAGTCGATCTCGGTGCCCTGAAGCTGCGGGAAAACCTTGTTCAGGTTTTTCCAAAGCTTCGCCTTGATGTCCTTGGGATCGGCACCGCCATAGACCGTGCCGCCGCCAAACAGCAGACGGTTGTCGGCGGACATACGGTAATAGTCGAGGATATAGCGCACATCCTCGATGCAGACATCCGAGGGCATCAGCTCGCGCGCAAGGGCTTCGCCCAAGGGTTTCGTCGCCATGATCTGCGTGGACACCGGCATCACCCGCCAGGTCAGCGTCGGCACCACATGGCCAAGATAGGCATTGCCGCACAGAACCAGCGTCTTGCAGGTAATCGTGCCGCCTTTGGTGCGCACCACAGGGCGCGCCGCCTCGGTATCGACCGAAGTCACAGGCGACATTTCAAAGATCGTTCCCCCCAGACGCTCAACCGCTGCCCCCTCGCCAAGCGCAAGGTTGAGCGGGTGCATATGCCCGCCCATATGGTCGATCATACCGCCCGCATAGAGATCCGAGTTCACATGCTCGCGCATCTGCTCGCGCGTCAGCATCTCCTGATTGGTCATGCCGAAGCCGCGCCAGAGCTTCCAGCGTTCCTCAAGGTCGCGCATATGCTTGGACGTCAGCGCCGCGAACACGTTGCCATGCTTCAGGTCGCACTGGATACCATAGGTTTTGACCCGCTCGCGGATGATCTCGCCACCCTCCAGCACAAGCCCCGCGACAAAGCGCGCGGTATCGTCGCCATACCGGCGCCCGATGGTTTCGAGGCTCGCGTTCAGGCCGTTGACGATCTGCCCGCCATTGCGCCCCGATGCGCCCCAGCCGATGCGAGCGCCCTCGACCACCGTCACCTTATAGCCTTTTTCGGCCAGATGCAGCGCAGTCGAAAGCCCCGAAAACCCTGCGCCAACGACGCAGACATCCGTCTCATGGTCACCCTGCAACTGCGCACGGAGCGGCGCCGGATTGGCCGAGGCCGCGTAATAGCTGCCGGTGTGGTTGCCGTTGCCTGCGTAGGGGTGCTGCATTGCGTTCATCAGACAGCCTCAAGGTAGGAGTGGTATTCGAATTCGGTCACATGACGGGTGAACCGGCGCAGCTCTTGCAGCTTGCACTGCACAAACATCCGCTTCAGACGCTTCGAATAGATCTGCTCGATATGCGGCCCCTTGCGGAATGCCTCGATTGCAGAGGCCCAGTCGGGCGGCAGGGTATCAAGGTCCATCGAATAGGCGTCGCCCTCGACCGGCGCGGGAGGCTCCCACTGGCCCTCGATGCCCAGAAGGGCGCCGCCAAGGATCGAGGCCAGCACCAGATAGGGGTTCGCATCCGCCCCCGCGACACGGTGTTCGATCCGGCGCGCCTTCTGACTGCCGCCGGGAATACGCACAGCCAGCGTCCGGTTTTCATAGCCCCAAGCCACCGAAGCCGGAGCATGGGCGCCGGGCAGCAGACGGCGGAACGAATTTTCATGCGGCGCAAAGACCAGCGCGTTTTCCTGCATCGTGCGGATCAACCCCGCAACCGCATGACGCATGATCTCGGTCCCCTCGGGGCCGCCATTGTCGAAAACATTGTTCCCCTCGGCATCGACCATCGAGAAATGCACATGCATCCCCGAGCCAGCCCGCTCACCATAGGGTTTCGCCATGAAGGTCGCGGCGAACCCGTGCTTGCGGGCCAGCCCGCGCACAAGGCGCTTGAACAGGATCGCATCATCAGCGGCGCGCAGCGGATCGTCCACATGCATCAGGTTGATTTCAAACTGCCCCGCGCCGTTTTCCGAAATCGCGGAATCCGCCGGAATACCCTGCGCGCGACAGGCATCGTAAACCTCGTTCAGAAAGGCGTCGAAATGCTGCAACTCGTCCAGCGACAGGGCGCCATCCGAATCGAGCCGCTTACCAGTGACAGGCGAGCGCGGCGGCTGCGGCACCGCTCCCGAAGGATCGACGATGTAGAATTCCAGCTCGGTTGCGACGACAGGCGTCAGCCCGTGCGCCTTGAACCGTTCGACCACCATCGCCAGCGCGCGGCGCGGGTCGCCGGTAAACGGCTCGCCGTTTTCCTGCCGCATCCAAAGCTGCGCAAAGGCCGCCGGGCGCGAAATCCAGTCGACGGGGCTAAGGTCACGGCCCGTGAAATCGCAAATCCCGTCGGCGTCACCGGTATCCCAGACCAGCTCGTTGCCCTCGATGTCCTCGCCCCAGATGTCCATACCCAGGAGCGACAGCGGCATCCGCAGCGCGCCTTCGACGATTTTATCGAGGTGATCCACCGGAACGCGCTTGCCGCGCATCACGCCATTCAGGTCGCAGATGCAGGCAAAGATCGTCTCGATCTCGGGGTTTTCCGCGAGCCAGCTTTCGACATCAGCCTCGTTCATGTGCATCTCCGGCGAATTTGTGATAGCATTTTGCTAAATGTGATAGCATATATTCCATGAGTCAACCAGCCCAACCGACACCGGATCACCCGCGCATGACGCAGCCCGCTATTCCCGAAATCCCTTTGACGGACTCCATGACCACGCAGGAGCACGCCTATCTGCGGCTGCGTAACGCGATCATGGTGGGGGCGCTGAAGCCCGGAACCGCGCTGACCTTTCGCGGCCTTGCGCAGCAGCTTGATCTTAGCCCGACCCCGATCCGCGAGGCGGTGCGCCAGCTAAGCACCGAGAACGCAATCGAGGTTCTGGGCAATCGTCGCCTGCGCGTGCCGGAACTGGGCACGGGGCGCTTTGACGAACTGGTCGCGCTGCGGATCACGCTCGAGACCCATGCCGCCCAACGCGCCTTCTCCTATCTGTCCGATGTCGCCATTCAGGAACTGACCGCCATTGATGACTTGATGGACGCGGCGGTGCGCGATCATGACCTCGACGGGCTGACGCGGCTCAACCACCGCTTCCACCGGCTGCTATATTGCCTGAACCCGCATCAGGCCGTGATGCCCCAGATCGAAAGCATCTGGCTCCAGCTTGGGCCGTTCCAGCGGCAGGTGATCGAGAATCTGAACACGATCTACACGGTGGACCATCACAAAGCGATGCTGGAGGCGATGCGCAACCACGATCCGGGTGCCCTGTGCGCCGCCATCGAGCGAGACATTCACGACGGCTCGATCCGGCTCGGGCGGCAAATCCTGAACGACGCGGCAACCTCTTCGCCCCGCTGACCTGCCCCGAGGTCGCAAGAATGTTGCTTGCCCCCTTGCGGATCAGCCCCTAAACCCCTTGGGCGAACACGGAGGCTTCATGGCACGCAGACCGCAAACCCAGCTCGAAGATCGGCCCACCACCAAGCGCATTGGCGCGCTGAAAGGGCTTGGCCCCTTTGTCGCCCCCTACAAGCTGCGCGCGCTGGCCGCGCTGGCGGCTCTGGTGCTGACCGCGTCGATCTCGCTTTTGCTGCCGATTGCGGTGCGCCGTGTCGTCAATGGTTTTAACGAAGGCGCGGCCCTACTGGACCAGTATTTCACCGCCGCGATGATCTTTGCGGGGCTGCTGGCGGTTGGCACGGGGGCGCGCTACTGGCTTGTCACGACCTTTGGCGAGCGCGTCGTCGCCGACATCCGCAAGGCGGTATTCGACCGCGTCATTTCCATGTCTCCCGCGTTTTTCGAGCGCATCCTGACTGGCGAGATCATCTCTCGCATCACGACCGACACGACGCTGATCCTGTCAGTCATCGGGTCATCCGTCTCGGTCGCGCTGCGCAATGTGCTTATCCTTTTCGGCGGCATGGCGATGCTTTTGGTCACCTCGGCCAAGCTGACGGGGCTTGTCCTGCTGATCGTGCCAGCGGTGGTGATCCCGATCGTGACGCTTGGCCGCCGCCTGCGCACGCTTTCGCGCGAGAACCAGGACTGGATCGCCTCGTCCTCCGGCTCCGCCTCCGAAGCGCTGTTGTCGGCGCAGACCGTGCAGGCCTTCACGCATGAGCCGCAGACCCGCGCGCATTTCTCGGAGGTGACGGAAAAGAGTTTCGACTCCGCCGCCCGCCGGATTTTCGTTCGTGCGATCATGACGATCATCGTGATCTTCCTTGTCTTTGCAGGCGTGATTTCCGTTCTCTGGATCGGCGCGCGCGATGTGCGCACCGGCGAAATGACCGTCGGTGATCTGGTGCAATTCGTGATCTATGCGGGCATGGTGGCAGGCTCTGTCGGCGCGCTTTCCGAAATTTGGGGCGAGTTGCAACGTGCGGCGGGCGCGACCGAACGTCTGGTCGAACTGCTTGCTGCCGAGGATCACGTCAAAGATCCGGCCCATCCCGTGCCGCTGCCGATGCCCGCGAAGGGTGGCATCCACTTCAAGGATGTGACCTTCCACTACCCCTCACGCCCCGAGGTTTCGGCGCTCGACAAGGTGACGCTGGACATCAAACCGGGCGAGACGATCGCCCTTGTCGGCCCCTCGGGCGCTGGCAAAACCACCGTTATCCAATTGATCCAGCGCTTCTGGGACCCTGAGTCCGGCACCGTCGAGATTGACGGCTACGATCTGCGCTCGCTCTCGCGCCATGACTTCCGCCGCGCGATTGCGCTGGTGCCGCAAGATCCGGTGATCTTTGCCGCCTCCGCGCGCGATAACATCCGCTTTGGCCGCCCCGAGGCGAGCGATGCCGATGTCGAGGCTGCCGCCCGCGCCGCCCATGCGCATGACTTCCTGTCCGCGCTGCCGCAAGGCTATGACACCTATGTCGGTGAACGCGGCGTCATGCTCTCGGGGGGGCAAAAGCAGCGTATCGCCATTGCCCGCGCCATCCTGCGCGACGCCCCGATCCTTCTGCTGGACGAGGCAACCTCGGCGCTGGATGCGGCCTCGGAACGCGAGGTTCAGGCCGCCGTTGACCAGCTTGCCCTGAGCCGCACCACGCTGATCGTCGCCCACCGCCTTGCCACCGTGAAAAAGGCCGACCGCATCGTCGTCTTCGAGGACGGCCGCGTCGTAGCCCAGGGCACCCACGACGAACTGGTCACGCAAGACGGGCTTTATGCGAAACTCGCGCGCCTGCAATTCACCGATGGCGCCCCCGCCTGACGGGGAACTATCGAAAGAATTTCTCCTTGTCCTTTGGATAGAGGGCAGGCACTCTCCGGCCCGACCGCCCCGGCAGGTGGGTGGAGTTTGCACAGGAGAGTATCACATGGGTTTGTGGAATTTCGTCAAGGACGCAGGCAAGTCGCTGTTCGGCGGCAAAGCCGAAGCCGCTGAAGCACCGAAAGAAGAAGTGCTCAAGGCCGAGCTGAAGGATCTGGGCCTTGATGCCTCGGGCGTCGAGCTGAAGGTCGAAGGCGACAAGGTTGTCGTGGCCGGCAAGGCGATCGACGCGGAAACCAAGGAAAAGATCATCCTTGCCGTTGGTAACGTCGATGGCGTGGCCTCGGTCGAGACCGAAGACGACGCCGATACGCAAGACGCGGTGTTCCACACCGTCGTCAAGGGCGACAACCTTTGGAAGATCGCCGAGAAGACCCTTGGCAACGGCGCCAAATACGAAATCATCTTCGAAGCCAACAAGCCGATGCTGACGCACCCCGATAAAATCTATCCCGGACAGGTTCTGCGCATTCCGAAGGCGTAATGGTTCAAGATGCGATAAAGGGCGCTTCGACACCGGAGCGCCCTTTTTGCTGCCCTCCTGACGCCGCGTCGACGCGCTGGTAACGTGACGTTCGCGGAAACGCACGGGCTTGCTCGGACGACGGCTTTGCACCATCCTCTCATAAATTGACCCGCGCGGAGGACACCAGGCGCGGGCGTTCGGGAGGATCACATGGACCAACGTTTTGCCAGCATAGAAGACCGCGACGCAGTCGAGGCCGAGATGCCGTGGGAAGCGCGCGACCGCGCCGCGACAATGTATGACTTCCTGACGCGCGCCCGCGACGCCCATGGCCCACGCCCCGCGCTGACATTCCAGATTTTCTCGGGTCCGAAAGACAAGGCCGAAACCCTGACCTGGTCGCAGCTTCATGCCCGCGTCACGCAGGCCGCCAATATGCTGCGCGCGATGGGGGTCGGCCCGGATGACACGGTCGCCTACCTGCTACCCAACAGCCTTGAGACCGCGATCACTCTTTTGGCGGGGGCGACCGCGGGGATCGTGAACCCGATCAACCCGCTTCTGGAGCCCGAACAGATTGCCGCGATCCTGCGCGAAACCAAGGCAAAGGTTCTGGTCACACTGAAAAGCTTTCCCAAATCGGATATTGCCCAGAAGGCGGCCGAGGCGGTCAAGCACGCGCCAAATGTGCAAGCCGTGCTTGAGGTCGATCTGAACCGCTACCTTACGCCGCCCAAAAGCCTGATCGTGCCATTCCTGCGCCCGAAAACCCATCTGCGCCACCACGCCGATATTTACAGCTTCAACGCCGAAGCCGCGAAAATGCCCGGCGACAAGCTGATGTTCGACGATCCGGCAGAGGACCGCGTGGCGGCCTATTTCCACACTGGCGGCACCACCGGAATGCCGAAAGTCGCGCAGCATAAATACTCGGGGATGATTTATAACGGCTGGCTTGGCGGGCGGCTGTTGTTCACCGAAGAAGATGTGATGATCTGCCCGCTGCCGCTGTTCCATGTGTTCGCGGCCTATCCGATCCTGATGTCCGCGATTGCGTCTGGCGCGCATGTCGTCTTCCCGACCCCCGCAGGCTATCGCGGCGATGGTGTCTTCGACAATTTCTGGAAACTTGTCGAGCGCTGGAAAGTGTCGTTCCTGATTACTGTGCCGACAGCGATTTCCGCGCTGATGCAGCGGCCGGTTGATGCAGATATTTCCTCGCTCAAAACCGCGATTTCCGGCTCGGCCCCCTTGCCGATCGAGCTTTACAACCGCTTCAAGGCCGCCACTGGCGTCGAGATTGCCGAAGGTTACGGCCTGACCGAAGCAACCTGCCTTGTCTCGGTCAACCCCGTTGACGGGCGCAAGAAGGTCGGCTCGGTCGGCATTGTGCTGCCCTATACCCATGTGCGCATCCTGCGCCAGACGCCCGAGGGTTTCATCGAATGCGGCACGGATGAGGTGGGCGAGATTTGCGTCGCCAACCCCGGCGTGTTCGAAGGCTCGACCTATACCGAGCCGGACAAAAACCACGATCTTTTCGCCGAGGACCGCTTCCTGCGCACGGGGGATCTGGGCCGCATTGATGGCGACGGCTATCTGTGGATCACCGGACGCGCCAAAGACCTGATTATTCGCGGCGGCCATAACATCGACCCCGCCGAGATCGAGGACGCGCTTTTGTCGCACCCCGCCGTTGCCTTCGCGGGCGCCATTGGCCAACCCGATAGTTTCGCGGGCGAGCTGCCCTGCGCCTATGTCGAACTGGTGGCGGGTGCCGAAGTGACTGTCGAAGAGCTTCTGAAACACGCCAAGCGCCATACCCACGAACGCGCGGCGGTTCCAAAGCACCTCGGGATCATGGACGAATTGCCCAAGACCGCTGTCGGCAAGATCTTCAAGCCCGAGCTGCGCAAACAGGCGATCAAGCGCGTGCTGGACGAGGCGCTGGCGGGCGCGGATATTCCCGCCCATGTGAGCGCGGTCGTCGAGGACAAGAAGCGCGGGCTTGTGGCGCAGATCGCCAGGGATGGCACCGTGGACGAGACCGCGCTTGGTCAGAAGCTGGGCGAGTTCACCGTTCCGTGGGACTGGGCTGCGTAAACCCTTCGCGAGCAGGGGCTTTGCCGCTTGCCCGCGGGCGCCCTGCCGTGATTGGCTCCCTTTGAGTAAAGAGGGGCCAATCATGCGTATTTTGATGTTGTTGGGTGTTATTCTGACCGTCGCGGGCTGCAAGGCAGAAACCACCGGCACGGCAGGCACCCTGGAAACGGGCGATCATTGGAGCGTTGTCGAAATTGCAGGCACCCCCGTTCCCGACGGGATTGCGGTCACGATTGACGTTCCCGAAGCAGGCGTGATCGCGGGGGCTTCAGGGTGCAACCGCTTCAATGGTCGCTTCGAGACCACAGGCGAGGCGATCCGTTTCGGCGCCTTGGCCGGAACCCGCATGATGTGCCCGCCCGAGCGGATGCAGGTCGAGCAGGCGTTCCATTCGCATATCGGGCGGGTGGAACGTGTCAGCATCATAAGCGACGAGTTGGTGATGTTCGAGGGCGAGACCCCCGTGATCCGCGCGCGCCGCTAGGCGATGCCCGCTTGACGCCCGCGCTACAATCACCACACTCGACCCATGTTTCCGATACGCGACCATAACCCCTCAAGCCGCACGCCCTATGTGACCTGGGCCTTGATCGCGGCGAATGTGCTGGTGTTTCTGATCACCTGGCCAGTTGGCACGAATTACACCTATCTCTGGTATCAGCTTGCGCTGCATCCCGATGCGGTCAGTCACGCGGCCGATCTGACGGGGCTTCTGACGCATATGTTCGTCCATGCGGGCTTTATGCATATCGCGGGGAATATGCTGTTTCTCTGGGTGTTTGGTGACAATCTTGAGGACCAGCTCGGGCACGGGCGGTTTCTGGCCTTCTACCTTGCGGGCGGGCTGGCGGCGGCCCTAGCACAGATCGCCTCTGATCCGGGCAGCACGGCTCCGATGGTCGGGGCGTCGGGGGCTATCGCGGGGGTCATGGGGGGCTATCTTCTGCTGTTTCCCAAAGCCCGCGTGGACGTGCTGTTCATCTTCCTGATCTTCTTCAAGATCCTCCCGATTCCGGCTTGGGTCGTTTTGGGCGTCTGGTTCGGCATCCAGCTTTTCAACGGGGTCAGCGCCGATCTGGGAGCGGGCGTCGCCTATTGGGCCCATGCGGGGGGCTTTGTCGCGGGGGCGCTGTTGGTGGTGCCGTTGTGGCTGCGCTTGGGGGGTGCGATGTTCTGGGGCCAGACGCATGGCCAGCCGCCCCACCCCGCCACGCACTATGCGCGCACGACCATCCCCGTCGTGCCGCGCCGCAAACGGTTCTAGAGCCAACAAAAAGGCCTTCCCCTTTCGGGGAAGGCCCATATCGTCGCAAAGGGTGCGCGCTTAGCTGCGCAGCGTGCCGCCCGTCGCCTTGGTGACTTTGTCGATGATCTTGGCGGAAACCGCCTCGATCTCGGTGTCTTTCAGCGTCTTGTCGCGAGGCTGCAACCGCACGCTCAGCGCGATCGACTTCTTGCCCGCCCCCATCTGCTCTTCGGCCTTGGCGCCGGTGAACTGGTCAAAGACCGATACGGACTCGATCAGCGCCTTATCGGCCCCAAGCGCGGCATTCACGGCTTTCAGAACCTCGACGTTCTTGTCCACCACGAACGCGAAATCGCGCTCGACCGCTTGCAGGTCCGAAATGTCCAGCGCCGCGCGGGTCGCGCCTTTCTTCTTCGGGAAGGGCACGGATTCAACCCAGATGGTAAAGGCAACCGCCGGACCCTTGACGCCCATCTCGCGTAGCACCTTCGGGTGCACCTCGCCAAAGGTCGCCAGCGCATTCGGCCCAAGCGCCACCTTGCCCGAGCGGCCCGGATGCCACCAGCCCGCCACATCGCGGTTCACCTGCGCGCGCGCGGGCGCACCGATGGCGGCCAGCACGGCCTCGGCATCGGCCTTGGCATCGAACAGGTCAACCGGACGGCGCGAACCCCACGGGTCGCGCGGTGCGCTTTGGCCAACCAAAAGCCCCGCTGCCTGAATGTGCTGATCGCCCGGCTCACCGCCGGTGAAGGCGGGCCCCACCTCGAACAGCGCCAGATCGGCAAAGCCGCGCGCCTGATTGCGTGCCGCCGCCTGCAAGAGGCCCGGCAGCAGGTCGGGGCGCAGATGCGTCATCTCCGAGCTGATCGGGTTATCGACGCGCGTCGCATTCTCGCCACCACCGAACAGCGCGGCCGAGGCCTCGTCGATGAAGGAATAGGTCACGCATTCGTTGTAGCCGAGCGCCGCGATGGTCCGGCGCGCGGTTTTCTCGCGCACCTGCATCGGCGTCAGGATCGCCTTTGGCACGCCAACGGTTTCACGTGCCAGCGGCTTGCCGACAAGCTTGGTCAGAGAGGCCACACGGGCGACCTCTTCGACCAGATCGGCCTCCCCCAGAACGTCGGGACGCCAGCTTGGCGCGGTCGCCATGTCACCGTTCAGCGCAAAGCCCAATGCCTCCAGCGTCGCACGCTGCTCATCCGCCGGAATATCCATGCCGACAAGGCTGCTGACGCGGGCCGGGTCCAGACGGTAGGCGCGGGTCGTATCCGGCACAGCGCCATCCATCACTACTGCCGAGGCTTCACCGCCGCACAGGTCCAGCACCATCTGCGTGGCCAGCTCCAGCCCCGGAAGGGTGAAGGCCGGGTCCACGCCACGTTCGAACCGGTAGCGCGCATCCGAATTGATCTTCAGCGCACGGCCCGTCGCAGCAATGGTGATCGGGTCCCAATAGGCGCTTTCAAGGAACACATCGACGGTATCCTCGGTGCAGCCCGAATGCTCGCCGCCCATGATGCCAGCAAGGCTTTCGACGCCATTGTCATCGATGATCGCCATCTGGCCCTGGCCCAGCGTGTAGGTCTTGTCGTCCAGCGCAAGGAACTCTTCGCCGCCCTGCGCGGGCACGATGCGCAGGTTGCCCGCGACCTTGGCCGCATCAAAGACGTGCAGCGGGCGGTTCAGGTCAAAGGTGAAGAAGTTGGTAATATCGACCAGCGCCGAGATCGGACGCAGGCCAATCGCCTCCAGCCGCTTTTGCAACCACTCGGGGCTGGGGCCGTTCTTCACGCCGCGGATCAGGCGGCCAGCAAACAGCGGGCAACCCTTTTCCTTAAGGCTCGCGTCGATTTCCACCTTGATCGGGCTGTCAAACCCGCCCGGCACCGCCTCGACCTCCAGCGGTTTCAGCCGCCCAAGGCCACGCGCCGCGAGGTCACGCGCCACACCGCGCACGCCAAGCGCATCGGGGCGGTTCGGCGTGATGGCGATGTCGATCACGGGGTCCACGGTCTCGGGACGGTTTTCCGCCAGCCAGTCCGAGAACTTCTGCCCGATCTCGCCCGAGGGCAGTTCGATAATGCCGTTATGCTCGTCCGACAGCTCCAGCTCGCGCTCGGAGCACATCATGCCGTGGCTTTCCAGCCCACGGATTTTGCCAACAGACAGCGTCACGTCGATGCCCGGCACATAATCGCCCGGTTTTGCCAGAACGACGGTGATCCCCTCGCGCGCGTTGGGCGCACCGCAAACGATCTGCTTTTCACCCTCGTCGGTCATCACGCGGCACACGCGCAGACGGTCCGCATCGGGGTGCTGTTCGGCATGGATAACCTTGGCCAGCGTAAAGCCGCCCAGTTTTTCCAGCGGGTTGATCGCCTCTTCGACCTCAAGCCCGAGATCGGTCAGCGCATAAAGGATCTCGTCGAGGGAAGCCTCGGTATCGAGATGGTCTTTCAGCCAGGAGAGGGTGAATTTCATTTCTTGCCTCGTATTTGGGTAAAGACCCAGTAGATTGCGCCTACAGCCAACGGCGGGAAAATCAGCAGCTTAGCGAGCAACGCCGCACGATCTCCTCGCAGGCGGTTAAGACCTGAGTAAAATGGGTCTGGTTCAAACACCCAGATAAAGGCGAGAACCAACACAGCCCACGCAATTGGCCCCGCGATAAAGGCTCTCGCTGCAACAGAGCCCCCCCACAGCCCTCTCACGTCTGACGCAATCGGCCCGCCAGAATCAAGAACAAATGGCCCGAACTTCCATCCGTAAAACCCACCGATCAGTGGAAGAAATAACACGAAGATCGGCGCCCTGAAACGAACATGATCGGCGTCAAACAGATACATGACGCCTTGAAGCACAAACCACAGGGCCACAACCATTAGGGCGCCGAGGGCGGCACCCAAAATCAGGCCGATCAAGTGTTTGGCTACGGCGGCCATTACTTACTCAACCCCCCGAACACTGTCGGCAGATCAAGGGCGGCAAAGCCATAGTGGCGCAGCCAGCGCAGGTCGGAATCGAAGAACGCGCGCAGGTCGGGGATGCCGTATTTCAGCATCGCCAGACGGTCGATCCCGATGCCGAAGGCAAAGCCCTGCCATTCGTTCGGGTCGATGCCCGCGGCCTCAAGCACCTTGGGGTGCACCATGCCCGAGCCAAGGATCTCCATCCAGTCCTTGCCCTCGCCAATTTTCAGCTGGCCGCCCTCCCACGAGCAGCGGATGTCGACCTCGGCCGACGGCTCGGTGAAGGGGAAGTGCGAGGCGCGGAAGCGCAGCTCGACCTCGTCGACCTCGAAGAAGGCTTTGCAGAACTCTTCCAGCACCCATTTCAGGTTCGCCATCGAGATGTCTTTGCCAAGCGCCAGACCCTCGACCTGATGGAACATCGGCGTGTGGGTCTGGTCCATGTCCATGCGATACACACGGCCCGGCGCGATCACGCGGATCGGCGCGCCTTGCTTTTGCATCGCGCGGATCTGCACCGGCGAGGTATGGGTGCGCAGCACATGCGGCGGGCGCGGGTCTGCGGCGTCGCGGTTCATGAAGAACGTGTCATGCTCTTGCCGCGCGGGGTGTTCGGGCGCGATGTTGAGCGCGTCGAAGTTATACCAGTCGCTTTCAACCTGCGGCCCCTCGGCCACGGCGAAGCCCATGTCAGCGAAGATCGCGGTGACCTCGTCCATGACTTGGCTGACCGGGTGGATCGTGCCCTGGCGGCGCGGGCGCGCGGGCAGGGTCACGTCCAGCCACTCGTCGCGCAGACGCGCATCAAGGGCGGCATCGGCCAGCGCGGTTTTCTTGGCGCGCAGGGCAGCGTCGATCTCGTCCTTCAGCACGTTCAGCGATTTGCCGACGGTCTGGCGCTCTTCCGGGGTCATCTTCCCCAGCTCGCGCATTTTCAGACTGATCTCGCCCTTCTTGCCAAGCGCGGCAAGGCGGACTTCTTCGAGCGCGGCCTCGTCGGCCACAGCATCAATGGCGGAAAGGAATTTGTTGCGCAGCGCGTCCATGTGTCATCCTCGATCTGTTGCGCTTGGGTTAGCCGCCAGCCACAGGCTTTGCAACCTTGGTCTTTGCGCAAGGCCATACCTGCAAGACAAAATGCTGCAGTTGTGGTAGGCAATTCGCCAAGAGTTTTGTTTTTTGTATTATGTGGAGTACCTGTGTACTTGCTTTGTTGTTGCTATTCTCTATCGCCATTGCAGGTGTCGCGGCGGCGACCTGTATGTTTGACAGCGGCGATCCCACACCCGAGCAAGAGGTCGACAACGCTGATCTGACGCGCAACCTTGCGTTGCTTGATGAAACCCAGATCAGCGAGATGGAAGCGGCCCTCGGGCAAGACCCCTTACTGGCCCAAGGCGAGGTCGAGACCGAAGATGACCTGCTTCTGCCCTATGTCGATGAAAACGGATTTGCCGACATCGAGGGTGGCGAGGGGCGCGATCTGATCGTCATTCCCGAAGAGGTTGGCGAAGAACACGATGCGGTCTTTGGCAATGGTGGCGGTGGTGATGACCTCATCCTCGGCGGGAGCGGCTCGGATGTGCTTTATGGCGGGGCCGGAAATGACAACATCATCGACAACGCCGATGGCGATGAGAACAACACCGATGTGATTGTGGCGGGCGAGGGCGATGATGGCCTGATCATCGAGGATGGGATCAATCTGGTGTCATTGGGCGCTGGCCACGATCACCTGATGATCTACAGCGAAAGCGGCGACAATCCCGGCGCGGTCGTGACCGACTTCAATCCAGAGGAAGATGCGCTTTTGCTTGGGGTCTATGCGCCCGGAATTGATCTGCCCGAAGGCACCAACTCACTGGAACTCGGCTATACGCTTAGCGAAATACAGACCGATCCGGGGGCCGCAACTCTGGTGACGCCAGCATCCTCGGACGCCGTAACGGCGGAAACTCTGGGCGAAGGAGCCTCGGTTGGCTATGCCGTGCTTCTTGGTGTTTCACCCGCCGATTTGGCCTCGGTGGAAATCCGCGTCGTGCTCCAAAATGACCAGACCGTTTGGGCAGCCGACGATTCGATCGAGAAGATCGCGCAGGACATGGGCGCGACGCGCCTCTGAGCGCGGGCAGCCGCCAAAAGAAAAGGCCGCCCCGAAGGGCGGCCTTTTGAATTCAGCTTGGAACTGCTTACGCAGCAGCCTTCGCCTGTTCGACGATGGCGCCAAATGCTTCCGGCTCGTGGATGGCCAGATCGGCGAGGACTTTGCGGTCCACTTCGATGCCAGCTTTGCCGAGCAGGTTGATGAAGCGCGAGTAGGTCATTTCTGCATCCACCAGACGGACAGCAGCGTTGATACGCTGGATCCACAGGGCGCGGAAATTACGCTTACGCTGTTTGCGGTCGCGGGTTGCGTACTGGTTTGCCTTGTCGACAGCCTGAGTCGCGGTGCGGAAGTTGCGCGAGCGCGAGGAGTAGTAGCCTTTTGCCTTCTTCAGCACTTTCTTGTGCGAGGCGTGGGTCACTTTGCCGGATTTAACGCGTGCCATTGGTCAATTCTCCCCGATCAGCGGTTGTAGGGCATGTATTTTTTGACGATTTTGGCATCGCAATCAGCCAGAACCATCGTGCCCGCGGTGTCGCGGATGAACTTCGTCGAGCGCTTGATCATGCCGTGGCGTTTGCCAGCAGCACCGACCTTCACTTTACCGTTCGCGGTGAATTTGAACCGCTTTTTGGCAGCGGACTTCGTTTTCATCTTGGGCATTTCGGTCTCCTTTAATCAGAGTTTAAACGCGACTCGGCATGCCACTCCGGCCGGCCGCGCAGGTATGCGAGCGCGCCTGATAGACGGGCGCGCCCTATTTGGCAAGGGGGAAAGCCGCGAATTCGGGCGGTTTCAGTTCAGAAACCGCGCGATAACGCGAATAAACGCCTCGGGGATCTGCCCCGAGCTATACCCGCCGGGCCGCGTCATAAAGGCGGCGAGGATCAACCCGCCGCCGATCACAAAGGCAACAGCCGCAGCACAGGGCGGGCGCGAATCGGACATCGCCGAGAGAACCGCGGGGATCGCAAAACCCCCGACGATAATTCCGATTACCAGCTACAGATCGCTGTCAACACCGGCCATAGGCGCCCCCACCTTCTTGGTTAGGGGAAGGTTACTCCGGGTCCTGGCTGTAAATCAATCGCTCGTCACAGGGCGCGACGCGCAGAATGTTGGTCGAGCCGGTAACGTTGAACGGCACACCCGCGATGACGACAATCTGGTCGGTCTCGGAGGCATAACCATAGTCGCGTGCCGCACGGGCCGCATTGACCACGGCAGACTTGAACCGCTCGAGATAGTCGCAATGGACCGAGTGCACGCCCCAATAAAGGCAAACCTTGCGCAGCGTCGCTGCCACCGGCGAAAGCGCGATGATCGGCACGCGCGGACGCTCGCGCCCGACAAGAGCAACGGTTTTGCCCGATTGCGAATAGCAGCACAGCGCCGCGACTTCGGTGGTTTCCGCGATTTCACGCGCCGCCGCCACGATCCCATCGGCAACGGTCTGGCGATTGGCCTTGCGCGAGGCTTCGATAACTTCGCGGTAGGTCGGGTCACTCTCGACCGACTGGGCCACGTTATCCATCGTGGACACGGCCTCGACCGGATAGCGGCCAGCCGCTGATTCCGCCGAAAGCATCACCGCATCCGCGCCCTCATAGATCGCGGTTGCGACGTCGGACACTTCGGCGCGGGTCGGCATCGGGCTTTCGATCATGCTTTCCAGCATCTGGGTTGCCACGATCACGGGCTTCGCAGCCGCACGACACTTGCGCACAAGGCTTTTCTGGATCGGCGGAACCGAGTGAACGGGCAGCTCAACGCCCAGATCACCGCGCGCCACCATGATGCCGTCCGAAACCTCAAGGATTTCGGCGAAAGCCTTCACCGCAGCCGGTTTCTCGATTTTCGACAGGACCTGCGCGCGGCCTTTGGCCAGAGCCTTGGCCTCCAGCACATCTTCGGGGCGCTGCACAAAGGACAGCGCCAGCCAGTCAACGCCCATCGAGCAAGCAAATTCGAGGTCTTTCTTGTCTTTCTCGGACAAGGCCGCCAGCGGCAGAACCACGTCGGGCACATTCACGCCCTTGCGGTTCGAGATCGTGCCGCCAACCGTCACAACGCAATTGGCGAAATCGGGCCCGCAGTCTTCGACCTTGAGGCGGATTTTACCGTCGTTCACCAGAAGCGAGGCGCCGGGTTCAAGAGCCGCGAAAATTTCGGGGTGGGGCAGGCAAACGCGGTGGTTCGTGCCCTCTTCCTTGTCCAGATCGAAGCGGAACTTGTCCCCTTCCTCCAGATCGGCGGCGCTTGCCGCAAAGGTGCCGACACGCAGCTTCGGCCCCTGAAGGTCGGCCAGAACGGCAATCGGGCGACCTGTGTCGACCTCGATCTGGCGGATAATGTCGTAACGCGCGCGCTGTTCGTCATGGGTGCCGTGCGACATGTTCAGGCGGAACACATCGGCACCGGCCTCGAACAGGGCACGGATGGTTTTATAGTCGGAAGAGGCGGGGCCCAGCGTGGCCACGATCTTCACATTGCGCAAGCGTCTCATGCGTGATCGATCCTGGTTAGTTCGTGTCATATCGTGGGCCGCCGCAACGTATGGCGCAAATTGTCGCACAGCACAACTGGCGCAACCCAAATCTCTCGCGTAAATCTTACCTGACGCATCCAGATGGCAGGACGATGACACAGCACCCCGCTTACAACACTCACGGCGCCGAGCGCCCCTCGCGCTGGCTGATTACCGCAGATCACGCAAGCAACACCGTGCCGGACTGGGTGAATAGCGGCGATCTGGAGATTTCGCAGGCCGATATGAACCGGCACATCGCTTATGATGTCGGCTCTCTGGGGCTGGCGCGGCATCTGGCCGATTGCCTGGATGCGCCGATGATCGCGAGCAATTTCTCGCGCCTTGTGATCGACCCGAACCGCGGCGAGGACGACCCGACCCTTGTGATGCGCCTTTATGACGGCACGATCATTCCCGCGAACCGCCATGTTGACGATGCAGAAGTCGAGCATCGCCTCTCGCGCCTGTATCGCCCCTATCACGGCGCTTTGGCCGATCTTGCGGGGCAGCGTGATGATACGGTGATCTGCGCAATCCATTCGTTCACGCCCTGCCTTAAGGGGCGTCAGCCGCGCCCGTGGGAAATCGGCGTCCTGCACTCGCATCAGGATTCGCGTCTGGCCGTTCCACTGATCGCAGCGCTGCGCGACGAAGGCTATTGCGTCGGCGATAACGAGCCGTATTCGGGCCACCTGCCCGGCGATTCCATCGACCGGCACGCGCTGACACCGGGGCGCCTGAATGTGCTGATCGAACTGCGCAACGACCTGATCGAAACCGACGACCAGCAAAAGCTTTGGGCCGAACGTCTGGCCTCTGTGCTGGAGCGCGTTCTGGCAGGGCTTGCAGCCTAAACAAAAAGGGCGGCCCGCAAGCCGCCCTTTCCTATTCTGTGCATCAGCGCCTTACAGCGCGGATTTGCGGCTTTCATCCAGATAAATCTCGCGCAGACGAGTCGCGACGGGGCCAACATTGCCGCCGTTCAGCGCAACGCCGTCGATCTCGACCACCGGCATCACGAAAGCCGACGCCGAGGTGTAGAACGCCTCATCCGCCGATTGCGCCTCTTCGATCGTGTAGGGGCGCTCTTCGATTTCCATCTGGCTTTCGGCGGCATATTTCAGCAGCGATGCGCGGGTAATCCCGTGCAGGATGTCGTGGCTCAGCTGGCGGGTGATGATCTTGCCGCCCTTCACGATATAGGTGTTGTTCGACGAGCCTTCGGTCACAAAGCCGTCCTCGACAAACCACGCATCGTCCTTGCCCGCCTTTTCAGCAGCCATCTTGGCCATCGACGGATACAAAAGCTGCACGGTTTTGATGTCGCGACGGTGCCAGCGCAGGTCTTCCATCGAGATGACCTTAATGCCCTTCTGCGCCTTCGGGTCGTCAGCAAGGTTCGCTTTCGCCTGCGTATACAGAACGATGGTCGGCGGGGTGCCTTCGGGCGGATAGTGGAAATCACGGTCGCCTGCGTTGCCACGGCTGACCTGAAGGTAGATCAGACCCTCGTCGATAGCATTGCGCGCGACCAGTTCGCGGTGGATCTCCAGCCATTCGTCGCGGCTCAGGTTGCCCGACATATCCAGCGCATCCATCGAGCGGGCGAGGCGGGCCATATGGCCTTCGAATTCAAGGATCTTGCCACCCAGAACCGAGGTTACCTCGTAGACCGCGTCGCCCATCACGAAGCCGCGGTCAAAAACCGAGATTTTCGCCTCTTCCTCGGGCAGATACTCGCCATTCAGATAAACGATGCGGCTCATTCCAGTCTCCTTGCCTCAGCCCCAAAGCGCGGCTTCGGGGGGAAATACCATGCCGTCTGCATAACGAAGCGGCGTCGCACGGTCTTCGGCCAGAAGAAGCGGCCCGTCAAGGTCCGTCACAGCAGCTCCTTGCGCGACAAGGGTCGCGGGCGCCATCGCAAGCGATGACCCGACCATGCAACCCACCATCACGCCAAAGCCCTCGGCGCGGGCCAGTTCGCGCAGCGCCAGCGCCTCGGTCAGGCCGCCGGTTTTGTCCAGCTTGATGTTGATGACATCGTATTTGCCGCGCAGATCGGTCAGCCCTTCGCGGGTATGGCAGCTTTCATCGGCGCAAATCGGCACAAGCCGCTTGATCCCGCGAAGCGCTTCATCATCGGCAGCAGGCAAGGGCTGCTCGACCAGCGCAACGCCCAAGCGTTTCAAATGGCTTTGAAAATCAAGGAATTGCTCGATCGTCCAACCCTCATTCGCGTCCACCACGATGCGTGCATTGGGCGCCCCTTCGCGCACGGCCTCTAGCCGCGGAATGTCGTCGGGCGTGCCCAGCTTGATTTTCAGGATCGGACGGGCGGCGTGTTTGCGGGCGGCCTCTCGCATCCGCTCGGGCGTATCCAAAGACAAGGTATAGCAGGTGATTTCCGGCCCCGGATCGGGCAGGCCCGCAAGCTGCCAGACCCGAACGCCTGCGCGCTTTGCCTCAAGATCCCAAAGCGCACAATCGACCGCATTGCGTGCGGCCCCACCCGGTAAAGCCTCTTGCAGCACGGCCCGCGTGATCCCTTCGGGCAGCGCGCCGATCTCGACCATCACCGATTCGAGGCTTTCGCCGTAGCGCGCATAGGGCACACATTCGCCCTGCCCGCGCGCTCCGCCACGGTTCACTGTTACGGTCAGCACCTTCGCTTCGGTCCGTGATCCGCGTGAAATCGTAAAGGCCTCGGCCAGCCGGAAAATATCGGCCTGAACTCCGATCATCGCTGTCTCCTGTCTGCTCTGGCGGCAGTATTTCCGCGTCAGGCCTTAGCCTGCAAGGGCGTATTGATCGCCCTGCACCAACGCATCCACCAGCTTACCCGCGCCAAAGCGGAACGGGTCGGTCGCGGGCAGGCGGAACTCCCGCTCAAGCGAGGCCAGATAGGTGCGTGCCTCGTCCTCGGCCATATGCTGCGTGTTGACCGAAATCCCCACGACATGGCAAGCCGGATTCGCCACCTTTGCCAGCTCCAGCGCCAGATCGTTGAGCGCCTTCAGCGACGGCAGCTTATACCCCGGAAGCCCGCGCATATGGGCGCGCGTCGGTTCGTGACACAGGATCAACGCATCGGGCTGGCCGCCGTGGATCAGCGCCATTGTCACGCCCGAATAAGAGACATGGAACAGGCTGCCTTGCCCTTCGATCAGATCCCAGTGGTCGGCATCATTGTCGGGCGTCAGATATTCAATCGAACCGGCCATGAAATCCGCGATCACCGCATCCAGCGGCACACCGTCGCCGGTAATCAGAATGCCGGTCTGGCCGGTCGCGCGGAAGGTCGCGTTCAGGCCGCGCGCGTGCATCTCACGCTCCATCGACAGGGCCGTATACATCTTGCCGACCGAGCAATCCGTGCCAACCGCAAGGCAGCGTTTGCCCGTGCGCTTCACTCCATTCGCAATCGGGTATTTCACGGACGGGATGCGCACGTCATGCAGCTCGCGCCCGCAAGCCTCGGCCACCGCGACCAGATCGGCCTCATCGCGCAGCAGGTTGTGCAGCCCCGAGGCGATGTCCAGCCCCTCCTCAAGCGCCTGCACCAAAACCTTTTTCCACGCCGGGCTGATAACGCCGCCGCGGTTCGCGACGCCGATCACCAGCGTCTTGCAGCCCGCCGCGATGGCCTCTTGAAGCCCCATATCCGGCGGGCCCATATCGGCGTTGCAGCCCTCCATACGGAACTGGCCAATAGCGAACTCGGGACGCCAGTCTTTTACGCCCTGCGCAACTTTGGCCGCCAGTTGATCCGGCGCATCGCCCAGAAACAGAAGGTAAGGGGTCTTGATCATCTGCGGCTCCTATAAGGGTAAGAGGTGTTGCCGTATATACTACCCGCATTGACGGAAATTTCCGGTGATTATTGCGAACCCCGCCAGCAACATATCGAATAATCTTCGACGCTATTAAATATTACTCGAAGATTATTATCCACCAGGCGCCCTGCGCAAAACGAATCTCCGCCGCGCCAGCATTGCTGCAGGTGCGAAGGAGCGCTTGAAATGGTGCGCGCAACAATATATCCAAACGCACAACAACCATGAAACATCATTGCGAAAGGCCCGCGCCATGAGCTTCCGCGTTCAACCCACTCCCGCCGCCCGTCCTAACCGTTGCCAGCTTTTTGGCCCCGGCTCGAACACCAAGCTGTTCCCGAAGATGGCAGCCTCGGCGGCTGATGTCATTAACCTCGACCTCGAAGATTCGGTCGCGCCCGACGACAAGGCGCAGGCCCGCCGCAACATCATTCAAGCCAGCCACGAGATCGACTGGGGCACCAAATACCTCTCGGTTCGGATAAACGCGCTGGATACCCCCTATTGGTATCGCGATGTCGTCGAACTGCTGGAGGAAGGCTCCGAGCGCATCGACCAGATCATGATCCCGAAGGTTGGCTGTGCGGAAGACGTTTACGCGGTGGATGCGCTGATTACCGCGATTGAGGCTGCCAAGGGGCGCACCAAAAAGGTCTCGCTTGAGGTCATCATCGAATCGGCTGCGGGCATTGCCCATGTCGAAGAAATCGCCGCTTCCTCGCCCCGTTTGCAGGCCATGAGCCTTGGCGCGGCCGATTTTGCCGCCTCCATGGGGATGGCGACAACCGGCATCGGCGGCACGCAGGAGAACTATTACATGCTGCGCGGCGGACAGCAGTATTGGTCCGATCCGTGGCACTGGGCGCAGGCCGCGATTGTGGCTGCGTGCCGCACCCACGGCATCCTGCCGGTCGATGGCCCGTTCGGAGATTTCTCGGATGATGAAGGGTTTATCGCTCAGGCAAAGCGTTCCGCGACGCTTGGCATGGTCGGCAAATGGGCGATCCATCCGAAGCAGATCGCGCTCGCCAATCAGGTTTTCACCCCATCGGAAGAGGCCGTGACCGAAGCGCGCGAAATCCTCGCCGCGATGGAAGAAGCCAAAAAGTCCGGCTCGGGCGCGACCGTCTACAAAGGACGACTGGTTGACATAGCGTCCATCCGTCAGGCAGAAGTGATCGTCCGTCAGGCAGAGATGATCAACGGTTGATCACTTTGCGAAGGACGACGAGCTTCGTGTGACCAGTTCGCGCCAGTAACCAGTGCAAGACATCCCGGAGCGGCAGGGAGGGGAGGCCCGGCTGCATGAGGGAACAGGGACGCCCCGATCTTCGTATCGGGGCGTTTCTTTTTGTGACCCCTTCTCCGCCACGCCCGACGACGCTAACACTTGCCCAAAGCCCTTTTCAGCGGAACAAACAGATGCGGCAAAGCGCGACACTCGGGACGATGACCATGTGCGCGGGCGTGGCTTTTCTGTGCACCAATGACGCCATCGCCAAAGAACTGACGACGACCTATTCACCGCTGCAAATCCTGTTTCTGCGAAACATCATCGCGCTGCCTTTTGCAATAGCGCTGGCGCGTTGGCTGGGTGGACGACCGGCGCTTATCTCATACAAGCCACTTGCGCATTTTCTGCGTGGCGGGCTTTGGATCATCGCGGCAACAATGTTCTTCAGCAGCCTCAGTCAGCTTGGCCTTGCCGAAGCGACCGCCCTTGCCTTTGTCGCACCGATTCTAATTACCGCGCTCTCCGCGCTCGTCCTGAAGGAAAAGGTTGGCCCCCGCCGCTGGCTGGCGGTTCTGGTCGGGTTTTGCGGCGTTCTGATTGTGGTCCGCCCCGGCAGCGCAACGTTCCAGCCAGCCTCACTTCTGGCGTTGGGGACCGCGTTTTTCTACGCACTTCTGATGCTGGGGTCACGGTTTGTGGATGCGCGCGAAAGTGTCTGGACGATGCTTTTATATCTGACCGGCTCAAGCGCCATCCTCCTCAGTTTTATTGTTCCCTTCATCTGGGTGCCGGTGCGTACCGAAGACTGGCTGCTGTTTGCCGGGGTCGCGATATTCGGAACCGCCGGGATCACGATGATTACCCAAGCCTTCCGCATGGCGCCCGCCTCGATCATCGCGCCTCTGGACTACACGGCACTCATATGGGCAAGCCTGCTTGGCTGGCTCTTTTGGGGCGACCTGCCCGACCTCGCCACCTATCTTGGCGCTGCGATCATTGCGGGCAGCGGGATATTCATCGTTCTGCGCGAGGCGCGGACGAAGCCCTAACCGCCCGTTGCATTTCACCTTCCGCACGGTCATATAGGGCGCTGTGAAAACGCTGAGGTTCCGATGACTACTTATCTCGAGTTCGAAAAGCCGCTCGCTGAAATCGAAGGCAAAGCCGAAGAATTGCGCGCCCTTGCCCGCAAGAACGAAGAGATGGACGTCGAGAAAGAGGCCGCCGCCCTCGACAAGAAGGCCGCGCAGATGCTCAAGGATCTCTACAAAGATCTGACGCCCTGGCGCAAATGTCAGGTCGCGCGGCACCCGAACCGTCCGCATTGCAAAGATTACATCGACGCGCTGTTCACCGAATTCACGCCGCTTGCTGGCGACCGCAATTTCGCGGACGACCACGCGGTGATGGGCGGGCTTGCGCGGTTCAACGATCAGCCGGTCGTGGTGATCGGCCACGAAAAAGGCCACGACACCCACTCGCGGATCGAACGCAATTTCGGCATGGCGCGCCCCGAAGGCTATCGCAAGGCGGTGCGCCTGATGGATATGGCCGACCGTTTCGGCCTGCCCGTTGTCACGCTGATCGACACCCCCGGCGCCTATCCGGGCAAGGGCGCGGAAGAACGCGGCCAGTCCGAGGCCATCGCGCGATCGACGCAGAAATGCCTTGGCGTCGGTGCTCCGGTAATCTCGGTAATTATTGGCGAGGGCGGCTCGGGCGGCGCTGTTGCTTTTGCTACCGCCGACCGCATCGCGATGCTGGAACATTCGGTCTACTCGGTCATTTCGCCCGAGGGCTGCGCCTCGATCCTGTGGAAGGACGCCGAAAAGATGCGCGAGGCCGCCGAGGCGCTGCGCCTGACCGCGCAAGACCTTAAGAAGCTCGACGTCATCGACCGGATCATCAAAGAGCCGCTTGGCGGCGCTCAGCGCGACCGACACGCCGCGATTGAGGCAGTCGGCGCCGAGATCGCCGCAATGCTGAAAGAGCTTGGCGGCAAAGCTCCGCGCGAGTTGATCCTGGCGCGGCGCAAGAAATTCCTTGCTATGGGGTCCAAGGGATTGGCGGCCTAAGCGGCCTGCCCTTTATTCGAACGCATTTTCCGGCATCGGGAAGCCCGCTTCGGTCATCAGCACGTCCGAAGCGGTTTCAATCTCGTCGGCGATGCGCGTCATGTAATCATCAACCGACAGACCAGGTGCGATGGGCGGCAGGAACTCGACCACCGCCAGCCCCGGTTTGCGCAGCATGGACCGGCGCGGCCAGAACACGCCCACATTCGTCGCCGCAGGCACGCAGGGCAATTTCAGCGTGCGATAAAGCATCCCCGCACCTACCTTATAGGGCGGCTTCGCCCCCGCCGCGACGCGCGTGCCTTGCGCAAAAATAATCAGTTGCCCGCCCTGCATCCGGCCATTTTTCGCCGCATCGACCATGCCTTTGATTGCCTTGCCGCGCTTGGCCCGATCCACCGGAATACAGCCCATCAGATAGGCATACCAGCCGACAAACGGCGTCCAGACGAGTTCCTTTTTCATGATGAACTTGCCCTTCGGAACCGCCGAAAAGATCATCAGGATGTCAAAGAACGACTGGTGCTTCGCGGCGATCAGCACATCGCCCGTCGGGATCTCTCCGCGAATTTCCGAGCGCAACCCGACCAGCCAGCGCGCGGAAATTCGCACCCAATGGGCATAGCCGCGCGCAACGGCAATTGCCCCCATCCGCCCACCAAGAACCCCAATCGGCAGGCCGAATACAGCAAAGGCCGCCAGCGCCACATACATCTGCACGATGAAGATGAAAGAGCGGATATACTGGATCACGAGCATCATGCGATTCCTTTAAGCATTCGGAACGCGGCAAAGCGCGTCGAGAAGAAGGCAACAGCCGCCGCAAGGGGCGGGATCACCAGCGGCCAGGTCCACGCCCAACCGGCAAAACCAAGGCCGGTCAGAAAGCCGCCCGCCTCATTGGTTTGCGGCAAAAGCGCGACAGCCAGCATTCCCAAAACGGTCCCCACGCTCGCTCCCCAAAGCCCGCGAAGGGTAAAGCGGCGCACGAAGGCACGGGCGATAAACCGGTCAAGCGCGCCGACCAGCCGCAGCACACGGATCACCTGACGGTTCGCCGCCAGCGCGGCCTGTGCCGCAAGGGTAATCATCGCAGCGGTTGCACCACCGATCAACAGCAGAGACAGCAGACCCAGCATCCGCAACCGCTCGGCGGCGGAAACAAGCGGGCGGCGCCAGCGGGTGTGATCGTCGAACAGGGCACCCGGAGCCTCGACCGACAGGCGCAGGCGCAGCCCCTCGGCATCGACTCCGTCGGCATCCTCGACCACCTCGACAAGCTGCGGCAAGGGCAGGCTATCGACCGGCAGATCCGGCCCGAACCACGGGTTCAGAAGTGTTTTCATCTCGTCCGCATCAATCGCACGATAACTGGCGATGCCGGGCGTCGTGGCCAGCACCTCAAGCGTTGCGGCAAGCTGCGCCTCGATCTGGTCGGCAGGCGCCGAAATGCGGATCGTGGCCGAGCGCGCCAAGGCATCCGACCAGCGATCCGCCAGACGCCCCGTGGCCAGCGACAAGGCCAGCGCGAACACCGCCAGAAACGCCATCGCAGCCGAGGAAAACACCGTCAGCCGCGCGGTAAATCCGGTCGGCGGCACCACGCGGTCCGCGCCCGAAGTCTCTCCACCGAACATCGACATCAGCTTTTTCACAGGTCCGCCCCCGCCAGATGAAGCCGCTTGTTGGCGATCCGCAGCACCCGCGCCGAGACCTGCGCCTTGGCCGAGCGGATAAGATTGAGGTCATGGGTCGCGATCACTACCGTCTTGCCCATCTTGTTCAGCTCGATCAGCAGCGACAGCAGGCGCATCGACATTTCCCAGTCCACGTTACCCGTCGGTTCGTCGGCCAGAATGACATCGGGCGACATGATGATCGCGCGGGCAAGGGCGGCACGCTGACGCTCGCCGCCTGAAAGCTCGGGCGGCAGGGCGTCTGCGCGACGGCTAAGACCGACCCACCCCAGCAGCTCGTGCAGTTCGTCCGCATTGACAGGCCGCCCCGAAACCGTCAGCGGCAGCGCGACATTCTCTGCCAACGACAGATGGTCAAGAAACTGGCAATCCTGATGCACAATCCCGATCCGCTGGCGACTGGCGGCGGTTTCGTCGCGCGTCATCTGGCGCACATCCTTGCCGAAGATCCGCAGCTCGCCCGAAGACGGCGTCAGATCGGCGTAGCACAGCTTGAGGAACGTCGTTTTGCCCGCACCTGAAGGGCCGGTCAGAAAGTGAAACGACCCCGGCTGCAGACGCAAGGACATCTGCGACAGCAACTCGCCACCACCGTAATTCATCGCGACATTTTGCAGTTCGATCACAGGACGCTCTCAACCTTTGCTTGCATTTTTCGGCGCCAGCGCCGCAAACAACTCTAAGACTTGGATAATGTCAGATCGCTTGCTACAACATGCACAAGTGGAATGCCAGAATGGCGAAGACGCTCTGGCACAGGTTTCGGAAATCGAATGCGGCTGATTTGCCCCAATTGTGGTGCCCAATACGAGGTTGATGCCTCTGTGATCCCCGAAGGTGGACGCGACGTCCAGTGCTCGGGGTGCGGCCATAACTGGTTCCAGTCCGGCCCCGAAGCAGCACATTTTCAGCCCGCAGAGCCAAGCCCGAGCGCGGATGCCTGGGAAGTGCCCGCTGACGAGAGCGACCTGATTGGCTGGACCGATCAGGACGGCGAAGCGCCGGAAGAGGACATGGTTGAAGCGTCCGCAGAGCCTCCTGCCGAGGAAGCGGCCGCCCAGACCGAAACGGCACCATCCACAGAAGATCTGAGCAGTGTCATCGCGGCAATGATGGCCGATCAGCCAGACAGCCCGATGTCGCCCGTGTCCAACGACTATTTCGAGGATAGCGATTACGACGACACCCTGACGCCTGCACCAACAGTGGGGGCAACGCCGCGCAAGACGGTGGATGATTCCATGCTGGCGATCCTGCGCGAAGAAGCCGAACGCGAGGCCGCGCACCGCCGCGCCGAGGGGATCTCAGAGATGCAAAGCCAGCCCGAACTGGGGCTGCAAGAAGCATCCCGCAAACCCGATCCTGCCCCTGACGACGAAGAAATTTTCTTTGATCTCGACGATGATGCGCCCACTGACGCGCCGAAAGGCCGCGAGCGCCTGCCCGATGTCGAGGAGATCAATTCGACGCTTGCATCGGCCTCGGATCGCAGCACCTTGTCGACCCCCTTCGGCGTCCAACAGGACAAAAGCGCAGCGGGCGGGTTCCGTGGGGGCTTTGTGACGGTGGTTCTAGTCGCGGCGATTGCGGCTGCAACCTATGCCTTTACGCCGCGCCTCGTGCAGATGGCACCCGCGTTCGAGGCGCCGCTGACCGCCTATGTCAAAGCCGTTGACGCAGGGCGCATCCGGCTGGACCAGTCGATGCAGAATATCCTTGAGAAATTCGCCAAGACCGAGTGACCAGCGCCTGCCTCAGAACTGCTCCAGCAGGCGTTTGAGGTAATCCAGCTCCTCGTCCGGACGCAGCCGCTCTCCCGAACGCCGCCGGATTTCATCCAGCAAGTCGCGGGCGCGTCGATAAATATCCTCGCCCTGAAGCAGGTTCTCGTTCGAGGTCATGCGCGTGCCATCGCCAATCGAGCGCCCCAACGGATCGCGCGGCACCTCGCGCGAGCCTTGTCCCTGCGCGCCATCCGCGCGGTGTTGCTGCCCCTCCGCCTGCCCCTGCTGGCGGCGCTCATCTTCAGTCATGGCCTGACCGAGCGCACGCATCCCTTCGCGCAACGCCTCGATCGCGTCAGCCTGCCGATCCAGCGCCGCCGAGTTGTCCCCGTCGCGCAGCGCATTTTCGGCCTGCTCCATCGCGCGGCCCGCCTGATCAAGCTGATTGCGCGCCTCGTCGCCCGCCTCGCCACCAAGGCGCGGCATCAGACCCTGCTGGCGCCCCAGCCCCTGGCGCAAGTCCTGCTGCCGATCCGCCAACGACCGCCCCGCGTCGCCGGGCGTATCCTGCCCCTCGCCTGCACCATCCGGTTGTTGCCCCTCGCCCTGAGGTGGCACCCCATTGGCGCCATTTTGCATATCGCGGAATGCCTCGTCCGAAAGCTCCTGCTGGTCGCGAAGCGTCTGCTGCAAGTCGCGCATCGTCTGGTTGCCCTGACGGTCGCCCTCTCCTTGCCCCTGTGTGACCTTGAGGTTCTCCATCATCCGCGCGAGCTGATCCAGAAGCTCCTGCGCCTCGGCCATGCGGCCCTCTTCCATAAGACGCTGGATCTCGTCTATCATCTGCTGGATCTGGTCGCCGGTGATCTGCTGGCTTTGCTGCTTCTGACCGAATTGCGGCCCCTCTTCGGGCGCCGCCCGTTCGGCCAGCATGTCGATATAGCGATCCGTCGCCTCTTTCAGCTCTTGCATCAGCTTGGCGATTTCATCCTTCGACGCGCCATTGCGGATTGCTTCGGACAGGCGTTCTTGCGCCTGCTGCATCGCGGCCAGAGCATCCGCCAGACCGCCATCCTCCAGCAGCTCGGCAATCTCCCAAAGCATCGCGGCAAGTTCCTCGCGCGCCTCATCGGTCAGCTCACCCGCCTCAAGCCGCGCGATCACCAGTTGCAACATGCCCGTCACGCCATCTTGCCGGATGAACCCTTCGGGGCGATAGCTGAGCGCGCGCAGCCATTGCGCAACGCGCGGGCGGTTCTCGCGGTTCCACAGAAGATCGCGCCGCGCCTCGATCAGCGCCGAAGCCAGCGGGTCGAAAAAGCGCCGCCCCGGCAGATCCAGCGCATAGGGTTCCGAGCGCCCCGTCTGGCCCAGCCCGTCCGTGACCTCCAGTTCCAGCCTGACCGGAAGGTTCGCCCAGACATGCCGCGCGGCATCCTCGACCAGGGTTTCGGTAAAAGCGGTGCGCGAGCCGGAGATCGGCATCGGCAGATCAAAAACCAGATCGTCACGCGGCTCGGGCGCAAGGGCCAAGCCATATCGGCGATCCACGGCTCCTAATTCAAGCCGCACCCGCGCGACGCCCCGCACCACCGCGTAATCGTCGCCTGCCATAAAGGGCTGCGCGAAACGCCCGTCCGCGCGCCGCTCGGCCACACCCATAAGCGAGACCTCGGGCGCATCATCGGCCAGCACCTCGATCCGGAACCGGCGCTCCTGCGCACCGCCAACCTCGATAACGCCCCCGCGCATCGCCACGAAATCGCGCTGACCGACCTCCGTCCGGGCCTCGGTTTCCAAAGGCGCCGCAGGGTTCGACACGGTTTCCTCAAACGGGATCGCACCTTGCGCGCCATAAAACCGGAAGGCAAAGCGCGTGCCCTTGGGAACCGTAATCTCGTCGGCATCCAGAGCGTTCAGATAAAGCCCCGGCTTTCCGGTATAGCGTGGCGGTTCAGCCCAGCCTTCCCATGTCGGGCCAAGCGCCGCCTCGGCAGCGCCGGACCCGTGCCCAAGCTGCGAGGACGGGTCGAACATCTGCGACGGCGCGCCGAAAAGCAGCGCCATCACCACCGCAGCCACCGCCATCAGGCGCAGGGCAAACGGATCGCGCGGAGCAAGGTCTGGCGCGGGCGCAACAGGGCGCGCACCCATCGCGCGCTGGCGCATCCGCGACAGATGCGCCTGCCAGAGCGCACGCGTCGCGGCGTCTTCGCCGCCAAGGGCGATCCGGTCGGCAAGCGTCGCCAAAGGGCGCCCCTCAAGCCGCGCATCCACGCGCGCCAAAGCCTCGGCCTGCGAGGGCCAGCGCAGCCGCAGCCCCGCGCGGATCAGCGCGACCACCAGCCCCAAAAGCCATGCCCCCGCCCCCCAAAGGAACAGATCGGGCGGCAAGTGATCATGCAACCGGAAGGCCAGTGCGGCAAACCCAAAGGCAAAAAGCGAAAACGCAGACCAAAAGCCACGCAACACGCGCTCAAGCACCATCGCGCCGCGCGTCAGCGCAACCGACCATTCCACGATGGCAAGCCGTTCCGGCCCGCTGGTGCCTTTTCTCCGGCGCATCACTCCCTTTCCGGCCCCCTCCAAAGAGGATCGACGGGAAGATCCGTCAGAGCCACTCGGGGATGGTATCGCGGGCGAGCATTTCTTCAAAGCTCGGTCTGCGCCGAATGACAGCGAATTGATCCCCGTTCACCATCACTTCGGGGATCAGCGGGCGCGAGTTATACTCGGACGCCATCACCGCGCCATAAGCCCCGGCCGAGCGGAAGGCGACCAGATCATCCGCCCCAAGCGGCGTAATCATCCGGCCCTTGGCAAAGGTATCGCCGGTTTCGCACACGGGGCCGACCACGTCGTAGGGGCGGGCCTCGGTGCCGGGGGCGGGTTCAACCACCGGCACGATGTCATGATGCGCGCCATACATGGACGGGCGCACAAGGTCATTCATCGCGGCATCCACGATCAGGAAATCGCGGCCTTCGCCCTCTTTGAGATAAATCACCGAGGTCACAAGGATACCTGCATTGCCCGAAATCAGGCGCCCCGGCTCGATCTCGATCTCGCATCCCAGATCACCCACGGTGCGCTTGATGACCGCACCATAATCCAGAGGCAGGGGCGGCGCCTCGTTCGAGCGGGTGTAGGGAATGCCCAGACCGCCGCCCAGATCAAGGCGGATGATATTATGCCCGTCTGCGCGCAACTGCTGCGTCAGTTCGCGCACCTTCAGGAAGGCGGCCCCGAAGGGCTCCAGATCGGTCAACTGGCTGCCGATGTGCACATCGACGCCGACAACCTTGATGCCGGGCAGGCTGGCAGCCTCGGCATAGGCGGCACGGGCTTTGGCAATCGGGATGCCGAACTTGTTCTCCGACTTGCCGGTCGCGATTTTCTCGTGCGTTTTCGCGTCAACATCGGGGTTCACACGCAGTGCAATCGGCGCCTCAAGGCCAAGCTCGCTCGCCACCGCCGAGATTACCCGCATCTCGGGTTCGGATTCGACGTTGAACTGGCGGATGCCGCCGGTCAGTGCGAGGTGAATTTCCTCGCGCGTCTTGCCAACGCCGGAAAAGACTATGCGTTCGCCCGGAACACCCGCCGCCTTGGCGCGCAGGTATTCACCGCCCGAGACCACGTCCATCCCCGCGCCCAGATCGCCAAGCGTTTTCAGAACCGCGAGATTCGAGTTCGACTTGATCGCAAAGCAAACCAGATGCGGCAGCCCGTCCAGCGCCTCTTGGAACAGCGCGAAATGGCGCGTCAGCGTCGCGGTCGAATAGACATAGAAAGGCGTGCCGACGGCCGCCGCGATCTCGGGGATCGAGACATCCTCGGCGTGCAGCACACCGTCTTTATAAAGAAAATGATCCATGGCGCGTCCCCGTTGGAAATGTCCCAACGCCCTTAGCGCAACTTGGCAAGGGAAGGAAGCGCCGCGTCAATGCGCGGCGATAACCTCTTGCGGCGGGACAGGTGGGCCATCCACGCCGCAGGCGGCAACCGCCAAGAGCGTCAGCGTCAGCAAAACCCTCATGCAAGGCGCTCCTTCCAGCGGGCGATCTGGGCGCGGACCTGATCGGGGGCCGTGCCGCCATAAGATTGCCGCGAGGCGACCGAGTTGTGAACCCCAAGAACGGCGAACACGCTGTCATTGATTGACTCGTTGACCGAGCGCATTTCGTCCAGTGACAGGTCCGGCAGGTCGCAGCCCTTCGCCTCGGCCATCGCAACCAGCGAGCCGGTCACATGGTGCGCATCGCGGAACGGTAGCCCCGCCTCGCGCACCAGCCAGTCGGCCAGATCCGTCGCGGTCGAGAAGCCCGAGGCGGCAGCCGCCTCCAGCTTGTCACGGTTCACGCTCAGGTCGCGCAACATGCCTTCCATCGCGGCCAAAGCCAGCAGCAGATGGTCAGCGGCGTCGAATACCTGCTCTTTGTCCTCTTGCATGTCCTTCGAATAGGCCAGCGGCAGCCCCTTCATCACCGTAAACAGCGCCACCGTCGCCCCAAGAATACGCCCGATCTTGGCGCGGATAAGCTCGGCCGCGTCGGGGTTGCGCTTTTGCGGCATGATCGACGAACCCGTCGACCACTTGTCCGACATCGACACAAAGCGGAACTGCGCCGAGGACCAGATCACCAACTCTTCGGCAAGGCGCGACAGGTGAACCGCGCAGATGGAACCCGACGACAGGAACTCCAGCGCGAAATCGCGGTCGGATACCGCATCCAGCGAGTTCGCCATCGGGCGATCAAAGCCCAGCGCCTCAGCCGTCATGAAACGGTCGGTCGGGAAGCCCGTTCCCGCCAGCGCCGCCGCCCCCAAGGGACATTCGTTCATCCGCTTACGCGCATCCTCGAAGCGGGATTTGTCGCGCGCGAACATCTCGACATAGGCCATCATGTGGTGGCCCCAAGTCACGGGCTGCGCGGTTTGCAGATGCGTAAAGCCCGGCATCACCCAATCAGCACCCGCCTCGGCCTGCACCAGACAGGTGCGGATCAGCGCATCAAGGCCCGCAATAGCCGCATCCGCCTGATCGCGCACCCAAAGGCGGAAATCGGTCGCCACCTGGTCATTGCGCGACCGTGCGGTGTGCAGGCGGCCGGCCGGTTCGCCGATCACCTCTTTCAGCCGCGCCTCGACATTCATGTGAATATCTTCAAGCGCCGTCGAGAACGGGAAATTTCCGGCTTCGATCTCTGACAAGACCGTGAGAAGCCCTTCCCGAATGGCCTTTGCATCGCTATCAGTGATGATGCCTTGCGCTGCCAACATGGCTGCGTGGGCCCGGCTGCCGCGAATATCCTGGGCGTAGAGCCGCTGGTCGAACGAGATGGACGCGTTGATCGCCTCCATGATCGCATCCGGCCCGGAGGCAAAACGTCCGCCCCACATTGCGTTGGAGGCTTTGGTATCCTTGGCGTGTTCGGTCATTGTCTGGCCTTTCGTCGGAGGCAAAATGCTACGGTCCCTCGTCCTTTATACGGCCATTGCGCTTGGTGCAAATGCCGCTCAAGCCGCAGATCTGTCCGCGCTCAAAGAAGGCGACATGCGCAAGCTTGTCGTTTACGAGGCACCGATACAGGTGCCTGAGCTAGCCTTTACCGATGCGACTGGCGCCGAGCGCCGCCTGAGCGACTGGCACGGCAAGGTGTTGCTGGTGAATTTTTGGGCGGTCTGGTGTGCGCCCTGCCGCGCCGAGATGCCCTCGCTCGACCGGCTGCAGGCGGAAATGGGTGGCGCCGATTTCGAAGTTCTGACAATTGCCACAGGCCGCAATCCAGCGCCCAAAGTCGAGCGTTTTCTTGAAGATGTCGGCGTCAAACATCTGGCGCGCTATGCCGATTCGAAGAACCAACTCGCGCGCGGGATGGGAATTGTTGGTCTGCCCGTAACCGTGCTGATCGACCGCGACGGGAACGAGGCCGCCCGCCTGATAGGCGAAGCGGCATGGGATGGTGCCGAAGCAAAGGCGGTTATCAACGCCCTCTTGTCCGATTAGACCCTCATCAGGCGGACTTTGCCCTTTCTTCGTGGCGCAGGTAATGCGTGATTGATTTCTCCAGCTCTTCCGAGTGATGCATGATCGACTCGAGGCGTTTCTTGATGTCGTCATGGAACAGATCAAGCTGGTCTATGGTGGAGGACAGGGTGCCACCGGCTCCGCGCATCCGTCCGCATTCAACGCGACCGAGAACGCGAATCGTATCAAGCCCCAACATCTGACGCCGAATTTCGCGGCTTGAGCGTGTCATCCCTGCCGCCAGATCTGCAGCAACGCGCAGAGCCGAGCGGGCCGCATCCGCACTTGATATCAACGCACGATCCAGAACCTGCTTCTCCTCGCCCCAATCGATTCCCATGACCTCGTCATGCCCTTCAAACGTTACCGCCATCTCTGCAATAACGCGGCTGCATCCTAACAGGAACAGTGCGCGCGCCACCTCGCGCGCCATTTGGTCATACATATTGTCTCGCCCGACCACGAAGCTGCGCAACCGGTCCGAAATCCCTGCCGACGAGACCTTGTAGTTTTCCGAGATCGACGAGACCGGCCCACCCGACGGCTCCAGGCGCGACGCAACGATCCGCATGTTGTTCGGGATCGCCTGCAACGCCTCGAAGCTACGCAACAGCCCCTTCTGTTCGCTTGCCGCGGCCTCTAGCACGGAGTTCATCTGCGAGAGGACAACAGTCCGCCGGTCCGAGGGTCGCTTCAGAATGACATCGCGTGCCGTCAATTCCTGCCCAAGCGCGTAGGCCATATAGCTGGTAAGCGTCGAGAACCCCTCGCCAATAGCAATGTCACGCAGCTTCTCGACCGTCCCCTCGGGATCAGCTTTCGTCTGTCGCTCCGTTTCCGCCAGCTCCGGATATACCGCCGCCATCTTCGCGAATAACGGCGAGGACGGCTTCAGGCGCACTGACAGATACCCGCCATCAAGCGGGATAATCACGGCAAATACCCAGTAATACCCACCCGATTTTGCACGATTTTTTACATAAGCTCCCATCGGGAGTCCCTTCCCGAGCGCGTCCCACAGGAGCCGGAATACCCCTTTGGGCGTATCGGGGTGACGCACGATTTTATGCGGCGCACCCAGCAATTCATCCCAGTCATACTGCGCGACGCGCTTGAAAACGTGGTTACCAGCCAAGATCACGCCGCGCGCATCGGTTCGTGAATAGAACAGTTCGTCAAAGCCCAAAGGGACTTCGGCATCGGAAACAAATTTAGCGTCAGTAACCATGGTGCGGGCGCCTCAAGAATATGCTCATCGCCACGAACGCTACTCGCCCCTCCTTACGAAACTGTTTAAAAACGGCGGGTTTTCTCAGTCGCCACAACACTTCACGCTTGAGTAACCATAATACAACTTTACGCTTGGGCTTTACGGCTTCTTAGGCGCTTGACCTCACAGTGGGGACAGCCGTTAAGGAGTGAGAGTACGATGACCATCGGAAAAGCGCCGTTTGACGAACCCGTCAACTGGACCGACACCAACCCGCTCGACTTTGCTGTTGCACAACGCGACAAAGATATCTTGTCGATGGTCCGAAACGCGGTGGACAATCGCGATGTCCTGATGGCCTATCAACCCGTTGTCCAGACAGCGCGGCAAGATCGCATCGCCTTTCACGAGGGACTTTTGCGCGTGCTGGATGCCAGCGGGCGTATTATCCCTGCCCGAGAGTTTATTCCCGTCGTCGAAAGTACCGAACTCGGGCGCAAGCTCGACTGCATTGCCATCGAGACCGGGCTTCGCACGCTTTCGGAGAACCCTTCGCTGCGTCTTGCCATCAACATGTCAGCACGCTCTATCGGATACCCCGCCTGGATGAAGGTGCTCAACCGCGGTCTGGCCATAGACGATACGGTTGCGGAACGCCTGATTCTCGAGATTACCGAGAGCTCGGCTATGCAGATGCCCGAACTGGTTTCCGTCTTCATGCAGGATCTGCAACAGCGCGGTGTCAGCTTCTCACTTGATGATTTCGGCGCCGGATATACCTCCTTCCGCTATCTGCGCGAGTTCTACTTCGACATCCTGAAAATCGACGGACAGTTCATTCGGGGAATCGCCTCGAACCCCGACAATCAGGTCCTTACCGAAGCCCTTCTGGGCGTCGCCCGCCATTTCGATATGTTTACAGTTGCCGAGGCCGTCGAAACCGCCGAAGATGCGGCTTACCTGAGTGATCTGGGAGTCGATTGCCTGCAGGGCTATTATTTTGGCGCACCGACGATCCACCCTGCGTGGGAGAATCGCGAGGCGACCCTCAAACGCGCATGACCACAGCTCGGCGCGCAAGATAATTGCGCTAACGCAGCAATACACTTTACGAATCTACTTGACGCAACCTCTCCATCGGGCATGCTGCGCAGCGGCATAACCGGCGCAGCCGTTCCGCGCGCCGACCATCCTGTGAGGAGAGAATACATGACCAACGTCGTCATCGTTTCCGCGGCGCGCACCGCGGTAGGGAGCTTTAACGGCTCGTTCGCAAACACCCCTGCCCATGAGCTTGGCGCCTGCGTTCTGGACGCCGTCGTAGCGCGCGCAGGCATCGAGAAAGCCGACGTTTCCGAAACGATCCTCGGTCAGGTTCTCACCGCCGGCCAGGGCCAGAACCCCGCCCGGCAAGCGCACATCAGCGCCGGCTTGCCGATCGAATCTGCGGCGTGGAGCATCAACCAGGTCTGTGGCTCGGGCCTTCGCACCGTTGCCCTTGGCGCTCAGCATATCATGTGCGGAGATGCAGGTATCGTGATTGCTGGCGGCCAGGAAAGCATGTCGCTTAGCCCCCATGTCGCGCATCTGCGTGCTGGCACCAAGATGGGCGACATGAAAATGATCGACTCGATGATCAAGGACGGTCTGTGGGACGCCTTCAACGGCTACCACATGGGTCAGACGGCGGAAAACGTTGCGAGCCAGTGGCAAATCACCCGCGAGATGCAGGACGAATTCGCCCTTGCGTCGCAGAACAAGGCCGAGGCAGCACAAAAGGCTGGCAAATTCGTCGACGAGATCACCCCGTTCACCGTGAAAACCCGCAAGGGAGAGATCATCGTCGATGCGGATGAATACATCCGCCACGGCGCCACCCTCGAATCGATGCAGAAACTGCGCCCCGCCTTTGCCAAGGACGGGTCCGTCACCGCTGGCAACGCTTCGGGCATCAACGATGGCGCCGCAGCCGTTTTGCTGATGTCGGAAGAAGAAGCAGCCAAGCGCGGCCTGACACCCCTTGCCCGCATCGCATCCTATGCGACCGCCGGCATTGATCCGTCGATCATGGGATGCGGCCCGATCCCGGCCTCGCGCAAAGCGCTGGAAAAGGCTGGCTGGAACGCCGCCGATCTGGACCGCATCGAAGCGAACGAAGCGTTCGCCGCGCAGGCCTGCGCCGTCAACAAGGACATGGGCTGGGATACCTCGAAGGTGAACGTCAACGGCGGCGCGATCGCCATCGGCCACCCGATCGGCGCCTCGGGCTGCCGCATCCTCAACACCCTTGTCTTCGAAATGAAACGTTCGGGTGCCAAGAAAGGCCTAGCGACGCTTTGCATCGGCGGCGGCATGGGCGTTGCAATGTGCCTCGAAGGTCTCTGAGGCAATTATTTTGCTGCAATCGCAAAATTGGGCGCGCAACTTTGTTGCGCGCCTTCGTTATTTTCGGTAACAGGATTTCAAGGAACACCTACCCAGAGGAGGAATCATGTCGCGGGTTGCATTGGTTACTGGCGGATCGCGCGGGATTGGCGCGGAAATTTCTAAAGCCCTGCAAGCGGCCGGTTACACCGTTGCCGCAAACTATGCGGGCAATGACGAGGCGGCCGCGAAATTCACGGAAGAGACCGGCATCAAGACCTACAAATGGTCCGTCGCAGATTACGACGCCTGCGCCGAAGGCATCGCCAAAGTCGAGGCCGACCTCGGCCCGATCGACGTTCTGGTGAACAACGCGGGCATCACCCGTGACGCACCGTTCCACAAAATGTCGCGCGAGCAGTGGGATCAGGTGATCGGCACCAACCTCAGCGGCATTTTCAACATGACCCACCCGCTGTGGAACGGGATGCGCGAGCGTAAATTCGGCCGTATCGTCAACATCTCGTCGATCAACGGGCAGAAAGGTCAGTTCGGTCAGGCCAACTACTCGGCGGCAAAAGCGGGCGATCTTGGCTTCACCAAGGCGCTCGCCCAAGAGGGCGCCCGCGCCAACATCACCGTCAATGCGATCTGCCCGGGCTACATCGCAACCGAAATGGTGATGGCGGTTCCGGAAAAGGTGCGCGAATCGATCATCGGGCAAATCCCCGTCGGTCGCCTTGGTGAACCCTCGGAAATAGCGCGCTGCGTGGTCTTCCTTGCGTCCGATGACGCAGGCTTTATCACCGGCTCGACGATCACCGCGAACGGCGGTCAGTATTTCATCTGATCACGACGCCTCGCAACATTCGGGCCGCCCTGCGATCGGGGCGGCCTTTTTATATGCGGGAAGCCAGCCAACCAAAGCCCCGATAGCCCGCGCAAATGCCTGCCGACGCAAGCACAGAGCAGCGGCATGATAGCGTTCTTGTCTGGCCGAAGCAGGAATCTGCAGCATCACATGACCTCCACAAAATTTATTTGACTGATACTTGATCTCACCCCTATAAAATTTGCGCAAACGAGTTTTCTTGCGAATAAAGACAAGTTTTTCTTATCAATGAAAGACCATCTTCCACTTACCGCTCTACGCGCCTTCGAGGCCGCCGCACGGCATCTGTCATTTCAGGTCGCCGCAGACGAGTTGGGCGTCACGCCCGCCGCGCTGTCATTCCAGATTCGCCAGCTTGAGGACTTGCTGGGTGAACCAGTGTTTATCCGCGCCCATCGCCGCGTGACGCTCTCCGAGGCCGGGCAGCGCCTCCTCCCCGGCGTGCGCGACGGAATTGAAAGCCTGCGCGGAGCATGGCGCACAGCGCAGCGCGGGCGGGAGCACTCGCTCAATGTCACGGCGGGGCCGGCGTTTACCTCGAAATGGCTGGCGCCGCGGCTTTATAATTTCGCGCGCGCCCACCCGAAGATCGAGCTGAACTTCAAAGCAACCTTCCGCCTGCTTGATCTGCGCCACGATGAGGTGGATGTCGCGCTTCGGTTTGGGCCGGATCGCAACGAGGGGCTGTTCAGCCGCCAACTGCCGCGCGAATGGCTGACGCCGATGATGACACCCGAACTTGCCGCGCGCTACACCACCCCTGCCAGCCTGCAAGATGCCCCGCTTTTGCACCACGACGAATCCGCCTTCATGCAGCACAGCCCCGATTGGGCGGGCTGGTTTCGGGCCGCAGGATTGGACGCGCCACCCGCCGGAGGGCCGCAGTTCTCGCAGGTCGACCATGCCATCGACGCGGCGTTGGGCGGCTCTGGCGTAGTGCTGGGGCGCTACACCCTTGCGCATGACGCGCTCAAGGCTGGTCGCCTTGTGGCACCCTTCGCGCTTTCGCTGGTGCCCCGCGAAAGCTATAGGGTTCTGTGTGCTCCGGGGGCCGAACGACGCGCGCCCGTGCAGGCGTTCCTCGACTGGCTGGAAGCCGAGGCGCAAGAAATGATCGCGGGAGAGGCCGGACGTGACTTCAGAACAGAATGGTAAAGCGCGTGCAACACTGATCGGCTTTTCTGCCGTCGCTCTTTGGGCCTTGCTGGCGTTATTTACGGTCGGCGCGCAGCCGGTTCCGGCACTGCAACTGAACGCCATGTGCTTTGCGATCGGCGGGCTGATCGGGGTGGTCTGGCTTGCGGCAACCGGCAGCTTTGCGATTTTACGCAGCGTGCCCCTGCGGGTCTATGCCTTCGGGACGGCGGGGCTTTTCGGCTATCACTATCTGTATTTTTCAGCACTAAGCCTCGCGCCGCCCGCTGAGGCCGGCCTGATCGCCTATCTCTGGCCTTTGCTGATCGTTCTGTTCTCGGGGCTGTTGCCGGGAGAGCGCCTGCGCGCGGGTCATATTCTGGGCGCGCTGATTGCCTTTGGCGGCGCCGCGCTGATCGTGGCGAAAGGCGGCATCAGCGCTTCGTCCGACGCCCTGCCGGGCTATGCGCTGGCATTCCTGTGTGCGCTGACGTGGTCGGGCTATTCGCTGGTTTCGCGCCGGTTCGGAGCGGTGCCGACAGCGGCAGTGACGGTTTATTGCCTCGCGACCTCGGTCCTGGCGCTTGGCGCGCATCTGGCGATTGAAGAAACAATCTGGCCCGCGACGACCCTTGGCTGGACCTCGGTTCTGGCGCTTGGGCTGGGGCCAGTGGGACTGGCGTTTTTCACATGGGACATCGGGGTCAAACGCGGTGACATTCAACTTTTGGGAACGGCGTCTTATGCCGCGCCCCTTCTGTCAACGCTGGCGCTGATTCTGGCAGGGTTCGCAACCGCCACGCCAATGATCATCGTGGCGGCTGCGATGATTGCTGCCGGTGCCTTTCTCGCGGCCATAGCAGGCCGCAGGCGCTAAAACGCCCGCCGGTTCGGGGCGGGCGTTGCAAGGCTTATGCTTGTTCCAGTCGGGCGATTTCTTCCTTGATACGGAGTTTCTGCTTTTTCAGATCGGCGATGGCGAGGTCATCAACACCCGGGCTACGCGCTGCCCGCTCGACCTGATCTGACAATACCTGATGTTTCTTGCGAAGTTCGGTGATATGCGAACCAAGCGACATGGGCAGTCTCCTCTCCTGTTTGTGTAAGACGATTGCAGCACAGGCTGCGAGTCGTGTCACGAACTTGTTGCGTTCTTCCGGCAAGAAAAAGGGTTGCTCACGAAATCTTGCGAAAGCATTAACACCCAAGGCGCAATTTTGCGCCATCGCGCAGCACGGACTGCGCAAACTGCGTCAAATCCTCGGCGTCGCCTGCATGGCTTGGGGCGGCGTGCAAAACCAGCGGCGCGAGCAGGCGCAGCGGTGTTTTCGCGCCTTTCCGCGTCTGCACAATCACCCGCCCCGCGTCGCGCCCCTCGCGCGGTGCTATCGGCAAAATCCGCGTGGCGCCGCCGTGATCGCCAATCGCGCGCAGGATGTCGGACAACCGATCCGCATTCTGGATCAACGTCAGCCAACCGCCAGGCTTCAACCGCCGGAACGCCTGACGCACCCAAAGCGCCAGGGGTGTTGCCTCGCGCTGCGCGGTCTCACGTCCGCTGTCAGCCGCCGCCGTGCCATTTTGCGCCGCGAAATAGGGTGGGTTGGCGATCACATGATCAAAGCTGCGCGCGCGAAGCCCTGCGGGCATATCCGCCAGATCCCCGACGATGATCTCGAAGGCAAGGCCATTCTCGGCGGCATTCCGGCGTGCCAGATCGGCATATTCGGGTTGCAGCTCAAGGCCCGTCAGCGTGACGCCCGTCACCGTCGCACCAAGACACAGGCTTGCAACCCCCGCTCCGCACCCCAGCTCCAGCACCGATTGCCCCGCCCTTGCATCACAGGCCGCCGCCAGAAGCACAGGGTCCATCGCCGCGCGATAGCCCGCCTTCGGCTGAAAGATATACAGTCTGCCATCCAGAAACTTGTCGCGGCTCAGATCATCGGGCGCAAACATCAGCCCACCTCCAAGCCGTTATCGCACAGAATTGCCCGCGCAAGGAACATATCCTTTTCGCGCACCATCAACCGGCGCGGCAATATGCCAATGCTTCCTTCAAGCACGCTCATGTGGACGTCCATCTGAAAGGCCGCTATACCCTCGCCCTCAAGGAGGGCGACCGCGAATGCAAGTTGTGTCGGGTCAGTTGTGCGGAAAAGCTCTTTCATATCTCTTCACTTACGGGCAAGGATCGCGCCTGTCGAGCGAAGCTGAAGCGCAAGGATAGACGATGAGCCTTGATGAAAAGGCAACGAAGCCGCACGAGCAACTGGCCGCCGCCCTGGAAGGCGAGCTTGCGGCCGTTGATACCCTGATCGCGGAACGCATGGCATCCGAACATGCGCCGCGTATCCCCGAGGTGACGGCCCATATCGTCGGCGCCGGCGGCAAACGTCTGCGCCCCATGCTGACCCTCGCTGCGGCGGGCCTGTGCGGCTATGACGGTCCCTATCATGTGCATCTGGCGACGGCGGTCGAGTTTATCCATACCGCCACGCTTTTGCATGATGATGTGGTCGACGAAAGTTCGCAGCGGCGCGGGCGCCCGACGGCGAACCTGCTGTGGGATAACAAAAGCTCGGTTCTGGTGGGCGATTACCTGTTCGCGCGTGCCTTCCAGTTGATGACCGACACCAACAACATTCGGGTGCTGGCGATTCTGTCGAATGCCTCGGCGGTGATTACCGAAGGCGAGGTGCTGCAACTGACCGCTGCGCAGGATCTGAACACGGGGCCGGACACCTATCTTAAAGTGGTGCGTGGCAAGACGGCGGCGCTTTTCTCGGCGGCGACCGAAGTGGGCGGCGAAATCGCAGGCGCCCCTGCAGAACAAGTGCGGGCGCTCTTCGATTATGGCGATGCGCTTGGGATCGCGTTCCAGATGGTCGATGACCTGCTGGATTACACCGGCACTGCCGCGGCCATTGGCAAGAACGTGGGCGACGATTTCCGCGAGCGCAAGCTGACCCTTCCGGTCATCAAGGCGGTCGCAAAAGCCGATGCCGAAGAGCGTGCTTTCTGGGTCCGCGTGATCGAGAAGGGCAAGCAGGAAGAGGGCGATCTCGAACAGGCGCTGGCGCTGATGCACAAGCATGGCGCGTTCGAGGAGACGCGTCAGGAAGCAATCGCCTGGATCGGCAAAGCGCGCGCCGCGCTGGCGCAACTGCCCGAACATCCGCTGCGCGACATGCTGGACGCTTTGGCCGATTACATCATCGCCCGCGTGCGCTGACTTAGTATTCCACCGGCAAAACAGCCGCCCGCTGGTCGCCCAAGGCACCGGCGGCGGCCCACCATTCGGGATGCGAGGATTGGATCGCGGCAAGGGCAGCCTTGGCCTCGGGCAGCGTTTCGAAAAGCGCGAAGCAGGTCGCACCAGAGCCGGACATCCGCGCCAGCCGACAGCCATCAAGCGTTCGCAATGCCGCCAGAGCTTCGTCGATCTCCGGCGCGAGCGCCCGGGCGGGTGCCTCCAGGTCATTGCGTTGCGACGCCAGCCATTCGATGCACTCCACTACACCCTCGAACGCGGGAATATCGGCAGGCATCGGCGGATTATCCTTTGTGGCCAGAGCCTTGAAAATCTGCGGGGTCGAGACTTCGACGCGCGGATTGACCAGCAAAGCAGGTAGCGCGGGCAGTGAAACCGCCGCAACATCCTCGCCGATGCCGCGCACGCGCGCCGGCCCCGCGTCAAAGCACATCGGCACATCGGCCCCAAGGGCGGCAAGGTTCAGGCACTTTCCGCCCCCAAGATCAAGCACGCCATCCAGCCCGACCTCGGCACGCCACCCATGCAAGGCCATCATCGCCCGCAACGCCGCCGCAGCGTCGGAAGACCCGCCGCCAATCCCCGAGGCGGGCGGCAAACACTTGGTCAGGTGAAGCGCGCCTTGTTCAGGCGCCCCCATCGCAGCACATAATGCCGACGCCGCGCGCATCACCAGATTGCTGCGGTCGGCAGGCACGCCTGCGGCTTCGGGACCGTCAACCGCAAGCGTCAACTCCGCAGCGGCGGCCAGTTCAACGCTATCCCCAAAAGGCGCGAAGGCCACCAACGTATCCAGCAGATGATACCCGTCAGACCGCCGCCCCGTCACATGCAAGGACAGGTTCACCTTGGCCGGAGCCAGAACCGAAACTCGGGTCATTTTTGCGCGCCAAGGGGATCGGCCCCTTCCTCGGCAAGCACCACATCCAGCCCGACCTCCAGCTTGCGGCGCACACGCTCCAGATCAAGCTCTTCGGTCGAAGGGAAGGACAGCGCGCGGCGCCATTGGAATTCGGCCTCGCGCTTGCGCCCGACCGCCCAATACACATCGCCCAGATGGTCGTTCACCACCGGATCAATCGCCTCAAGCTCGACCGCGCGCTCCATCTGCACGGCGGCCTCCTCGTAGCGGCCCATCCGATACAGCGCCCAGCCAAGACTATCGACAATATAACCCGAATCCGGCCGCGCAGCGACGGCCTGCTCGATCATCTTGAGCGCTTCATCAAGGTTCTGGTGCTTTTCCAGATAGGAATAGCCCAGATAATTCAACACCGACGGCTGACCGGGACTAAGCTCCAGCGCCTTGCGGAACCCCGCTTCGGCCTTTTTCCAATTGTCCGAGCGCTCCTGCGCAATCGCACGCGCATACCAGACGAACCAGTCCTTCGGCTGCGGATCGCCCAGCAGGTCGATCGCCTTGTCATAGGCCGCTGCCGCCTCTTTGAAACGCTCCTCGCGCCGGAGCGTATCGCCAAGCGAGACCCAGACCCCGGCCTGATCGCCGTGACTGCGCGAGAGGCTTTCCAGAACCTCGATCGCGGCCTCGGCCTTATCGGCATGAACCAGCGCCTCGGCGCGGCCAATCTCGGCGGCGGGGAAAGTCGGGCCGTCGGGGGCGATCTGCGTATAGGTTGCAATCGCCAGATCGTATTGCTCCAGCGATTCAAGGATCGAGGCGGAAATCAGAACAGCATCCGAGTGATCGGGCCGAAGCCATGTGGCAATCCGCGTGAACATCAGGCCAAAGCCGTTCGAGACCTCGCCCACCAGTGCAGAACCAATCGAGAAATAGACCTCGGCAACGCCCTCGCGCGCATCCTTCAGCACCGTGAAGGGCAGGGTCTTGCCCGCCTCAAGATCCGCGCGCAGCCCGATAATTTCGGCATCCGAGCCTTGCCCGAATACGCGATCCAGAACCGCAATCGCATCGGCGTTGCGCTCAAGCTGCGACAGGATCTGCGCATGCGCCACCGCGCCGCGCCGCAGGCTTTCCAGAGCGAAGGCATTGTCGCCCTCGAACTGTTCATTGGCGCCCTCGAAATCGCCCACCATCGCAAGGGCAAGCGCCTTGTGATAGGCCGCAAATGCCTCCAGCCCCGGTTGCGCCCCCGCCTTGTCGAAGCTCTCCATCGCGTCGGACATATGGCCAAGGCCCGCCTCAAGCCAGCCCATCACAAGGTCCGGCCCCATCGGCCATTGCTCACCGCGTTCAACCAAATAGCTTTGCGCGGTCAGGAAATCGCCCTCGCGCACAGGCTTGGCCAGCAGTAGAAGCGCGGCAATCTGGTCGTTCCCCTCGATGCCCGAGAGGCGCTGCGCCAAAGGCAGTGCCGCATCGAAATTCGCCCGCCCGATTTCCGAAATCAGCCCCGCCTCGATCAACCCCGCGTCCGCGTCGCCGCCCGCGATCAGGCGTTGGTAATAGCGCGATGCCTCGACGTAATCATCCACCCCCGAGGCCACGCGCGCGGCCAGATAGGCGCCTGCATCCTCGGCCATGGCGGGCGGCACCCAAGCGGTTCCAAGCAAAATAGCAACAAGGGCGGATCGCAACTTGGGGGCGAGGTTCGTCAACGGACGCTTCCTTTTCAAAGTCTTTCCCGCAAGGTAGCGAGCGCGCCCGCCAGACGCAATGCGGGGGGCGCTTTTGGCACCCCCCGCATCGAAAATTACACGCGTATGTGAGGCGAGCGCCTTACATATTCGGGTAGTTCGGGCCGTCCCCGCCCTGGGGCGTGGTCCAGTTGATGTTCTGCGATGGGTCTTTGATGTCGCAGGTCTTACAGTGGACGCAGTTCTGGAAGTTAATCTGGAAGCGCGGGTTGCCCTCTTCGTCCTCCAGCACCTCATAGACGCCCGCCGGACAGTAGCGCTGCGCGGGCTCGTCATACTTGGGCAGGTTCACCGAAAGCGGGACCGACGCGTCCTTCAGTTGCAGGTGGCACGGCTGGCTTTCTTCGTGATTGGTGAACGAGAACGACACGTTCGTCAAACGATCGAAGCTGAGCTTGCCATCGGGCTTGGGATAGTCGATTTTCGGGAATTTCGAGGCTTCGCCGGTCGAGGCCGCATCGGATTTCCCGTGACGCAACGTGCCGAACAGCGAAAAGCCGAACAGGTTGTTCGTCCACATATCCAGACCGCCGAAGACGAGCGAGGGGAACATTCCCCACTTCGACCACATCGGCTTGACGTTGCGCACCTTTTTCAGGTCTCTCGCGATCGGGCCCGAGCGCAGATCGGCCTCGTAATCGGTCAGCTCGTCGCCCTCGCGGCCAGCCGCAATCGCCTTGGCCGCAGCTTCGGCCGCCGCGATCCCCGAGAGCATCGCGTTATGGTTGCCCTTGATGCGCGGCACGTTCACAAGACCCGCCGAGCAGCCCAGCAAAACCGTGCCCGGAGCGGTAAGTTTCGGGATCGACTGCCAGCCGCCTTCCGAAATCGCCCGCGCGCCATAAGCCACGCGCTTGCCGCCTTCCAGAAGGTCAGCCACCATCGGGTGATGCTTGAAGCGCTGGAACTCCATATAGGGGAACAGGTGCGGGTTCTGGTAGTTCAGGTGAACCACGAAACCGACATAGACCTGATTGTTTTCAAGGTGATAGATGAACGACCCGCCGCCCGCGTTGTTGTTCAGCGGCCAGCCCATCGTGTGGGTGACGGTGCCCTCACGGTGCTTCTTGGGGTCGATCTCCCAGATCTCTTTCATGCCAATGCCGAACTTCTGCGGGCAGTGGCCTTTCGACAGGTTGAACTTCTCGATCACAGTCTTGGCGAGCGAACCACGCACACCTTCGCTAAGGAAGACGTATTTGCCGCGCAGCTCCATGCCCGGCTCATAGGCTTCGCTCGGGGTGCCATCGGGATTCTTGCCAAACTCGCCCGCGACCACACCGGCAACCCGGTCGCCATCCCAAACGATTTCCGACGCCGCCATGCCGGGGAAAATCTCGACGCCAAGCTCTTCGGCCTGTTCTGCCATCCAGCGGCAGACATTCGCCATCGACACGATGTATTTGCCGTGGTTCGACATCAAGGGCGGCATCGGCCAGTTCGGAATACGGATCTGCCCCGCCGGCCCCAGAAGGAAGAAGTTGTCCTTCTTGACCTCGGTCTGGATCGGCGCGCCTTTTTCTTTCCACTCGGGGATCAGCTGGTCGAGACCGCAGGTATCCAGAACCGCACCCGAGAGGATGTGCGCCCCTACCTCGGAGCCCTTCTCGAGCACCACGACATCAAGCTCGAGATTGATCTGCTTCAGGCGGATCGCCGCTGACAGACCCGCAGGCCCGCCCCCAACGATCACCACATCATAGTCCATCGACTCGCGTTCGAAATCCGCCATTGTCCCTCTGTTCCTCTGGCTTTGGCCCACGGGGCCTTTTCTGGCTCTCGGGTGACTGGTTAGCTTACATGGTGGAACGAAGCAATTGTAACGCGGCGGCGTTGCGCAAGAATATTTCGCCTTCGGGACGTTTTGCTTCTCTCAAGCGTCGCAACCATCAGATTGAGCGAAAATTCGGCTGGCCACTTGACTTCGGGGGGGCTTGGCGGATTTACGTCAGATAAGCAGATGTTTTGCCTGACAAAGCGGAACCGAAGGGCCGAAATGGAAAAGATACCGATGACCCGCACCGGATACGAGGTGCTGGAGCAAGAACTCAAGACCCTCAAAAGCGTCGATCGCCCCACCGTGATCAAGGCGATTGCCGAGGCACGCGAACACGGCGACCTGTCGGAGAACGCCGAATACCACGCCGCGCGCGAAAAGCAGAGCTTTGTCGAAGGCCGGATCAAAGAGCTCGAGTCGATTCTCGGGCGCGCCGAAGTGATCGACACAGCCAAGCTGTCGGGCGCGGTGAAATTCGGCGCGACCGTGACGATCGTAGACGAGGACTCAGACGAAGAGCGCACCTATCAGATCGTCGGTGAGGCCGAGGCCGATCTGGAAAAGGGTCTGCTGAATATCAAGTCTCCGCTCGCCCGCGCCCTGATCGGCAAAGACGAAGGCGATAGCGTCGAAGTGCGCACGCCGGGCGGCGATAAGGGTTACGAAATTCTCGCGGTCAAATATCTCTGATCGCACACCAAAGGGTCATGCCATGAGCACCGAACGACCCGAACTCAAGCGCCCTGCCGACGGGGCGCAGGCTACGGGGCAAAATCTGGACCAGCGTTACTCGAAAATCGAGGTGATCGCGCTTGCGCTAAGCGTGGTCTGGCTGGCCATGGTCGGGCTGTTCTATCTGGTTATGCCAGCGGGCGAAGGCTCGGGCGGGGTGATCCAGATTGTCATGGTGCTGGTCGCCATCGCCCTGCCGATCGCGATGATCTGGGTTGCCGCAGTCACCGCACGCACCGCCCGTGAAATGCGCTACGAGGCCGCGAACCTGCGCGCCTCGGTCGAGGCGATGCGCGCCGCCTGGACCAACACGCAAGCCATGCGTGCCGGCCAGCAGGTCGAGCGTAAACTTGACGAGATTGCCGCCGCGACGCGTCAGGCCGAAACCACCATCGCGACATTCGCCTCGCGCCGCGATACGGGGGCGACGCAGCCCTCGGCAGACAGGAAGGCCGCGCTGGTCACGCCCCCTGTCATCGCGCAAGAGGAGCAACCCGCGCTAGCCCTTGGCACGCCCGCAGAAGAATTGCGCGCACCGGTGTCTGTGGCCGATTTCATCCGCGCGCTGAACTTCCCCGATAACGCCGAGGACAAAGACGGCTTCCGCGCCCTTCGCCGTGCACTGGACGACCGCACGACCGCGAAACTGATCCGCGCGGCGCAGGATGTGCTGAACCTGATCGCGCAGGACGGCGTCTATATGGACGACCTCAAACCCGACCGCGCCCGCCCCGAGCTATGGCGCCGCTTTGCCCAAGGTGAACGCGGACGCGAGATCGCAACGCTTGGTGGCATCCGTGACCGCTCGTCGATTGCGCTGTGTGCCGGGCGGATGCGGGCCGATACCGTATTCCGCGATGCGGCCCATCATTTCCTGCGCCAGTTCGACAAAACCTTCTCGGAGTTCGAGAAGAACGCGACCGATCAGGAGCTGGCAGAGCTGGCAGAGACCCGCACGGCCCGCGCCTTCATGCTGTTGGGCCGCGTCACCGGCACCTTCGATTAAAGCGGATTGGCCACGCGCAGATCGCGCGTCATGACCGTCGCACCCTCAAAGCCGAAAACCAGCCCTGTCAGGCGCGATTGGCGCCTGCGCGTCACGCGGAAGCCCATCTTGTCATAAAGCGCGCGGGCACGCAGGTTTTCATCGACAACATCCAAGCGCAGATGGGTAAAGCCACGCGCAAGAGCCTCGGCACCGGCGGCTTCCAGCAGCATCTGCCCGACGCCTGCGCCGCGATAGCCCTCGTCCACGGCGAAGCCGTCCACCATCATGGCGCGCCGCTCGCTGTCAAACGCAAGGATCGAGAAACAGGCCATCCGCCACAGCGCCCCCCAAAGCCCGTAAACAGCCGCCAGATCGTGCCGCCCGCCCCCGACAAATGTGCCCAGATGCGTGCGAAACCCGATAACCCCCACCAGAGTATCCGTCGCCTCATCCACCGCCGACACTGCATGGGTTTCATCCATCACACGGCGGATAAAGCGCAGCGCAAGGGCGTCCGGCCCCAGCACCGGCCCGAGTTTCGAACCGAACGCCTCCCAGTAAAGCCGCGCGGCATCGGCACGGTGCTGGGGCGCAAGGCCGCGATGCAGAGTGATGCTCACGACTGCCCCGCCAGCAAGGCTTCGGCCCGTAGCAGGTCATCGGGCGTATTGATGTTGTGAAACGCCTCGGAGGCCGGAAAACCGACGGCCCGCGCGCCCTCAAGCGCCACGCGCAGGCGGCGCTCGCCCGCAGCAAACAGCGCAACCAGATGCGGGTGGAGCGTCACCGGCCAAAGCGCAACCGTCGCGTGGATCCGATCCCCCGCCACCGCCACCGCCGCGCGCTCCAGCCCGCCTTCGGTCAGGCGCGCAACCAGATCAGAGGGTGCCAAGGGTGTATCGACCGCCAGCGTCACCAAGGCCCGCGCGCCCGCGCGCGCAGCCCAGCCAAGCCCCTCGATCACGCCCGAGAGCGGCCCCTGATCGGCATATGTATCGCGCAGGACCGGCAGACCGAAGGCCGCAAACCGCGCCGGATCGCCATTGGCCGAGATCGCCAGCGGCCCGACCTGCGGCGCGAACCGTGCCAGCGTATGCGCGATCAAAGGGTGCCCCCCAAGCGGCAGCATCGCCTTGTCGACGCCGCCCATCCGGCGCCCCTGCCCTCCGGCAAGGACCATCCCCGCAATCGCGTTTTCCATCCGTATTCCGCACCTCGAACGGGCAATCTTACCCGATACAATCAAAGACTTGGCGCGCCGCCGCGCACGGCTTATTTCTTACCCGTTGCAGCAGATGAAACAAGCCAGCATGACCGACAAGATTTCCCCAAAAACCGCCTTTTGGCGCGGCTTTCGGCAAGGTTTGCCGTTTTTTCTGGTGATTGTTCCCTTTGGCCTGCTGTTCGGGGTTGCGGCGACCGAGGCGGGGTTGAGCCTTATGGAGGTCATGGGGTTCACCGTGCTTGTCGTGGCCGGCGCCTCACAATTCACCGCGCTGCAACTGATGACGGATCACGCGCCGACGGTGCTGGTCGTGCTGACCTCGCTGGCGGTGAATCTGCGGATGGCAATGTATTCCGCCTCGCTCGCGCCCTATCTGGGGAAGGCGGGCAAGGGGCGTATCGCGATGGCCTCGTATCTGCTGACCGATCAGGTATTTGCGCTGGCCGCACAGGAATATGAGACCCACCCCAAAACCAGCATCCAGACCAAACTGGCCTTCTATCTTGGCGGATGCACGCCCGTCGTGCCGCTGTGGTATATCGCGACTTTCGCGGGCGCATGGCTTGGCGCGGCGATCCCGCCCGAGTTTGCGCTGGATTTTGCCGTGCCGATTACCTTTCTGGCGATGATCGGACCGGCGCTGCGCTCGCTTGCGCATGTTGCGGCGGCGATGGTCTCGGTGGCGGGGGCGCTGTTGCTGGCGTTTATGCCAGCGGGCACCGGATTGCTGGTTGCCGCGCTGGCCGCGATGGTGACAGGCGCACAGGTCGAGCTTTGGCAGGCACGGAGGGCAGCACGATGAGCGGCTATTCCACCTTCGAGATCTGGGTTGTGATCCTGACGCTAGGCGCGGGCACCTTCCTGATCCGCTATTCGTTCCTAGGCATGATCGGAGACCGCCCGATCCCCGAATGGGCGCTGCGCTATCTGCGCTATACCGCCGTTGCGGTGATGCCGGGCCTCGTCGCACCGCTGGTCGTCTGGCCAAGCGCGACCGACGGCCAACCGGACCCCGCGCGCCTTATGGCTGCGGTTGTCGCAATCGGGGTCGGGGTGTTTACCCGCAACACGCTGGCCGCGATTGTTGCGGGCATGGTCACGCTTTACGCGGCCCTTTACGGATTGGCCTGAGCTGTCGCTACCCGTGGCGCTGCCGCCGTATCGTCTTCGGTCGGGCCAAAGATCGGGTTCGACTGCTGCACCAGCAAGACGCCGTGGTTATTGTCGGGGTCTTTGTCGTGATAAAGCCGATAGCTTGCACCCGGAAGTTCGGCGAACGCCTTCTCCAGCTTTACCGGGAAATAGGTTTTCGGCAGGCTTTCCAGCCCCGGCGCGTCATACAGAATATCCGAGACCGCATTGGCGCACAGCATCTTGCCGACCGCGCCGTAAGCCTCGGCACGGCGGCGCAACAGCTCGGCGGTTTCAAGGGAAACCGGCACCGTTTGCTCGATCACGTCGTAAGTCTCGCGCGCGTGGTAGTCGATGTAGAATTTGCGAAACCGCTCGGTCACGCCGTAATGCACATCGTTCCGCTCGGGCAGGTAGGGATGATACCAGGTGCCTGCGGGGTCAAACATCACCCGCTGCGTGCCATCAATCATCAACCCCGAGTGCCCGCCCGCCCCTGTGCGCGTCGACACCACCGTGTAAAGAGTGACCGAAGGCGCCTTGCCCGACACATAGGCGGCCTTCTGAACCGCCTCGTCAGGCGCCCAAATAGACTTTGCGCCGCTGCCGCAGGCTGCAAGCGCAAGGGGTAACATCAGGCAAATGAGGGTTTGGCGCATCTGCCTGACCTCCTCGGATTACTGGTAATATGACGGATCAGCCGCCTGCCAGTGCGAGGAATACCAAAAAGACCATGATTGCAACAAAGGTCCAGGTCGAAAACTTCACAAAACCTGCGAATGTCTTTTCGTGGCCACGGATATCCATGCTGCCCGGCTTATGCTCAGCCATGTCGCGTTCTCCCAATCGCGTTTCTCCCTGACTTCGGGATAGCGGAACCGCGACCTTCTGTCACGCCCCCTCTTTCCTTTCGAGCGATTTGGCCAGCCGGAACCCGATCCGGCGCGGCGCCTCGGCCTCTTGCGGCTTGGGGTTTGCGACCAGCATCACGTCCAGACGGCTGACATGCTGGATCAGTTGCGTGCGCGCGCCATCCTCGTTGATGCCGTAGAAGGTGATGATGTCGGGGGCGAAATAGCCAAGTCCCTCGATCTGCAAGACCCCTGCCTGACCACCAACCAGCCCCATCGCGACCTCTTCGTCGGCGTTCAGCTGTTCCTCGAAGTTCTGGATATAGACGATCAGCCGCTCATAGGCCCATTGCGCTTCGGATTTGTCCTCCAGCGCCTCGTCGGACATCTCGGGCGGCAGCGGCAAAACCTCGGGTGCGTCGGGCGCATCATCGGCGGTGCGTACCACGCGCGCGCAGGGCAGGGCAGAGGCTTCGTGCGCCTCGGCGGTGGTGCGGATGTCTTCACTCATATCAATCTCCAGAGCCATGCCCCGTCATCGCGACGGGTGCGTGTTACCCGCCCTTTGTGCCAAAGGTGATTGAGATGCGCCACCGCTTCGACCAGCGCGAGCCCGTATTCGCCCTCGCCAATCGGGCGTTTGAACAGCGCCGGGAAACAGTCGCAAGCGGTGCGGGGATCATCGTGCAGCAGTTTTTCAAGGCGGCGCAACGCGCCTGTGTGGTTCTCGACCATCTGCCGCAAACGCAGGGGCAGCCCCGTGAAGGGCAGCTTGTGACCGGGCAAAACCAGTTGCCCCTCGGTCGCGAAGGGCTGGAGGTTTTGCGCGCTTTCGATCCATTCGGCCACCGGATCGGCCTCTGGTTCTGACGCATAAACCCCAAGGTTGGCGGAAATCGAGGGAAGCAACTGGTCGCCGCCGATCACAAGCGACCCATCGCATGACCAGAAGGTCGCATGATCGGGCGCATGGCCATGACCGAAGCGGGTGATCCAGTCACGCCCGCCGATGCGGATCATTTCGCCGTCGCGGATCTGGCGATAGCCAAGCGGCAGCGGATGCACGCAATCGGCGAAATTGAAGGGGCGTTCCGCGGCGCGCTTCTCCAGCAGCGCCGCATCCATCCCCGCGTCGCGCCAGAATTCCAGCGTTTCACCAACCGGCACCGGCTGCGCATCAAGCTGCAACATCCGCGCGAACAGCCATGAGGTGCGCGTCGTCCACAGCTCGGCCCCCAGCGCCTGCAACCAGCCCGCCAGACCGATATGATCGGGGTGGTAATGGGTCACGATCACACGACCCACGGGCTTGCCCGCCAAGGGGCCATCCAGTGCCGATTGCAGCGCCGCACGGCATTTGCGCGTGTCTATACCGGGGTCGATCAGCGTCCAGCTATCGCCCTCGTCAAAGGCAAAGCAATTCACATGATCAAGCGCCATCGGCAGCGGCAGGCGCAGCCAGAAGACACCCTCTGCCAGCTCGCGCGCCCCTCCGAACTCGGGCGGGTCAGCCCACGGGTAGCGGATGCCGCCCTGAACCGTCATGCCCCCAGATCTTCGACCGAGAGCGCATAAAGCCCGTCCGCGCCCTGTTGCGCCTCGACAAGCGCCGAAGCGTATTGTGGCAACAGGCGACGAATGTAGACCGCTGCAAGCCGTTCGCGAGCCGAACCGGACCCGGCGGCGATAGCCGCGCGCAGGTGGAAATGCGCACCAAGCACGCGCGCAAACGCCTTCAGGTAAGGCACGGCACCGGCGAAACGGTCTTGCATGTCCTTGGTGACCATCTCTTCGGTCGCTTCACGCAGGGTTTCTGCCGCCGCCCAGACATCCTCGGCCAGTTCGGGCAACACCTCGCGTGCCGATTTCGCCTCGTCCTCGACCTCTTGCAGAAGGGCGCAAGCCACCTTGCCGCCATCCATCATCTTGCGGCCCACAAGGTCCATCGCCTGAATCCCGTTGGTGCCCTCGTAGATCGCTGTGATGCGCGCGTCGCGCAGGTATTGCGCGGCCCCCGTTTCCTCGATGAAGCCCATGCCGCCGTGAACCTGCACGCCCTCGCCCGCGGCCCAGATACCCATATCGGTGCCGAACGCCTTGGCAATCGGCGTCAGAAGCGCGGCGCGTGCGGACCAGTCGGCCTCGCCGGTTGCGCGCCCCATATCAAGCGCCACCGCACAGGCCAGCGCGACCGAGCGCGCAGCAAAAATATCGGCCTTCATCGTCGCCAGCATCCGGCGCACATCTGCGTGTTCGATGATCGGGGTGAACTGCACCCGCTCCTGCGCATATTCCAGCGCCTTCTGATAGGCAGCTTCGGCCACACCGATCCCCTGCACCCCCACATTCAGGCGCGCGTTGTTCATCATGGTGAACATCGCAGCCATGCCCTTATGCGGCTCGCCAACCAGCCAGCCGGTCGCACCCTCAAAGCTCATGACACAGGTGGGCGATCCGTGGATGCCCAGCTTATGCTCCAGCGACACAACCTTCAGACTGTTGGCCACACCCGGATTACCATTGGCGTCCGGGATCAGTTTGGGCACCATGAACAGCGAGATCCCCTTGGTGCCAGCACCCCCATCGGGCAGACGTGCAAGAACCAGATGGCAGACGTTCGACACGCAATCGTTGTCGCCCCATGTGATAAAAATCTTCTGGCCGGTCACTGCGTAGGTGCCGTCGCCATTGGGCTCTGCCTTGGTGCGAAGCGCCCCCACGTCCGAACCCGCCTGCGGCTCGGTCAGGTTCATCGTGCCCGACCATTCGCCCGAGGTAAGTTTCGGCAGGTAGAGCTCTTTGAGTTCGTCTGAGGCGTGATGCTCCAGCGCCTCGATTTGGCCCTGCGTCAGAAGCGGGTTCAGTTGCAGCGCAAGGTTCGCCCCCGAGAGCATATCATTGACCGCCACGTTAAGCGCTTGCGGCAAGCCCATCCCGCCATATTCAGGGTCCGCCGCCATGCCGACCCAGCCACCTTCGGCAATTGCCGCAAAGGCCTCTTTGAAGCCGGGCGAGGAGCGCACAACGCCGTTCTCAAGCTTTGCCGGCGTCAGGTCGCCGTCACGGTTGGTGGGCGCGATCACCTCGTCGCACATCCGGCCCGCTTCGGTCAGGATGGCTTCGACGGTTTCGGGCGTCGCTTCGGCAAAAAGTTCGGTCGCGGATACCGGCGCCAGCGGCACTACATGGTCCAGAATGAAACGGATCTCGGCGCTCGGCGAACGATATGGCATGGGTCTCTCCCTTTCGCGCGCCTTGGCAAAACCCTTGCCCGCGCGTATGTCCTGTCTAATTCCCGGCCAAGTTACCGCAAGGTCACGGCACCTCAACTCAAACGCTGCGTCACGAAATGCCGATGGACCAAGAAACCGAAATGCTAGCGCCCGATGCTGCCGGATATGCCCGCGCGGCGGCTCTGCTCGCGCAAGGTGAACTGGTCGCCTTCCCGACCGAGACGGTTTACGGGCTTGGCGGGGATGCGCGCAACGATCACGCGGTTGCGTCGATTTTCGCCGCCAAGGGGCGCCCGCATTTCAACCCGCTGATCGTGCATCTTCCATCGTTGGACGAGGCCGAAAAGATTGCCGTTTTCGATACGCAAGCGCGAGAGCTGGCCGCACGTTTCTGGCCCGGTCCGCTGACGCTGGTTTTGCCGCTGCGCCCCGAGGCAGGGATTTCGCATCTGGTTTCGGCAGGGCTTGAGACCGTCGCGATCCGCTTGCCTGCCCATCCGGTCGCCCGCGCGCTGCTGGCGGCCTTTGGCGGGCCTGTTGCGGCGCCCTCGGCCAACCCGTCGGGCAAGATCAGCCCGACAAGCGCGGCCCATGTGGCCGAGGGGCTTTCAGGCCGGATCGCCGCCGTTCTGGATGGCGGCGCCTGCGGCGTGGGGCTGGAATCGACGATCCTATCGCTTGCGCCGACCCTGTTGCTGCGCCCCGGTGGCCTGCCCGCCGAAGAAATCGAGGCCGTTCTTGGTCATTCTCTGGAAACCGGAGGGAACGCCGCCAAGCCGAACGCACCAGGGCAGTTGACCTCGCATTACGCGCCCGGTGCTTCGGTGCGCCTTGAGGCCATGGCCCCCGCGCCCGATGAGGTCTGGATCGGCTTTGGCCCGGACAGTGCGGGGTCGGACCTGAACCTCTCGGAAAGCGGCGATCTGGTCGAGGCGGCAGCAAACCTTTTTGCGCATCTGCGCCGCGCGGACCGGATTGCGACCGAGCGTGGCGCGACGGGCATCGCCGTCGCCCCCATCCCCGAGCGCGAGCTTGGCCGCGCGATCAACGACCGCCTGCGCCGCGCCGCCGCGCCAAGGGGCTAATTCAGGCGTGGCCCGCCGCCGAAGACAGGGTGCGCGGGTCAATCCCCATCGCATTCAGCGCGCGGGTCCACTTGGTCGTATATTCGCGGCCAAGCGCGATTTCCGCATCACTTTCGGCAATCAGCCAGCCGTTTGCCAAAATCTCGTCCTCAAGCTGCCCCGGCCCCCAGCCCGAATAGCCCAAAGCCAGCAAGGACCGCTCCGGCCCCATACCAGCGGCAATATCGACCAGAATATCGCGTGTCGCGGTCATCGACAGCTCGGGCGTCACGCCCATCGCCTCGTTCTCGCCCTGCCAATCGGGCGAATGGAGCACAAAGCCCCGCCCCGTCTCGACCGGACCACCAAACAGGATCGCCCGCTTTTCGGGCTTATCGCTCACCGTCACGGCGATCCCGAGTTGCGCGAACAGATCGTCCAGACCCGGCTCGGGCAACGGCTTATTCACGATAAGCCCCATCGCGCCCTCGGGCGAATGCGCGCAGATAAGCACGACCGAGTGCTCGAATCGCGGATCCCCCATGCCAGGCATCGCGACCAGAAGCTTTCCGGTCAGGTCCATTGCTGCATCGCTCATCTGCGGTCCCTCGATCGGGCAGGCATTGCCCCTTCTCCTCAAAGTGGCGCGATGCGCGGGCAGGATCAAGGGTGCCGGTGTGGCATCTGTGCACAGGCCCGTGAAATGGCGCGTTTGTGACTTTGCGTTTTGCGTTGCAATGAGTATCCGGAACCCATGAACCGCATATTTGCCAAATCCATCCTCCTTGCGCTTCTTGCGCCGCTGGCGGCTCATGCCCAGACCGCGGAGATCGAGGTGACGATCCTGCCACCCCCGCCAGCGGAGCAAGATCTGGTCGCCGCGTCTTCGATGCCGCGCGGGATGGAGCGCGCCGAGCTACTGGACGGCTGGCAAACCGAAGACGGCGCCCGCATCGCGGCTATCCGCATCGCGCTGGACGAGGGCTGGAAAACCTATTGGCGCAGCCCCGGCGAGGCAGGCATCCCGCCGCAGTTCAACTTTGCCGAATCGCAAAATGTGACCTCGGTGCAGGTGCGCTGGCCGCGTCCGGTGGTCTTTGAACAAAACGGGATGCGCACGGTCGGCTATCGCGACGAGGTCGTGCTGCCGATCGAGATCACGCCGATTGACCCCTCGCAGCCTGTTGCTCTGTCTGCCGACCTTGATTTCGGCATTTGCCACGATGTCTGCGTGCCGGTGTCGGTCGAGGTGACGGCAGATCTGCAAGGTCCGGGGCTGCTGAATGAACCCACAATCATGGGCGCGCTAAGCAGCCAGCCACAAATCACCACGCTTCCGGTTCTGTGCGAGATCGAACCGATTTCGGACGGGGTGCGGGTGACGGCGCGCATCCCTCTGGCCGCCGACGCGCCCGAACCGCTGCCCGTGTTCGAACTGGCCTCGGCTCCCGTCTGGGTCTCAGAGGCGGTGTCGCACCGCGAGGGCGATATGCTGGTGTCGATGGCCGAGTTTGTGCCGGACGAGGCCGCGCCCTTCGCGCTTGACCCGCAAGACCTGCGGATCACGCTTCTGGATGGCGCCTCGGCGTTTGAGATCGACGGCTGCGAGGACTGATCAGAGCTGCGGCGGCAGGTGGCGCACATGCCCGCGCAGGATACGCGGCGCAAGCATCCCTGCCCCCAGAACGATCATCGCGGAAATCAGCGCAAACCCCGCCAGCGCCTCCATCGGCGCCCCCCCCGTCCACAAGGCCCGTCCGATTGTCGCGGCAAAGCCGATCATCAGCAGCCCCGCGACCGACGCCAGAACTCCGCGCAACCCCGGCACCCGAAGCCCGTGGCGAACGGCGGTAATCTGGCGCGCGAAATCAAGCTGGATCGCCAGCAGCGCAGGCACGACCAGCAGCACGATCACCATCCCGAAGCCCAGACCATAGACCAGCGTAATCACCGTGGATTTCAGGAACAGCGCCGCGCTCGAGCTTTCGTAGAGCAAAGGCAAAAGGCCCAGAACCGTGGTCAGCGTGGTCAACATCACAGGCCGCAGCCTGTCCGCCACCGCATCCACAATCGCCGGAACCAGCCCGCGCTTGACCGCGTATTCATCTACCGTCGAGATCAGCACAATCGCGTCGTTGATGATGATCCCCGACATACCGATCCCGCCCACAACGGCAAACATCGACAGCGGCATCGCCCAGATATAATGCCCCCAGATCGCGCCGATCAGACCAAAGGGGATCACCGACATCACGACAATCGGCCGCGTCCAGCTTGCGAAAATCCACGCCAGCACGATGTAAATCCCGATCAGGCACAGAACGAGGCCGGTGATCGCATCTGCCATGAACTCGCGCTCCTGCTCGGCCGCGCCGGAAAGCTGCCAGACGACGCCGTGCTCCTCGGCGATGCGGGGAAGGGTTTCCTCTTTGAGGATTTGCATGATCTGATTGGCGCGCTCGGGGTTGTCTTCGGACAGGTTTGCCGTGACCTCGACCAGACGCAGCCCATTCTCGCGGCGGATCGTCGAGAACCCGGTTTCCGAGCGGATCGACACAATATCCGACAGCGGCACCCAGTTGCCAGTCGGTGTGCGCAGCTGCATCCGCTCCATGAAATCAGCGGCGCGTTCGGTCTCGGGAATTTCGACACGGATGGTTGCCGTGCGCACCCCGTCGGGGAAGCTTGCCGCCTCGGTCCCGTTTAGCCGCGCGCGCAATTCCCGCGCGAGCATATCGGTATCAAACCCAAGCGCTGCGCCCTGCGCCGTCAGATCAAGGATCAGCTCTTCCTTGTCATAGGCGAGGTTATCCTCGATGGCCGAGACCTCGGCAAAAGTGGCCAGTTCGGTTTTCAGCGCCTCGGCGGCCTGCTTCAGAACGCGGCTTTCCGCGCCCGAAAACTGCACATCAATCCCGTCCGTTGACGGGCCCATATTGAACCCGCGGAAGCTGATCTCCTCAAGCAACGGATGGCGCTTTGCCTCTTGTTGAAGCCGCGACACAAATTCCGAGCTGGAATAGGGTCGATAATCGGATTCGATCAGCTCGATCGAGATGCCTCCCAGAAGGTCCGTATCCTTCCCGTCCGCCGAAGCCAGCGAGCGCGAGACCGATCCGCCGATCTGCCCAAGCGCGTGGATCACGGGGTTGGTGCCATATTCCGCCTCAAAGGACTTGGCCACCGTTTCGGTCGCGATTTGCAACTCGCGCATCATCGCCTCGGTATCGGCGCGGCTTGCACCATCCAGCATTGCGAAAGCGCCGGACACGGTTGACCGCTCGGGCGGATTAAAGAACCGCCACTGCACATCGCCCGACATCACCAGAGCGATCTGCGACAGGAACAGCGCCGCCACCCCCGCAACAACCGGATAGCGCGCGCGAATAACCAGCCGCGTCAGCGGGCGCATAAAGCGCGCGCGCACCCATTCCAGCCCTTGATTGACCTTGCGCGAGGGCCAGTCATACCACTTGTTATCCGCCGCACGGCTCAGCGCATGAGACATATGGTTCGGCAGGATCAGGAAGCACTCGATCAGCGAGGCCGAAAGCACCGCGATCACCGTCAGGGGAATGTCGGTGATCATGTTGCCCATGCCGCCGCCGATCACCAGCAGCCCCGCAAAGGCAATCACCGTGGTCAGGGTCGAGGCAAAGACCGGCGCCGCCATCCGCCGCGCGCCATTCTCGGCCGCCAGCACCGGATGCTCGCCAAGGGATCTGGCGCGGAAGTCGGCGTGCTCGCCCACGACAATCGCATCATCGACCACGATCCCCAGCGTCAGGATCAGTGCGAACAGCGAGATCATGTTGATCGTCATGCCGCCCACATACATCACCGCCACGGCAGCCGCCATCGAGGTAGGTATCCCCATCGCGACCCAGAACGCCGTGCGCGCATTGAGGAACATGAATAGCAATAGCAGCACCAGCGCCAACCCCATCGCCCCGTTGCCAAGCAACAGGTTCAACCGCTGCATGATCGCCTCGGAGCGTGTGCGCACCAGCGTAATCTCGGTGCCAGCGGGCAGCGTCGAGCGCATTTCGGCGGCGACGGCCTCGACCTTTTTCTGAAGCGCGATCGCGTCGCCCTGCGCCGAGCGCGCCACGTTGATCGCCATCGCCGGATTGGCACCAACATAATAGGCGCGGTCGCGCTGCGGCCCCGTCACACGCACGGCTGCCACATCGCCAACCGTCAGTTGCGAGCCGTCATCCTCGGTCCGCAACACCAGCGCAGCCACCTCGCGCGGGTCGCGACGTTCCTCGCCCGTGCGCACACGCGCGGCCCCGCCTGCCACATCACCTGCGGGCGAGGTATCGGCCTCGGCCGCGATCACAGCCACGATCTGCGAGAGCGTCACATCATGCGCGATCATCGACAGCGTCGGCACCTCGACCATCACTTCGGGCGCGGCAATGCCCTGAACCGTCGTCCGCGTCACACCTTGGGCATAGAGCCGGACCACCAGTTCATCGGCGAGCCGCCCCAATTGCTCGGGCGCGATCGGTCCTTCGATCACCACATCGGTCACGGTATCGCGCCAGACCTTGCGCGTGACCTTCGGCTCTTCGGCGCCTTCGGGCAGATCACCGGCCAGCGTGATCGCATTCGCCACATCATCCACCGCGCGGCCCATATCCCAGCCGGTCTCGAACTCAAGCGTGATCGAGGCCGAACCTTCGCGCGCCCGGGACGAGCTTTGGTCAACCCCCTCGACGGTAATCAGCGACGGCTCCAGCACCTGCACAATCGCGCGGTCGATGTCTTCGGCCCCCGCACCATCCCATGCGACCGAAACCTCGACCTCTTCGACCACGTTATCGGGGAAAAACTGCGCGCGCAGACGGGGCGCAAAAGCCGCCCCCAGACACAGCAGCACGATAAGCACGATATTCGCCAGCGTCGCGTGGCGCGTGAACAGACCGATTAGCCCCTGCGCAGGCGGCAGATCGGCATCGCGTTCTTCGCGGGTGGTGCGAAAGCCCATCGCTTAGCCTCCGATCCGCTGCTCAAGCTGCGCCACCACATCGGCGGGCACCTTGTCTTCGGCCAGTTGGGTCAGCAGGGATTTCTTGCGCTCTTCGGGCATCCGCGTGTTGCCCTCGACAAAGGCGATCAGGCGCGCGCGGCGCTCGGGGTCGAGTTCGATCATTTCAGGGCCGGCAGAGACCGCCTCGGCGCCCGCCCGCATCGGGCGCAGCTTGATCCCCTCGCCCAGAAGCGGTGTGCGTTCGGCCACGATCTCGGTTCCTGCGGGCAGATCGGCGCGAATGATGACCGCGTCGCCCTGACGGCGCAGCACGGTAACAGGCGCCTCGCGCAGGCGGCTGTCGTCGGCCAGCATCAGAACATTGCCGCCCGCATCCACGGCAGAGGCCGGCACCTGCGCCACGTTTTGCAACTCCGGCTCGTTCAGGCGCAGCGTCACGAAGTCACCGGGGCGCAGCGCGCCAGCGCCATCTGTCACACGCGCATAAAGCACGCGTCCCGTCAGCCCGTTTTCCACCGCAGCACCTGCCCGCATCAGGCGCGCGGTCGCCGGAATCGCCACTCCTTCGCTTTTCAGATAGACCTGCATTTCGGCTTCGATCAGATCTCCCCGCGCATCCAGAAGCCGTGAGAATTGGTTGGTGGAGACGCGAAACGCGACCTCAAGCGCCGCGGGATCAATCAGATCAGCCAGCTTTTCATTACCAGACACCAGCCCGCCCGACACAGCCCCCACGCCGGACAGCACCCCGTCAAACCCGGCACGGATTTCGGTTTCGGCCAGTTCACGCTCGGCCTCGGACAAGGCAATCGTGGCACGACGCAATGCGTTTGCCGCCTGATCCTGCGCCGCCTCCGACGAGGAAAGCGCCGCGCGTTTGGTCAGCACAGCCTGCTCGGCCGAGGACAGAGTCAGCTCGGCGGCTTCGGTCGCAGCGTCCGTTCCCAGCCCGCGCTCATTCAACGCCAGTTGCCGGTCCAGCGCCTTTTGTTTGAGGTCGCGCTGGCGTTCCGCTGCGGCCAGATCGTCGGTCGCAATCACAAAGGACCGACCCGCCAAAGCCTGCGACGCCTCGGCCTCGGCCAAAGAGGCCGCAGCAGAATCGCGCGCGGCCTTGGCCTCGGTCGGGTCCAGCTTGACCAGTAGTTCACCCGCTTTCACCGTGCCACCGTCAACAAAGGCCGGAGAAAGCTGAACAATTGTGCCGGCCCGCGTGGCCCGCAGCTCAAGCTGGCGCAGCCCCGTCACCTCGCCATAGGCCGTCAGAACCGGCACGACAGGCCCATAGTCCAGCGCCAGAACCGTTGCGGCAAACACCCTTTCAGCCGCCATACGCGCGCCCGGCGCATTAGCCTCACGCGCGGCAATGGCCGAGCGGATCGTATAGCCCCCCGCCACCAGCAGCCCAACGGTCAGGGCCAACAAGAACAGTCCGGTCAGGCTGCGGGTCAGAAAGCGCATGATATGTCCTTGGATCGGCGGTCGAATGATTGGCTCAAGTGTAGTCGTCGGAACGCGCCCGCCAAGTGATTAAATGGCGGTTTTAAACTCTCATACGCGGCGAAAGGTCACTTCCGGCGCATCTCACGGAAAATTCACTGAAAACTTTGGGCTATCCGCCAAGACGCGCGCGGATTTCCAGAAGATCCGCCCAGGCCTCGCGCTTGGCCGCCGCGTTGCGCAGCAGATAGGCCGGATGGGTCATCGGCAGGCACGGCTTGCCGAAAGCCTCGACCCATTGGCCACGAAGGCGCAGGATACCACGCTTGCCCAAAGCCGCCGCACAGGCCGCATTGCCCATCAGCACAATCACATCGGGATCGGCCAGTTCCACATGGCGGCGCAGGAACGGCAGCAACATCGCCAGTTCGTCCGGCTCGGGGTCACGGTTGCCCGGCGGACGCCACGGCAGCGTATTGGTGATGTAAAGCGCGGCCTCTGAATCGGGGGCCGTGCGCGACAGGCCAATCGCGCCGAACATCCGGTCCAGCAACTGCCCCGCACGTCCGACAAAGGGCTTGCCCTGCAAATCCTCGTCGCGCCCCGGAGCCTCTCCGATAATCATCAGCCGCGCCTTGGGATTGCCGTCGGCAAAGACCGTCTGGCGCGCGCCTTTTTTCAGATCGCACAGGTCGAACGCGTCCATCGCCTCGGCCAAAGCCTCAAGCGTTTCGCAACGCCCCGCCGCCTCGCGCGCGACAAGAACGGGGTCTGGCCCCTCTTGCACCGCCTGCTGCACGACCGGCGCAACGGGTTTTGCCCCACGCTCGGGCGCGGCAACCGGCGCACGCACGGGGTCGATCTTGTCGGGCAGGGCATAGGCATCCAGCGGTGCCTCGCAGATCGCCTCATCCGCGCCAAGCTCCACCTGCCATTCAAGAATGGCAAGCGCTTCGTAATAGTCGAAATCTTCGGGCGGGCGAGTCTGCATGGCGCCAAGCTATGCGCCCGCGCGTCCGGCGTAAAGCGCATGTATCACGCTGGACGGGGCCGCCCCCTTTTGCCATAAGCAGAACCGGACAACTTCGGAGGCAGGATCATGGCATTCCGCGCAAAACACCTTCTGGGGATCGAACATCTCACACAGGAGGATATTCGCGCCGTCCTCGACCTTGCCGACAAATACGTCGAACTGAACCGCCGCACGGTCAAAAAGACCGATGTTCTGGCGGGGATGACGCAGATCAACATGTTCTTCGAAAACTCGACCCGCACGCAGTCCAGCTTTGAACTGGCGGGCAAACGCCTTGGCGCCGACGTGATGAATATGTCGATGCAGACCAGCTCGGTCAAAAAGGGCGAAACACTGATCGACACAGCGCTGACGCTGAACGCGATGCACCCCGACCTGCTGGTGGTGCGCCACGGGTCATCGGGCGCGGTGAACCTGCTGGCCGAAAAGGTGAACTGCGCGGTGGTGAACGCGGGCGACGGCAAGCACGAGCATCCGACGCAGGCGTTGCTTGATGCGCTGACGATCCGCCGCGCCAAGGGCCGCATCCAGCGCCTGACGGTCGCGATTTGCGGCGACGTGGCGCATAGCCGGGTGGCGCGGTCAAACCTGATTTTGCTGAACAAGATGGAGAACCGCATCCGCCTGATTGGCCCGCCGACGCTGATGCCCTCGGGGATCGGGGAATTCGGCTGCGAGGTCTATGAAGACATGCGCGAAGGCCTGAAAGACGCCGATGTCGTGATGATGCTGCGCCTTCAGCGCGAGCGGATGGATGGCGGGTTTATCCCCTCGGAACGCGAATACTTCCATCGCTACGGGCTGGATGCCGAAAAGCTGGCCTTCGCCAAGGACGATGCGATTGTCATGCACCCCGGCCCGATGAACCGCGGGGTCGAGATCGACGGCTCTATCGCGGACGACATCAACCGCTCGGTCATTCAGGAGCAGGTCGAAATGGGCGTCGCGGTGCGCATGGCGGTGATGGACCTTCTGGCTCAAAACCTGCGCGCTGACCGGGGTCGCGCACTGGTGGAGGGCACCTATGTCTGAGATCGGCCGCGACACGGTTCTGGATTACCGCCCCGGCCCTGACAGCGAATTGCCGCTGGAAGAGGGGGAAACCGTGCTTGCGACCTTTCTGCCCGACGCGGGCCGCTACTGGAAAGACCACGCGCTGCTGGGGCTTTTGGGGGTGGCGCTGGTCGCCCTCGGGCTTTGGTATCTGGGCAACCTGAACCAGCTTGCCGTTGCTGCGATTGCGATTGTCGTGGGGATGACGCTGCGCGGCTGGTATTTCCGCTCCGAAGTCTTCGCGCGCCGCTGGCAACTGACCGAACGCCGCCTGATCGGACCGCAGGGGCGTCAGGTGATGCTGCTTGAGATTACAGCCGTGCGCCGCCTGATGGGCGATGTGCAGATCGTCACGAAATCAGGCGGCAAACATCTGATCCGCCATCAAGCGGACGCCGAGGCGGTGGCAAACCGGATCGAGGCGGCACAAGCCGCGCGCAAAGGGGCAAACACATGACCCGCGACCCGAACACTCCGCCACCGCTGCCGCCCGAGGCTTTCGCGGATACGCCGGTCATTCTGGAAGAACCCGCGCACGCCCCAACCCGAACAAACGTCCCCAGCGTTCCCAAACGCGCAACACAGACGCACAGCGACGACTGGGCCGAGGTGATCGGGCCGGACGAAACACGGCTTTGGGACGGCGCGCCCGAACGGGGGAACCGCTCTGGCCTGCGCGCGGATTTCCCGCTGCTGGCTTTTATCGTTGTGGCGCTGATCATGGCGGCGAATGCGGGCGGCGGGATGGGCTCGATCGTTCCACTCGTGATGGCGGGGTTCGTATTTCTGAAGCTGCGCCAACGTCGCAAAGGTGACGCGCGCTCGCTCAGTTCCTCGTATCTGCTGACCGACCGCGCGGCCTATATCCGCAACGGCAACGCGATCGAGCGCCACCCGATCACCGCGCATATGCCCCTCACACTGACCGCACGCGGCGTGCATTTCGCCTTTCGCACCAAGGGCAACAACGACGACCCGCGCGAAGTGCCCTATGGTTTCGGCAATATCCCCGACGCCGAGACCGTCTATTCCCTGATGCTTGACCTCAAAAGAGCCGCCCGATGACCCTGTTTCTGCAAAATGCCCGCCTGATCGACCCCGAGGCCCAAACCGAGACCGAGGGGAATATCGTCATCGACAACGGCATTATCGCCGCCATCGGCCAGATGTCCGCACCCGCAGGCGCCGAGGTGATCGACTGTCGCGGCAAATGTCTTGCGCCTGGCATTGTGGATCTGGGCGTCAAGATCGGGGAACCGGGCGAGCGCCATAAGGAAAGCTTCCGTTCGGCGGGCGCTGCGGCTGCGGCGGGCGGCGTAACCACCGTCATCGCGCGCCCCGATACCTCACCCGCGATTGACACCCCCGAGACGCTGGACTTCGTGACCCGCCGCGCGGCCGATGCGCCGGTGCGCATTTTGCATATGGCCGCGCTGACCAAGGGCCGCGAAGGCCGCGAGATGACCGAGATCGGCTTCTTGCTGGATACCGGCGCGGTGGCGTTCACCGACACCGACCATGTGACCACCTCGACCAAGGTTCTGGCGCGCGCGATGACCTATGCCCGCTCGCTTGGGGCGCTGATCGTGGGGCATCCGCAAGAACCGGGCCTGTCGGCTGGCGCCTCTGTCACCAGCGGCAAGTTTGCCAGCCTTCGCGGGCTGCCCGGGGTCTCGCCCCTGGCCGAGCGGATGGGCTTTGACCGCGACATGGCTTTGGTCGAGATGACGGGCGTCAAATACCACGCAGATCAGGTGACAAGCGCGCGCACCCTGCCCGCGCTGGAACGCGCCAAGAAGAACGGTCTGGATGTGACGGCGGGGATCTCGATCCACCACCTGACACTGAACGAATTTGACGTGGGCGATTATCGCACCTTCTTCAAACTCACCCCGCCTCTGCGATCCGAGGACGACCGGCTGGCGATGGTGCAGGCAGTGGCGGATGGGCTGATCGACATTATCTGTTCGATGCACACGCCCGCGGACGAGGAAAGCAAACGCCTGCCGTTCGAAGAGGCTGCGTCCGGTGCCGTCGGGCTTGAGACCTTCCTGCCTGCAGCGCTGCGGCTGTATCACAATGGGCAAGTCACGCTGCCGCAACTGTTCCGCGCGATGGCGCTGAACCCCGCGAACCGCCTTGGCCTGCCGCAAGGCCGTCTGGCCGAGGGCGCACCTGCCGACCTGATCCTTTTCGATCCCGACGCGCCCTTTGTTCTGGATCGCTGGAAACTGCACTCGAAATCGAAGAATACGCCCTTCGACGGCAGCCGGCTGGAAGGCAAAGTGCTTGCCACATTCGTCGCGGGTGTGCAGGTATACAGCAACGATAACTAAAACAAAGACGAGGGCAGCAGATGCCGGATATGGGAAGCAGTCTGACGGTGCTCGGGCTGGTTGCGGTGCTTGGGTATCTTCTGGGGTCCGTGCCGTTCGGGTTAGTGATTACCCGCGCGCTTGGCCTTGGCGACCTGCGCCAGATCGGTTCGGGGAATATCGGCGCTACGAATGTGCTGCGCACGGGCAACAAACCCGCCGCGCTGGCGACGCTTTTGCTGGATAGCGGCAAGGGCGCGATTGCGGTTCTGATCGCGCGTTATGCGATGGGCGAATCTGCGGCACTGGTTGCGGGGGGCGCGGCCTTTTTCGGGCATATCTTCCCGGTCTGGCTGGGTTTCAAGGGCGGCAAGGGGGTTGCCACCTTCCTTGGCACGATGATCGCGCTGGCGTGGCCGCTGGGTCTGGCGGTTTGCGGAGTGTGGTTGCTGACAGCGGTTGTCGCACGGATTTCCTCGCTCTCGGCGCTTGTCGCGGCGGCGGCCTCGGTGCCGCTGGCGTGGATGCTTGGGCTGGCACATATGATGCCGCTTGCAGCCCTTCTGGCGGTGCTGATTTTCTGGCGCCACCGGTCCAATATCGCGCGGATCGCGCAGGGCACCGAACCGAAGATCGGCAAGAAATGAAAAGGGGGCCGCGTGGCCCCCCAAGTCATTCCATTCACCCGATGAGCAAAACCTGCGTGCCAACCTTGGCATAGCCGAACAGCTCTTGGATGTGTTCGTTATATAGCCCGATACAGCCGTTCGACGACTTGCGCCCGATCTTGCGCGTGTCGTGGGTGCCGTGGATGCGGTAGTATTTCCAGCTTAGATACAGCGCGTGCGTCCCAAGCGGGTTATCCGGTCCGGGCGGCACATAATCCGGCCAGTCGGGGTTGCGCTCTTTCATCGAAGGCGTGGGCGACCAGCTTGGCCCCTCGACCTTGCGGATGACTTCGGTCCGGCCAAGCCGCGTCAGCTCTTGCGACACCGGCACCGAGGTCGGGAACACCTTGTAGAACGACTCGTCCGCCGACCAGTAATGCAGCGCCCGCGAAGTGGTATCGACCAGAATCGCGCCGTTTTTCAGGTTCGTGAAATAGGGCTGCCAATCGAGACCGCGGAAGCTAGAGATATTCCGGCGGATATTGGTGTATTCGTTCTGCTCGTGGCGCTCTTGCCCCGCATCGGGGGCTTCTTGCGCGCGCACCAGCGAGGGCATCGCAACGCCCGCGCCAAGCATCGCGGCCGTGCCAAGGAAACTGCGGCGGCCCAGTCGGCCTGTCTTATTCATCATCATCGCCTCCGCAACGATCGTTACGCGTGTTGGGCGGGGGTTTAGTGCGCCAGAGCCACGAAAGCAAATCAAACTGCTGTCAGATGGGGTTCACGGAACTGTGGGTTTGCGCGGCAATTGGCAAACGTGTAAGGGGTTTGACCAGAAATTCAGGGGGATCCCATGTTCCGAGTGACTGCTCTTCTTGTATCCGTGGCCTTTACTCTGGCGGCCTGCGCGCCGGAACCGACCCAGCTTGGGCCGGACGGTCGCCCCTTGCCGCAGGTCTACCGGATCGGCCCGAAGGACGCCGAAGTCATCCCGATGCGCGTGGCCGAGGCGGTGAACTCGCTGCGTGCCGTGCGGGGCACCGCGCCCGTCAGCCTGAACAACCAGCTTGCAGCGGCGGCAACGGCCCATTCGCAGGATATGTCGTCGCAGAACCGCGCGTGGCATTGGGGGTCGGACGGCTCGTCGCCGCTGGATCGCGCGCAACGGGCAGGCTTTGGCGGCAAGGTTCTGGGCGAGAATATATCCGAGACCTACGAGACCGAGATCGAGACGCTTTCGGCCTGGATGTCGGTGCATGACACGCGCGACGTCATGCTGAACCCCGAGGCAACCCAGATCGGCTTTGGCTGGTATCAGGAGCCGTCGGGCAAGATCTGGTGGACGCTGCTCTCCGGCCGGTAACCAAATGGCCCCAAGGGGCCATTTTTCCTATCGGAAGATGTGGATCGGCGTGCCGTTCCCGACCATCGCGTAAATCTCTTCGATCTCGCGGTTTTTGACGGCAATGCACCCCGCCGTCCAGTCGCGCCCACGCCCCGAGCTTTTACGCTCTTCGCCGTGGATGAAAATATCCCCCCCCGGTTTCTTGCCCTGCGCGGCGGCATAGGCGCGATCTACGCTGTTCGGATAAGAGATCCCAAGCGAGAGGTAATAGGCCGAATTCGGGTTGCGGCGGTCGATGATATAGGTGCCCTCGGGGGTCTTGCTGTCGCCTTCGAACTGCTTGTGACCGACCGGATTGCCGCCAAGGCCGATACGGTATTTGCGCAGAACCTTCTGGTCTTCGGACAGCAGATACATCCGGCGCTTGGCCTTGAAAACCTGCACCGAGGAAACCCGCGGGCCACTATAGGTCTTGAACTTCGAGGCGCCGCAACCCGCCAGAGAGGCAAGAACGACCGTGCCCAAAAGCACGGCGCGGCGGCTGATGACGGGGGTGCTGCTCATGTTTCGTCCATTTGTCAGACCGTTTTGCCTCGCCCTACCCGCGCCGGAACACCGACGCAAGCTCGACATGCGCAGAGTAGCGGAATTGGTCCACAACCAGCAACGTCTCAAGGGTATATCCCGCCCCAACCAGCACGGCGGCATCGCGTGCGAAGGTCACCGGATTGCACGAAACATAGACCACAAGCGGCACTTTCGAGGCCACAATCTCGGCGGTTTGCGCCTCGGCACCAGCGCGCGGCGGGTCGATCACAACTGCGTCATATCTCGCCAGCTCGTCGGGCAAAAGCGGACGGCGGAACAGATCGCGCGCCTCGTGGGTGACGCGTTTCAGCCCGTCAGCCTTGCGCCAGCCCTGATCGAGCGCGTCCAGCATTGCCCCATCGCTTTCGACCGCGTGGACCTCGGCGCCCTCGGCCAGCGGCAGGGCAAAGGTGCCGCAGCCCGCGAACAGATCAGCGATGCGCGCGGCTTTCCCGGCGGCTTCGCGCGCGAAGACCACCAGCGCGGCCTCACCCTCTGCGGTTGCTTGCAAAAACGCGCCGGGCGGCGGCGTGACCTGAGCCTTGCCGAAATTCTGAAAGGCCGGGCGACGGGCCGCGATCATCTCGCCGTTCCAGCTGAGCGTCGCCAGATCATGCTTACGGGCGAAACCGGCAAGCGCTTCGAAAAGCGCGGCATCCGTCTCTTTGCCACCACGCGCGGCCAGTTCCAGCCCCGCCTGCGACACCGTCACGGCAAAGGCGATCTCGCCCTTGCGCGACCCGCCAAGCGCGGTCAGTTCGTGCAACGCGGGGACAAAGGCCAGAATCTCGGGGCGCAGGATCAGGCAGTTCGGCACCTCGACCAGCGTATCCGAACCGCGCGCATGAAACCCGACAAGCGTGCCTTTCTTGGTGCGCCGCCCTGCGAGCGTCGCCCGACGACGTGACCCAAGCGGCGAGGTCGCAACAGTAATTTCAGGCGCTTCAATCCCACGGGTCGCCAGCGCCGTGCGCACGACATCGGCTTTCCAGCCTTCGGTGAACGGCTCGGACGCATGTTGCAAGACGCAGCCACCGCAGGCTTTGTAATGCGGACACGGCGCCTTCACCCGATCCGCCGAGGGCGCCACGATACGCGGCGCAGCGATGCGGCCATCGACGATCTCTCCCTCGACCTCTTCACCCGGCAGCGCCATCGCCACATGAACCGTGCCAGCAGCCCCGCGCGACACTCCGTCAGCCTGAATCGAAAGGCGGTCAATCGTCAGCGTCATGCGGTTATCCTTGGTGAAACAGCCCCTACTCCGCGCACATAGCAGCATCATCGCAGCCGATGAAGCCCCCCGACTGCCGGTTCCAGTAACGCGCATAAAGCCCGCCCCGCGCCAATAGCTCCACGTGCGAGCCGATCTCGGTGATCTGACCGTGATCCAGAACGACGATCCGGTCCATCTCGGCCAGCGTCGACAGGCGGTGCGCGATGGCCAGAACGGTCTTGCCCTCCATCACACGATGCAGCGCGGCCTGAATCGACGCCTCCACCTCGGAATCCAGCGCCGAGGTCGCCTCGTCCAGCACAAGGATCGGCGCGTCCTTCAGAAACGCCCGCGCAAGGGCGATCCGCTGGCGTTGCCCGCCCGAAAGTTTGACGCCCCGCTCCCCCAGCATCGCGTCATAGCCCTTGTTGCCCTTGTGATCGGTGAGCGATTGGATGAACTCGTGTGCCTCGGCGGCTTTGGCGGCGGCGATCATCTCGTCCTCGGTCGCTTCGGGGCGGCCATAAAGGATGTTCTCTCGCGCCGAGCGGTTGAACATCGCCGTTTCCTGCGTGACCATCCCGATCGCATGACGCAGGCTTTCCTGCGTCACCGTCGCGACATCGGTCCCGTCGATCAGAATTTGGCCTTTCTCGGTGTCATAGAGCCTTAATAGCACCGAAACGAGCGTCGATTTGCCCGCACCGGACGCCCCGACAATGCCGATTTTCTCGCCCGGATGAATCGTCAGATTGATCCCGTTGATGCCACCCGAAGCCGTGCCATAGGCAAAGGTCACACCTTCAAACCGGATCTCACCGCGCGGCACCTGCAAAGCGCCCGCATCAGGCCGATCCGTCAGGCCATGCGGCGGGGTCAGTGTTTTCATGCCATCCTCGACCTCACCGACCGAGCGCCAAATCCCCATCAGCGCCATCGAAACCCAGCCCGACATCTGCGCGAGACGAATGGAAATCGCCCCCGACGCGGCGACATCTCCGGGGCTTGCGGCGCCGCGTTGCCACATCACAATCGCCAGCCCAACAAGGATTACCGGTAACAGCCCCGACAGCACCATCTGCGAGGCCCGATACCAGACCGACAAAGACCCGAACGCCTGCGCCGTCATCCGATGGCCCCGCATTGCCTCCAGCGCCGCGCGATCTTCATGCGCGGTATGGGCAAACAGCTTGACCGTTTTGATATTCGTCACGGTGTCGACCACCTGCCCCGTGACCATCGCCCGCGCGCCCGCGTTCGCCTCGGCGCGCCCTCGGATATGGGGCAAAAAAGCTCTAATCAGGCCGAGATAGAGACACATCCAGACCGCCAGCGCCGCCGCCCCCCATGCCTCGATCCCCAACAGAACCACGATCGAACCGACAATCGAGGACAGCGCGAAAAAGCCGGTATTGTTGATCTCGCTCACCGTCTGGGTCACGGCATTCGCCGTCTGCATCTGCTTTTGCGCAATCCGTCCCGCGAAATCGTTGTCGAAAAACGTTACCGACTGCCCCATCGTCCAGCGATGCAGCCGCGCGAGCACCTGCGGGAACACGGTGGGTGTCACCAGAAGGCTGGTTGAGGCCGAACTCAGCCCGAACATCAGCGGGCGCAGCAACAGGTAAAAGGCCGCAAACCCCGCAACCAGCCAAAGGTTATCACCGAAAACCGTGTCGGGGTTTGCGCCCAGAATCCCGTCGATCACATAGCCGATCAACAGGGCCGAGATCACCTCCATCGAGCCCGCAAGCGCGGACAGCACCGCATCCACCGCAATAATCGGCCAGCTTCCGCGCAGACACCAACGCAGAAAGCCAAGCAATTGACGGGGTGGCGGGCCATCGGCGGGGCGAAACGGATCAGGACGCAGGAACATGGGCCGACGATAGCCTGACCCGATGGGCAAGGGGAGAGGGCTTAGCGCAAAAGCTCGTCACGGGTGAGTGAAAACCCAGACGCGATCCAGAGTGCCTCAAGCCGCTTCAACTCGGCCCCAAGCGCCTGCCCGCTAAAGCGATCCAGCAAATCCGCCCCGCGCAGGGGGAACTCTGCCGCCGCCGCTTTTTCCGCGTTTTGCAGTGAAATAGGATCGAATTGCGTCTGAAGCAGCACCGCACGCAAAAGCAAAACCGCCCGCGCATCGGCAAAGCCAAGGCGGTAGCCAAGCTCGGCGGGGCTTTCGGTGGTCCCAACATGATCACGCAAAACCTGCAACCTGCGTGTTTCGGCTTTGGACAGGCGCAGCGCCCGCGCAACGTCCTGCCCACCAAGAGTGGTGAGCCGAAGCAACCAATCAGGCTCTATTCCAGCGTAATTTAGTCTTTCAAGATGCACCAGCGGCGCCAGCGCGCGCAGGTCCGCCCCCGCAATCACACGCGCCAGAATTCCACTTTGCGCCATACTCGCGACGGCTGGCGCAGGGTCGGGCGCGGCCAGAAGCTTGCGCATCTCGTGGCCGATGCGTTCTTTGGAAAGCGCCTCTATTCCGTCCTGATTTGCCGCCGAGGCCGCGAACCCTTCGACATCAAGCCCAGCTTCGGCATCACCATACCAAGCGGTGAACCGGAAGAAACGCAAGATACGCAGGTAGTCCTCGTGGATGCGGTTTTCGGGCGTGCCGACAAAACGGATACGGCGCGCCGCTAAATCCTCTAACCCCTCGCCAATCGGGTCGAGAACCGTGCCCGAGGCGTCCAGATAAAGCGCATTCACCGTAAAGTCGCGGCGATGCGCATCGTCCAGAATGTTGTCGGAAAATGCGACGGTTGCGTGACGCCCAAACGTCTCTATATCACGGCGAAACGTGGTTATTTCGAACATCGCATGATTCCGCACAGCCGTAATCGTGCCGTGCTCGATTCCGGTCGGGATCGCCTTGAACCCAGCCTGCGTAACCCGCCGCACGGTTTCATCGGGCGTATTGCTTGTCGCGATGTCCAGATCGGAAACCGGCGCGCCCAAAAGGGCGTTTCGCACGCATCCACCAACAAGATACGCCTGCGCTCCGCCCTTGGTCAGCGCGGCCAGAATGGTTTGGGTCGGCTCTGCCAAAAGCCAGTCGGCAGTGAGTTTCATGCATCCCCCATCCGGTCAGACAATGCGCGCAGCATACGCGCAGTTGCCCCCCAGATGTAATAGGGTCCAAACGGCGCAACATAGTAGCTGCGCCACATGCCCCGCCAGCGCCGCCGCTCGACCCGAAAGCTGGACGGATTCGCGATATGCGTCAGCGGAACGGTGAAGACCTCGTCCACCTCACCCGGTTCGGGGATAGGAGCAAACGGGCGGTGAATCTGCGCCAGAACTGGCGTCACCCAAAAGCCCGTCACGGTCTCATGTGGCTCTAATTCACCTAGAATCGTGACGTTTTCACTGGGAAGGCCTATTTCCTCATGCGCCTCGCGCAGCGCTGCACCTATCGGGCCAGCGTCATCAGGATCGACCTTGCCACCGGGAAAGGCAATCTGTCCGGGGTGGTGTTTCAGATGCGAGGCGCGTTTGGTCAGGTAGAGCCGCGCGCCGTCTTGCGTCACCTCGAACGCCACAAGCACACCCGCTGGTCGCAGCTTGCGCCCCTCGGGGAGTTTGAACTCGGGGTTCAGGTCGTAATCCGAAGACGGCCGCCCCGGGCGGCCCAAAGCAGCCAGAACCGGGGCGAGCGGATCACTCATCAGGCGTTTCCGCCTTGGGTGAACCATCCGGGTTCAACGTCGCCTGAAACCCGAGGCTTTCCGGGTCCATATCATAATGCGCGCCGCAGAACTGGCAGTCCGCCGTCACGCGCCCCTCTTCGTTGATCATATGCGCCATCTCGCGCCTGGAATAGATGGACAGCGATTCGCGCACGCGCGCCTCCGAACAGGTGCAGCCAAACTGCACCGGCTGCGGGTCAAACACACGCGGGCCTTCTTCGTGGAACAGACGCACCAGAAGCTCGGTCGGCTGCACCGTCGGGCCGATCAGCTCCATCTGCTCGACCGTATCCAGAAGGGTATTGGCGCGGGTCCAGTTTTCCTCCTGATCGTGGTCCAGAATATCGGATGCGGTCAGCAGACCACCGTCGCCCGAACCCTCTTCGCCCCGCAACGGCGAGGCAGGCGGCATGGTTTGCAGCATGACGCCACCGGCGCGCCACGCCTCGGCCTGACCGGGCAAGGTCGAACGCCCGTAGGCCAGCGAGAACCGTGTCGGAAGCTGCTCGGACTGCGCGAAATACGTCTCTGCACAGGCCGAAAGCGAGCCTCCGGCCAGCGGCGTAATCCCCTGATACGGCGTCGTGCCTTTGCCCTGGTCGATCAGAATGGCGAAGTAACCCTGGCCGATCTGCGCAAACGGGTCGGCTGTGGTATCAAGACGCTCGGCATCGAAACTCGCCCAGCCACGGATGCGGGCAGGCGCGCCTTCTTGGGTCGGCGCATAGTAATCGGTCGCCAGAATACGGATCGGGCCGCTGCCACGCACCTGAAGCGAGAGCTTCCAGCGCAGCTTCACCGTCTGGCCGATCAGCGCGGTCAGCAGCGCGATCTCGGCAACCATAGCCTCGACAACCGCAGGATAGTTATGCTGCCGGAGCACGTTTTCCAGAACGCCATCCAGACGGGCCACGCGCCCGCGCACATCCGAGCGATCAAGTTGGAACGGAAGGACGGTATCGTCCCATGCAATTTGCGAAAGCGTGCTCATATCGTGTCCTTGGGTCTCAGCGCGGTCTTTTCCTGACGGTCGCGCGCTGGCATACCGTGCCTATATAGGCGGAGCAACCACAGACCCAAGGGGGAAAGATGATCCGACGCTTTGGTGAACCGGCAAAAACAGGGCAAACCTACACGCGCCGCGGCGGCGCCTATGCGGTTTTGCTGCGCGATGGCGAGGTTCTGGTGACGCATCAAGCGTCACCCACCCCCGAGTTTCAACTTCCCGGCGACGGGATCGACCCCGGCGAAAGCCCGATCCGCGCACTGCACCGCGAGGTCTATGAGGAAACAGGATACCTGATTTCTACCCCCCGCAGGCTGGGGGCATTCAGACGCTTCACCTATATGCCGGAATACGAAATCTGGGCCGAGAAGATTTGCTTTATATATATCGCACGCCCCACGCGCAGGCTTGGCCCACCCACCGAACCCGATCACGACGCCGTCTGGATGAGCCCCGATGCCGCGCTTGAGAACCTTGCAAATAGCGGGGACAGGCACTTCCTGATGCGGGCGTTGAGGGATTTTCGTTGTTAATCGGTCACATAGTCCCCCCCGATTTCGCCGTTAACCCTACAAATTGACCCTAGGGTAAATTCTGGGACTAGCCATAGGTGATCTTTTGGTCTAGAAATAACCAAAAGTATTAATACCTGCCGATCGAACGAGCAGGTTCCTGAGGCGGAGTAGTAAATAATGGTAAAGTCGGTTGACTTTGCTGTTCGCGATTTTGCGGGCGGCGTAGCGTATGGTGCTGTTGCGGGCGATGGTGCCGGCAATTTTATTCAGGTCGGAGCAGGCGATGAGATTTCGCTCAACCTGCGTCGGTATAACATTCTGAAATACGAACAATCCGGCAGCGATCTGAAGATCGTTCTGGTTGACGGGCGAGAGATTACGCTCTCGGGCTATTTCAGCCAGCCCGAGGGACAGGAAGCGCAGCTTTACATCTCGGCCGACGGCGAGATTGCCGCTGTCAATCTTGAAGATATGGGCGATGGCGTGCTGTTTGCGAATTACGGCACCCCTGAAGCGATCGGTAAATGGAGCCCGAACGACCAGCTTGCCTTCCTCGACGGCGAGGACATCGTCGCCCCCGCGACGGGTGACGATACCACCGGCATGGCGGCCTTCGCGCCCGCGCTTTTTGGCGGGATGGGAACGGCCGGGCTTGCTGGAGCGGGCCTTGTAGGCGCGGGCCTTCTGGGTGGCGGCGGCGGTGGCGGCGATGGCAGCTCGGGTGACGGCACCATCGTTCCGACCGTCGACAACCCCGATAGCGACAGCACTCTGACCACCGAAACCGAAAATCCGGCAGCCACCGTCACCGGCACCGGCGAAGCAGGCTCGACCGTGACGGTCGTGCTTGGCGACCAGACGCTTGAGACCACTGTCAACGAAGACGGCACCTGGGGCGTGACCTTCGAGGGCGAGAGCTTCCCCTCGGATGGCGATCTGAGCGCCGAGGTCACCGTTGTCGCCCCCGATGGCACGACTTATGATCTGGACGGGCCGGACTTTCTGATCGACATGACTCCGCCCGATGTTGCGGTAACCGAAGGCGCGGTTTCGACCTCGGATGTCGAAACCCTCGCGGAATATGCCAATGGCATTTCGATTTCAGGCACGGGCGAGGTGGGCGCAAGCATCACCGTCGAAGTGCTTGGCGAAACGCGATCGACCACCGTCGGCGCCGATGGCAACTGGAGCGTGACCTTCACGCAAAGCCAGCTTCCCGCAGGCACCTATACCGAAGCGATGACAATCACCGCGACCGACATCAACGGCAACGTAACCGTTCTTAACGACCAGCTTCAGGTCGATACCGAGGTGCAGAACTTCTCGGCCACGACGGCGACGCCCAATTCGATGATTGCCGACAACATCGTTAACCACGCCGAGGCCGCGGGCGGGCTTGTCGTGACGGGCACGGTCGAGGCCGGGTCCACGGTTTCGGTGCAGCTTGCGAATGGTGCAACGGTTCAGGCGCAGGTTACAGGCACCACATGGACCGCAACGATCCCGGCAGGTTCGCTGCCTTCGGGCGAGTATCAGGACGTCGCGCTGACCGTGCGCGCCACCGATGCTTATGGCAATACCGCCAGCCAGACGAGCCAGATCGACTTTGACACTGTGGTTCGCAATTTTGCGGTAAACACACAGGTTGCTGGCGATGGTATCGTCAATGCCGCCGAGGCCGCCAACGGTTTTGCGATCAGCGGCACCGTCGAGGCTGGCTCGCAGGTCGTGGTTCAACTGGCCTCGGGCGCGATGCAGACAGCGACGGCAGATGCGTCGGGAAACTGGTCGGTTACGTTCGGCCAGAGCGATCTGCAAGGACTGTCGGGCGCCATGACCTACACGGTCACCGCGACGGATCCGGCGGGGAATACTGCGGTGCTGAATAACACAAGCGCGCAGAACTTCACCTTCGACCTTGAAGCCCCCGACGCACCGATCATCACCGACAAGACCGATGACGGGGTCTCGACCCGCGCGCTTTACACCTCGGAAAGCGAGGGGGATCACTTTACCATCTCGGCAGTGTCGGGCAGCGGTGTGATTTCGACGGTCACAGATAGCGAGCCGTTCTCGCTGGGTGGCGAAGACCTTTATACCTTTGGCACCCGCGTGCCCAATGGCGAATATCTGGTGGTCACAGACACCGATGCCGCCGGAAACGAGGCGTCTACGCTTCTGGTCGTCGACGGCAACAATGATGTGGCCATCGACCTGAACAACAGCGGGCTTGCCAGCTTTGACTTCGGGTCGATTGATCTAAGCTATACGCAAGCCTCGCTGTCGATCACCGAAGAGCAGATCCTGTCACTGACCGGCGCCGAGAATACGCTGGTTATCTCGGGGGATGCGAATGACTCTGTGACCGCGCTTGGTGCGCAGGACACCGGACAGGATACGGTTGTCGGTGGGCAAACCCATTCGATCTATACGGTCGGCGATGACGGGGCGACGCTCCTGATCGACGATCAGATCACCAACCTGACGATCTGAGGATGCACCCGATGAGCCCCCGGAAAAGCCGCCCCAAGCCGCTTTCCCGGGCCTCTGCGGCGGCTCGGGGGCTGCTGGCAGTGGCGGCTGTGGCTGGCCTGTCCGGCTGCCTGGATCAAACACCTTTTCCCCTGACGCGATCGGCGTTTTCGGGCGCGGCAGAGCCGGGGTCGCTTGGCGCTCCGGTTGAGCGCACCGAGGAACGCTCGCAGATCATCGGCGACCTTCAGGCGCGTCGCTCGGTTCTTGCGCCGGGGGGCACCTATGCGCAGATCGCGCAGGGCGTTCTGGATAATTCGGCAGGCACCGCGCAGGCGGATTTGCGGGTCAAGCGCTTGCAGGCCGAGGCGCGTTCAAAGAACTGGCTGCCGCAGATCGGGCCGTCTGTTTCGTTATCGAAGCTGGGTGATGTTGTCGCCTCGATGGTGGTGGATCTGGTGCTGTTCGACAACGGTGGCAAGCGCGCCGAACGCGAGTTCGCCGTGGCCGATGTCGAGGTCGCCGCCGTGGGTTATGCCGACGAGATGAACAGCCTTGTTGCGCAAGGCATCGGTCATTACCTCGACGCGCAGGAAGCCCGCGAACAGGCAGGCCTTGCCCGCCGCGCCGAGGGTCGTCTGGCCGAATACAACCGCATCATGAAGCTGCGCGTCAAAGGCGGGCTGTCGGATATGTCGGAGGCGCGTGTTCTGGCGCAGAAGCTTGCGGAAATGCAGGCGACAGCGGCGGCGGATGAGGGCCGCGCCCGCACTGCTTTGGCGCAATTGCAACAGATGACAACGGCGTCTGTAGATGGCCTTTCAGGGCTGGATAGGGTCGAAATGCCCGCTGCCGCGCCTGACTCTTTGGCGATCAAGCTGGCCGAGAGTGAGCGCGAACGCGCCGTGGCCGAAGCCAAAATGGCACGCGCGGGGATACTGCCGAAACTCGGCGCGGAAGCACGGATTGCGGACGGGTCAAGCGACGCAGGGCTGACGCTTGGCGTCGGGCAGATGCTCGGGTTCGGGACGGGTTCACAGCTTAAGGCCGTCGAAGCGATGCAGGACGCTGCCACCGCCCGCGTTGAAAAGGCAAAGCGCGATTCCGCACAGCGGCAGGTCGAGCTTGGGGCCAAGCTAGAGGCGCTCAGCGCGCGCGAGGAACGCGGGCGCAGCGTGACCGCACAGACGGGCCAGAGCCTTGATTTGTTCGCCCGCCAATACAAGCTCGGGCGGCGCAGCCTGATGGAACTGGTGTCGATGTATGAATCGTTTGCCGCCATGGAACGCGATCAGGCCGCGCTTAAATACGACATCGCGCGGATTAAGCTGGAAATGCTGCGTGAACGCGGGATATTGGTAGACGGGGGTAGGATTTAACTAGGTGTTGGGTCTGTGACAGACCGTGTGGTTGCTTTTGACATTAACGCGGCTCGCGTCAGCGGGGCGTCGGATGGTGTCTTGCCCAAGACAGCCAGACCCGCGCCCCAGCCGAAACCCGATCAAGGCCTGACCCGCGCCAAGGCCCGCGCCGAGCTGGCCGCCGCCTATGCGGGGCTTCTGGGTGCACAGGTTCCCGCCGCCGATATTCTGGAGCAGATGTTGCTTGCCGTGGGCGAGGCGACCGCCGCCGTAACGGGCGCATCGGACGGCGAGATCCAGCCCGATCATATAGCCGCTGTTTTGCGCGTGGCTGGTATGACGGCCTCGGTCGAAACCATCGACAGGCTGTCCCCCGGCCAGTGGCCGGCACTCGCGCAGATGGCCAACGGGCAGATGGTTCTGGTCGTCTCGCAGGACCGCGAAAGCCTGTTTGTATTCGACAAGACCTGCCCCGACCAGCGCGCCGAAGTGCCGCTGGCCGAGTTTGCGCCCTTCTTCTCGGGGCGGATCGTGCGGGCGCGCACCTCGCTCAAGCAGCTAGAGGATCGCCACAAGCTGACGCAGGACCGCGAGCATTGGTTCTGGGGGGCGTTCAAGGCCCAACGCCGCGCCTTTGCCGAGGTCGCGGTTGGCTCGCTTTTCGCCAATATCCTTGCGGTGGCGGTCGCGCTGTTTTCGCTTCAGGTCTATGACCGCGTGATCCCGCATCAATCCGAAAGCACGCTTTGGGTGCTGGCCGTGGGTGCGATGCTGGCGCTTGGCCTTGAGATGGCGCTCAAACTCGCGCGCTCGGGGCTGATGGATGTCGCGGGCCGCAAGATCGAGCTTGGCGTGCAGACCCTTTTGATGGGGCGGCTTCTGGGGATGAAGGCGATGCCGGGGCGGCGTTCGCCCTCGCAGCTATTCTCGGCGATGCGCGAGTTTTCATCGGTGCGCGAGTTCTTTACCGCCTCGACCATCGGCACGCTGGCCGACATCCCGTTCATCTTTGTCTTCCTCTTGCTGGTGGCGAGCATTGGTGGCTCGCTTGTCTGGGTGCTTCTGGCGGGCGCGGTTCTGATGGTGACGCCTGGCTTCTTTATGCAAAAGAAGATGATGCAACTGACGCAATCGACCCAAGGCGCCTCGGCGCGGGCGACGCGGCTTTTGCACGAGGCGATTTACGAGCATGAAACCGTCAACACCGCCCGCGGTGCCGACCGGTTCAAGCGGATCTGGGACGAGTTGACCACGCTGTCAGCCGTGAAAAGCTCGGAGCAGCGCAAGCTGGCCTCGGCGCTGACCTACTGGGCGCAGATGGTGCAACAGGCGACCTATGTGATCGCGGTGGTGATTGGCACTTATAAGGTGTTCGAGGGCGAATTCACCGTAGGTTCGATCATCGCGATCGGTATCCTGACCTCGCGCACGCTGGCACCGCTGACGCAGCTTGCGGGCACGATGGCGCGCTGGTCGAATGTGAAGGCTGCGCTGGACGGGCTTGAGGCGATTGCCGACGCGGACCAGATGCAGGCCGACGGGCGCTCCTATCTGCGTGCGGACCGCATCGAGGGGGAATTCGAACTGCGCCAGCTTGAGTTCCGCTATGACCCCGAGGGCGCGCATACGGTCGATATTTCGGCGCTGCAAATTCCGGCAGGCCAGCGGGTGGCGGTGTTGGGGGCGAACGGCTCGGGCAAATCGACGCTACTCAAGCTGATGGCGGGGATTTACGAACCCCAAGGTGGCCGCATCCTGCTTGACGGGGTTGACATCGGCCAGCTTCACCCGCGCGATCTGCGCCGCGCTGTCGGCTATCTTGGGCAGGACGTGCGCCTGTTTGCCGGAACGCTGCGCGACAACCTGAACATGACGCAGCTCGAACGCGACGAAGAACGCCTGTATCAGGCGCTGGAATTCGCGGGCCTTGGCCCCCATGTGCGCGCGCATCCGCGTGGTCTTGACCTTGAAATAAAGGACGGGGGCGAGGGGCTTTCGGTCGGGCAGCGGCAGTCGATCGGCTGGGCGCGGCTTTGGCTGCAAGACCCGAGCGTCGTTATTCTGGATGAACCCACCGCAGCGCTGGATACCACGCTGGAAACCACGCTTGTCAGCCGTCTGGACCATTGGCTGGCAGGGCGCACCGCGATTATCGCGACGCACCGTGTGCCGATCCTTGCCCTGACCGCCCGCACGCTGATCTTGCAAAACGGGCGGATGGCCGTGGATGGCCCGCGCGACGCGGTTCTGGCACATCTGACCAAAGGCAAAGCAGGGGCGGTAGGATGACGACCATCGACCCTGCCGCGCTGATCGCCCGCACCCGCCGGATGTCGGTCACGATCTGGCTGATCGCCGTGGTGATTATTGTGTTTCTGCTCTGGTCCTCGGTTGCTTGGGTCGACCAGATCGTGCGCGGCCCCGGAGAGATTGTGTCATCCTCCAAGCCGCAGATTATCCAGAACCTCGAAGGCGGTATTCTGGCCGAACTATATGTGTCCGAGGGCGATACCGTCGAACCCGGCGACATGCTGGCCAAACTTTACGGCACGCAATACCAGACGCAGGTCGATGATCTGCGCGCCCAAATCGCGACGCAGGAAATCCGCCAGATCCGCCTTGAGGCCGAGATGAAGGGAATCGACGCTTTTGACATAAGCGACGAGCAAGCCGCGCTGGTCCCGCATATCTTTGCCTCGGAATCCGCGCTTCTGACGGCGCGGTTGCAGGATTTCGCCTCTCGCAAAGAGGGCGCGCGCAATGTGATGAAGCAGGCGAAAGCCGAGCTGGACCTCTTGGAGAACATGTATAACCAAGAGGTTGCGCCGCTGATCGAGGTGACACGGGCGCGCAAGATCTTTTCCGATGCCGAGAACAAATTCAACGAGATCGTCACCAAGACCGAACTGGAGCGCGCCTCGGATTATTCCGATACTTTGCAAGAGCTTAGCTCTTTGCGCCAAAAGCTGAAGCTGTCCGAGGACCAGCTGGGACGGACGCTTTTGGCGTCGCCGATGAAAGGCGTGGTCAACAAGCTGGAAGTAACGACGATCGGCGGGGTGGTTCGGCCCGGTGAAGAGATCATGCAGATCATCCCGCTGGATGAAGAGATGTTCATCGAGGCCAAGATTGCGCCCAAAGACATCGCGAATGTGCGCGCGGGGCAGGACGCGACGATCAAGCTCTCGGCCTATGACTACACGATTTACGGCAGCCTTCAGGGAAAGGTCCAGTTCATCTCGGCCGACACCTTCAAGGACGAACGCAAGCCCGATGGCGACCCCCATTACAAGGTGACGCTGCGCGTCGATCTGGCGCATCTGAGCGAACGTCAGCGCAATCTTGAAATCCGGCCCGGGATGCAGGCGACGGTCGAGTTGCATACAGGGGAAAAGACGATCCTCCAATATCTCCTCAAGCCGCTGTATAAATCCCGCGAAGCCCTGCGCGAGCCGTAGGGAATGCTGCGCAAAAACCGGGATGCTTCGCGCCATCCATCCGCACCCGTCAGCCGACACAGGCGACGGGGGGCGCGGTTCCCACTGTTGCCCCGCAGGCTTTGGCGTCGCAAGAAGGGCGCTCAAACCCTGCGCATCGGTCGGCGAACCCCTGCCGATGCCCTTAATTCATGCGGCTTCACGCCGCCGCGCTTGACCCTGCGTCCCCCATTGGATAGGCCGCTTGCAACGCTACATCCGCTGGAGAACCCCCATGTCCAATCCTTCCATCCTGATCCTTGCCGGTGACGGCATCGGCCCCGAAGTCATGGCCGAAGTGAAAAAGATCATCGCCTGGTTTGGCGACAAGCGCGGCCTCGCCTTTGACGTGTCCGAAGATCTGGTCGGGGGCTGCGCCTATGATGTGCACGGCGTGCCGCTGGCTGATGAGGCCATGGCCAAGGCGCAAGCGGCGGACGCAGTTCTGCTGGGTGCCGTGGGCGGCCCGAAATACGACGTGCTCGACTTCTCGGTAAAGCCCGAGCGCGGCCTGCTGCGTCTGCGCAAGGAAATGGACCTGTTCTCGAACCTGCGCCCCGCACAGTGCTTCGACGCGCTTGCCGATTTCTCGTCGCTGAAAAAGGACGTGGTCGCGGGCCTCGACATCATGATCGTGCGCGAGCTGACCTCGGGCGTATACTTCGGTGAGCCGCGCGGCATTTTTGAAGAAAACGGCGAGCGTTATGGCGTCAACACGCAGCGCTACACCGAATCCGAGATCGAGCGCGTTGCCCGTTCGGCGTTTGAACTGGCCAAGCGTCGGGGCAACAAGGTCTGCTCGATGGAGAAGGCCAACGTTATGGAATCGGGCATCCTTTGGCGCGAAGTCGTCCAGCGTGTCCACGACGAGGAATACCCCGAGGTCGAGCTGTCGCATATGTATGCCGACAACGGCGCGATGCAGCTTGTCCGCTGGCCCAAGCAGTTCGATGTCATCGTGACCGACAACCTGTTCGGTGACATCCTGTCGGATTGCGCCGCGATGCTGACCGGTTCGCTGGGGATGCTGCCCTCGGCCTCGCTCGGTGCGCCGATGGAAAACGGTCGTCCGAAGGCGCTTTATGAACCCGTGCACGGCTCGGCCCCCGATATTGCCGGTCAGGGCAAGGCGAACCCGATCGCTTGCGTTCTTAGCTTCGCGATGGCGCTGCGCTACAGCTTTGATCAGGGTGACGAGGCAACCCGCCTTGAGCAAGCGATCGAGAAAGTGCTGGCCGATGGCGTGCGCACCGCAGACCTGATGGGCCCCGAGGGTGGCACGCCGGTCTCGACCGCCCAGATGGGCGACAAAATTATTGAGGCGCTTGAAGCGAGCCTCTAAACTAACCGGGCCCGCTACATCGGCGGGCCCGATTTTCTTTGTGCGATTGGATTGCGATTATGAAATTGAAGTCAGTTGTTTCTGGTTTGGTATGCGCGCTGCTCTTGGCGCAACCGGTTGCCGCAAAGTCCTTTAAAGAGCTGTTTCCCGAGACCTACGACACGATTGCCGAGCCTTATCTGCCGCTTGTCGATTCTCTTGATATGAAGACCGGCACCGTCTCGGTCGGTGATGGCATGGCCACCCTCGAATTGGGCGAGGAGTTCTATTTTCTGAACGCGACCGATGCGGCGACCGTTCTGATAGATCTGTGGGGCAATCCAGATGCAACCGGAACCTTGGGAATGGTGTTCCCTATGGGATATGCGCCGGTGGGGAATGGATGGGGGATCGAGATCAGTTTCGATCCTGTCGGATATGTCTCGGATGAAGATGCGCAAAGCATCAATTTCGACGAGCTTCTTCAGCAGATGCGCGAAGATATTGTCGAAGAAAACAAAGACCGCGTGGCGAATGGCTATGAAGAGGTCCAGCTTCTGGGATGGGCCGAAGCGCCGCATTACGACCAGCAATCGCGTCAGGTCTATTGGGCAAAAGAGTTGCATTTTTCGTCGATGGACGAGGGCGAAAACACGCTGAACTATTTTATCCGTGCGCTTGGGCGCCGCGGTGTGCTGCAACTCAATTTCATTGCAGACATGGGGCAGCTTTCCGAAATTCAATCTGCGGTCCCGCAGGTGCTAAGCATGGTCGAATTCACCCAAGGCAACCGCTATATCGACTTTGATCCCAGCGTCGATACCGTGGCCGCTGTCGGTATTGGCGGGTTGATCGCGGGCAAGATTGCCGCAAAAACCGGCCTTCTGGCGCTGGCGCTCGTATTCCTCAAGAAATTCTGGTTCCTCATCTTCGTCCCCTTCCTGTGGCTAAAGAACAAGTTCAAACGCAGGCCCGAAGCCTGACCTGCCAAGACGCCACCTGATGAACCGCTCTCTTGCTCTTGACTTAACTCTTGCATAGGCAGTGCTATGTGAGCGGTAACGGGAGGCGCAGATGTCGGAACCGAGAAACAACCTGCAAGGCGCTTTGCTGGGGCTTCTGGCAATGGCGATTTACGCTGCGCATGATGCGGTAGTGAAAAGCCTTGGCGGCGGGTTCAGCGCGATCCAGATCATCTTTTTCGCGGCGCTCCTGAGCTTCCCGATCACCTCGGTCATCATGTTACAGGACAAGCGCGAGACCTCGCTCCGGCCGGTCTATCCCGGCTGGCTGTTGTTCCGCTCGATCTGTGTGGTGGTGACGGGGCTGTCGGCGTTTTACGCCTTCACCCATTTGCCGCTGGCGCAGGTTTACCCGATCCTGTTCGCAGCGCCCTTGCTGGTGACGGTGCTGTCGATCCCGCTTCTGGGCGAAACCGTGCGCTTGCGCCGCTGGATTGCCGTGATCGTCGGCCTGATCGGCGTGGTTGTGGTTGTCCGCCCCGGCCAGACAGATCTGACATTAGGCCACCTGGCAGCGATTGCGGCCTCGGTCTGTTCGGCGCTTGCCTCGGTGATCGTGCGCAAGATCGGCGGGCAGGAACGGTCAATCGTTCTGCTGCTGTATCCGATCATCGGGAATTTCGTCGCGATGGGGGTGATGCTGCCCTTCGTCTATCAGCCCATGTCCCTTGGTGAGCTTGGGTTGATGGGGGTCGTGGGGGCGTTCGGCCTTCTGGCTTCGTTCATTATCATTCTGGCCTATCGCGAGGGCGAGGCGGTCATCGTCGCGCCGATGCAATATTCGCAAATCATTTGGGCGATCTTTTACGGCTACATCTTTTTCAACGAGGGTGTGGACGGTCCGACGCTTGCCGGTGCTGCAATCGTAATCGCATCGGGCATGTATATCGTGTTCCGCGAGGGCAAAGGCACCTCGGCCAACCAGCCCGTTCTGCGCACGCGCTGGCGGGGTGAAACACCGACGGTCCCGCGCTCGTCGCTGATCCAGCGACTGCTGACCCAAGGCGTCAGCGGTGAGGATGGCATCGGTTCATCACGCGAGTGACGAATTCTTCGCAAAACCCCTTGCAAATATCTGCGTGGGGGGCTAATCCCCGCCCACGGTCGGAGCGTAGCGCAGCCTGGTAGCGCACCTGCTTCGGGAGCAGGGGGTCGGAGGTTCGAATCCTCTCGCTCCGACCAAATTTCCCGCTAGTTAGAATCGCTTAGCCACCCCGCCTTGGGTGGCTGTTTGCGTTTGGACCTATTCGGCAAGCCAACCGGATACCCTCGCAAGCTTTCGATTTTCTGAGCGCGCGCGATATGTCAGCGTTGTCAAGCAGTTGGGAAAACGCCACCTGAGACAGATCAGACAGATTCCGGCCCGTGTGTCGGCAAAATCAGCGTGAATTCAGCGCCATCCCCGCGTGCCCGGATAACGGTCTCTCCACCGAGCGCCTCGGCACGCCGCGCCATATTCTGCACTCCATACCGACGAACTTCGGAGGTTTTGTGAAATCCCTTGCCGCCCGCATTCACGACGTGAATGGCGAATTTTCCGGAACTCATCGCTTCGCCTTTGATGTGAAGGGTTTGCGGCATTCCGTGTCGCACCGCATTCGAGATCGCCTCTTGCAGAATGCGTAGCACCGACAGCGTCTGTTCGGGCGACATCCATTTGACATCGGGCAGATGCACCATAGACCATTCGGTCTCGATCCCGAGGCGCCTGAGCGGATCAATTGATCGCTCACGCAGCGAGGCCAGCGCGATCCGCAAGTCCCCTTCTGGCATGACCAGTGCGTCGATCACCATGCGCAACTCGCCCAAGGCATGGCGCGCGACGGTCTGGATGCCTCGATGGTCAGTTTGTTCCGCGTCGCTAAGCGCTACGATCGTCGAAAGGTGCCCCGCGACGCCATCGTGGAGTTCCGCCATGATACGGGTCCGCTCGGACTGGCTGGCGGCTTTTTCAGCTAGAGTCCGTTCGCGTTCGAAGACCACAGCCAATTCGTCTTCACGTTGACGCAAACGCTCGCTCAGGGTCCGTGCGGCTTGATCGAGTTCACGCGTAATACGCGCCAGATGCAGCATCAGGAAGATGGCGATCCCAACCAGTGTCAGCAGTCGCGCGGGCTGCGCCAGAAACACACCGTTTCCCAAATAGCCGAGCCGGAGAAACTGATCATGAACCACCGCGCCGATCATCAGCAAAAGGCCTGACACGAGGAATGCCAGATCCGCCGAGGGCTGGCACCAGAAAAGGCGGACCAGAATAACAAGAGCGACCGATAGGCTGGCGGCAGTGATCGGTAAGATAACCCACAGGACAATTTCGGCCAATGGAGCCATCCCGCTCAGGATCAGAATATATCCCATGGTCGGCATCATAATCGCGGCGATTGTCAGCGCCCGGGTCCGGCGTATTCCTTCAAGGCTCGCTGCGAAGCCAAGAAACCCGATCGCTGCAGGCGGGGCCAGCATAAAGGCCCAGGGAACAATCGGGAGCACTTGCGGAAATGTATCGCCGAAAGTGCCTAGAGAAAACAGGCACGAGGCAACCATCGACACTCCGAGCCAGGCAAACCGCTCTTCCCGTCGGTGTGCTGCAACCAGAATAATACACGCCAGCGCAAGAAATGCCTGCACACCGAACACAATGACCTTGAGATCATGCTCGATAAAATTGCGCAGGCGGAAATAGGGGGCCAACTCCGTCTCCGGCCCAAGATACAGGCGCGAGAGGGCGCCGAATTTGAGCGGTCCGGTCGACACCGTCAGATCTATCCGGTTTTTTCCGTCGTGCAACACCTCGGAAGGCAACAGAACCAACGCGGACGCGGAAGACAGCGGTCCGCGCCAAGGCGTCAGATTCGCCTGCGCCGTCAGGTCAATCCCGTTCAGGCCCAGGGAGAGGCGCTGTTCGAAATAGGGCACATAGAGATGCAGGGGCGCGTCCGCATCGAGCCGGTGTTCGAACTCGAAACCGAACTGGCGTGTTTCGACTCGCCCTACCGTCCCGTTCCAGCGCTGCGGAAGCTCATGAGGCTGCGCGCCGGAAGTCTGCGCCAGCAGGATACTCTTGCCCGAGGGTGGCTCGACCCCGAAGGCCAGCAAAGCAACAACGCCGAGAGCGAACAGACCAGCGGCAAGGCCTCGCCAGAACAGATCATACACCCTCATGTGCCAAGAATGCCCAGCCTGCGGGCCTCATAGGTCGCTTCGGTCCGGTTGGTAGCCTGAAGCTTGCGGTAGATATTGCGGATATGCACCGGAACCGTCTGCGACGAAATTCCCAGAATTTCGGCGACCTCCCGGTTGGTGAAACCTTTGGCAATCGCATTGAGGATTTCGATTTCGCGCGTCGTCAGGCTCGGGGCGTCGTGCGATCTTGCAGGCTGCGCCCTGCCGGACTGGATCATCTCGATCATATGTCGGGCAATGCCGATAGAGATAGGGGATTTGCCGTCCAGAATGGCCTCGATTGCCTCGACTATCCCCAGGCTGTCATCGTCTTTCAGGATATATCCGGTCGCACCGGCACGCAGGGCATCAATCACCAGCGGGCGCTCGCTCAGAGCAGAGATGACGATAGATTGACCGTTCGGGTGGTGCTTTTGCATCGCCTCAATCGCGCTGATACCACTGCCATCGCCAAGATGTATATCGGCCACCAGCAGGTCGACCTTGGTGGTTTCGATCTGGCCAAGCGCGTCCTTGAGGAAAGCGCAGTTGCCCACGATCCGCGCCCTGCCCCAATCCTGCAAAATCCGGCACAGCCTGTCTGCCACCGCGACATTGTCCTCGAGCACGAGAATGCGGACCGTATCTGTCATTTCCGTCATCCGGGCGGTCCCTCGCTCTCGGATCAGGGCAAAAGCCCCATCTCGCCTATTACCGCCCCTAGCGTGGGGGATTTGTGGACGATGGAGACCCGCTTCGCAACTGTCGGCAAGGTTACTCCAAGGTTCTTTAGGTCATTCAGGAATATCGTTTCTTGCGACTTCTCGATGGCTTCAGGCGGGCGCACGGTCAGAAGGATCGCGACCTCGTGGGTTGCGACCGAGGTAACCTGATTGCCGAACAGGTTGCCCACGACGGGAATCTGGCGCAGCCCTTTTTGCCCTCCGCGCGCATCATCGCGCGACGTCATCTCAAGCGAACCAAGCAAGAAAGCCGTATTATAGGGCACCTGGCCGCCGCTTTCGACTGTGGAGCTGTCGATCTCTACCTTGGTGAAGGTCTGGCCCAGAACCGGCGGCACATAGTCCGAAATCTCGGCCGCCGCATGTAGGGTCGCCGCGGTGCCCGTGAATTTTTGAAGCTCGAGTTCGAGCGTAATACCCACATCTTCGTCAATACTGTCATCCGTGCCATCGGCACCCACAATATGCAGGTTCTGGCCGACAAACAGCTTCGCGTCCTGGTCCAGCGCCACCTTGAGCACCGGAGTCGAGCTGATCGTGTTCACGGCTTCCGCGTCCGAGGCCATGCTCAGCGCGTAATCGACACTTGGCAGGTCAATGGTGATCCCGTTCGTGCGCGTGATGTCGCTTCCGGTATCGAGCGTGGATGCGGGAGCGCCGTCTGCCAGCGCGCGCGAGTGGGTGCGGGAGCGCGTGAACTCGTAGGGGGTGCCACTCACGCCGATTGTCAGCCCCGCCATCAAATCCTGACCGATAGAGGAACCAGATTCCGCCTGCCGCTCAACGATGAAAAGCTCGACCTGAAGGTCACTGGCGCAGATGCCATCCTTCCCCTCGATCTCTTCGTCGGGTTTCTCGCAAGTGAAGGAAGGTGCCTCCAGATTCCCGTCAAAGCGCGCCATGATTTTCGCACCGCTGCCTGCCGCGTAAAGGTCATGCATATAGGCACCAAGGATCACCGACCGGCCGGGACGCGCCTGTTTGCCTTTGTCATACAGCGCTTGCGCCAGAAGCTCGTGGTTCGAGCGTAGCGCCGAAAGGGCTGCCATCCACCACCCGTCCGAGCTCTGATCCAGACGCGCCGCGCCGAGAAACGCACGGTAGGCCGCGTCATAATTCCCCAGCCGGTAGTTGGTATAGCCTGCCAGATAATAGGGCGCCGGATCATCAACCTGCAACACGGCCGCACGCTCGAACGCGGAGCGCGCGAAATAAAGGTCATGCAACGAGCTTCCTGCACCTGCCAGAAGGGCTTTGCCCTTGACCAAATGCGAGGCGCCATCCAGCGGGCTGAACTCGTCCAGCGCATCCTGCCCGTGGCTGAGCTGCTGAAGCCGTTTATCGTCATCCTGCCGCATCTCGGTGACGGAACAACCCGAGACTGTCAGCGCCATCACCAGAAGATGAGGCGCATAACGGGGCAGGCGCATAAAGGGAATGTGCGCCATGGTTCTGCTCATTTTGACGACGCGAACCCTGCCCCGAGCCAACGCCAGATTATTCCCTCACGGCTAACGCGGTGGGAGCTATCCGCCAATACCAAGAATTGGGTATGTCGCACGGCAACGCGAGCCGAAACAACGCCATATACCAAGAACGGGGTATAGCCCGACAGAACGAACGCGCGCAGTTTGTGGGACTCTCTACTCTCATGAGGAGGCCGCACATGCGTGTCAAACCCACCCTCTGTAGCGTATCGGTTTTTGCTTTATCCGCCTTTCTGGCCGCGTCATCCGCGCAGGCCAAATCCTTTTCCCCCTCGGATTTCGTGCTGACGTTGAAAGACGATGACTCGCTTGAAATCGGCTACGGTTCCAGCACGATCACGATTGACGCGGGGGACGCATGGGCGGCCACCGAGGATGCCGCAGGCAAGACATACACCTACTCGGGACCAATCACGATCGGCGATTTTTCGATCGGAGACGTCGACGCCTCGATCGGGCCTGATGGGGTGAAACTGGTTACACCTGCGGGCTTCGGGCTTGGCGATCTGACGCTGAGCGCAGGCGAGTTGGCACTTGAATTGCTGCCCGGCGATCAGATCACCGATCAGCCCGATTTTCTGACCTTCGACAGCAAGGACTTCGTTCTTTACACGGCCATCAGCACTGGTCTGGAGATCGGCATCGGCGACACGACCAGCATCTCGATTCCAACGCCCGTTGATGTTGCCGCCTCGTTGGCTATCGAGGTTAAAAACGGAAGCCTTTATTACGAAGGCCCGATTCCCAGCCCGGCGATGCTGGCAAATGGTGTGAACAAATTTATCAAGTCCGCCTCTGGCAAAGGCGATGACGGTAATATGCTGACTGGCGGCTTCGGCTTTTCGGTCGACGGCGATTTCACCTATACTTCCGAGGTCGATGTCTATCAGTCCTCGAAGAAAGACCCCGCCAAAGAGAACTTCAGCGCCAATGTGGTGATGGTAGGCGAGTTCGAACTTGCCGATATGGCCACCGCTGAAGGCACGTTTTTCGTTGATGTGGAAACCGGTGAAGTGGGCGTGAACGCAGCTGCGAGCATCGGCTTTGACATGCTTGGCGCCTCGGTCGCGATGGAGATCGGAACGGGCAGCTTCGTCGTCGACAAGGATGGCGTGCGCATTGGCATGACGATGGATACCGACGACGATTTCGGTCTGCCAAGTTCGCTGGCTAACATCGCGCATTTCCTGGTGCCGATGCTGGGCGAGGAGATGACCGGATACGGCACGCTCAAGACCGGTGGTGATTTTATCTTCGCCTTCGAGGCGAATTCGCTTGATATGTATGGTATCGATATGTCCGACACCTCGTTCAGCCTGTCGTCTTCGGGGCTTGAGGTCTCGGCGAAGATGGACATCGACGGCTTTGACTCTAAGCTGAACGTTTCTGGCGCGATCACTGACGACAGCTGCTATCTTGACATCGAGAAGTTCAAGTTCATGGGCTTTGACCTGAGCAGCCCGAAGATCAAGCCCTGCGATATGGCTGAAGACGCCGCAATGGCCTTTGTCGGCGACATCAAGATCATGGGCTACACCCTGTCTTCGGTTGACGGCACTTCCTATGCGACCGATGCCGCCAAGGCGTTCCTGTCGAAAGACCAGAAATTTACCGTCAGCTTCGACGTCAAAGAGAAGTTCGGCGTGGATGGTGGTCTGGCGGGCGGCTATGTGAAACTCGCGGCCTCAGGCGATGCCGACATGAAGCTTTCGAAAGAAGGTGAATTGTCGGGGGACATCGATTTCGACGGATCTGCGAAGTTCTGCGGCAAGGTCAAGCTCGCAGGCAAAAAAGTGTCGAAGTGCAAGAAGGTCTCTTCGGGCATTTCGCAAAGTTTCGACGCGGATGTGGGCTGTATCAAATTCTCGGCCAGCACAAAGATCTTCGGCGAAACGATCAAGCTGAACGCGGGTGAGGTTTGCCCTTGGCCGGATACGGGCAGCTATGAAACCTCGGACGACTATGACAGCACCGACGGGCTTGATAGCGATGACCTTGGCACCACGCTGGCGCTGAAAACGTCGGACGGGAAATATGTAAGCTGGTCGAAAGATCGCGGCGCTCCGGGCACGACCTCGACGGTCAGCGACTACATCGGTTGGACCTTTATAAACTTTGATGACAGCAATTGCCTTAAAGACGGATCAGTCGTCGGCATTCGCTTGGGTGACGAGGATACCCAAAGTGAAGACTGGTACATGCGCGTCAAGAAAGACAAATCAACCGCGCTGAATGGCGAAGCTGGCGATACTGGTGACGGCAAGAAGAAGTTCTACATCGGCAAGGTCAAGATGGCGGGAACCTGCCTGAGCGATGGCGATGTGATTACGCTCAAGAACAGGGAATACAAACGCTACTGGTCAAACAGTAACGGCACGATTGTCGCTACGAATGACAAAGACGATTCCGAGTTCACCGTAGTCTTTGATCCCGGCTGGGAGTGATCTTCGCAAACGGAACCCGCAGCCCTTGGAGCTGCGGGTTTTATCTGGTCTCTTAGCACTTCAAGAATATATCCCACATGCTGAACACAAAAATCCTTACCGCATCGACCGCCCTACTTGCTCTTGGCGCAGCTTGCAGCAGCATGCCAGAAGCCAAAGCTGAACCGGCCAGCATCGACATCACCAATGCAATTTTTGACACGCGTTCTACCGATTGCGCCGATTATGCAGCCGTATATCATGCAGACGCTGAGGATGCGCAGGATGGACGCCATTTACACGCAGCGTTGAACGTCACCAACTCATCGACCGCCTGCACGTTCACCTCGAACTCGGTTCCCAATCACAGCTTTAACACTCAAGGAGCGCATTTTGTAAAACCCGTCACCGAGGTCATCAGCAGCTTCACGTTGCCTCGATTCCCTGCCATCGCGGCCCGTCCTACAGCACTCAGCCAGCGCAGCTATGATGCGATCATGCTTAACGGGATCGTCCTCGATATGCTTTCGGCTGGCTGCTATCGCCCGCTGGGCAACCGTGTCGATGCAAACGGGAATGTCGCCATAGGCTGCACCGTTGAAAACGACGACTGGCTCTTGGATCCGCTCGGACCAGGAGCCGGTTTCGGACCGGATTCTCATAACGCCCATACCCAGCCCGATGGCCGCTATCACTACCACGGCAACCCCATGGCTATGTTTGGCGACACTCCAAGCAAAGCCGGCTCCCCCGTCATCGGGTTCGCTGCCGACGGTTTTCCAATTTACGGCAGTTACTTTGTCGATGACTTAGGAAAACTTCGCAAAGCACGTTCGGGTTATGCCCTACGGCCGGGAGATCGCCCGTCAGGGAATGGCAACCCCGGCGGCACATACGACGGGATGTATGTCGATGATTATGTCTTTGCGAACACCGGAGATTTGGACGCCTGCAATGGGATGACAGTCAATGGACAATACGGCTATTATGTAACGGAAACATACCCTTGGGTTCTCAAGTGCTTCAGCGGCACGCCCGACAAATCCTTCCAAAAAGGCCCGCCACGCTGAGAAGGCAATACCAATTTGTAGCGGCCACAGTGGCCGCTGCGGATTTGCGTGCGTGAGTTATTCGGTCCAAGTGGGTCCGGCAGCCAACTGAACCCCGGGTTTCTAAAAGTCAGCCCGAGCCCATTGCGGCGCCTGACGGGCTGGGGACGTTCTTTGTCGCCCCGATGCTGGCCCGCCACGGCACCCCCACCAACCCGCAAGAGCTGCGCGGACACCGGCTGGCGGGCTATATTTCGGACATGATGTTTTTCAAGGAACTGCGCTATCTGGAAGAGCTTGGCATCTCGGCTCCGGCTGGGTTCACCTCAAGTTCGATCATCGCGCAACGCGAGGCGATCCGCGCAGGCGCGGGCCTTGGCATCCTGCCGCGTTTCATGGCGATTGATGACCCCGAACTGGTGCCGGTTCTGACTGACAAATACGTTCTCAACCGCAACGTCTGGATTCTCAGCCACCAAAGCACCGAAGATCTCTCACGGGTCCGCGTCGTTTCCGAGTATCTTCAGCGCGCGACCCGCTCTGCGCGGGACAGGTTTCTGATCCCCGAAGCATGACGGCTGCGATCTGCCGGTCTACGGCTCTGCCGTCTGGGGCAAAATGTCGCGAGACGGATCATCCCGTGACCTGCGTATCGGCAGGCATCCCATTCCGGCGATCTCGCGCCGCTCCAAGAATTCTTCTTTGCGCTTCCGAATGTAACATATATCGCGTGGCGATATTTCGCGCATCAGGTTCCGTCGCAAATTTTTCTGAGGGGTGCAAACGGGCTCCAGCGGCCCTTCACCTTGATCTACGTCTTGTCCAAACTTGACCCGAGACCGGAGATAACCGTTTCCTGCACCAACTCGCGGGCCATCGCGGCAAGGAGCCCCTCGGCCGATCCGGGGTCGACGCCAAGGATTTCTGTCGCACATTGAAGCCGGTGTTCGGTGGCCGCCTGCGGGCGGATCGTCCCAGCGAAATACCTGATCGTAAAATTCGGCGTGGCTGTCACAGACTTTGGCGTCGTCCTGGGAGCGCCAGATGTAACGCTCGATCCCAAAATCCTGTTGCCGAAGCTGGTTGATCAGACCCGCGAAGGACCGAAGCAGGCGTTCTTCCATCGCAGCCCGCAACGGACGCATGCGCTGCGGGTGGGTCTCATATTCCTCGAAGATGGCCGTCAGGGTACCGGTTCCTTACATGATCGTTTCAGAGCTTGGCTGGCCTGAAAGCACCGACAGCAAAGTCCGCCTTGGTGGCCAGCAGGCCTTCACCATGGCGAGCCGGACAAACAAGGTTACAGGTGATGAGCCGGGCACCGGTGGCGGCATAAAATCCGGCGTCAACACAGGCTGGTGCAGGCCGCAGTCAAACAAGACAAGCTTCTCGGTCTCTGGGCAGGAGGTGATCCAGCACGATTGCGTCTACGAGATGAATTGCAATGGCCCCGCCGGCCCCTCGAACACGCCCGGCAAGGTCAGGTAGGGGGCTGCAAGATATGAGGCAGGCGTCATTGAACCGCGCGAAGTGAAACAAAAGGCAAGAGCAAAGAAATACACTGGCTATTGCGCTTGTTTCGTTCAGTCTATCTGATGAGAACAAAGCAAGACTTTGTGAAATTTCACAAACTACAGGGCACCTCCCCTAGTTTCACCACCTCCCAAACGTCGCTACTCTTGGCGTTTCACCGAAGCCCGCTTTTGCCCCCGGTCGGCCAGTCGACTTCGATCCAGACAAGCCCGTGACGCGACGCAGCCGTCTGCCAGTAGACGCCGGCATCCAGAACTTTCAGGCGCGCATCGGGCAAAACGTAATCCACCCGCATAGCCCCCAAATCCCCGCCGAAATCCGCCGTGTCTGCGCTTGGTAACGGGTCTTGAAGGCGCAGATCGGTCAGCAGGGCAAGCAAAGCCTCGCGCCGCCCCTCGCCTTTTGCCGGATCAAGGTTCGCCTTGCCCAGAAGGACAAACGGCGCATCAGAGGGGCGCGCGGGCCAAGCCCCATCCAGATAGCGCAGCCAGAAAGCCGCCTCGTCATGGTTGCGCCGCCCGTTCCGATCCTCGGGACCATCGAAAACCGGCGCAGTTGCCGCAAAAGCCCATAGATGCAGCTCCCCTTCGGGCAGGGTAATCGGCACGTCCCAATGTCCTGTGCTGGAAAGGCGCTGCACTGCCTGCGCATCGGGCGTGAGGTCAGCCCCCGCAATCAGAGTATCCGGTAAATCGCGCCACAACAGGCTCGAAAAATCGCGCGCGCCCTGGGTGGCAATCGGATAGCGCGACAGGATCGCCAGCCCGTTATCGCCGGTAAAGCGGCCATAGCCCTGCGCATCGGGCGGATCGGTTGTCCGGCCATTTCCATCCAGATCAAATCCCGTCGGGACACCGGAATTCGGGCGGGCAGCAAAGCGATAGGGATAGGAAACGCCCTGCCCCTCCAGCAGCGCCGCAAAACCTGCAAGCGCCTGCCCTTGATAATCCCAGTCAAAGCCCGTCAGCAGCAAAATATCGGGCTGAGCTGCGGTTATCGTCTCTGCGGCAGCCATAACCTGCGCTTCTTCGCGCTGAATATCGCGCAGCAACAGCCCCGGCCCATCACGGCTCAGCCCCGCGTCAAAGGTTGCAATACGCAAAGGCCCGGCCCAGGCCGGACCCGCAAGCACAAGTGCGATCAGGCCGGAATAAAATCGGCTGCGTGATTTGCGCGGCGCTTTTGCTCGATCATCGCAGCGACTCGCCCCATCGCGATACCGCGCATGAACAAGCTTGCCGGAAGGAAAGCCCATGCCGTCACCATCCAGATCATCGTATGCGGGTTTTCCAGCGTCACAGGCGTAAAGCTGGTCGAAATAGCCTTCAGGACCGCCGGAATGACGAAGGGCAAAAGAAAGCCCAACGCGATATTGAACCACCCGTCGCGGCGCAGCCGTTCGACCACATCGCCGCCAGCCGTCGGATCGAACGTCGGAAGGTTCACCCAGACATTGAACCCGCCCGAAGCATAGGGCCAGCCCAGCGCGCGCAGGATCAGAACGAAATAGGCCAGCGAGATCAGCGAGATCATATAGGAGATGCCAGCGGCGGTGCGCACGATCTCGATATGGGCAGCACTTGCGTCCACGGGCAGCATCAGCACCAGCAGGCGAACGGGGCTATAGGGAACGTCGATCGAATGCGCCATCGCGCTGCCCAGCACATCGACAAAGCGCGTGAGCGTCGTCGTCTCATGGCGCGCCAGCACAACCACAGACAGCAGCGTAACCGTCGCCATAAGCGAAACAAAGCGGATGCGATTGAACGGCGGGGCGTCGCGGAACTCGACAAGGCCGGGATAAACGGAAGCATATTCAAAGAAGGTCAGCGCACCCGCAAAAAACGCGACCAATGCGACGATCTGAACGGTATCCGAACTCACGCCGGGCAGCATAAGTGAGGGTATGGAGATCACCAATACCACCAAAAACGCGCGCACAAGCGCCCCTGTCAGTCGAGAAAGCACTGACCCACTGCCCCTAACCTTGCCCGGTCGCGATACATTGCCGCGCCGTAGCCCCTTGTTATTTCCGCCAATTTTGACGGCCTGCCTTATTCCTGCCATGAATTTGCCCATTTTCACCACCCCTGGCAATGTCTTGTTTAGGTTAACAATCCGTTTCCGGCCATTTCGGGGAAGAACTGGTGCGCTGTTGCATCAATTTCAGAGCAAAAATAAGGCCGCCTCGAAAGGCGGCCAATATCTTGTGTTTCAACGCTTTAGCGCCACTAGGGCGCGGTCGTCAGACGCTTAGACCCACGGACGGGCGGTTGCGTTTTGTGCCTCGAAGCTGCTGATCGCAGCCTCTTTTTCCAGCGTCAGGCCGATGTCATCCAAACCCTCAAGCAGGCAGTGCTTCTTGAACGCATCGACATCGAACTTGATCGTTTCGCCGTCCGAAGTGGTGATTTCCTGCGCTTCCAGATCAACGCTCATGCGCGCATTGGCGCCTTTTTCCGCGTCTTTCATCAGGAGATCGACCTGCTCTTGCGGCAGAACGATCGGCAGCATGCCGTTCTTGAAGCAGTTGTTGAAGAAGATGTCGGCAAACGAGGTCGAAACCACGACCTTGATGCCAAAATCCGCCAACGCCCAAGGCGCGTGCTCACGCGAGGAGCCACAGCCGAAGTTATCGCCCGCCACAAGGATTTGCGCTTCGCGATACTGCGGCTTGTTCAGGACGAAATCGGGGATCTCGTTGCCCTGACGGTCATAGCGCATCTCGTCGAACAGGTTCACACCAAGGCCCGAGCGCTTGATCGTCTTCAGAAAGATCTTCGGGATGATCATATCGGTGTCGATGTTGACCAGCGGCATGGGCGCCGCGATGCCGGTGAATTTTTCGAACTTTTCCATTCCGGTCTCTCCTCAGAGCATTTCGCGGACGTCGGTCAGATGACCGGTAAGCGCAGCGGCAGCAGCCATGGCGGGCGACACAAGGTGGGTGCGGCCCTTATAGCCCTGACGGCCCTCGAAGTTGCGGTTCGAGGTCGAGGCGCAACGCTCACCCTCGGACAGCTGGTCGGGGTTCATCGCAAGGCACATCGAGCAACCCGCCATACGCCATTCAAAACCGGCGTCGATGAAGACTTGGGCGATGCCCTCTTCCTCGGCCTGCGCACGCACAAGGCCCGAACCCGGAACGACCATCGCGCGGATACCGTCCTTGATCTTCTTACCTTTCAGGATTTCCGCAGCGGCACGGAGGTCTTCGATCCGGCCGTTGGTGCACGAACCGATGAACACCGTGTCGATCTGGATGTCTGTCAGCTTTTGACCAGCGGTCAGACCCATATATTCAATCGCGCGCTTGGCTGCCTCGACCTTGCCGCCTTTGAACGACTCGGGCGCCGGAACAACGCCCGAAATCGGCAGAACGTCCTCGGGCGAGGTGCCCCAGGTCACAACCGGCTCGATCTCTTCGCCTTTCAGCGTCACGACTTTGTCGAACTGCGCGCCTTCGTCGGTGAAGAGGGTCTTCCACCAGGTCAGAGCTGCCTCGAACTGCGCGCCTTTAGGGGCGTGCGGGCGGCCTTTGACATATTCGAAAGTGGTCTCGTCCGGCGCGATCAGGCCGGCGCGGGCGCCGCCTTCGATGGCCATGTTGCAGACCGTCATGCGGCCTTCCATCGAGAGGTTGCGGATCGCTTCGCCGCAATACTCGATGACATAGCCGGTGCCGCCAGCGGTGCCGGTGGCGCCAATCACGGCGAGGGTGATGTCTTTTGCGGTCACACCGGGGCGCAGCTGGCCGGTGATCTCGACCTTCATGTTCTTCGATTTCTTCTGGATCAGCGTCTGGGTTGCCAGAACGTGCTCGACCTCGGAGGTGCCGATGCCGTGTGCCAGTGCGCCGAATGCACCGTGGGTCGCGGTGTGGCTATCGCCGCACACAACGGTCATGCCCGGAAGGGTCCAGCCCTGCTCGGGGCCGACGATGTGCACGATGCCCTGACGCACGTCAGACACCGGATAGTAGTTCACGCCGAAATCGCGGGCGTTCTTGTCAAGCGCTTCGACCTGAATACGCGATTCCTCGTTTTCGATGCCGTTTTCGCGGTCGGTCGTCGTGGGAACGTTGTGGTCCGGCACGGCGATGGTTTTTTCCGGCGCGCGCACTTTGCGGCCCGTCATCCGCAGCCCTTCGAAGGCTTGCGGGCTGGTCACTTCGTGCACGAGGTGACGGTCGATATACAGCAGGCAGGTGCCGTCTTCGTCCTGGGAAACGACGTGGGCGTCCCAGATCTTATCATAGAGGGTCTTAGGAGCAGACATGGCTCTCTCTTTCTTGGGGATAGCTTACGAATTGCGAAGACTGGATGGGCGCGCATGCAGGCGCACCTCGGAACCCGCTGTCAAAGTCGGGCGAGGATTGAGTGGCTTTCGCCGTAAAAGCGCTCACGCAGGCGGGCGCGGTCATCCATGTCGAAAACAGTCATCATGCGTCGCGATATAGGCCATGGCGCACGAACCCGCAAGGAAATCTCGGGGCAAAGCCACTGACCTGCCCTTTGAAACTTGACATTCCGCGCAGATTGGCCGACCGGACAGAATTCCTGATCTCGGGTCGTTGAGAATTAACGACTTGGGTGTTACCTTTGTAACAGGCCCGGCGCCGGGGCGATTGCGGCGTGCAACCCTTGGAGGACTATGTCCTGTCTCGTCAACCCGCCGCAAATGCGGCTTCACCGGAGGCTCCCATGAGCGACAGTGCCACGGAGCCGACCAGCGACCAGATTCTGGCGCGCATCATCACATCGCTTGAAGACGACAAAGCCGAAGAGATCGTCACCATTGATCTGCGCGGTCGCTCGTCGATTGCCGATTACATGGTCATCTGCTCGGGTCGGTCGTCCCGTCAGGTTGCTGCTATCGCCGAAAAGCTGGTGCAGCGCATGAAAGAGGATTTCGGGCGGAATTGCCGGATCGAGGGCAAAGAGCAAGGCGACTGGGTGCTGATCGACAGCGCCGATGTGATCGTCCATGTCTTCCGCCCCGAAGTGCGCGAGTTCTATCAGCTCGAAAAGATGTGGATGCCCACGGGCGCACCGGTCTGACGCATGAAGATCACGATCCTCGCGGTGGGGCGGCTTCGCAAAAGCCCCGAGCTGAGCCTGATCGACGATTACCTCGACCGTTTCAACAAGGCGGGCCGCAGCTTCGGGCTGGGGCCGGCTGTGATTATCGAGGTCGAGGGTAAGAAAAACCTCGGGATGGACGCCGAAGCGCAACTGCTCGAACGCGCCATCCCGCAGGGTGCTGCCCTCGTTATTCTGGATGAGCGCGGCGCGGTGATCTCATCGCCCGAGTTTGCCGAAAAGATTGGCGCGTGGCGCGATAGCGCGCGCGATGTGTGCTTTGTGATTGGCGGCGCGGACGGGATCGCGCCTTCGCTGCGCGCGAGGGCGGATTATGCGATCTCGTTCGGCAAGATGGTCTGGCCGCACATGCTGGTGCGGGTGATGCTGGCGGAACAGATCTACCGCGCCGGGCAGATTATTGCCGGAACGCCCTATCATCGGGCTTAAGCGGCCCGCACGCCTGCACAAATTTTGCTTGTCCGGTTATTCTTTCTTATACTCGGTCACATAGTGTCGTGTAACAAGTTGATGAGGCAGGAATGGAACCGCTGGATAAACTGGCAATTTCGGGCGAAACGATCTCGACGCATGGGATGATGCTGATGTGCTATCAGCGCACCAAGCAGATCAGCGCGGCGTCTCGCAAGGCGTGGGAAGCAGGACAGACCAATCCGCTTGAGGCCGAGGTGGTCAAACGCCGTGACGAGATTTTCCAAGGCACCCTGAAAGAGGTATTTGTCGATTACCTGCCCCTGCGCGCAGAGCTTGCCAAAATGGGCCGCAAACCGGCCCGCGTTGTCGACATCGGCTGCGGGCAGGCACTGAACGACGTATTTCTGGTCAAGGATTTCGATTGCGCCGTGACGCTGGTCGATATCGAGGAAACGCCGCAACAATACCACAACTGGAACAGCAGCGGTTCGGGCTATGCCTCTTTGTCCGAAGCGGAGGCGTTCTTGCGCGCGAATGGCGCCAAGGATGTGACAGCCGTCAACCCGCGCAAGGCACCCGCCAGGATGAAGGAGGTGCGGGGCGATCTTGTCACCAGCCTGATTTCCTGCGGCTTCCATTATCCCATCGGCGAATATGCCGATCTGTTCGTTGATACGGTCAAGGCAGGCGGGCTTGTGATGCTGGATATTCGCAAGCGCTATTTCCGCAATCCCGACGCCGATCTTACGCGGCTTCTGCGCGCGGGCAAACACACGGAAATCGACAGCACAGAACATAAGGCCCATCGCCTGATCTTCCATTCGTGACCCTGTTTCGGTTGCCGTTTTCCACCTGCGCGCGTAAGACATCTGCGAAGCTTGCAGGAGGCCGCCATGACCCATCCGAAACCCGTTGTTCTGTGCATTCTTGATGGTTGGGGCGAGCGCGCCGAGACCGAGGGTAACGCCCCCGCGCTGGCCCATACGCCCAACATCGACCGGATATGGGCAACCTGCCCCAAGGCGACGCTGATCACGCACGGGCCGGATGTGGGTCTGCCGACCGGGCAGATGGGGAACTCGGAAGTCGGGCACACCAATATCGGCGCGGGCCGCGTGGTGGCGATGGACCTTGGCGCCATTGACCTTGCGATCGAGGACGGGTCGTTCTTCGCAAATGAGGCAATTTCGGCATTCGTGGCCAAGCTCAAGGCCTCGGGCGGGACCGCGCATCTGATGGGGGTCGTGTCGGACGGCGGTGTGCACGGCCATATCGAACATGTTCTGGCCGCCTGCAAAGCCGTGTCGGACGCGGGCGTGCCAGTTGTTCTGCACGCCATTACGGACGGGCGCGATGTGGCGCCGGACTCGGCCAAAGGATTTGTCGAAGACCTGATGAGCCGCCTGCCTGCGGGGTGCTCGGTCGGAACCGTCATCGGCCGCTATTGGGCGATGGACCGCGATAACCGGTGGGAGCGCGTGGGCCGCGCCTATGAGGCGATGGTCAACGCCAAAGGTGAAACGGCGGCAGATCCGGTTGCGGCAGTTGCGGCCTCTTACGCCAAAAACGAGATGGACGAATTCATCGCCCCCACCGTCATTGATGGCTACGCAGGCGCAAAAGATGGCGATGGTTTCTTCTGCTTGAACTTCCGCGCAGACCGCGCGCGCGAAATTCTGCGCGCCCTGGCGGAGCCGGGTTTCTCTGATTTCGACACCGGCACCCGCCCCGAATGGGCGGCACTTCTGGGTATGGTTGAATATTCCGTCAGCCATAACGCCTATATGCAAACTGCCTACCCGAAGCGCGAAATCAAGAACACGCTGGGTGAATGGGTCGCCAAGAAGGGCAAGACCCAGTTCCGTTTGGCCGAGACCGAGAAATACCCGCATGTCACCTTCTTCCTGAATGGCGGCAAAGAGCTGCCCGAAGAAGGCGAAGACCGCTTCATGCCGAAATCGCCCAAGGTTGCGACCTACGATCTACAGCCCGAAATGTCGGCGCCCGAGGTGACGGACCAGTTTATCGCCGCGATCGAGCATGGCTATGACCTGATTGTCGTGAACTTTGCGAACCCCGATATGGTGGGGCATACAGGCTCTCTCAAGGCTGCGATGGCTGCCTGCGAAGAGATCGACCGCGATCTGGGCCGCGTGATTGAAGCGCTGGAAAAGGCGGGCGGCGCGATGATCGTGACCGCCGACCACGGCAATTGCGAAACGATGATCGACCCGGAAACCGGCGGGCCGCATACGGCGCATACCACCAACCTTGTGCCGGTCGGGCTGATCGGTGGTCCGGCGGGCGTTAGCCTGCGCAAAGGGCGACTGGCCGATCTGGCGCCGACTCTTCTTGACCTCATGGGCCTGGACAAGCCCGAAGAAATGACCGGCGAAACCCTGATCGTCCGGTAATCATGCGGAACGCGCTCTGGGCATTTTTTCTGTCGGCAAGCGCTGCGGTGGCCAGCCCCGCAGCGGATGTAGCCCTTCAAGCCGCCGATGATTTGCGCGCGGCCATCGGGGCACTGGACGCGGCCCAGACCAAAAAGGACCGCGTGGCCGCACTGACCGAAACCATCGGCGCCTATGAGGCGGGGCTTGGGGCGCTGCGTGACGGGTTACGCCGCGCGGCGATCCGAGAACGCGAAATTCGCACTCAATTTGACGCGAAAAGCGAGGAGATCGGGCGTCTTTTGGGCGTTATGTCGACGATGGAGCAGTCAGAGGGGCCGTTGCTTTTGCTGCATCCGACGGGGCCGCTTGGGTCGGCGCGCTCGGGGATGGTGCTATCTTCGGTCACGCCCGCGCTACAATCCGAGGCGAACAAGCTGAAATCCGGCCTGAACGAAATCCAGACGCTCCGCGAGCTGCAACAAAGCGCCGCCGCGACACTGAACGCTGGCCTGCAATCGGTTCAGGACGCGCGCACCGCGCTAAGTCAGGCGGTATCCGAACGCAGCGCCCTGCCCGGCCGCTATATCGAAGAACCCGAGGACTTGCGGCAACTGGTGGAAAGCGCCGATACGCTGGAGGGGTTTGCGGTTGGTCTGTCCGATCTGGATACGGACATCGGCGCGCCGATGGAGGATTTCGAAGGCGCGATGGGCGGCTTGCCTCTTCCGGTGATCGGCTCGGTGCTGCGCCGCTTTGACGAGGCCGACGCGGCAGGGATCCGCCGCAAAGGGTTGATCCTTGCCACGGCGCCCCTTGCTCTGGTGCGCGCGCCGTGGCCAGCGACCATCCGCTATCGCGGGCCGCTGCTGGACTACGGAAATGTGATGATCCTTGAGCCGTCTGAGGGCTATCTTCTGGTTCTGGCCGGCCTCGGGACGGTCTATGGTGAAACCGGAGATGTGCTGGCGGCGGGCGATGCAGTCGGCCTGATGGGCGGGCGCGATGCCGTTGCCAGCGAGTTCGGTGCAGATTTTGTGCGTTCTGCGCAACTTGGCGGTGGCGCAGGTCGTTCGGAGACGCTTTACTTGGAGCTAAGACAGGGCGGGGAGCCCGTGAACCCGAGCGCGTGGTTCGCACAAACAAAGGACTGAAAAGGTTCAGTATGAAAAAGTTTCTATTCGCCGCGATGGGCGGCACGATTGCAGGCGCCCTTATCTCGACGCAGATCGCCGCTCCGCTGATGGCGCAAGAGGCCGCAAAACCCGCCTCCGTCTACGAACAGCTTGACCTGTTCGGTGAGATTTTTGAACGAATCCGCGCGGACTATGTCGAGGAGGTCAACGAGAAAGACCTGATCGAGGCTGCGATCAACGGGATGCTGGTCTCGCTTGACCCGCATTCAAGCTATCTGCCGCCCGAAGACTTCGACGATATGAAGGTGCAGACCCGTGGCAGCTTTGGCGGGCTGGGGATCGAGGTCACGCAGGAGGACGGCTTTATCAAGGTTGTCTCGCCGATGGATGGCACTCCGGCCGAGCAGGCTGGCATTCAGGCGGGCGATTTTATCACCCATGTCGATGGCGAATCCGTGCTGGGGCTGACGCTGAATGACGCCGTTGACCTGATGCGCGGGCCGGTCGGCTCGGAGATCGTGGTGACGGTGGTGCGCGAAGGCGAGGCGGAACCCTTCGACGTGTCGATCATCCGCGATACGATCAAGCTGACGGCGGTTCGCGGACGCCTTGAGGGCAACGCGGTTGTGCTGCGCGTTACGACCTTTAATGACCAGACCTTCCCGAACCTCCAGGATTCGCTGGAGAAACAAGTGAAAGAGGCCGGGGGCATCGACAAGGTCAGCGGCTTTATCATCGACCTGCGTAACAACCCCGGCGGCCTGCTGGATCAGGCGATTGCTGTGTCGGATGCCTTCCTCGACAAGGGCGAGATCGTCTCGACCCGTGGCCGCAAACCCGAAGAGAGCGAGCGCTTTAACGCGACGCCGGGCGACATGGCCGAGGGCAAACCGATTGTCGTGCTGATCAATGGCGGCTCGGCCTCGGCCTCCGAGATCGTGACCGGTGCGCTGCAAGACCATCGTCGCGCGATTGTCGTGGGCACGCAGAGCTTCGGCAAAGGCTCGGTCCAGACGGTTATGCCGATCCGTGGCGATGGCGCAATGCGCCTGACGACGGCGCGCTATTACACGCCGTCCGGCCGCTCGATCCAGTCGCTTGGTATCGCGCCGAATATCGTGGTCGAACAGCCGCCGCGCGCGCCTGCCGATGAAACCGCGACCGAGGACAAACCGCACCGCACGACCGAAGCAGATCTGCGCGGCTCGCTGTCGAATGACTCGATGACCGAAGACGAGCTGCGTCAGGCCGAGGAAGAGCGTAAGCACGCTGAAGAATCCGCCAAGCTCCGGCTTGAGGATTATCAGCTTGCCTATGCCATCGATATTCTGCGCGGGCTGTCTGTCATCGCGCCGGAAACAGGTGGCACGGTGCAAAAGGCCGAAGTCGCACAATAAAATCCGGATCGGGGGCCGCGCGCCCCCGTTTCTTTCTAAAGGATTCCAGATGCTTACCCGTGACCAGATCGAAGCCCTTCCCTACCGTCCCTGCGTTGGCGTCGTGCTGATGAACGCCGAGGGGCGCATCTTTACCGGCCAGCGGATCGACAACCCTGGCAATGCATGGCAAATGCCGCAAGGCGGGATCGACGAGGGCGAAAAGCCCCGCGCCGCCGCGCTGCGCGAGCTGTGGGAAGAGACCGGCATCACCGACGATCTGGTGGAGTTCGTCGCCAAGGCCGATGACTGGGTCTATTACGACCTGCCGCACGATCTGGTTGGCAAAATCTGGAAGGGCAAATATCGCGGCCAGCGCCAGAAGTGGTTTCTGTTCCGCTATCTTGGCACCGATGCTCAGGTCAATATCGCGACCGAACACCCCGAGTTTTCGGTCTGGTCATGGATGGAACATCCGCAAGTGGTCGAAAGCATCGTCCCCTTCAAACGCGATGTCTACGAGACGGTTTTCACCGCCTTCGCAGAGCATCTGAAGTAATCAGAAATCCAGCCCGAGGTCGAGCGTGCGCGCCGAATGGGTGAGCGCGCCCGACGAGATATAGTCAACGCCGGTCGCGGCAACCTCGGCGATCCGGTCAAGTTTCATGTTGCCCGACGCCTCTAGCACGGCGCGGCCTGCGGTCAGCGCGACGGCCTTTTTCAGGGTCGGCGTGTCCATGTTGTCCAGCAAGATGACATCCGCACCGCCAACAGACAGCGCCTCTTCAAGCTGGTCGAGACGGTCCACCTCCAGCTCGACCCGCATCATATGCGAGCGCGCCGCCTTGGCTGCCTTGAGCACCGCGCGAATACCGCCCGCCGCCGCGATATGGTTATCCTTGATCAGGATCGCGTCCGACAACCCGTAACGGTGGTTCGAGCCGCCACCATGCTGCACGGCCAGCTTTTCGACCGCGCGCAAACCGGGCGTGGTTTTGCGGGTGCAGGTGATCTTGCAATTCGTGCCTTTGGTCTGGGCAACAAAGCCCGCCGTTTTCGTTGCAATCCCCGTCAGGCGGCCAGCAAAGTTCAGCGCGACACGTTCACCCATCAGGATCGAAGCCGCCTCGCCCTCGATCGTCATGAGCGTCTGGCCGGGGTCGCAGGGGCGGCCATCCGGCACAAGAGTTTTCACCTTCAAAGCCGGATCAACCAGACGAAAGGCCATCGCGGCAATCTGCATCCCCGAGACAACGCCGGTTTCGCGCGCATTCAGCCGCGCCTCATAGCGCGCACCCGCCGGAATGACCGCGCGGGTGGTCACATCTCCCATCGGCGCAAGATCTTCGGTCAGCGCGGCGCGCACCAACGGTTCCAGCAGGAAATCGGGAAGCGAAGCGGTCATCGTTGGTCCTCCAGAGCGCGGGAGCGGATCGCGCGGGCCTCATCGAGTGTGATATGGGTGCGCGCAGCCTGCGCCGGATCGGCCTGCGGGTAATCGGCGCGGAAATGACCGCCGCGACTTTCAGTGCGCGCAAGGGCAGCGGCGGCAATCAGCGTTGCGGTTGCGGTCATATTCTGCATCGCCTCTTGCGGATGCTCGGCTTCGATTTCCGCAATGATGCGCAGCGTGCGGGTCAGGCCATCCGCGTCACGCACAACGCCCGCGCCATCGGTCATCGCGGCGCGCAGGCGCGCAACAGCAGCCTCATCTACAACCTCGGCCCCGTCGGGGAAGCTAAGGTCAACCGCATCGGCCGGTGCAATCGGCCCCAGTTTTTCGCCAACACCAATCGCACAGAGGCGGGCATAGACCAGCGCCTCCAAAAGCCCGTTCGAGGCCAGCCGGTTCGCCCCATGCAGGCCGGTCGAGGATGCCTCGCCGCAGACCCAAAGCCCCTCAAGGCTGGCGCGACCCTGCGCGTCGGTTTCAATTCCGCCCATATGATAATGCGCGGCGGGGGCCACGGGGATCGGCTGCGTTACGGGGTCGATGCCCGCACGCTTGCACGCCTCGGCCACGGCAGGAAAGCGTGTAAGAAGCTCGGCACCCAGAACCTCGCGCGTATCAAGGCACGGCTCGCGGCCTGCTTGACGCTCAAGATAGACCGCACGAGCCACAATGTCGCGCGGGGCCAGCTCTGCATCGGGATGCACGGCGGGCATGAAACGCGCGCCGGTGTTGTTGATAAGCGTCGCGCCTTCGCCGCGCAAAGCCTCGGTCGCGAGGGGGGCAGGGTCTTCACCCGCGACGATGGCTGTCGGGTGAAACTGCACGAACTCGGGGTCGGCGATACAGGCACCTGCACGCGCCGCCATGCCGATAACCTGCCCGCGGATGCGCGGCGGGTTGGTCGTTACGGCAAACAGACCGCCAGACCCGCCACCCGCCAAAAGGATTGCGGGCGAACGGACCAGCACACGCCCCGAAGGCTCGCCTGCCTTTTCCAGCCAGACACCCGTTGCGATACCGTCCTGCACCTCGATACCCGAGGCAAGGACGCCCTCGGCAACCTGAACCGAGGCCGTTTGGCGCACCGCCGCAATCAGCGCCTGCATGATCTCGCGTCCGGCCTGATCGCCCTTAACGCGCACCACACGCGCCGTGGAATGTGCCGCCTCGCGCGACATCACATAAACACCCTCGGCATCGCGGTCGAAGGGCGTGCCCAGCGCGGTAAGGTCAAGGATATGCTGCGCCGCCTCGCCCGTGACCATGCGCGCGATCGCGGCATCCACGGTGCCTGCGCCCGCGTTCACAGTATCGACCGCGTGGCTTTCGGGCGTATCACCTGCCGCCATCGCGGCCGCGACCCCGCCCTGCGCCCAAGCCGAGGACGCCCCCTCGCCAAGTTCCTCGGGCGAAATGACCAGAACCGGACGCGGCGCCAGTTTCAGCGCTGCATAAAGGGCGCCCAATCCGGCCCCGACGATTAGAACCCGATTGGTCTGGATCACCGTTACAGCCCCAACTTATTGGAAAGGTCGATCATACGCTGAACAGCGACGCGCGCCTTTGCGGCAATCTCGGGATCGACGATCACCTCTTCGTGGCCCGTCACCAGCGACCAGAGCACCTTTTCCAGCGTGATCTTCTTCATATAGGGGCACATGTTACACGGCCCCAGAAACTCGACTTCGGGCAGAGCATCCGAAATATTCGACGCCATCGAACATTCGGTCACAAGCATCGCCTTTTGCGGCTTGCGATCGGTGACGTATTTGATGATCCCCGCTGTCGAGCCGGAATAGTCGCACGCATCCACAACATTCGGCGGGCATTCGGGGTGAGCGATAATCTCGACGCCCGGATTATGCGCGCGAAATTCGTTGATGTCATTTTCGGTGTATTGCTCGTGCACGATGCACGATCCGGCCCACCAGACGACCTTTTTCTGCGGCACATCACGGGCGACGTTCTGCGCAAGATATTGGTCCGGCGTCATGATAACGACGTCGCTGTCCATCGCTGCCACAATCTGCGCGGCATTCGAAGAAGTGCAGCAAATGTCGGAAGCCGCCTTCAACTCGGCGGTGGTATTGACGTAGCTGACCACCGGCGCACCCGGATATTTGGCGCGCATCTGGGCGATACCTTCGGCGGTAATGCTTTCGGCAAGCGAGCAGCCGGCCTGAACATCGGGGATCAGAACCCGCTTGGCCGGATTCAGGATTTTCGAGGTCTCGGCCATAAAGTGCACACCGCACTGTATGATCGTCTCGGCCTCGACCTTGGTCGCAGCAACGGCAAGCTGAAGACTGTCGCCCACCACATCGGCAACACCGTGATAGATTTCCGGCGTCATATAGTTGTGCGCAAGGATAACCGCGTTTTTCTCGCGCTTGAGGCGGTTGATCTCGCGGATATAGGGGGCGTATCGGGCAAAGTCCGGCAAGGGCATCACGCGATCCATACGCGCGTGAATGTCCCGCATTTCCTCGGCCAGCGTCAGTGACGGCGCCAGATCGAATTTCTCGGCCAACGTGGCCCGCATCGTGGTCAGGTCCAGCATGGTTTCCCCCCGTTTCCCCGAAACAGGAGGTCATTTAAGGCCAATGGCGGCTAGGTTAAATGGGAAAATTGCCCGATTTACCGCATTTATTGCGTTTAAATGACACAGTCGGGCAAGCCGTTAGCGACGCCAGATCGCGCTATCGCCCATTTTCTCGACAAAAGCTGCATGTGCCGCAGCCTCTTCGTCGGTCAGGCGCGAGGGCAGCGGCACCGCACGCGGCTTCGGGCGCCAGTCGTCTGAAGGGCCAAGCGCGGATTTCTGGCCATTATCGCCCTCGAAGTTCAGACCGAAACCAGGCTGACGCCCGCCGATCAGCTCCAGATAGACCTCGGCCAGAATTTCAGAGTCAAGCAACGCCCCGTGCAGCGTCCGCGACGAGTTATCAATCCCGAAGCGGCGGCAAAGCGCATCCAAAGACGCGGGCGAGCCTGGAAATTTACGCCGCGCGATCAGAAGCGTGTCGATGGCGCGCTCATTGGCGATCAGCGGCTTTTTGACCCAGCCCAGCTCGGCATTAAGGAATTTCATGTCAAAGCTGGCGTTATGGATCACCAGCTTTGCCTCTGGCCCGACGAATTCCAGAAACGCATCGGCAATTTCGATGAACTTCGGCTTGTCGGCCAGAAATTCATCGCCAAGCCCGTGCACCTCGAACGCCTCGCGCGGCATCGAGCGTTCGGGGTTTATATATTGGTGATAGGTGCGCCCCGTCGGCACATGGTTCAAAAGCTCAACCGCGCCGATTTCCACGATACGGTCGCCCTCGGACGGGTCAAAGCCCGTGGTCTCGGTATCCAGAACGATCTCACGCATGACGCCCCCTGATCTTGGCGATCAATGCTTGCACGGCAGCGCGGGTCTGCTCAAGGGTCAGTGTCTCGATTACATGATCGGCGCGCGCGCGTTTTTCTGCGTCGGGTGTCTGGCGCGAGAGGATCAGATCAAGCTGCGCTGCTTCCATCGTGCCACGCTCCAGCACACGGGTGCGCTGCACCTCGGGCGGGGCCGACACGACAAGCACCGCATCACACAGATTATCTGCACCCGTCTCGAACAGAAGAGGGATGTCCAGCAGCACCAGATCTGCATCGCGGTGGTCAGTAATAAATGCCTCGCGCGACTGCGCGGTCAGCGGGTGAACGATGGATTCAAGGCGGGATAGAGCCGTTTTATCTTCGGCAATTACCTTTTTCAGCGCCCCGCGATCTATCGCGCCATCCACGACCGCCTGCGGAAACAGCGCCCCGATTGGCGCAACCGCCGCGCCGCCCGTCGCATAGAGCGCATGGACCGTTGCGTCAGCATCCCAGACGGGAATACCCGCCTCGGCAAACATCTTGGCAGTCGTCGATTTCCCCATGCCGATAGAGCCGGTCAGCCCCAGAAGGAAGGGACGGGTCATAGGCTAAGCACCAGATCACGCAGGTCTTCGGTAACTTCGGGGCGGGTGCCGAACCAACGCTCAAACCCCGGAACGGCCTGATGCAACAGCATCCCCAGACCATCGACCGTGCGGCATCCAATTGCACGGGCCTGTTTCAGAAGATCGGTCTCAAGCGGGGTGTAAACAATATCCGTCACCACCGCATCCGGCGAAAGCGCATCCAGCGGCACGCGGAACTCTGGCTTGCCAACCATCCCGAGCGCGGTGGTGTTGATCACCGTTTTCGCGCCTTCCAGCATATTTCCGGCCTGAACCCAGTCATAAATAACGATTTTCGCCCCGAACTCGGCGCGCAAGGCTTCGGCCCGCGCGCGAGTGCGGTTTGCCAACCGGATCTCGGGGCAGCCGGTTTCCAGAAGCGAGGCAATCACCGCACGACACGCGCCGCCAGCGCCAAAGACAGCCGCCGGACCTTCGGCGCCGGTCCAGTCCGGCAGGTCGTGCTTGAGGTTTGCGATAAACCCGTATCCATCTGTGTTATCAGCGTGAATCTTGCCATCCGGCCGGAAGATCAGCGTATTCGCCGCACCAATAATCGCCGCCCGATCCGAGACCACATCGGCAATCCGCAGCACCGCCTCTTTATGGGGAATAGTGACGTTGCACCCCACAAACCCAGCTCTTGGCAGGGCGCGCAGCACCGTTTCAAGGTCTTCGGGCGCAATATCCATTGGAACGTAGAAGCCCTTGATCCCGTATTTCTCCAGCCAGTAGCGCTGAAGCTGTGGCGATTTGGAATGTGCAATCGGAGACCCGATAACTCCGGCCAAGGGAATTTTTGGGTGGTCGGTCATGTGGTCAGCTCTCCTCGTGCGCGCAACCAGTTCAGAAATTCGATGAGCGGCAAGCCCAGAACCGCAAAGTAATCGCCTTCGATCCGAGAGAAAAGCCGAACACCCTCTTCTTCAAGCTTATAGCAACCAACCGCCCAGCGGATGCTCTCCCAGTTGCGGGAAACATAGTCGTCGATAAAGGCATCCGACAGGTCATGCATAGTCAGACGAACGGGCGCGATATGGCGCCAAAGCGGTTGCCCGTCGCACAGCACCACAAGGGCGGACAGCAGACGGTGGGTCTTGCCCGAAAGAGCGCGTAACTGGGCGCGGGCGTCTTCGGGCGTATCGGGTTTTGAGAAAATCTGCCCCTTGAGTTCCAAAAGCTGATCTGCCCCAAGCACAAGCGCGCCCGGATTTTTAGAAGAAACTTTGGCAGCCTTTAGCTCGGCCAACGTATCGGCGACATCGTGGGGCAAGGCATCCTCGGCCTCAAGCCCCGCGCGGATCATGTCTTCGTCGATACGCGCAGGTTTGATCTGAACCTCAAGCCCGGCATTGCGCAAAAGCGTCGCGCGGATTTCGGACGCGGAAGCAAGGATGACGGGGATAGACATGGGGATAACTCTCCGGACAGGGGCGGGGCGGATTTGTGAGTAAGCCGGTTTCGACGTCTTGCTGTGGGTTTCTTTAACCTTTTGTCAAGAAACTCCGGTGCTTTTCCCCTTGTTGAAAGTAGGATTCAGGCATGGGGGAATTATATGTCCTGCGACCTTTTATCCACAGATTTTCAACACAGCATTACAGTTCCATGTATTTGTTATCATATTGATATATTTATGAAATACTAGATACTCACAGGACGGCAAACAGAGGCTGACATCATCGCTTCGGACAAATTGGGTATGTGGGTAAAGCTATAATCCACATTACCCACAGCCCTTACATCATCATCATCTTTTTCTTTTCTTCTTAATTATTTTAAGAAGTGATGCGTCACCGAAGGAGCCTTGCCATGACCGACTTTCTTGCCGAACTGTATGTCTGGACCAAAAGTCTGCATGTGATGTCGGTGCTCGCATGGATGGCGGGGCTGTTCTATCTGCCGCGTTTGTTCGTTTATCACGTTGAAGGGCTGAACAAGCAGGGTGTTGAGCGAGACTCGGATATGGACCTGCTGTTTCGCCATCAGGAACGGCTGCTGTTGAAAGCGATCATGGCGCCTGCGATGGTGTCGAGCTGGCTCTTTGGGCTTATGCTTGTGCTGACACCCGGTATTGTTGACTGGGAAAGCATTTGGGCCTGGACGAAGGCAGCCTCGATTATCGGGATGACATGGTTCCATTTTTGGTGCGCCAAGAAGCGGGTCGATCTGGCCGAAGGGCGTAACGCGCTTACTGGCCGTCAATTCCGCATGATGAACGAGGTGCCGACGATTTTCATGATCGTTATTGTCCTCTCGGTGATTGTGAAATTCTGAGGATTTATTGACTCGGACAGCATTCACGCGTATCAGCGCCGCAAGCCACGACCGTTCTGGTCGACCGGTTCTTCTATAGATCAATGAAATTCAGCGCGAGCCCGCCATCGGGACTTGCGCCTTACGATGATGGGATACCCCATGAACGAACGCCTGAACCTTGCCGACCTTAAAGCTAAAAGCCCGAAAGAGCTTTTGGCGCTGGCCGAAGAATGGGAAATCGAGAACGCCTCGACGATGCGCAAGGGCGAGATGATGTTCTCGATCCTGAAAGAGCACGCAGAGGATGACATCGTTATCGGCGGCGATGGCGTGCTTGAGGTTCTGCAAGACGGTTTCGGCTTCCTGCGCTCGCCCGAGGCAAACTATCTGCCCGGTCCTGACGATATTTATGTCTCGCCCGATATGATCCGCCAGCACTCGCTGCGCACGGGTGATACGGTTGAGGGTGTGATCCGCTCTCCGGATGAAAATGAGCACTATTTTGCGCTGACCAAGGTCGAGAAGATCAACTTCGAAGACCCCGAGCGCGCGCGCCACAAGGTCAGCTTTGATAACCTGACGCCGCTTTATCCTGACGAGCGCCTGAAAATGGAGATCGAGGATCCGACAATCAAGGATCGTTCCGCGCGGATCATCGACCTTGTGTCTCCGATCGGGAAAGGCCAGCGCTCGCTGATCGTTGCACCGCCGCGCACGGGTAAAACGGTTCTGCTGCAGAACATCGCGCATTCGATCGAGGTGAATCACCCCGAGTGCTATCTGATTGTTCTCTTGATTGATGAACGCCCGGAAGAGGTGACCGACATGCAGCGTTCGGTGAAGGGTGAGGTGATTTCCTCGACCTTCGACGAACCCGCAACGCGCCACGTTGCTGTGGCCGAGATGGTCATCGAAAAAGCAAAGCGCCTGGTCGAGCATAAGCGCGATGTAGTGATCCTGCTCGACTCGATCACGCGCCTTGGTCGCGCCTATAACACCGTTGTGCCAAGCTCGGGTAAGGTGCTGACGGGTGGTGTCGACGCGAACGCTTTGCAGCGCCCCAAGCGCTTCTTTGGTGCTGCGCGGAACATCGAAGAAGGTGGCTCGCTGACCATTATCGCGACTGCGCTGATCGACACCGGATCGCGCATGGACGAGGTGATCTTCGAAGAATTCAAAGGCACGGGTAACTCGGAGATTGTGCTGGATCGTAAGGTTGCCGACAAGCGCGTCTTCCCGGCGATGGATATTCTTAAGTCCGGCACGCGGAAAGAGGATCTGCTGGTCGATCAGAAAGACCTGCAGAAGACCTATCTCTTGCGCCGCATCCTGAATCCGATGGGCACGACGGACGCGATCGAGTTCCTGATTTCGAAGCTGAAGCAAACCAAGACGAACGGCGAATTCTTCGACTCCATGAACGGGTAATCCTGTTTTATCATTTAACCTCAAAGGGTTATGATGGATACGATCTATGCACTAGCCACCGCCCGCGGTAAAGCGGGGGTGGCGGTTATCCGCGTTTCCGGGCCTCGCTCGAAAGAGGCGGGGCTGCGTCTTTGTGGGACATTGCCGAAAACGCGCGTTGCGGGGCTGCGAAAGCTTCGGCTGGATGGCGAAGAGCTGGACGAGGCCGTTGTTCTGGTGTTCGACGCTGGCGCAAGCTTTACCGGCGAAGAGGTGGTTGAGTTCCATATTCATGGTGCGATTGCGACTGTCTCGGCTGTCCTGAGGGCATTGTCGCAGATCGACGGGCTTCGGATGGCAGAGGCTGGTGAGTTTACGCGTCGTGCGCTTGAAAATGGGCGGCTTGATCTGGCTCAGGTCGAGGGGCTTGCGGATCTGATAGAAGCTGAAACAGAAGCACAACGAAAACAGGCGCTTAAGGTGCTTTCAGGTGCGGTTGGTCAGTATGTCGATGCGTGGCGCGCAGATCTTGTGCGGGCAGGTGCGCTGATCGAGGCGACAATTGATTTCGCGGATGAGGAAGTTCCGGTCGATGTGTCGCCAGAGGTGCTGGAGCTTATCTCGCGTGTTGAAGCCGCGATTCACATGGAATTGCGCGGTATTGCCGCTGGTGAGCGTATCCGGGAAGGTTTTGAAGTCGCGATCGTCGGGCGGCCCAATGCTGGAAAATCAACGCTTTTGAATGCGATTGCGGGCCGTGATGCAGCGATTACTTCTGAAGTTGCTGGAACGACGCGTGATGTGATCGAGGTTCGTATGGATTTGCACGGACTTGCAGTCACGGTTCTTGATACGGCCGGTCTGCGGGAAACTGATGATGTTGTTGAGGCAATCGGCGTGGAACGAGCTATCTCGCGGGCGAAAACCGCGGATTTGCGTGTATTCTTGCTCGATGGCGCCGACGTGCCGTTGATTGAGCCGCTGAATGGCGATCTGGTTGTGCATGGCAAGGCGGATGTTTTTGCGCAGGCTGGCCTGTGTGTGTCTGGCAAGACGGGAGAAGGCGTTGACCGCTTGATCTCTGAAATTGCGTCTCGACTTGAGGGTATGGCTGCTTCCGCCGGTGTCATGTCGCATGAGCGTCATCGCAATTCGTTGAGCGCGGCGTTGCGGGCTATGGAATCGGCGCGAAATGAGGTATTAGCGGGGGCTGACCGGGCCGAATTGGCTGCGGAGGAGCTTCGGATTGCGGCGCGCGCGCTTGAATCTCTTGTTGGCCGGGTGGATGTCGAGCATCTGCTGGATGAAATTTTCTCGAGCTTCTGCATCGGGAAGTGAGGAGTGTTTCACGTGAAACATTTTGATGTCATTGTTGTGGGTGGTGGTCATGCGGGAACCGAGGCGGCTCACGCGGCAGCGCGGACTGGTGCCAAAACGGCTTTGGTGACACTTCGTGCGGATGCAATTGGTGTCATGTCATGCAATCCCGCGATTGGCGGCTTAGGAAAAGGGCACCTTGTCCGGGAAATCGACGCGCTTGATGGTGTCATGGGGCGCGGCGCGGATCTGGCGGGTATCCAGTTTCGCCTGCTAAACCGCCGCAAGGGGCCGGCTGTCCGCGGGCCACGGGCGCAAGCGGACCGTCGTCTATATCGCGAAGCGATGCAGAAAATGACCGTTGAACAGGAAAACCTGAGCGTCATTGAGGCAGAAGTCGCGGATCTGATTTCTGAAAGCGGGCGTGTGGCTGGGGTTGTTCTGGCCGACGGGACCGAGATCCGCAGTCATGGCGTTGTGTTGACGTCCGGAACGTTCCTGAACGGTATTATTCATATCGGAGATAAGCGACGCGAAGGTGGGCGGATGGGCGACAGACCTTCGGTGGCGCTGGCGCGGCGCCTGAAGGAGCTTGGGCTTCCGCTTGGTCGCCTGAAAACCGGAACTCCTCCGCGACTCGATGGGAAAACGATTCGCTGGGATGTGCTTGAGAAGCAGCCGGGAGATGATAAGCCGGTGGTCTTTTCTTTTATGAATCGCCGACCGTTCGCGCGTCAGGTTTGTTGCGGGATAACCCATACCAACGAGCGGACGCATGATGTGATTCGGCAGAATCTGTCGCGTTCGGCGATGTATGGTGGGCATATCGAGGGAGTCGGTCCGCGCTATTGCCCCTCGATCGAGGATAAGGTTGTTCGCTTCGCCGATAAGGCCTCGCATCAGGTGTTTCTCGAGCCAGAGGGCTTGGACGACGACACGGTATATCCGAATGGAATTTCCACTTCGCTACCCGAAGATGTTCAGGAAGACTACGTTCGATCTATCTATGGTCTTGAATCGGTTAGGATTTTGCAGCCAGGATACGCAATCGAGTATGACTTTGTCGATCCGCGGGCGTTGCGTCAAACGCTGGAATTGCGCGCGCAACCTGGCCTCTACTTGGCAGGACAGATTAACGGAACCACGGGTTATGAAGAGGCCGCAGCACAGGGGCTTGTGGCCGGTTTAAACGCTGCGCTCGCTTCGCAGGGCCGCGAAGATGCGATCTTTAGCCGCTCATCCAGCTATATTGGTGTGATGATTGACGATCTGGTTACGCGTGGCGTGTCAGAACCGTATCGCATGTTCACCTCGCGCGCAGAATTCCGTCTTTCGCTTCGGGCCGACAACGCCGATCAGCGTCTAACCGGCCTGGGTATCGAGTTGGGCTGTGTTGGCGCAATGCGCCGCAATGCGTTCGAGCTAAAGATGGAGGCGCTTGCGGCGGGGCGATCACTCTTGGATCGCCTGATTTTCACACCGAAAGAAGCAGTGAAAAAAGGACTTCCTGTCAATCAGGATGGCACAAAGCGCAGTGCATTTGATTTATTGGCGTTTCCGTCTATAGATTTCTCGATGCTGCAAACGGCCGCACCGGAGCTGTCTGCAATTGCTGACGAAATTTCCGAGCAGCTATCCATTGAGGCTCTTTACGCAAATTATGTTGAGCGTCAGGAGAGTGATGCGGAGGCAATCAAGCGGGATGAGAGCTGGAAAATTCCGGACAGCTTCGACTTCCATTTGCTCCCAAGCCTGTCCAGCGAACTGAAAACAAAGCTTGCGCGCGCGCGCCCGCAAACGCTTGGGCACGCGGCTAAGGTAGAAGGGATGACGCCGGCGGCATTGACCCTTATCTTGGCGCGGCTGAAGCAATTTCGGGCAAAATCGGCATGATTGATACGTTGAAGGCGGAATTTCAGGACAAAACTAATGTTTCACGTGAAACATTAGCGCGACTCGAGGCCTATGACGCCCTTCTTCGTAAATGGAATCAGGCGATCAATCTGGTATCCCCAAAAACCTTAGATGAGGTGTGGTCCCGGCATTTTCTGGATTCGGCCCAGCTCTTTTCCGTGGCTGGCGCGGCCAATGGACATTGGGTAGACTTGGGGTCCGGCGGCGGTTTTCCTGGTCTTGTTCTTGCTGTTATTGCCTTGGAGAAAGCCCCCGAACTACGTTTCACCCTTGTAGAAAGCGATCAGCGGAAGTCGGCGTTTCTTTTGGCGGTGGTGCGTGAGCTGGGCCTGAGCACGAAAGTTCTGGCGCGACGTATAGATGAGACTGAACCGCTAGGCGCAGATTTCCTGAGTGCACGCGCCTTGGCGCCGCTTGATGCTTTGCTCGGATTTGCAGAGCAGCATCTTGCGCCAGGGGGTGTCTGCATCTTTCCAAAAGGGGGCAGGTGGCGCGAAGAGCTTGCAGAGGCAACGAAAAACTGGTCATTTTCATATTCTACGCACCCGAGCCTAACCGACCCGGAGGCGGCTATACTGACTATTCAAGAGGTATCCCGTGTCTGACCCTACCCGGCCGCCGCCGCCACGAATTATCTCGATCGCCAATCAGAAGGGCGGGGTGGGAAAGACGACGACGGCAATCAATCTTGCAGCTGCGCTTGCAGAGCATGGCAAGCGTGTGCTTCTGGTCGATCTGGACCCGCAGGGAAATGCCTCAACGGGGCTTGGTTCGGAGCCAGAAAGCCGGAAGCTCAGCACCTATGAACTATTGCTCGATGATGCTCCGATTTCGGATGTTTTCCAGAAAACCGAGATCGAAGGATTGTGGCTTTGCCCCGCAACGACAGATCTTTCCTCAGCTGATATAGAGCTGATTTCCAATGAAAAACGTAGCTTCTTGCTGCATGATGCCTTGCGTCAGCCGGATATGGATGGCTTTCGGTTCGATTACGTTCTCATCGACTGCCCGCCGTCGCTTTCGCTGCTGACAGTAAACGCGATGGCCGCCTCGCAGTCGATCCTCGTGCCGCTTCAGGCCGAGTTTTTTGCGCTGGAGGGGCTGTCGCAACTGATGCTGACGGTCCGCGAAGTGCGCCAGTCTGTGAACCGAGACCTGCGTATCGAAGGCGTTGTCCTCACGATGTATGATGTTCGTAACAATCTATCACAACAGGTAGAGGCTGATGCGCGCGCGACGCTTGGCGAGGTAGTCTTCCGGACTATGATTCCGCGCAATGTTCGCGTCTCCGAGGCGCCCTCTTATGCGATGTCCGTTCTGAGCTACGATGCGGGGTCGCGGGGTGCGCAGGCCTATAGGGCGCTGGCGCGCGAGATGCTGAATCGGCACGAAGCCGCTATGAAAGGGTAAACTATGAGCGAGAAAAAAGAACGCCGTGGCCTTGGTCGCGGCCTTTCGGCCCTCATGGCGGATGTTCACCTTGATCAACCGGCAAGCGACAATACGCCGCGCCGCGCAGATATGAAGCTCCCGATCGAGCAAATCGAGCCGAATCCGGATCAGCCGCGCCGCAGTTTTAATCCTGATGCGCTTGAGGAGTTGGCGGCGTCAATTCGCGTGAAGGGTGTGATTCAACCGCTTATCGTGCGTGCACACCCGACGAAGGCGGATCACTACGAAATTGTTGCGGGCGAGCGCCGCTGGAGAGCTGCGCAAATTGCCCAACTGCACGAGCTTCCGGTGATCGTGCGGTCGTTCAGCGATATTGAAGTGCTTGAAATCGCTATCATCGAGAATATTCAGCGCGCCGAGCTTAACCCGCTTGAAGAGGCGCTTGGCTACCGTCAGTTGATGGACCGTTTCGGCCATACTCAAGAGAAAATGGCCGAGGCGCTGTCGAAAAGCCGCTCGCATATTGCCAATCTGCTGCGCCTTTTGAACTTGCCTGAGGAACTACAAGAGCTTCTGCGCGACGGACAGCTTTCGGCGGGGCATGCGCGCGCCCTGTTGACGGCGGTTGATCCGGTTGGACTGGCTCGGAAGGTTGTCTCGCAGGGGCTTTCGGTGCGCGAGACCGAGCGGCTGGCGAAGAAACCGGCCGCCGAGACAAAATCGTTGCCGCAAAGCCGGACCGTCGAAAAGGACGCCGATACCCGCGCGCTAGAAGCGGATCTTTCCGCGGCAAGCGGCATGAAGGTTTCGATTGACCACAAGGCGACCGGCGCCGGTAAGCTGATGATTGACTATAAGAATCTTGATGAGCTTGACGCTATTTGCCAGATGCTCAGCAATTTCCGCTGAGTTCAAACGCTTGGGCGGGTCCAAATGAACAGGCTGACAGTGACAAGGATACCTGCCTGAATAAAAAGAACTTTTGCACCGACTCCAATCGCGAACGTCAGCGCAATAGACGCAAGAATAGACACTGTTGCGGCAATTTTTGCGCGTTTTGAGATCGCGCCGCGGTCGTTCCAGTCCTGTATCGCGGCACCGAATTTCGGATGTGTTAGGAGCCAGTGGTGAAGTCGCTCGGAGGAGCGAGCGAAGAAAAATGCCGCAAGAAGCAGAAATGGAACGGTCGGCAACAGCGGAACAAGGACGCCCACGAGAGCCAGGCCGAACGAGAGTCCGCCCAATATGCCCCAGACGAGCCGCGTCATGGCATCAACTCGCGTATGACGGCATTCAACACCGCACGCCCGTTCTGCGTGGCGGAAATTAGACCCTGTTTCAGCGTAATCATGCCAAATTCTTGCAGCATCTCTATCTTGGATGGGTCAAGCGGTGCGCCTGAAAGGCGGGTGAAGCGATCGGTGTCCAGCCCCTCCCTGAGACGCAAGCCAAATAGCAAAAGCTCGATTGCCTGCTCGTGTTGGGGCAGGGCATCGCGGTCAAGCTCGCCGGAGCCTGCCGTTTCGACTTGCTGAAGCCACGCTTCGGGAGATTTAGGGGTATCGGTCGCGTAGCGAGCGCTGCCCAGCGATAGTCGTCCGTGCGCCCCCGGGCCGATGCCGACATAATCGCCGTAGCGCCAATAAACAAGGTTGTGACGGCTTTCGGCACCAGCTCGGGCATGGTTTGAGATCTCATAGGCTGGAAGCCCGTAGGAGTCACAAATTTCCTGTGTTATCACATACATATCTGATGCAAGGTCATCATCCGGTAACCCGCGCAGCTTTCCCGCCGCGAGGCGTGCGCCGAAGGCTGTGCCATCTTCGATCGTCAGTTGATACAGCGAGAAGTGGTCAACTGCCATTTCCAGCGCTTCCCGAAGCTCGGCTTTCCACGCGTCCAGAGACTGGTCCTGCCGCGCGTAGATCAGATCAAAGCTGACCCGATCAAAATGCTTGCGCGCGATGTCAAAGGCCGCGCGCCCTTCGGCGGCGGTATGCATCCGGCCCAGTTTGCGCAGATCGTCGTCGTTCAGCGCCTGCATTCCCATCGAAATACGGTTCACCCCAGACTCGGAATAGGCTCTAAACCGCCCGGATTCGATGCTTGTGGGGTTTGCCTCCAGCGTGATTTCAACGTCATTCGCCAGCGTCCAGCGGTCGCGAATTCGATCAAGGATGGCCTGAACCAACTCAGGCTCCATCAATGAGGGCGTGCCTCCACCGAAGAAAACCGATTTCAGAACGCGCCCCTTTGTTTCGGCAGCGTAGCGGTCAATCTCGGCTAAATAGGCTCTATTCCAGCGTGATTGGTCGATTTTCGCGGATACATGCGAGTTGAAATCGCAATAGGGGCATTTGGCGGCACAGAAGGGCCAATGCAGGTAAAGGCCGAAGCCACCATGCCGCCAATCTTGGGTCATCCCTTAAACGCCGTCAGTTCGATTTCGATTTTCATCGCAGGGTTCACAAGGCCGGCCACGATCATCGTTGCTGCGGGGCGGATCTCGCCGAACACCTCGGATAGTGCTGGGATGATTTCTTCCATATAGGCCGCGTTGGTGATTATGTAGTTGGCTCGCACGACGTCCTCGAAGCTGAAACCAGCCTCGTCTAGTGCACGTTTGATCGTTGCGAAGGTGTTGCGCGCCTGATCCAGCACGCTGTCAGGAAAAGCCTTGGTATCCGGATCGGCGCCGGTTGTGCCCGCAACAAAGCACCAGTCGCCTTTAACGACGGCACGCGAGTAGCCGAGTTTCGGCTCGTAAGGCGAGCCGCCGGAGATATTTCTGCGATCAGACATGATTATGCCTCGAAACAGGCGACGAGCTTGTTGAATGCATCGGCGCGGTGGGAGATTTCGTTTTTCTTCGCCGGGTCCATCTCGGCAAAGGTGATGTCAAGGCCCGCAGGCTGGAACATCGGGTCGTAGCCGTGGCCAAGTTGGCCGCGCATGGGCCAGACAAGCTGCCCTTCGACCTTGCCTTCGAACACTTCGTCATGACCGTCGGGCCAAGCAAGCACCAAAGTCGAGCGAAAACGCGCGGTGCGCGGCTCGGGGGCGGCGCGATCTTCGCAAGCGGCCCAGGTCTTTGTCATCGCCATGGTGAAATCGCGCCCATTCGGGGTTTCGGCCCAATCGGCGGTATAGACGCCCGGCGCGAGATCAAGGCAATCGACCTCGATGCCGGAATCATCCGCCAGCGCCGGAAGGCCTGTCGCCTTGGCCGCCGCATGGGCCTTGATCCGCGCATTGCCGATAAAGGTGCTTTCGGTCTCTTCCGGTTCGATCAGGCCAAGCTCTTTCGCGCCAACGCACTCAATCCGGAAAGGCGCCAGAAGAGCGCGCATCTCTTCCAGCTTTCCGGCGTTATGCGTGGCGACCAGCAGCTTTTTGTCGGTGAATTTCCTCATCCGATGGCGGCTTTCTGGGCTTTGACCAGCTCTGCCACGCCATTTTCGGCCAGATCAAGCAGCTCATTCATCTGCGCGCGGCTGAAGGTGGCGCCTTCTGCGGACATTTGCACTTCGATCAGCTTGCCTGCGCCAGTCATGATGAAGTTGCCGTCGGTGCCTGCTTCGCTGTCCTCGGCGTAGTCAAGGTCGCAAACGGGTTGGCCAGCGTAGATGCCGCAGGAAATCGCCGCGACGTGGTCGATCAGCGGGTCCGAGGTGCAAGCGCCCGATTTCAGCAGCTTGTTCACCGCAAGGCGCAGCGCAACCCAACCGCCCGTGATCGAGGCGCAGCGCGTGCCGCCGTCGGCCTGAATCACATCGCAATCGACAACGATCTGGCGTTCGCCAAGGGCCGAGCGGTCAACGCCTGCGCGCAGCGCGCGCCCGATCAGGCGCTGGATCTCGACGGTGCGGCCACCTTGTTTGCCGGTGGCAGCCTCGCGGCGGTTGCGGGTGTTGGTCGCGCGCGGCAGCATCCCGTATTCGGCCGTCACCCAACCAAGGCCCGAGCCTTTCAGGAACGAGGGCGCGCGATCCTCGATCGTGGCGGTGCACAGAACATGGGTGTCGCCCATTTTGATCAGGCACGAGCCTTCGGCGTGCTTGGTGACACCGGTCTCGATTGAAATTGTGCGCAATTCGCTTAAATTCCGGCCAGAGGGGCGCATGCGTATAGTCCTTTTTCTCGCGTTTGTTGCGTCCATTTGAGGCCCGCGCCAAAATGATGCAACCCCGAAGCGGGGGATGGGCGGCGAAGTGCCGGAAAATATCAGCTCGGGATTGGGCAAAGTGACGGATCGGTCAAAAATCTTCTCGGAACTCAACGATCGCTCGCGCGAGGTGTTTCGCCGTGTGGTCGAGGGGTATCTGGAAACCGGCGATCCGGTTGGTTCGCGCACCCTGACCCGCACGATGAGCGAGCGTTTGTCGGCGGCAACCATCCGCAATGTGATGCAAGACCTCGAATATCTGGGGCTTCTGGACAGCCCGCATGTCAGCGCGGGGCGAATCCCCACGCAAATGGGCTTGCGGATGTTTGTTGATGGGGTGATGGAGGTTTCGACCCTTGATGCCGGGGATCGTGCGGCGCTTGAGGCGACGATGGGCAGTAATGAGAGCGATGTCTCCAGCTTGCTGGATCGCGTGGGTTCGGCCCTGTCGGGGATTACGCATGGCGCGAGCCTTGTGCTGACGCCCAAGCATGAAGCGGCGATCAAGCATATCGAGTTCGTCTCGCTGGCTGCGGATCGCGCGCTGGTGGTGCTGGTGTTTGCCGATGGGCAGGTCGAAAACCGGATTTTCAACCCGCCGCCCGGTCAGACGCCCTCGTCGATGCGCGAGGCCGCGAACTTTGTGAATGCGCTGGCCGAGGGCAAAACGCTAAGCGAGCTGCGCGATCATATGAGCCGCGAGATTACGGCGCGCCGGCAGGAGCTTGATACGCTTGCGGCGGCTTTGGTCGAAAGCGGTCTCGCGCAATGGGAGGATCAGGGCGAATCCTATGAACGCCTGATCGTGCGGGGGCGTGCGAACCTGATTGGTGGCGAAGAGGTCGATCTGGAGAAGGTCCGTTCGCTCTTTGATGACCTCGAACGCAAGCGCGACATCGCTCAATTCCTTGATCTGGCCGAAAAGGGCGACGGTGTGCGCATTTTTATTGGCTCAGAGAACAAACTCTTTTCACTTTCGGGTTCCTCTTTGGTGGTCTCTCCCTATATGAACGCTGACCGGAAGGTTATCGGTGCGGTCGGCGTTATTGGCCCGACGCGGTTGAACTATGGGCGCATCGTTCCGATTGTAGACTATACAGCGCAACTGGTCGGGCGGATGCTGTCTGGCCAGTCGAAAAGGTGAGACGCATGAGCGACAAGAAAGACGAGATCCTTGAGGATCAGGCGCAAATGGATGAAAGCCTCGAAGATATGCTGGCCGCCGAGGCGGGCGAGATTGAGGCACTTCGAGCCGAGCGTGACGAGCTGAAAGACCGCTTCATGCGCGCGCTGGCGGATGCCGAAAATTCGCGCAAGCGTGCCGATAAAGAGCGCCGTGAAGCTGCGCAATATGGTGGCTCGAAACTTGCCCGCGATATGTTGCCGGTGTTTGATGCGCTGAACCGCGCGCTTGAGGCCGTGAATGACGATGTGCGCACGCTGGCAGGCCCGATGATTGACGGCATCGAGCTAACGCAGCGCGAGCTTTTGAACGTTTTTGCGCGCCACGGGATTACTGCTGTGTTGCCGCAGGTTGGCGAAAAGTTCGATCCGCAGATGCACGAAGCCATGTTCGAGGCTCCGGTGCCGAATACGGTTGCGGGCGACATCATTCAGGTCATGGAAAATGGCTTCATGATCCACGACCGCTTGCTGCGTCCGGCGAAAGTTGGCGTCAGTTCGATGCCCAAAGCCTGATACCGGCGGTCTATCCGGCCCGCTTTAGTCAACCAGCAAAGACCGAAGTTCATAGATCGCCGCGAGAGCCTCTCGCGGCGTCATTTCATCTGGCAAAAGGTTTGCAAGGCGCGCCTCGATTTTGGAGGGTTCAGCCGATTTCGCGGCGGGTTGCGGCGTATTAGAGACTGAAAACAAGGGTAGATCGTCAATCACCGCCTGTTTGCGCGCACCGCCTTCGCGCTCCCCTTTTTCCAGCGCATCCAGCACAACGCGCGCGCGCTCGACCACCGTATCAGGAAGGCCGGCAAGGCGCGCGACCTGCACGCCATAGCTGCGATCGGCGGCGCCCTTGTGGACTTCGTGCAGGAAGATGACCTCGCCGTCCCATTCCTTCACCGAAACCGTTGCGTTTTCGACGCCGTCCAGCTTGGCCGAAAGGGCGGTCATCTCGTGGTAATGGGTGGCGAATAACGCCCGGCAGCGGTTTGCACCGTGCAGGTGCTCCATCACCGCCCAGGCGATCGAAAGCCCGTCATAGGTCGCCGTGCCGCGCCCGATTTCGTCCAGAATAACCAGCGCGCGGTCGTCGGCCTGGTTCAGGATTGCCGCGGTTTCCACCATCTCGACCATAAAGGTCGACCGGCCGCGTGCCAGATCGTCGGCGGCGCCCACGCGACTGAACAACTGGCTGACAAGGCCAATGTGCGCACGGCGCGCTGGAACAAAGCTTCCCGCCTGAGCAAGCAGCGCAATAATCGCGTTCTGGCGCAGGAAGGTCGATTTACCTGCCATGTTCGGGCCGGTCAGCAGCCAGATCGCAGGCGTTTCGCCCGAGGTCAGGCCACAATCGTTTGCGATGAAGGGCTCGCCCGAGCGTTTCAGCGCGAACTCGACGACCGGATGACGCCCCGCCTCGATTTCAAAGGCGCGGCTGTCATCGACCTGAGGGCGGCTCCACCCCTCACCTGAGGCGATGTCCGCGAAGGCGGCGGACAGGTCGATTTCGGCCAAGGCGCGCGAGGCTTCGTTGATCGGGCCGGAATGATCCAGAATTGCCCGTTTCAGGGTGTCATAGAGCCGCTTTTCAATCTCGAGCGCGTGGTTTCCAGCGTTCAGAATGCGGGTTTCCAGCTCGCTTAGCTCAACAGTTGTGAAGCGGACCTGATTGGCGGTCGTCTGGCGGTGGATGTAGCTTTCCGACAGTGGCGCGGCGAGCATCTTCTCGGCGTGGGTCGAGGTGCACTCGATAAAATAACCCAGCACGTTGTTGTGCTTGATCTTGAGGGATGAAATCCCTGTGTGTTCGGCGTATTTCGCCTGAAGCGCTGCGATGACGCCGCGGCCCTCATCGCGCAGGCTGCGGGTTTCATCGAGTTCTTCGTGGTAGCCGGGCGCGATAAAGCCGCCATCGCGTGCCAGCAGCGGCGGTTCGGCTATCAGAGCCGCATCCAGCAGATCGACCAGCGAGTCATGACCAACCAAAGCCTTCGACGCTCGTTTCAGAAGAGAGGGGGCCGAAGATGCCACAACTTTTTCGGAAATCGACAGCGCCTGCGTCAGGCCGTTGCGAATGGCGGCCATATCGCGTGGGCCGCCACGATCCAGCGCAAGGCGCGATAAGGCGCGGTCCATATCGGGGCAACGCTTCAGGTCGCTGCGTAAATCCGATGAAAAAAGGCTCTGTTCTTGCAAAAACGCGACTGCATCATGGCGTTCGTGGATCTGGGAAAGGTTGCGTGACGGGGCCGAGATGCGGCGCTCCAGAAGGCGTGCGCCGCCAGCGGTAACGGTGCGATCAATGGCGTAAAGAAGCGATCCTTCGCGCCCGCCAGATAGCGCCTGAGTAAGTTCAAGGTTGCGCCGTGTGGCTGCGTCGATCTGCACAAGCTCGCCCGCGTTTTCCAGAACGGGGCGACGCAAAAGCGGAAGTTTTCCGCGTTGGGTCAGGTCGAGGTAGTCGACAATCGCGCCCATCGCGGAAACTTCGGCGCGCGAAAAGCTGCCAAACGCATCGAGGGAGCCAACGGAATAGAGGCTGCACAGTCGATTTTCAGCGCTTTGGCTATCAAAGCTCGCACGCGCAAGCGGGGTCATCGCGGCGCGTAAATCAGAGACTATTTCAGCGCAATCTGCCTCTTTTGCCTCGCTTACCAGCACCTCGCGCGGGGCAAGGCGGGCAAGTTCCGGCCCAAGCCGCGTTAGCGGGCAGGGCATCACCCGAAAGTCGCCGGTGGAAATATCGACCCACGCCAGGGCGCCTTCGTCGCGGACCTCGGCCCAGGCGGCCAGAAAGTTATGGCGCCGTGCCTCAAGCAAACTTTCTTCAGTCAGGGTGCCGGGGGTGACCAACCGCACGACATCGCGCTTCACAACCGATTTCGAGCCGCGTTTTTTAGCCTCGGCCGGATCTTCAAGCTGTTCGGCGATACCAACGCGAAAGCCCTTGCGGATCAGCGTCAGCAGATACCCTTCGGCGGCATGAACCGGCACGCCGCACATCGGAATGTCTTCGCCCAGATGTTGCCCGCGTTTCGTCAGCGCAATATCCAGCGCCGCCGACGCCGCAACCGCATCGTCGAAAAACATCTCGTAGAAATCGCCCATCCGGTAGAACAGCAAAGCGCCCGGATTGGCCTCTTTGATCTCCAGATATTGCGCCATCATCGGCGTCACGGTCGGCTGCGACATTCCATCCCCCAAATCACTGGGCGCGAGCCTACAAAAGCGCGCAGGGCGGCGAAAGCGCGATTTCCAATTCTTTCCGACAAGATTTCCAAGCAGATCCGAAGGGTTCGGGTGCCACAATTTGTTGAGAGTGCGCGGGTTCCACGCTAGACAGGCAAGGCTTGCACCAACGGATAAGGCCCATGTCCACCAAAAACCGCATCACGCCCGAAGAGGCGCTGGCTTATCATATCGACCCGCGTCCGGGTAAATACGACATTACCGCGTCGAAAAGCATGACGACGCAGCGCGACTTGTCGCTGGCCTACAGCCCCGGCGTTGCTGTGCCGGTCGAGGCGATCGCGCAAAACCCCGAAACCGCCTATGACTATACGGTCAAGGGCAACATGGTTGCTGTTATCTCGAACGGGACGGCGATTTTGGGGCTTGGAAACCTTGGCGCGCTGGCCTCGAAGCCGGTGATGGAAGGCAAGGCGGTTCTGTTCAAGCGCTTTGCCGACGTGAATGCCATCGACATCGAGCTGGACACCGAAGATCCCGACGAGATCATCAAGGCCGTAAGCCTGATGGGGCCGACGTTCGGCGGTATTAACCTTGAAGACATCAAGGCGCCCGAGTGTTTCATCATCGAGCAGCGCCTGAAAGAGATGATGGACATTCCGGTGTTCCACGACGACCAGCACGGCACGGCAGTTATCTGTGCCGCTGGTCTGATCAACGCGCTGGAGATTTCGGGCAAGAAAATCGAGGACTGCCGGATCGTGCTGAATGGCGCGGGTGCTGCGGGGATTGCCTGCCTTGAGCTGATCAAGGCGATGGGGGCACGGCACGAAAACTGCATCATGTGCGATACCAAGGGCGTGATTTATCAGGGCCGCACCGAGGGCATGAACCAGTGGAAATCGGCCCACGCGGTCGTGACCGAGGCGCGCACGCTGGAGGATGCGATGCGCGGCGCGGATGTGTTCCTTGGGGTGTCCGCAAAGGGCGCTGTGACGCCCGAGATGGTCTCGACCATGGCGGATAATCCGGTGATCTTCGCAATGGCGAACCCCGACCCCGAGATCACCCCCGAAGAGGCGCATGAGGTCCGTCAGGATGCAATCGTTGCGACCGGGCGTTCGGATTATCCGAACCAGGTGAACAACGTGCTGGGCTTCCCCTATTTGTTCCGCGGGGCGCTGGACATCAACGCGCGCGCGATCAACGACGAAATGAAAATCGCCTGCGCCCGCGCCTTGGCCGAGCTTGCCCGCGAGGACGTGCCCGATGAGGTCGCGATGGCCTATGGTCGCAAACTGACCTTCGGGCGTGACTACATTATCCCGACGCCGTTTGACCCGCGCTTGATCCATGTGATCCCGCCGGCGGTGGCGAAGGCGGGGATGGATACCGGTGTTGCGCGTCGCCCGATTATCGACATGGAGGGGTATGCCCATAGCCTCAAGGCGCGGATGGACCCGACGGCCTCGATCCTGCAAGGCATCCATGCGCGCGCGAAACAGGCGCAGGCGCGGATGATCTTTACCGAGGGCGACGATCCGCGTGTCCTGCGCGCAGCCGTTGCCTATCAGCGCTCGGGCATGGGGACCGCGCTGGTTATCGGGCGTGAGACGGATGTCAAAGAGAAGCTGGAAGCGGTTGGTATCGGTGACGCTTACCGCGAGCTGAAGGTGGTGAATGCCGCCAATACCAAGCACCTCGACGAGTATCGCAACTTCCTGTATTCGCGCCTGCAACGCCAAGGTGTCGACCGCGAAGACGCGCATAAGCTTGCGACGCGCGACCGGCATGTGTTCGGCGCGCTGATGCTTGCGCATGGGCATGGCGACGGGATGGTGACTGGGGCGACGCGCAAATCCGCCCATGTGCTGGAATTGATCGGCAAGGTCTATGACGCCAAGCCCAGCGATGGCGCGGTGGGGATTACCGCGATTCTGCATCGCGGCCGCATTGTCCTGATGGGCGATACGCTTGTGCAGGAATGGCCGGACGAGGAAGACCTGGCCGACATCGCAACGCGGGGCGCGCATGTTGCGCGCGCGCTGGGCCTTGAGCCGCGGGTGGCTTTCTGCTCGTTCTCGACCTTCGGCTATCCGGTGTCCGAGCGCGCAACCAAGATGCACCACGCGCCGAAAGTTCTGGATAAGCGCGGCGTCGATTTCGAATATGATGGCGAAATGACCGTCGATGTGGCGCTGAACATGGAGCAGATGAAGGCCTATCCCTTCTGCCGCCTGACGGGACCGGCGAATATTCTGGTGGTTCCGGCGCGTCACTCGGCCTCGATCTCGGTCAAGATGATGCAGGAACTGGCGGGCGCAACGGTGATCGGCCCGATCCTGACGGGGATTGCCGACCCGATCCAGATTTGCTCGACCTCGTCCACGGTCAGCGACATCCTGAATATGGCCGCGCTTGCGGCCTGCAAGATCGGTCAGGAAAAATAAACTGCGGGCGGGGGCTTTTCGCCCCCGCCGCTTCGCGGGATAGTCGCCCTGAAACAAAGGGAGTGCCCCGTGACGATCTTCAATCTCGGCTCGATCAATACCGACCACTTCTATCGCTTGCCGCATCTGCCTGCGCCGGGGGAAACCCTGGCCGCGCTTGGCTATCAGCGTGGGCTTGGCGGGAAGGGCGCGAACCAGTCCGTTGCGGTGGCGCGGGCGGGCGGAGATGTGCGCCATATCGGGGCGATCGGTCCTGACGGTGGCTGGATGCTGGAGCGGATGGAAGGCTTTGGCGTTGATTGCCGCCATGTCGCACGGATTGGCACAGTTTCGGGCCATGCGATCATCAACACCGATCCTTCGGGCGAAAATGCGATTGTCATTCACCCCGGCGCGAACCGCGAAATTCCACCCGATGCGATGAAACAGGCGCTGGCCGAGGCAGCCTCGGGGGATTTTCTGATCTTGCAAAACGAGTCCTCGCTTCAGGCGAAATCGGCTCGTTTTGCGCAGGAACAGGGTCTGTTTGTTGTCTATTCCGCAGCGCCCTTTGATGCCGATGCGGTGCGTCAGGTCTTGCCCTATGTCTCGCTTTTGTTGATGAACGAAGTTGAGGCGGCGCAGATTTGCGAGGCGCTGGACTGCACGCTTGAGGCTCTGCCCGTGCCGTTTGTCTGCGTGACAATGGGTGGGAAAGGGGCGGTCTGGCGCGATTTGCGGGCCGGAACAAGCGTCGAGGTCGCGGCGTATCCGGTCGAGGTGGTCGATACCACTGGCGCAGGCGATACCTTTGCCGGTTATCTGGTCGCGGGGCTTGCCGAAGGGATGGAGCCTGCCCGCGCAATGCGGCTTGCGTCGGCGGCGGGGGCGGTAAAGGTCACGCGGGCGGGAACAGCGGATGCGATACCGGATCGTGCTGAAGTAGACGCTTTTCTGGCGAAATAGAGCCTATCCAAGCGCGTAGCCGACACCCCTGATCGTGCGGATCGGGTCGGTGCCGCCGTCAGCGGTCAGGGCTTTACGCAGCCGCCCGATGTGGACATCGACAGTGCGGGTATCGACGTAGACGTCCTGTCCCCAAACGCGATCAAGCAGGCGATCGCGCGACCAAACGCGGCCAGGATGCTCGATCAACGTGGCAAGCAGGCGAAATTCAGTGGGACCGATTTTAATTTCTACGTCGCCCCTGAAAGCCCGATGTTCCAATGAATTCAATGAGATGTCATCATGGATGATCTGTTCGCCCGTTGCGGAGGGCCGCACGCGCCTTAACTGGTTACGGATGCGCGCCATCAGCTCGCTGACAGAATAGGGCTTGGTGACATAATCATCGGCGCCCGTATCCAGTCCGCGCACCTTATCGGCCTCTTCCGCGCGGGCCGAGAGCATGATGACCGGAATTTGCCGCCGCGCCGGATGGGACTTGATCCGGCGACAGATCTCGATCCCCGAGACTTCGGGCAGCATCCAGTCCAGGAGAACAAGGTCCGGCTCTTCCTCGGCGAAAAGCACAAGCGCCTCATCACCCGTTGCTGCCATGACCGCACGAAAGCCCGCTGCCTCGATATTGTATTGAAGAACCTCCCGCTGCGCAGGTTCGTCCTCGACAATCAGGATAAGCGGGGCCGGCATGGCTAGACCCTGCCAGTGTCAACGGCCTGCACGCTATCGGTCTTGGGGCGGGCATCATCGGGTGCGGTGCCGGTTACAAGGTAAATGACCTGATCAGCGATGGCCGTGGCATGATCGCCTACGCGCTCGATGTTTTTTGCGATGAATTGCAGATGCATACAGGGCGTGATGTTGCGCGGATCTTCCAGCATGTAGGTCAGAAACTCACGGAATATCGCGTTATACATTTGGTCGATTTCCAGATCGCGCTGGCGCACGTCCTCGGCCAGATGAATGTCACGCTGGATAAAGCTGTCGATAGCATCCTTCAAAAGCCCCTCAGAGGCGGCAGCCATGCGCCGGATCGCGCCCGATGCACCACTGATTTCGGCCATCTGCATCAAAAGCTTGGATCGTTTTGCATTATTTTTGGCGTAGTCACCCACGCGCTCAAGGCTGGCCGAAATTTTGATAACCGACAACGCGACGCGCAAATCCTCGGCGGCGGGCGCGCGCAGGGCAATTAGTAGCGCGGCCTTTTTGTTGATCTGCTCTTCCAGCGCATCGACAAGCTGGTCTTGCTTGCGCGTCGCTTCGGCCAGATCTTCGTCGCGTAAGACAAGAGCCGTTGCGGAGTCGAGAATTTGCTGCTCTACCAGCCCGCCCATCTTGATAACCAAAGCCTGAACGGCCTCAAGATCACGATCAAATGCGGAAACGATGTGGTCGCTCAATCCTTCCTCCCGATGCTTCGCGTGCGATACCCGTTTGTAACAGAGCTATGAAGCGATGCAGAGAGGGAAGTGATTTTCATGTGAGGAATCAAGCGTATAGGCGTCTATGGTTAATGCTGGGTGATGATAACCATATGAAACAATTAGATTTTTATGAATATCAGATTTGCGTCGACTCAATAGATCGGTGTATGAAATAAGGACCGGCCAGTATGGCCAGAACCCGAATTCAGTTTCACGTGTGGTGCGTAGGGGAGCACGTGGGTGGTGGAGGGTTCTGGTAGGGGTGCCGGAACCCTCCAATTATTTTCAGGGTTCGATCCCGCCAAGCGCGCAGATCATCTTCCACTCATCTTCGGTAACGGGTTGCACTGACAGGCGCATGCTTGTGACAAGGGACATCTCGCACAGGCGCGGATCGTCCTTGACCTGCGCAAGGGTCACTGGCGTCTGTAGCGGGCGAACCGCCCTAATATCAACGCAGTCCCAACGCGGATCGTCGGTTGTCGAATCCGGATGCGCCTCGCGGCAAACCTCGACGATGCCGACAATCTCTTTGCCGATATTCGAGTGGTAGAAAAACCCCTGATCGCCCAGCTTCATCTCGCGCATATTGTTCCGCGCGAGATAGTTACGCACGCCATCCCACTCTTCACCGATTTCGCCTTTCGCGACCTGCTGGTCCCAGGACCACTTATTCGGCTCGGATTTGAACAGCCACTTTGCCATCAGCCGATCACCTTTTTCCATTCGATCACCGAGACCGAGTCGAACAGGTCGGCGGCGGCGTAGGGGTCGCCAGCGGCCCAGGCGTTCGCCGCCTCAAGCGTATCGGTCTCAAGAACGACCAGAGATCCGCACATCTCACCACCTTCAAGGAAGGGGCCAGCCATCTTCACGATGCCGGTTTCTTCGATATAGGCCAGATGTGCCGCCCGGGTATCAAGGCGGGTTTGCAGGTGACCGGGCTTGTCTTTGCAGATAACAGCGTAAAGCATGGGTTATTCCTGTTTCAGAGGGCGCGCGAGAAGGGCTTGCACTGCCTCGCGGACCGAGATTTCCTGATTTGTAAGTGCGGCGATCATTTTGGCGATCGGCGTGTCGATGGCCTGCTTTTCCGCCAGAATAGAGACTGCTTTCGCGGTCGCAACACCTTCGACGGTAATTGTTCGATCGAAAGCGCCGCCTTTGCCAAGTGACAGCCCGAACTGGAGGTTGCGCGATAGTGGCGAGGTGCAGGTCAGCACCAGATCGCCAAAGCCGGAAAGGCCCGCAAGGGTCTCTGGTAACGCACCCTGCGCGGCGGCGAAGCGCTGCATTTCGGCAAAGCTGCGGGTCATCAGGGCGGCGCGCGCTGAATCGCCCAGACCGGCACCAATCACGACCCCGGCACCAATCGCGTAGACGTTCTTTAGCGCGCCGCCAAGTTCTGCGCCGGTCGTATCCGAAGTGCGATAAAGCCGCAGAGTCGGGGTGGAGAGCCGCGTTTGCAGGGCTTCGCAGCCGTCGGTGCAGGCAAGCGTCAGAGCCGTTGGCAAGCCGCGCGCAATATCTGCAGCAAAGCTCGGTCCGGTCAGAATCGCAGCGCGCGCATTAGGGCAATTCTGCCGGATTAGCGCGGTTGCCCCTTGCAGAGTGGCAACGTCGATCCCCTTAGAGCACGACACCAGCGTTTTGCCGTCAAACCGGCCCGGATGCTCGCGCAAAAATGCGCCGATTTTCTGCATCGGAACCGCGAGCAGAACCACGTCACTAAGGTCGGTATCTCCAAGCTCTGCTGTAATAGTGACGTTTTCTGGTAGCGTCACACCGGGCAGACGGGCCATGTTCTCGCGCCGCTCTTGCATCCCTGCCGCTTGAGTTGCGTCGCGCGCCCATAGGGTCACCGGCTCGTTTTGTGCCAGTGTGATCGCAAGGGCGGTGCCGAAGGCGCCCGCGCCGATAACCGAAATGCTCATGCTTTGGCCCCTTTCTTGCCCGAACCCAAAAGAGCCGGAGCCTTTTTGTCAAGCGGCCAACGCGGGCGGGCGGACAGGGCCATGTCGTCTTGCTCGCCCCTGGAGTAACGCTCGATTCCCGCGAAAGCGATCATCGCGGCGTTATCGGTGCAAAGGGCCAGAGGCGGGGCTACAAAAGTTGTGCCGAACTCCGCTGAAACAGTCTCTAATGCGGCTCGAATCGCTCTATTCGCGGCGACGCCACCGGCGACGGCGAAGGCGGGTTGCGAGGGTGAAGCTTCGAGATACTGCGCCAGAGCGCGGCGGGATTTCTCGGCCAGCGTATCGCAAATGGCTGCCTGAAAACTGGCGCACATGTCGGACCGGATAGCGCGCGGAAGGCCGCCGTGGGCAGCGACGACCTCATCACGGGCGCGCAGGAGTGCCGTTTTTAGCCCGGAGAAGGACATATCGCACCCCGGCCGATCCAAAAGAGGGCGCGGGAAGCGAAACGCCTTGGGGTTTCCAAGGCTCGCTTCGGCCTCGACCGAAGGGCCGCCGGGTTGCGGGAGGTTCAATAGTTTCGCCGTCTTGTCAAATGCTTCGCCAGGTGCATCGTCGATGGTGCCGCCAAGGCGTGAAAACTCATCCGGCGAGTGTGCGATCAGGAACTGGCAATGCCCGCCCGAAACCAGCAGCATCAGATACGGGAACCGAAGCCCGTCCGTCAGGCGTGGTGTCAGCGCGTGCCCCGCAAGGTGGTTAACCCCCACCAGCGGGAGCCCTGCGCCCGCCGCAATCCCCTTGGCGCACATCACGCCCGACATCACCCCGCCAATCAGCCCCGGCCCCGCAGTCACCGCAATACCGTCAAGATCGGCAAAACCAAGCCCAGCCAGCGCCATCGCTTCTTCGACGCAGGTATCAAGCTTTTCAGCGTGTGCGCGCGCGGCAATTTCCGGCACAACCCCGCCAAAAGGCGCGTGCAGAGCGGTTTGTCCCGCCACGACCGAGGCCAAAATCCGCGCGCCATCGGGCGTTTTCTGCACGATCGCGGCGGCTGTATCGTCGCAGCTTGATTCAAGGCCAAGAAAAGTAAGCGTGTCAGACATGCGGGCTCGGTTGCCAGAGGGTTTCTTCGCAGGTAACACCGTGGGTGCGTTCAGACAATCCCGAGGCCCAAATGTCGCCCGATTGCGCATCCGCTCCGACGTTGATCTTGACCCGCCCCAAGGCGGCGTCGCTCCGGTTTGCCGAGGGGTTCCGGCGGCGTGTGCGACTTGTCATTTCGCCGCTGATCGAGATCGAGAAGGTGGATGCAGCCTATTCTCCTGCCGAGGTGGTGATCTTTTCGTCACGAAATGCGGTGGAATCGAGCCGTGATTTGCCTGATTGCGTAAAGCGTCGTGCCTATTGCGTCGGGGCGGCGACAGCCGCCGCAGCCAAGAGGGCGGGGTTCGAGGTGCTCGGTGTTGCGGAAACAGCGGCATCGCTGGAGCAGGTGCTCCGCGCCGCAGCGCCACGAGGCCCGCTGCTGCATTTGCGAGGAGACGTGGTGGCCTATCCGCTGGCAGAAAGGCTGAATCAGGCCGGAATAGAGACAAATCAGGCTGTGATTTATCGCCAATCCCCGCAACCGATGACGGATGAGGCGCGCGAGGTGCTGGCTTCGGGGCGCCCATGTATCGCGCCACTTTTCTCGCCCCGATCCGCGCGGTTGTTTGCCGAGGCCATGCGGGGGGACCATCCCGCGCTGACGCTGATTGCGATGAGTGATGCAGTCGCGCGCGCCTGCGATGGTTTGATCGTTAAGGAAATCAGGACCGCAAGTGCGCCTGATGCGCAGGCGATGCGGCAAATGATCGAAGAAGTGCTGGGCGACAATGAGTCGGGTTGAGATAGCCCCGCGCGCTTATTAAGTTGAAACAAAGACGCAATATTATTTCGCGCGTTCGTATGAGGAATGGCCATGGCAAAACCGAGATCCCGCAAGACAAGCACCCCCGAGGCCAGCGAAGAAATCTCTGACGCGGAAATCGTGCTGGAAACGCCAGTCGCTGAAGCGGCTGAGCCTGACGCCGAGGTCGTTGTCGCGGAAGAGCCTGAGCAGGCCGAATCCGAGGCCGATGCCGCAGCGGACGAGCTGGAAACAGCTGTGGAAGAGGCGCTTGAACCTGTGGCCTCCGCTGCGCCGGAGGTGATGCCGCGCCGGGGTGGGTTCGTGCCGCTGGTTCTTGGTGGAGTTATCGCGGCGGGGCTTGGAGCGGGTGCGGCGATCTATGCGCTCCCGTATCTGCCGGCGGGTCTTTTGCCGCAGCCCGAGGTGGACGTTGCTGCTTTGAAAACAACGAGCGACGCGCAGGCGACGCAAATCTCCGACCTGTCGCAGAAGCTGGCCGATTTCAAAGTGCCCGCACCGGACCTGTCGGGCGTTGAGGCTGCGCTGGCCGAGCTTGGTGCGCAGCAGGCTGCAAATGCTGCTGCGATTGCCGATCTGGCGGCGCGGATTGCAGTGGCTGGCAGTGCCGAAGGTGCCGCGAACCCCGGCTTGAGCGCGGAAGTTAGTGATCTGCGGACCAAGTTAGAGGCCGTTATTGCGGAGAACGAGCGCTCGCAGCAAGAGGCCACCACTGCTGCGCAGGCGATTCAGGCCGAAGCGCAGGCTAAAGCGGCGCGCACGATGATTCAGGCGGATCTCTCGCGCCTGAATGCAGCACTTGAGGCGGGCGAACCGCTGGCGCCGATTGCCGAAGCGCTTGCGGCCGCAGGTGTTGCTATACCCGCTGCGCTATCGGGCGAGATTGCCAGCGCGAGTGCGCTGCAAGAGGGCTTTGGCCCCGCCGCGCGCTCTGCGCTGAAATCGGCGCGCCTTGCGGGGGGAGAGGCGTCGATTGGTGAAAAAATCGGCTCGTTCCTGCTGGCGCAGACGGGCGTTCGTTCGCTTGATGCGAAAGAGGGTGACGGGCCGGATGCGATTTTGTCGCGCGCGCAGGCGGCAGTGAACGCCAAGGATTTCGGTGCCGCGCTGGCCGAGATTTCCGCGCTTCCGGATGCCGCGCAAACGGCTTTCGCAGATTGGGCCGCTCAGGCAACCGCACGGATTGACGCCGTTCAGGCTGCGGCGGCGCTTGTTGATTCATTGAAGTAATAGGGGAACCGCTATGATCTGGTCTTTTATCAAAATCGCGCTGTTCCTGATTATCGTGGCTGCGGCGACTATGGGCGCGGCCTACCTGACCGAGATGGGCGACGGGATTTACATCCGCGCCTTTGGGTTTGAATTCACGCCGCCGCCGCTGATGGCTGTGATCGGGGTGATCTTGCTGTTTGTTGCGGTCTGGGTTGTGATTCGGGTCGTGGGACTCGTTGTTGCCTTCCTGCGCTTCCTGAATGGCGATGAAACCGCGATCAGCCGCTATTTCGACCGCAACCGTGAACGCAAAGGCTATCAGGCGCTGGCCGAGGGGCTTTTGGCTGTGGCCTCGGGCGAGGGTAAGCTGGCGCTGTCCAAGGCCGAGCGCGCCGAACGGTTTCTGGATCGCCCGGAACTCACCAATCTCCTGATCGCTCAGGCGGCCGAAACCGCGGGTGAGACGCGGCGCGCAACGCGGGCCTATAAGCGGCTTTTGAAGGACGACCGGACTCGGTTTGTCGGGATTCGTGGCCTGATGCAGCAAAAGCTGGAAGAGGGAGATACGGAAACTGCGTTGAAGCTGGCGGAAAAGGCGTTCGCGCTGAAGCCGCGCCATGTGGACACGCAGAATACGCTTCTGGATTTGCAGGCAAAAACGGGCAATTGGAAGGGCGCGCGTGAGGTGCTGCAAGCCAAGCGTCGACTTGGTCTGTTGCCGAAAGAGGTGCACCGCCGTCGCGATGCGGTGATGGCCTTGCAAGAGGCCAAGGTTATTCTGGACGAGGGCGCGTCGATCGAGGCACAAGAGGCCGCTATTGCAGCCAACAAATCCTCGCCCGACCTTATTCCGGCAGCGGCGATGGCTGCGCGGGCCTATATCGCGAAGGGCAAACTCAAGAATGCCGCGCGCGTCGTGACAAAGGCCTGGGAGGCGCACCCGCACCCCGATCTGGCCAGCGTTTTTGCTGAAATCGTCCCCGATGAAGAGCCGCTTGCGCGCCTCAAACGCTTTAAGCCGCTTCTGAAGCTGCGCCCCGACCACGAAGAAACGCGCCTTCTGCGGGCCGAGCTGCACATCGCCGCCGAAGACTTCCCCGAGGCGCGCCGCGCGCTGGGCGATCTGGTCGAAAGCCACCCGACGGCCCGTTCCCTGACGATCATGGCTGCGGTCGAGCGCGGTGAGGGGGCGGATGATGCCGTTGTGCGCGGCTGGTTGGCGCGCGCCCTGACGGCGCCTCGCGGGCCGCAATGGTGCTGTGATAAGTGCCAGAACATTCAGGCCGAGTGGGGGCCGGTGTGCGATAATTGTGGCGGGTTCGATACCCTTAGCTGGCGCGAGCCAGTCCAGGGCGCGCAGCCCTTGCCGCATGGTGCCGAGATGCTGCCACTGATTGTCGGGCACGTCCCCGCGCCGAGGGACGAAAACGGAGAGATCGTTGATGATATTCCCGTGTCGCCGGACTCGGATGCGGCGCTTGAAGCGGATCTGTTTGCCGAAAACGGGGATGCTGCAAAACAGAGCTGAGTATTTTGGCGCGCCGGAAGTCAATTTGGGGCTACACATCCCGGAAAGACCATGCTAATCGGCGCGCCATAAATGGCCGGTGTAGCTCAGCTGGTAGAGCACGTCATTCGTAATGATGGGGTCGGGGGTTCGAGTCCCTTCACCGGCACCACTTCTCTCTCGCGAACATCAAGAAAGTTAAGCAATCTTGGGTTTCCGAGAGGGAAGTGGACCGCTTTCGTCAAAATCGAGTGATGATTCGTCAGGTTTCGACGCGCCTCTGGGCGCGGGGGTGTTGCCGCAAGGATCAGATGGTCTCGGGTGGCGCTGCGACACCTGAGTTGACGGTCTCGGTATCCATGAGTTGACCCAGAAACAGCGCCATGAATTCCGAGCGTGATGATGTGCCGGATTTTCTCATGAGCGCGTGAGACTGGAGCTTCACGGTGCCAGCGCTCGTTCCCCTGAGTTCAGCGATTTCCGAGGTAGTCAGGCCGCGAAGCAAAAGCAGGGCGACATCGCGTTCTGCGGCGGTCAACGCCCAGTGATCGAACTTGCGTTCAGCAAGGTCCAGAAAATTTTCTTTCAGGGCGTGAAGAGTGTCGGCGAAGCTCTGATTGTGGCGCGTAAGGGCGCCAATATGTTCGCGCACAACCAGCAAACCGCCCGCAAGAGTAACGACCGCGAATATCTCGAACAGCATATGCGCGAGCTGATTCCCTGAAATCGGCTGGTTCAACGCGAGGTGGCCGCGCAGTTCGATTGCGACATCCGCACCCAGAACGGCCAGCGCGGACATCATCCCCCAATAAATGATGCGAACAAATGTTTTCCTGTTTTTCAGCATGTTAGAGGCACTCATTCGGATTTGATGCTGCTGTATACCCGTGGTTTTGGGCATATAACCTTTGTTATATACGGAAAATTCCAGTTATTTTCGCACCAAAGTCAGATGGCCACAAATATTTTTTGTGCCTAGCCTTCCTTGATGCCGCCTCGAAGGAGTGCGGACCCCAACGGAAGGAAAATCGACATGCTGAGACGCTCGATCTTGCAAATGCTCATCGCCTCTCCCGCTTTTGCCGCGACTCTCGTTGCGATGCCGGGCACCGCACGCGCCAGCGGTGGTGGTGGTGGTTCCAATGGCGGAAATGACAGCTCGTCCGGAGACAATGACAGCTCTGGTGGTGGTTCCAATGGCGGAAATGACAGCTCTGGCGGCGGCTCCTATGGCGGCAATAGCTCCAGCGGCGGCACGAACGCCGGTGGCTCCTATGGTAACAGCAATGATGGTGTTTACGGCGGGAGCATGAACGACGGGCAAGGTGGCGGTTCGCTGCCTGGTATGCCGTCGGGGCCGGAATCGCATCTGAGTGGTGCGGACGCAGATGATGTCTGGTTGCAGCAGCAGTCCACCAATACTGTGAACAGCACATTGTCTTCCGACGGGCTGCAAACCGTGTCGCCTTCGAGCCTGTCATCGGTTTTGGATAGCTTCCAATGAGAGTGAAGTCGCTTGCGCCTCTGGCTGTGCTCGCCGTTCTTGCGGCGTGCATGTCGCCCGTAACCTATACCCGCGCGCAGTCGCCTGATTTGTTTCAGGCACTCGATACCCGCCCCGATGGATATGTCGGTGTGGTGAGATCGACGGGCGCCACCTACACGATCGTCTCGACCCGTGCCAATTCATCAAGGCTGTGCCGAGTCGTGACTCTTAAGGCTCCGGGCGATTTCCAGACCGAAAGCTTCTGCAAGTCCAAAGGCGGAGAGTGGCGGTAAGCGGTGGAACGCGCGCACCATCTTATGCTGGAAGGGGCGGGCGAGCACCTAAAGGTCGTCTGCCCCGAATTTTTTGCAACGCTGCTTCAGGCAACGCTGAACGGTTGGGCCATTACGCTCGCGCCCGAGCATCATCATAGCGTCGACATCCTTGTCGCCTATGAGGATGAAGTGTTCCAGATTGATGCTCTGGTGCTGGATGCTCCGCGCCAGCATCGCGATATGATTGACACCCTGAACGAGTTTTTCCTGTGTCTGAGCTATCTGCTTTGCGCAGCTAAACCGAGCACAATCCTTCTGCATTGCGCGGCCTTTGTTGAGGGTAGCCAGAACCATATTGTGGTCGGTGAGAAAAACCGGGGGAAATCTACTCTGGTTTACCAGAAGGCAGCAGGTGGCACGAAGATTCTGGCTGATGACCTGTTGCTGTGGGATGTGCCGGAGGGTGTTTTTATGACGCTCGGGTTGCCTTTGCGTATGCGTCGCCCCCTGTTCGGCTTGGCCGAGCATCCTGACCACAAGCAAAAGTTTCTTGCCGGACGTTCGATTGCCTATTCCCGGGCGGGCGGGTTCAATATCGCCGGAGTAGGGGAGTGTTTTGCGCTCGATGCTTTGTTCGAGCTGTCGCAAGAGCGCGTTGCGCAGAAGGTCAACCTTCTGAAACTGCGACCTGCGCTCAAAAAGTTCAGTATTGCGCCCACATTCTCAACCCTGAAGAAGTCACAGCTTTCACCGGACGGAGCAGATGGCCAAGACGCTTAAATACCTCAGAACGCTTCACTCGTGGTTGGGGTTGCTGGTCATCCCGTGGGTCTTGATGTTCGGGTTGACCGGATTTTATCTCAATCATCAGGATTTCATTCTGGGGCTTTTGCCGGGTGAGAAGTTTGATGAAAGTGCCTTGGCTGCAGTCCAGCTTGACGAGCCGCTGACACTTGCGCAGGCCAAAGAAATTGCTGATGCCTATTGGCCTGACGATGCCGCCACGGCGTCCGCTTTGGTTAATTACCACGGGTTTCGTGCCTACCGCTTCGATAAGCCAAAAGGGCAAGTGATCGTTTCGGTCGCGACGGGTCACTTTTACACGAAAACACGCGCGGTGCGGACAACCTACTCCCCGAGCGGGGAGGTTCTGGATCGCTGGTATTATTGGAAATACATTTTCGGGATACTGCATAAAACCGGTTGGTTCGATTTCGGGTTCAAGACGCTGCTTGCGGATATAACTGCGCTGGCCTTTATCGTCTTTGGTCTGAGCGGCATCGTAATCTGGGGGTTGCCCCGCTATAAAAGAGCCCTGCGGCTTTTGCGACTGCGCTAGGATTTTATGGCCCGTTCTGCGATCAGAGCATTGATCGGATCGACGGAGGGTAATCAATCGCTCTCGACGGGAAAAGCGAAAAGGGGGAGCGTATTGGCCCACCGCTCCCCCTTTCGGGTCACATCCACCGCGATCGGAGTCTACACGCGGTCTTTGTGATATATTGGAGGCGGTTTTTTCGGTTTCTGGGCCGCCTCCGTTATCGCTAACATAACGATTCTCTAGTGCTTGCGCAAGGGAAAGTTTTAGCGCTAAACCTAAAAAAAAGATGAGAGGACGAACCGCCGTGTCCCTGCCCCCTAAAGAAAACCGCCGACCGCTGACCCTGCGCGATGTCTCCGAAGCCTCGGGGGTTTCGGAAATGACCGTCAGCCGCGTGCTGCGTAATCGCGGCGATGTGTCCGAAGCGACGCGCGAAAAAGTGCTGCAGGCCGCCAAGGCGCTTGGCTATGTGCCAAACAAGATCGCAGGCGCGTTGGCCTCGCAACGGGTCAATCTGGTGGGGGTGGTCATCCCGTCGCTGTCGAACCTGGTGTTCCCCGAGGTGCTGTCGGGCATCTCGGCAGAGCTGGAGGACACCGGCCTGCAACCCGTGGTTGGCGTTACCAACTATCTGCCCGAGAAGGAAGAGGCGGTTCTCTACGAGATGCTGTCCTGGCGCCCCTCGGGGATTATTGTCGCAGGGCTGGAGCACACGGATACCGCCCGCGCCATGCTTGAGAACTCGGGCATTCCGATTGTCGAGATCATGGATGTCGATGGCACCGGCGTGGATTCGGTCGTGGGGATTTCGCACCGTCGCGCCGGCTTGCATATGGCCGAAGCGATCCTGAAGGCGGGGTATCGCCGGATCGGCTTTCTGGGCACGAAAATGCCGCTCGACCACCGCGCGCGCAAACGCTTTGAGGGGTTCCAGGAGGGGTTGGCGGCGGCGGGCGTTCAGATTGCCGATACCGAGTTCTATTCGGGTGGATCGGCGCTGCGGAAGGGCCGCGAGATGACGCAGGCGATGCTGGAGCGCACGCCCGACCTCGATTTCCTGTATTATTCGAACGACATGATCGGCGCGGGCGGTCTGCTGTATTGTCAGGAAAACGGCATCGATGTGCCCGGCAAGCTCGGGCTTGCGGGCTTTAACGGCGTGGACCTGCTGGAGGGGCTGTCGATGCGGCTGGCGACGATGGATGCCTGCCGTCGCGAGATTGGGCGCAAGGCCGCCGAGATCATCGCAGGGCGCCCGCATCAAGGGTTGATCGGCGGCGAGGTGATCGAGCTGGAGCCTGTCATTGATCTGGGCGACACGATCCGCAAGACCTAACATATGCCCGCCTACTGGCGGGCTCCCCAGCTGATAGAGGCATATTGGCGGGTGTAAAACTCGCCCATCAGGCCGACCATCAACAATGCCAGCCCCACATAAAGCGGGTATTGCCAGCTTGAAAAATGCGGGTTGTAGTTGATGAAGGCGAAGCCCCGCGTCTGGTCGATGGTGTGGAACAGCGGGTTCCAGTCGAACAGAACCAGCATCTTGTGCGGCAAGGTATTCGCCAGAAACATCTTGCCCGAAGCGATCATGTTCACGCGCGAATAGACGGACTGGATAATCCCCACAATGTCGGGCGCCCAAGGCTTGATGGCCAGAAATACCATGCCGATGGCAACGCCGGTGAACCACGACAGCAACAGCATCGCGAAGGCGCCAAGCAGATTGTAAATCTCGATATGGTTGACCGCGACGTGGTAGAAATACAGCACAACCGTAGCCGAAAGCACCTGTATATACAGCACCCCTAACGCCGCCGAGGTTATCGACACCGCCGTTGTCATCGGGGCGTGTTTCATCATCTGGGAGGTCGGCCCCTCGGATCCGAACACCGCGCCCGTCGCCTTGGTGTGCGTCATGAACATGAAAATCCCGCTCATCACATAGAGCAGGAAACCCCCGCGAATGGCCGCCCTGCGCATCCCCAGAAGGTCGATCATCACATAAAAGGACAACACCAGAAGCACGGTCTGGAACATGTTCATCAGCAAACCGAGCAACGCATTCCCGTGCGAGCGGCGCACAGATCGCACCGTCGCGTGATAGATCAGCTCCAGCAAGCTGAAGGTCGATCCAAGTGTGGAATTGCTGCGTTCTGCCCTGAACATCGCCCACCTGCGCCAAAATACCGATCACGAAACTATCGTGGAAAACTTGCTGTTCTCTTGATGGCGCATCATAAGGGGGCAACAGGTTTATGGCAATTCACGGCCGGTTCAGCGGCCAAAGTGGGGAAATATGGATTTCGAGCGTCTCGAACAGGTCATGCGGACACTGGCTCTGGAGGCTGGCGACAAGATCATGGAGATCTACAACTCTCCGGAGTTCGAGGTCAAAACCAAGTCTGACGCCTCTCCTGTGACCGCCGCAGACGAGGCCGCGGACGCGCTGATTTCGACGGGCCTGCGCGCGGCATTCCCCGATGTGGCCCTTGTGACCGAAGAGCAGGCCGCGAGCCACGGGCAATCCGTCGATACCTTCCTGATCGTCGATCCGCTGGATGGAACCAAAGAGTTCATCAACCGTCGTGGCGAGTTCACCGTGAATATCGCCTATGTGCGCGAGGGCGTTCCCCTGCGCGGTGTCGTTTACGCTCCCGCGATCGGGCGGCTGTTCTATACCCGTGCGGATGGCGCAGCGGTCGAGGAAATCGGCCCCGAGTTCGACAAGGCATCCGCGGGTGAGCAGCGCCCGATGTCTGTCTCGATGCCCGACAACCGCGCGCTGATGGTCGTCGCCTCGAAATCGCACCGCGATCAGGCGACCGACGATTACATCGGCCAGTATTCGGTGCAGGACATGACCTCGGCAGGATCGTCGCTGAAATTCTGCCTTGTCGCCAGCGGCGAAGCAGACCTGTATCCGCGCCTAGGCCGCACGATGGAATGGGACACCGCCGCAGGGGATGCCGTTCTGCGCGGCGCGGGCGGCGAGATGATCCGCTTCGATGACCACGCCCCCTTCGCCTATGGCAAGCCCGGCTTCGCCAATCCCTTCTTCATCGCCTATGCCCCCGGCGTTCTTCTGGTGAAATAATGACCGTCCTCATCGTCATCCCTGCGCGCTACGCCTCGACCCGCTATCCGGCCAAGCCGCTGGTGCCGCTGACCGGCGCAAGCGGGGTCAGCAAGACCCTGATCCGCCGTAGCTGGGATGCAGCGATGGCTGTTTCCTGCGCGACCAAAGTGGTTGTTGCAACCGATGACGACCGCATCCGCGCCGAGGCCGAGGGCTTTGGCGCCGAGGTCGTGATGACCTCGGAAAGCTGCGGCAACGGCACCGAGCGCTGCGCCGAAGCCTATGCCAACCTTGGCGAAACCTATGACATTGTCGTCAACCTGCAGGGCGACGCCCCCCTGACTCCCGCATGGTTCATCGAAGACCTGGTCGAGGGGCTGCGCCAGAACGACTGGGCCGAGCTGGCAACGCCCGTTTTGCGCTGCGAGGGCGAGATGCTGGCGAGCCTGCGCGAGGACCGCCACCACGGGCGCGTTGGCGGCACAACCGCTGTCTTCGGTGCAGGCAATCGCGGGCTTTATTTCTCGAAAGAGGTGATTCCCTTCACCGGCGAGAGCTATCTGCCGCACGAGATGACGCCCGTCTTCCATCACGTCGGCGTTTACGCCTATCGGCCCGACACTCTGGCGGCTTATCCGTCATGGCCGATTGGCCCGCTTGAACGCCTTGAAGGGCTGGAGCAATTGCGGTTCCTCGAAAACGGGCGCGCGGTTCTGTGCGCCGAGGTCGAAGCCCGTGGGCGCCAGTTCTGGGAGCTGAATAACCCCTCGGACGTGCCGCGGATCGAGGCAATGATGGCGGAGATGGGGCTGGAGTAACCCAGAATATACGCTCTATATCAATGACCTAGCGCGGGCGCGACAAAACGCCCGTCGTCTGGCGACAACACATTCGGCAAAAAATGTCTCATCGCGGGGGTTTACCCTGTTATCTCTTGAGCACACCCGAACAAGTATCTTAAAATGTTAATGATTATGACTGTAACAAGTCCTGTGAATAAAGGTGAACTATGACACGCAAGGTAACCAAAGCGATCTTCCCCGTCGCCGGTCTCGGCACGCGCTTTCTTCCTGCGACCAAATCCATTCCGAAGGAAATCCTGACGCTGGTTGACCGCCCGCTGATCCAATACGCGATCGACGAGGCGCGCGAGGCCGGAATCAAGGAATTCATCTTCGTGACCTCGCGCGGGAAATCCGCGCTGGAGGATTATTTCGACGATGCGCCCGAGCTGGAACGCACCCTCAAGAAGAAGGGCAAGCAAGACCTGCTGAACGAGCTGCAAAATACCAATATGGACTCGGGCGCCATCGCCTATGTCCGCCAGAACCGCCCGCAGGGTCTGGGCCACGCGGTCTGGTGTGCGCGCCGGATGCTTGGCACGAACGAGAGCTTTGCCGTTATCCTGACCGATGACGTGATTGCGGCGGACAAGCCCTGCCTGCAACAGATGGTCGAGGCCCATGCCGAAACCGGCGGCAACGTCGTCGCGGCGATGGAGGTTCCTCATTCGAAAACCTCGTCCTACGGTATCCTTGATATTGCCGAGGACATGGGGTCGATGGTTAAGGTCAAAGGCATGGTCGAAAAACCCGATGCCGACAAAGCGCCCTCGAACCTTGCCGTGATCGGACGTTATATCCTGACGCCCGAGGTGATGAAGAACCTGAACAAGATCAAGCAGGGCGCAGGTGGCGAGATCCAGCTGACCGACGCCATCGCGGAAGAGATCGTCAAGGGCAATCCGGTTTATGGTTTCCGCTTCCGTGGACAGCGCTATGACTGCGGCTCCAAGGCGGGATTTCTGCAAGCAACGGTGGCCTTTGGCCTCCAGCGCCCCGATCTGCGTGACGAGTTTTCGGCCTATCTTCAGGATGCGCTCTCGCTGCAAACCGCCGCCGAATAACCTCTCCGGTCAGGTTGTGAACTTACGCAGGCGCCCGCTTGGTGCCTGCGTTTTATTTTGTGCGTTTTCCTTGACGCTGGTAACACGGGCCCGAGTATGCCACCAAATCCGGCAGGTCAGTGAAGGGTGGGTGGCCCGATGGTGTCACTTGAAAAATTGCGGGAAGCCTATCGTCAGCGCCTGAAGCGTCGCCGTCTGCTTTGGCGTGCGCTCCGTAGTCGCCACGGGCTGACCCTGCGCAGCGACCGGACGGGCAATATCCACAAGACGGATATTCTCCTGTTTATCTGCCTGCGTAACGAGGCGCCGCGCCTGCCCTATTTTCTGGAGCATTACCGCAAGCTTGGCGTCAATCATTTCCTTGTCGTAGATAATGCCTCCTCCGATGGGAGCGCAGACCTTCTGGCCGTGCAGCCCGATGTCTCGCTCTGGCAGACCGCGCGTAGCTATAAGGCCGCGCGCTTCGGGATGGATTGGGTCAACCATCTGCTTGCCCGCTACGGGGCGGGGCATTGGTGCCTGACAGTCGATGCCGATGAGCTGCTGGTCTACCCGCATTGTGACGCGGCCCCCCTGCCCGTGCTGACCGGCTGGCTTGACCGGCGGGGCGTGCCGATGATGGCCGCGACAATGCTTGACCTCTACCCCAAGGGGCCGCTGTCAGAGGCGCGCTACTCCGCCGGACAAGATCCGACGGACGCCCTGCCCTATTTTGATGCGACTGGATACGACCGCACACCCTTGCCGCGCTATCAGGCCACCTCGATCCGCGGCGGCCCGCGCAAGCGGGTGTTCTTTGCCGATCAGCCCGAGCGCGCCCCCCATCTGCACAAGACGCCGCTGATCCGCTGGCACTGGCGCTATGCCTACCTCAGCTCGACCCATATTGCGCTGCCCGGCAACTTGAACCGGGGCTTCGACGCCCCCGATCTCCCGACAGGTGTCCTGCTGCACACGAAATTTCTGGACGGTATTATCGAGCGTTCGCGCGAGGAAAAGTCTCGCGGCGAGCATTTCACCCATTCCGAGCGCTATCACGACTATTACAACGCGATCATCGCCGACCCCGATCTGTGGCACGCAGACGCAGGTCACTACGATGGCCCCGGACAACTGAAAGACGCGGGACTGATGCAATCCGGCCTCTGGTCAGGGGAATGATTGTATCTCGTGCAGATACAATGGTTTACGCACTCGAAAACTAAGCGTATTCTTAACCCATCATCGGGCAGGTGATCCGCAGCGGTATCGCTGAACATTCGCGCATGCACAGGTTTCTCGTCATGGGACAATTAACCCTGACGAAAGGAAACATCTGCATGACTGTATTCTGCGGATCTATAGGGACGGAGCGTGAAACTCAGACGGCTCATCAGGCTGCGCAGGCAGCGGCGTCTACAACAATTCCGGGCTTTCCGTAAGCGCCGGGAGTTGCGCCCTGTTGCCGACCGCACTGCGCATATCAAATCCGGTGATGTGCTGGTTTTCGTGACGCAGCGGAACGAGCGTATTCGCCTGCCCTACTTCCTGCGTTACTACCGTAGCATGGGTGTTGCGCATTTCCTGTTCGTGGATAACGACTCGGATGACGGCTCGCGCGAGTATCTGGCCGAACAGGCGGATTGCTCGGTCTGGACGACGACGCACTCGTATAAATCTTCGCAGTTCGGGGTCGATTGGATCAACTGGCTCTTGCGCAAATACGGGGTCGGGCACTGGACGCTGACGCTCGATCCGGACGAGTTCTTCGTCTACCCGTTCTGTGATACGCGCCCGATCGGGGCGCTGACGGACTGGCTCGACAGCTATGAAATCCGGTCCTTTCCGGCGATGCTTCTGGATATGTATCCGAAAGGGCCGATTGATGCTCAGCCCTATCGTGAAGGCCAGAACCCGTTCGAGATCGCCTGCTGGTTCGACAGCGGCAACTATATGATTTCGAAAAACAAAAGCATGCAGAATCTGTGGATTCAGGGCGGCGCCCGTGCACGCATGTATTTTCCTGACGATCCGGAAAGTGCCCCCTCGCTCAATAAAATCCCGCTGGTTCGATGGGAGCGTGGCTTCGTCTACACCTCGTCTACGCACATGCTTTTGCCGCGCGGGCTGAACAAGGTTTACGACGAATGGGGCGGTGAGATGGTGTCCGGCTGCCTGTTGCATGCCAAGTTCCTCTCGCCGCTGACCGACAAGGTCGCGGAAGAGCTGGACCGCCAGCAGCACTACGCCGAATCGCGCGAATATCGCGCCTATGCGGAAACGATGGAGAACCGGACGGACCTTTGGTGCAAATGGTCCGAGCGTTACATCAACTGGCGCCAGCTCGAGATTCTCGGGCTGATGTCCAAGGGCAACTGGGCATGAGGGGGCGCGGATGACAGTCGGCTTCATCATGATGTGCCACACCGCGCTGGACCGCGCCGCGCAGGTCGCCCGCTACTGGGCAGAGGGCGGCGCGCCGGTGGTGATCCATGTGGATCGTCGCACCAAAGAGCACGACTATCTCGCGCTGACCAGAACGCTGGCCGACCTTGAGAATGTCTCGTTTTCCAGGCGCTTCAAATGCGAGTGGGGGACATGGTCGCTGGTCGAGGCGGCGCAGGCAGCCTCGGAGCAGATGCTCGAGCGCCACGCCGACGTGCGCCATGTCTATCTGGCTTCTGGCTCGTGTCTGCCGTTGCGGCCCTTGCAGGATATGGTCGAGTATCTGAACGCCCGCCCCTACACCGACTTCATCGAAAGCGTCACCACGACCGAGGTGGACTGGACAACTGGCGGCATCGGGATCGAGCGCTTCACCCTGCGCTTCCCGTTCTCATGGAAGAAACAGCGCCGCTTGTTCGACCGCTATGTCGATCTTCAACGCCGCGTCGGGTTCAAGCGCCAAATCCCCGACGGGCTGATCCCGCACCTGGGCTCGCAATGGTGGTGCCTGACGCGCCAGACGCTTAGCGCGATCCTGCAAGACCCCGAGCGTCCGTTGTATGACGCCTACTTCCGCAAAGTCTGGATCCCCGACGAAAGCTATTTCCAGACGCTTGCGCGGCTCTATGCTACCTCGATCGAAAGCCGGTCTCTGACGCTGTCGAAGTTCGACTTTCAGGGCAAGCCGCACATCTTCTACGACGACCACCTGCAACTTTTGCGACGCTCGGATTGCTTTGTCGCGCGCAAAATCTGGCCCAAGGCGGATCGCCTTTATTCGACCTTCCTGCGTCACCGCAGCGACGGCGAGAAACAGGCCGAGCCAAACCCGGCGAAAATTGACCGTCTGTTTTCCAAAGCGGTCGAGCGGCGGACCAAAGGGCGCCCGGGCCTTTACATGCAATCCCGCTTCCCGATCAAAGACCGTGAAAACGGCAAGACCTCGGCCCCTTATTCGGTGTTTCAGGGCTTTTCCGATCTGTTCGAGAATTTCGAAGGCTGGCTGTCGAAATACGTTGGCGCGCGGGTGCATGGCCACCTGTTCGGCCCCGAGCGCGCGGAGTTCGCGGGCGGCGAGCGCATCTTCAACGGCTGCATGACCGATAGCGCGGCGCTGCGCGACTATAACCCCAAGGCGTTTCTGACGAACGTCATCTGGAACTCGCGCGGTGAACGGCAGTGCTTTATGTATAGTCCGCGTGACACGCAGCAGGACATCGACTGGTTCACCGCGACCGACCCGAACGCCCAAATCTCGGTAATTTCGGGGGCGTGGGCCGTGCCTTTGTTCCGATCAAACCAGAATTTCGCGATTATCCGGCGCGAGGCTGCGCGACTCCAGCAGATCGAAATCGAGCATCTGAACATCCTGCGATCCATGTATGTAAAGGCGCGGGTGCGTATCTGGACGATGGCCGACTTCATCGAAAACCCGATGGAGCCGCTGCAAACCATCATCGACGAGATTTCCCCGCGCGCCACGCGCCGCCTGACCGAAGTGCCGCAGATGGTCGACCTGACGGGCTTTGGCCAGTTTTTGCAGAACCTGAAAAATCAGGGGATGCAGCCGCGTCTGATGGGCGATTTCCCGATGGGTGACGACCCCTCTCCGAAACTACCGCGCCGCGGGCGCCCCTATCTGGTAAAGTGATCCGATGCCAAACTTTGACAGCTTTGTCCTATTGGCCGAAATGCGCACTGGCTCCAATCTGGTGGAGGCAGCGCTGAACCTGCTGGACGGCGTGACCTGCTTTGGCGAGGCGTTCAATCCGGTTCTGATCGGCTATCCCAGCCGCAAGGACATGTTGGGCATCACCAAAGACGAACGCGACGCGGACCCCAAGCAGCTTTGGAAGGCACTCCGCAAAGCCGAGGGGCTGAACGGGTGCCGCTATTTCCACGACCACGATCCCCGCATCCTTGACACGATGCTGGACGACCCGCGCTGCGCCAAGATCATCCTGACCCGCAACCCGATCGAAAGCTATGTCAGCCTGAAAATCGCCCGCGCCACCGGCCAGTGGAAGCTTGGCGACGCCAAACACCGCAAGGCCGCCAGCGCACAGTTCGATGCGGTCGAATTCGAGGAGCACCTGGAGGGGCTTCAGGGTTTCCAGATCCGGCTGATGAACCATTTGCAACGCAGTGGGCAAACGGCATTCTATATCGACTACGAGGATGCGCAGGATCTGGATGTGCTGAACGGTCTGGCCGCGTGGCTGGGCGTGGAATCGCGGCTTACAGCCCTGCCTGATTCCCTGGTCGTCCAGAACCCCGAGCCGCTTGAGGCCAAGGTCGCCAACTTCGCTGCGATGGAGGCATCGCTCTCGCGGCTTGACCGTTTCAACCTGTCGCGCACCCCGAATTTCGAACCCCGCCGCGGGCCGGCCGTGCCCGGCTTCATCGCCTGCAAGGAGGCGGGGCTTTTGTATATGCCGATCCGGCCTGCTCTCAGCGCACCGATCCGTGACTGGATGGCCGGCATTGGCCCGCTGGAGGAAGGCTTCTCGCAAAAGACCTTGCGCCAGTGGAAGCGTAAACACACCGGCCACCGCAGCTTTACGGTTGTCCGGCACCCGTTGATGCGCGCGCATCTGGCGCTGAATGCGGTTCTGCATCGTGACGCGATGGCCGAAACCCGGGCGATACTCCGCAAGGCCTATAAGCTGCCTTTGCCCGCCGAGGGGGATGCAGCGAAGGACTATGCCGCGCTGCTGGTCGCTTTTCTTGGCTGGCTCAAGGCGAATATCAACGGTCAGACCTCACTTCCCGTGCGGGATATATGGGCGACGCAATCGGCGCATGTTCAGGGGTTTGCACAATTCGCCCTGCCCGACCTGATTATCCGCGAAGACCGTCTGGCCGAGGATCTGGCCTATCTCGCCACAGCGGCGGGGGTCGATGCCCCCCCGTTGCCCGACTTTGACGGGGATACGGGTGAGATCAAGCTGGCGGATATCTGGGAGCCCGGGCTAGAAGCCGCCGCGCGCGAAACCTATCCGCGTGACTTCATGCAATTCGGGTTCGAGGATTGGAAAGCGGCCTGATCAGGCCGCCTGAACGCCCTGCGCTGCCGTCAGGACAGCGTGGAGCGTCGCCGGATCGGAGTTTGCCCGCAGCTTGGCGCAGGTTTCCGCAGACCGCATCGTGCGCGAGACAAGAGCCAGCGCTTTCAGATGCTCAACCCCCGAATCCTTGGGGGCGAAGAGCGCAAAAACCAGATCGACGGGCAGACGATCCACCGCATCGAAATCAAGTTGCTTTTCAAGACGCAGGAAAACGCCAACCACGCGGTTAAGACCGTGCAGGCGGGCATGTGGCAGGGCCACCCCATGACCCACGCCGGTCGGTCCGAGGCTCTCACGCTCTTGCAGCGCATCGACCGTCTGGGCCGCATCCAGCCCGTAGGCTGAATGCGCGATTTCACCAAGATCCTGGAACAGGCGCTTCTTGCTCGTGACGTTGTTCAGCACCTTAACGGCGCCCGGCAAGAGCAGGTTAGACAAATCCATAAGCTTCGACTTTTCCACGCCCGTTTTCAGGACATTTATTTGCTGTTACGCGGGTCGATCCAGCCGACATTGCCGTCTTCGCGGCGATGCACGACGTTGACCCCGCCATGTTTCTCGTTGCGGAAGACAAGCAAATCGGCACCGGACAGCTCCATCTGCATCACCGCTTCGCCAACCGAGATCGTGGGGACTTTGGTCTCCATCTCGGCGACGATGATCGGCGAGAGACCGCCGCCATCAGCACCCGACTCATCTTCATCCGCGGCGAGCACATACATGCCTGCGGCGCCAAATTCAACCGGCTCCGAACGTTCCTTGTGGTGATCCTTCAGGCGGCGCTTGTGGCGGCGCAGCTGCTTATCCATCTTTTCACGGCACGATTCGAAGGCCGCATACACCTCGGTCGCGTGACCTTTGGCCGTTGCGGTCAGGCCGGTCGACAGGTGAACAGTCGCCTCGCAAAGAAACTCATGGGCATTTTTCGAGAACACCACCGTGGCATCGGTCGGGCGCTGAGAATATTTCTCAACGGTCTCACCGAGTTCGGCTTTTACATGGGTTTGCAGTGCGTCGCCCACGTCGAGTTGTTTGCCGCTGATTTGGTAGCGCATGGCTTCTCCTTCACGTCGTCAGTGCCTGAACCCGAACCAATCACGGCCGGGTTGCAGAGCGGTTAAATCTCTTGAAAAAACAGCGTTCGACATCCGGTCTCTTCTTTCAGGTTGAGCGAATTGGGGCCGGAAATCCTGCCGCGATTGCGCATTTGAGAAGGGGCGGTGTTCACGCATTTGTCTTATTTGGGAACGGATCGGCGCCAGTGTCAACGGGGCAGTTTCGCTGCGGCGCAAAAGGATGCGCTTAGATGATCCGGAAGTTCTGGCCCAGATAGACGCGGCGCACATTCTCATCGGCGACGACCTCGTCGGTCGTGCCCGACATGAGCACTTTGCCATCGTGCAAAATATACGCACGATCCACGATTTCGAGGGTTTCGCGCACGTTATGGTCGGTAATCAGAACACCGATGCCCCGCTCTTTCAGTTGCGCAACCAGTTGCCGGATTTCGCCAACGGCAATTGGATCGACCCCCGCAAAAGGTTCGTCCAGCAAAAGATATTTCGGATCAGCGGCCAGACAGCGCGCGATCTCGACCCGACGCCGCTCGCCGCCCGACAGCGCCAGCGCGGGCGCCTGACGCAAATGCCCGATCGAGAAGTCGCCGAGCAATTCTTCCAGACGCTCGCGCCGATGATGCGGCTCATCCAGCACAATCTCGAGCACGGCCATGATGTTTTGCTCGACCGTCAGCCCCCGAAAAATCGAGTTTTCCTGCGGCAGATAGCCAATCCCCATCCGCGCGCGGCGATACATCGGCAACTGCGTCACATCCTGCCCGTCGATGGTGACGCGGCCCGCATCAGGTGTAATCAGCCCCGCGATATTGTAAAAGCAGGTCGTCTTGCCCGAGCCGTTCGGCCCTAGCAAAGCCACGGCCTCTCCCTGGCGCAAGGCCAGCGACACGCCACGGATCACGGGGCGGCGGCGATAGGATTTGTGAAGCCCTTCAACCTCAAGCCCCCGCGCTTCGGCCGGGGCGATATTCGTTACGGTTGCGGACATTACTTCTCCTTCGGGGTCAGGATGGTCTTTACGCGGCCATCCATCTGCCCCTTACCCGTCACCAGATCCACACTCAGCCGGTTGCCCGTCATCACATTGCCGCCCTGCGTCAGCATCACATCGCCCGACATGACAAGCGTCCCCGCGCTGACGTCATAGACGGCCTCGCGCGCCTCGGCGGCCTCTTGCGGCGTCGCCATCGTCACACCACCCGACGCACGCAGGGTCTTGATGGTCGAGCGATCCTCGCCCGCATAATCCACATCCAGCCGCGCCGCGCTCAGCCGCATATCCGCCTGAATGACAATCACATCGCCCGAAAACACCGCCTGCCCGGTCTGGTTATCCACCTCGAGCGTATCGGCATTCACCTCGACCGGCGCATCGGGGTTCGCCCGCAGCCCGCCAAAAGTGATCGACTGCGCCGCAACGGGGTTGGTGGAGATAAGGCAGATCAGGGCAAAAATGCGCGCGGCGGGGAGCATCGGGAACCTCACTTTCCGGGCCAATATATCAACTTGACGCGGTCGTTAAATACCATCTGGCCCGGCGCGCCCTTTTCTGCGCCCGAAAGCCGCATCGAACCGGCGTTGAGTGTGCCGAAAGGCGCCTCGACCGCTACCGCGCCGGGCGATGTGATCTCGGTCGCCTCGGTATTCATCAGCACCTTGTCCGAGCGCATCGCATAGCCGCTGGAAAGCGTCACTGTCACAGCATCCGAAAGCACCAGCCCTGTTTCAAGCGGGTCAAACCGCCCGTCCGCAGCAGCAAGGGCAATCCGAAGCCCCTCTGGCGTGGTCAGTTCGGCCTGCACCGCCTGAACCCGCGCGCCCTGTCCTCCCTCCGGGTCCGGCGCGGCACGCTCGGCAGTTGCGACCAGTGTCGCGCCATCTTCGGTCACACCCGCATATTCGGGCCGGATTACGGCTGCCTCTTGCGCCAGCTTCTCGACATCGACCTCTGCATAGGGGATCGCGGAATAGGGGTCGATCCGGTTGGAAAACAGAAACAGCGTCGACAGCAGCACCAGCGCGATCAGCGGCAAAGTGATCTTTGCAACCCCGATCAGATGCGTGCTGCGACTGCCATAGGCCATCAGACCACCCCTGCGCGCAGGCAGTCGTGGATATGCAAGATGCCAACGGGGCGCCCCTCGTCCACGACAAAAAGACAGGTGATCTTGCGGCTGTTCATCTCTGCCACGGCAGCTTCGGCAAGCTCTGAAGGCCGGATTGTGCGCGGCGCGCGGGTCATTACCTCGCCCGCCGAATGGTCCAGCAGCCCCGCCATATGGCGCCGCAAATCGCCGTCTGTGACAATCCCGATCAAGGCTCCGCCTGCATCGGTCACGCCCACCACGCCAAAGCCCTTCTGGCTAATGGTCAGCAGCGCCTCGGGCATCGGCGTATCCTCGGACACCAGCGGCAGATCGACATGCATCAGGTCGCCCACTTTCGACAGCTTCGCCCCCAGCTTGCCGCCCGGATGGAAGATGCGGAAATGTTCAGGCGTGAAGGCGCGATGCTCCATCAGCGCAACCGCCAGAGCATCCCCCAGCGCCAGCGTCATCGTCGTCGAGGTCGTCGGCACAACGCCCGTGCCGCAGGCCTCGGCTGCGCGCGGCAGAACGATGGCCACATCCGCCTGCGTCAGAAGAGTCGAGTCAGAGCGCGAGGCAACCCCGATCAGCGGAATACGAAAGCGGCGCGTATGCGCGATGATGTCCGACAGTTCGGGCGTCTCGCCCGAGTTCGACAGCACCAGCGCGACGTCATTTTCGGTCACCATCCCCAGATCGCCGTGGCTCGCCTCGGCCGGATGGACGAATTGCGCGGGCGTGCCGGTCGAGGCCAGCGTCGCGGCAATCTTGCGCCCGATATGGCCCGATTTGCCCATGCCCGAAACGATCACCCGCCCCTTGGCGCGCAAAATCACCTCGACCGCATCAACAAAAGAACCGTCCAGCGTGTCAGACAGGGCGCGCAGGCCGTCGGCCTCGATCCCGATGGCCTTGCGGGCGGTGGCCAGAAAATCAGTGGTGGAAGATGTCATTCGGCTCCTCCCACCCGAGCAGATCAAGCTGCGCCCGCGTCGGCAGGAAATCGAAACAGGCCTGCGCCAAACCCATGCGGCCTTCGCGTTCAAGCCGCGTGACCAGAACTTCTTTCAGGCGGTGCAGATACAGAACATCCGAGGCCGCATATTCCAGCTGTGCATCGGTCAGATCCGCCGCGCCCCAGTCCGAGGTCTGCTGCTGCTTGGAAATATCGACGCCCGCCAGCTCTTGCAGCAGGTTCTTCAGTCCGTGGCGATCCGTGAACGTGCGCACCATCTTGGAGGCGATCTTGGTGCAGAACACCGGCGCCGTCACCACGCCGAACGCATTATACAGCGCAGCAACATCAAAGCGGCCAAAGTGGAACAGCTTTTCGACCCCCGGATCAGCCAGCATCGTGCACAAACGCTGCGCCTCTGTCTGGCCCTTGGCGATCTGCACCAGATGGGCGTTCCCGTCACCCGAGCTAAGTTGCACCAGACACAGCCGGTCGCGGCGCGGATCAAGCCCCATGGTTTCGGTATCAATTGCCACCACAGGACCAAGGTCCAGCCCCTCGGGAAGGTCGTTCTTATGCAGATGGATTGCCACGGGTCGTCTCTTTTTCGAAAAATCTGTGCTGCGCCATATAAGCCTTTCGATGCGCCATTGCCAATGCGCGCGTTCTCGCGCTAGCGGCGGCCCTCGGCCTCTCGCACAAGGCGGGCGAGATAGGCGCCATAGCTTGATTTCGCCACCGCATCGGCGCGCGCACGCAACGCATCCAGATCAATCCAGCCCGCCGCATAGGCGATCTCTTCGGGGCACCCCGCCTGAAGCCCCTGACGTTCCTCGAGCGAGCGCACGAAATTCCCTGCATCCAGAAGGCTTGCGTGGGTTCCGGTATCCAGCCAGGCATAGCCTCGCCCCATGGTTTCAACCGTTAGCCCCCCGTCACGCAGGTAATCGTTCAGCAGATCGGCAATTTCCAGCTCTCCTCGCGCCGAGGGGCGGATCTTTGCCGCGCGCACCGGCGCTGAACCATCAAGGAAATAAAGCCCCGTCACCGCGTAATTAGACGGGGGATCGGCAGGTTTTTCGACGATCGCGCGCACGCTGCGGTCAGGTGCGAAATCCAGCACGCCATAGCGCTGCGGATCGGCGACATGATAGCCGAACACCGTGCCCCCCTCCTGTGCATCCGCGCGTTTCAAAAGCTCGGGCAGGCCGTGACCGAAAAACAGGTTGTCCCCCAGCACCATTGCCGAGGGCGCGCCCGCCAGAAAATCCTCTGCCAGAAGATACGCCTGCGCCAGCCCCTCGGGGCGCGGCTGAACGATGTAGGTGAGAGAAACACCCCATTGGGCGCCATCGCCAAGCGCGCGCTCGAACTGCGCACGGTCCTCTGGCGCTGTAATGATGGCGATCTCGCGGATGCCTGCCAGCATCAGGACTGAAAGCGGATAGTAGATCATCGGCTTGTTGTAGATCGGCAAAAGCTGCTTCGAGACACCCACGGTAATCGGATACAGGCGTGTGCCGCTCCCGCCCGCCAGAATGATGCCCTTGTGTTTCATCTCTCGCCCTCCAACTCGCACAAAATAGTGTCAATCGCGGCCCGCCAGTCGGGGCGCCGTAACCCGAAAACAGTCTCTGTTTCACGGCAATCGAGCCGCGAATTATGCGGCCTGACCGCGGGGTGGGGAAAGGCGTCCGAAGAAACCCTCTCCACCGTGCAATCTAGCCCCGCGCGGTTAAAAATCTCTGTCGCAAACCCCGCCCAGCTCGTGTCGGGCGCTCCGGCGAAATGGTAGATGCCGGATTTGTCAGGATCATCGGCCAGCGCTTGTGCGATCGTCAGGCAGGCTGTGGCCAAAGCCTCGGCCGGAGTAGGCCCGCCAATCTGGTCGTCAACCACGCGAATTCGACCCTGTTCCGCCCCCAAACGCAGCATCGTGCGCAGGAAATTGGCCCCATGCGCCGAAAACACCCACGAGGTGCGCAGCACGGCCCAAGCCCCGCCTGCCGCCGTAACGGCCTCTTCGCCGGCACGTTTCGAGCGGCCATAGGCGTTCAGCGGCGCGCAGGCGTCGGCGGGGTTCCAAGGTGTATCGCCGCTACCGACGGTGCAGGGAACACAAGCTGGCAGCCGCGCTCCGAACAGGAGCTGGGTGATTTGCGTGAACTTGTCGCCTCCACGGTCGGCTACACTGAGTCGCGCGGGGATGTGATTACGATCCGCTCAATGGCATTCGAACCGGTGCTTGAGGAAGGCACGCTTGCCGAACCCGGTATGCTCGCCGGTGCAAAGCTGGATATCATGCAGATCATCCAGCTTGTTGTGGCAGCGCTTGTCGCGCTTGTCCTTGGGCTATTCGTCATGCGTCCGATTCTGACCCAGACACCCGTCGCGGTTGCCGGAGAATTGCCCGCGCCGGAGACTGCATCAAGCGACGCACTCACCGGCGAGATCGAGGACACGGGATCTGATCTGTCCGACGGAAATTTCCCGGCGCTCGGCTTCGGCGACTTCGATATGCCGATGGCCATGGGGAACGGGTTTGGCGATGACGCTACAATTGCAGACCCCGTAGATCGTATCAAAAAGCTGATCGAGGAGCGGCAGTCGGAAACCGTCGAGATCCTTCGTAGCTGGATGGAAAATGAAGGGGAGCGAGCATAATGGCTTTCCGCATCAGGCTTGAATCCTTCGAAAACGGAGAAAAAACGGATGAACGCCTCGAACTGGATCAGGCAGAGTTCGAGGAAATCAAACTTGCTGCCTTTGAGAAAGGGTATTCCGCTGGCTGGGAGGATGCTGTTTCCGCCCAGAACGCCGAGACGAAGCGGTTGCATGCCGACCTTGGAAAAAACCTTCAGGAATTAGGGTTTACCTATAACGAGGCGCGGACCCATCTGCTTAGTGCACTCAAGCCTCTGCTTCTGGATATGACGGCCAAGGTGCTTCCGCGTATCGCGCAGACCAGCCTGCCGCAAATTGTCATCGAAGAGCTGATGGAGATCGCGGATGAGATGGCGCAGGCGCCGATTACTATCATCGCCAATCCTGCTGCCGCGGCGCAAGTGCAGGAAATTCTGGAGCGCGACACGCCAATACCCGTCGGCTTCAAGGTTGATCCGACGCTTGGTGATGGACAAGTCGACCTACGCTTCGATCAGATGGAACGCCGCATTGACCTGGGTAGTGTGGTTGCGCGGATAGATAATGCTGTGAAGGCGTATTTTGTTTCAAATAACGAGGAGATCAAAGATGCAGATGCATGAGGCTATTGATCCGAACGGCGCAAACCCGTTCACTCAAATTCCCATCGAAATTACCATTTCGGTGGGTAAGGCGCGCCCTCTTGTCCGTGATTTGTTGCGGCTGAAACGCGATGCCGTTCTGCCTCTTGACCGGCGTGTCGAAGACCCCGTCGAGCTGTATGTCGGTGATAAGTTGATCGCGCGCGGTGAGTTGACCGAACTGGACGGAGATCAATCGGGCCAGCTTGCAGTGCGGCTGACCGAGGTCGCGGACCTTCAGAACGGACTTTAAAATGCGGCTTTTCGTTACGCTGGCCCTGATCGGTCTCGCTGGGCCGGCATTCGCTCAGGAAATCACACTCGATCTGGGGGGCGGTGAGAGCCTTGCCGGCCGCTCGTTATTTCTGATTGCGGGGATCACACTGCTCAGCCTCGCACCTGGGCTGGCGATCATGATCACCTGCTTTCCGTTCATCGTGACCGTGATGTCGATATTGCGTCAGGGATTGGGTTTGCAACAATCTCCGCCGAATATGCTTATAATCAGCCTGTCACTGTTTCTGACATGGTTCATCATGGAACCTGTCATGATGGAAAGCTGGACAAACGGCATTAAACCATTGGTGGACGGGCAGATAGAGCTTGCACCCGCGTTCGATCTTGCGATGGCGCCGTTTCGTACGTTTATGTCAACACGAGCCGATCCGGAAACCTTCGCTCGGTTGAACGATTTGCGTGCAAACGTGTCGCCCTATCAGGGCGCAATGGTAGATGCCCCTTTGTCAACATTGGTTCCCAGCTTCATGCTATCCGAGATCACGCGCGCGTTCGAGATCGGGTTTCTTGTGTTTCTACCATTTTTGATTATCGACCTCGTGGTGTCCGCAGTTCTGATGTCGATGGGGATGATGATGGTTCCGCCCGCCGTTGTGGCGTTGCCGTTCAAGCTAGCGTTTTTCGTTGTCGCCGATGGCTGGACCTTGCTTTCCGACGCTTTGGTGCGCAGCTATTTCTGATCGCGCGACCCCGTCACTATTCGAGAGCAGCGGGGATATGCAGATCAAGCTCTCTGAGGTTGAGCCTTTGAGAGGACATCGAACAACCGCTTGAAACTGTTCTCGGTATCCTGTTCTTCGTCCTCCGCGATGAATGCGTCAAGATCGGGCCAGACATTGATTGCAGCGTCGATCAATGGGTCCGATCCGGTTGAATACAGCCCTGCCTGAACCATCATTTCGGCCCGCGCATAGGCGCCAAGATATTTGCGAGCCTGACCGATCATTGCATTTTCCGCTGCGGATGCCGCAGCGGGCAACGAACGCGAAACGGACCTTAATAAATCCACGGCTGGAAAACGCCCGCGCTCTGCGATCTGTCGATCAAGCACAACGTGTCCGTCCAGCACGCCGCGAAGAATATCGGCAACGGGTTCCTCCATATCCGAACCCGCCACAAGAACCGAAAAAACCGCAGTAATATCGCCGGCATCATCCAGCCCAGGTCCCGCACGCTCTGCCAGTGCCATGATCTGCTGCGAGAGCGATGGCGGATAGCCCCGCAGGCTGGCAGATTCGCCACCGGAAAGCGCTACCTCCCGGTGCGCCTCGGCGAAGCGCGTGATGCTATCGGCCAGAAACAGAACCTGCTTGCCCTGATCGCGAAAATGCTCGGCCACGGCCATTGCCGACCACGCGCAACGCCGTCTTACAAGGGGGGACTGGTCCGAAGTTGCGGCCACGATAACCGAGCGTTTCATTCCGGCGTCACCCAGAACTTCTTCGACGAACTCACGCAACTCGCGCCCGCGCTCTCCGATCAGCGCAATAACCACAACGTCCGCGGCGACACCCCGCGCGAACTTTGCTAGCAGCGATGATTTGCCGACGCCCGAGCCCGCGAAAAGGCCGATACGCTGGCCGCGCACCAGGGGAAGCAACGTATTAAATGCGGCCATCCCCGTTTCAAGCCGTTCCCCAAGCCGTTTCCGCAAGGCCGCAGCCGGAGGTGGGCTGCGCAACTCGCGTTCATGCGTGCCGCGCATGAGGGGATGGTTATCAAGCGGATGCCCGAACGGATCAACAATCCGGCCGATCCAGCTATTATCCGGCGCGATGCCCGCCTGCCCAAGGAGCTCGACACGGTTGCCGATTGCGACCCCCTCGAACGATCCGTCCGGCAGAAGCGTGATTTTGTCTTGCTTGAGAGCCAGCACCTCTGCTTCGATATGGCGACCGGACACGAGGTGTATCCGCGCCCGATCGCCCAACGCAGCACAGGAAGACAGGCCGCTTACGTCGATAGTGCCGCTTGAGATCGCGTGGATGCGCCCGATGCTTTGCGTTGACCCGAAAGACGATATCTCGGCTTGCAGGTGATCAAAGTTCAGTTCCGCCATTCTGGCCCTCCTGTGCTCGCAAACCTTTTCTAAACGATTCTCCCTTAATCCTTGGTTGATAGCTCGGAGGAGAAGCCCCGATGTTTGGAAAACTCGATATCTTTCAGATGGCTCAGTCGATGGCGTCGCATGCTGCGTTTCGCCAGACCGCGATCAATCAGAATATCGCGAATGCGGATACGCCCGGTTACAAGGCGCTTGATACCGCATCATTCGCGCAGACCTATGAAACCCAGACGGGAAGCCCGATGCACGCGACTCGTTCGGGTCATTTGGGCTTTGACGCAACGGTTCGCAGCGAGATGGCAGAGCGGTCTGACCCCGGCGTCGGATCGCCCAACGGAAACACCGTTTCGATCGAAGATGAAATGGTGACGGGCGTCGAGGTCAAGCGACAGCACGACCTGGCCCTCGCCATCTATAAATCATCCCTCAACATCATGCGCAGCAGTCTTGGAAGGGGTTGATCATGAGTGATTTTTCTACCGCACTGGGGCTTTCGGCGTCTGGCATGAAGGCGCAAGCCATGCGTCTTCGTCATGTATCCGAGAATATCGCGAATGCCGATACCCCCGGATACCACCGGAAAATGACCACCTTTGAACCGCTTGTCTCTGACGGAGAGCAAACGGGTGGTGTGTCCGTTGGCCCGATGCAGTTCGACAAAAGCGAGCTGAGCAGAATTTACGAACCCGGCAACCCTCTGGCCGATGACACCGGCTATTACGACGGCTCGAATGTCGATCTGGTTGTCGAAATCGCAGACGCGCGCGAAGCGCAGCGCAGTTACGAGGCGAACCTCAAGATGTTCGATCAGACACGGCAAATGTCGTCGGCTCTGCTCGATCTGCTGCGTCGCTAACCCTCGAGAGGAGATCCAGAATGGATGTCAGAACCTCATTTGCGACCCAAGGCTATGCTCAGGCCCGTTCAGCTGCGGCCCCTACGGCCAAAGCTGGCGAGGCCGGAGCATCGGCCTTTGGCAAGCTTGCGCAGGACTTTGCACAAACCCTTCAGGCCGGAGAGGAGACCGCGCGTTCGGCCATGACTGGCGGCGCGGATCCGCATTCGCTGGTTCAGGCTCTGGCACAAACAGAACTGGCGGTAGAAACCGCGGTGACGGTGCGCAACAAGGTGGTCGAGGCCTATCAGGAAATTCTGAGGATGCAGATCTGATGGTCCAGGAAGCAGTATTCTTCGACACGATGCGTCAGGCGCTCTGGATAGCTGTCACGATCTCCGCGCCTATGCTTGGCGTCGCGCTGATTGCAGGTGTTGCTATCGGCCTGTTTCAAGCGCTGACCTCGGTTCAGGAAATGACGCTGACTTTCGTGCCCAAGGTTGGCGGGATGCTGATCGTTTTCTGGGTGTCGATGTCGTTCATGTCTAGCACCCTTGTCGATTTCTTCCAGTCGCATCTCTTACGCCTGATTGCGGGGGGCTAAACTATGGATAACGCTATTTATTCGACGCTCACGCGCCAATCTGGCCTGATGCAGGAAATGCGCTCGGTCGCCAACAATATCGCCAATATCTCGACCGCGGGCTTCCGGCGCGAGGGCGTGATCTTCTCGGAATATGTCGCGGGACTGGAGGGCGCAGAGCCGTCTTTGTCTATGGCCTATGCGCATGGTCGAGAGGTGGACCTGTCGCAAGGCTCGCTTACCCAAACTGGTGGGAGCTTCGACTTCGCGATCGAGGGGGACGGGTTTTTCCAGATCGAAACCCCGCAAGGTGTTCAGCTTACCCGTGCTGGCAGCTTTACCCCGAACGAGGCTGGAGAGCTTGTAACCCCCGATGGCTATCGCCTGCTGGATAACGGTGGTTCCCCGGTTTTTGTGCCGACCACTGGCGGGGCGGCGACGGTGGCGCCCGATGGCACACTGTCGGTCGGCGGCGCCCCTGTGGCCCAGATCGGTGTGGTCGAACCGATTGACCGGAACGAACTGACCCATCAGGGCGGCACGATGTTCAGCGTGAAATCCGGCGTGCAAGAAGCACAGGATTTCCGACTCTTGCAAGGTTTCGTCGAGGAATCGAACGTGGACCCCATTTCCGAGATTGCCCGGATGATCGAGGTCCAGCGTGCCTATGAAATGGGTCAGAGCTTCCTTGAACGGGAAGATCAACGAGTTCGCGGCGTCATCTCGACGCTCGGCCGATAAGGAGATTATCCAATGAGAGCGCTTCAAATCGCAGCAACCGGCATGAGTGCGCAGCAAATGCGCGTCGAGGTGATTTCGAACAACCTCGCGAACATGTCGACGACCGGTTACAACGCCCGGCGCGCCGAGTTTGCCGATCTTCACTACCAGCAAATGACACGCCCCGGCACGATTGCGGCCAGCGACGGAACGGTTATTCCGGCGGGGGTTCAGCTGGGTCTTGGTGTGCGCCCGACAGCAGTCAGTGTGACGCTGGCCCAAGGCTCGCTGAGTGCCACTAACAGCGATCTGGATGTGGCAATTGATGGCAACGGCTATCTCGAAGTCACCCTTCCTTCCGGCGTTTCCGGCTATACCCGCGATGGCGGGCTGAAGCGGTCACAAGACGGTCAGATCGTCACTTCGGACGGCTATCCGGTCGTGCCTGATATCACCATTCCGACGGATGCGCAGTCGATCGCAATCAACTCGGAAGGTGAGGTTTACGCCTATTTCCAGAACCAGATCCAGCCACAGCTACTGGGACAGTTCACGCTTGCCTCGTTCACGAATGAAAAGGGACTGGAGGCAATGGGATCAAACCTCTTCATTGAAACCCCCGCATCCGGCCCCCCGCTGGTTTCAACGCCGGGAACAGATGGGCTTGGCACACTCCGTCAAGGATATCTGGAGGCCAGTTCTGTCGATCCGGTGCGCGAAATCACCGAACTCATTCAAGCTCAACGCGGATACGAGTTGAATTCGAAAGTTATCTCGGCAGCCGACCAGATGCTTGGCGCAACCACTCAGGTGCGCTGATGAAGGGGTTTGGTCTGCTTCTTGCACTGCTTGTTTTCGCCGGTTCCGCGCTTCAGGGCGAAACGGTTGTCGCAACGCGCACCCTCCGCGCGCAAACCGTGCTTACGCCCGGCGATCTTTCGGTGGTGGACGGCACCACCGCTGGCACCGCGTCAGACCCGATGGAGGTGCTGGGTCTTGAAACGCGCGTTGCGGTCTATGCCGGGACACCGCTCCGGCTGGATTTGTTGCGTCAACCGGCAACTGTCCGACGAAACCAACTGCTTGGCTTGGTCTACCAGTCAGGCAGCCTGGTTATCCGTGCCGATGGGCGCGCGCTTGAGCGCGGTGCGCCGGGTGATGTCATCAGGGTTATGAACCAGTCGTCGAAATCTGTGCTGCGCGCGCGGGTTCTTGACAGCGGCGAAGCCCTTGTCACTCCTTAATGAAAGCAATTGAAATGCGTATCCTCAGTGTCCTTTTTGTAGTTGTGGCTTTGGCCGGGTGTGAACGGCTGGAAGATGTCGGGAAGGCTCCGCAATTCTCGCCGGTCGAAAACGGGAACGAGTATTTTGCGATGGCCGCCACGCCGATGCCGGCTATTTCTGAAGCGCCGGTTCCGACTGAGCGCGCGTCGCTTTGGTCGGGATCGAAGGCCTCTTTGCTAGGGGATCGCCGCGCCGCCGCACGCGGTGACATCCTGACGGTCGTCATCGAGATAGACGATGAAGCGCAGATCTCCAATTCGACAGGTCGATCACGCAGCGGCTCGGACTCGATGGGTATTCCGCAGCTCTTGGGTATTCCGCAGCGTCTCGATGCAGAACTTCCGGCAGGAGCCTCGATGGCAGAAGCAATGGCGACCTCGTCCAGCCATTCGTATCAGGGCGACGGGTCGGTTTCACGCAAAGAAAAACTCACCTTGCGCGTCGCGGCGACAATCATCGACCGGCTTCCGAATGGCGTTTTGCGCATTCAGGGCAGTCAGGAGGTGCGCGTGAATTTCGAGGTGCGCGAACTGGTGGTGGCCGGATTTGTCCGGCCCGAGGATATCAGCCGCCAGAATGAAATCACCTACGACAAGATAGCAGGCGCCCGCATCTCTTACGGTGGTCGAGGCCAGATCACCGATGTCCAGCAACCGAGGATCGGTCAGCAAGTTGCAGACATCCTCCTTCCGTTCTGAGGCCCGGATATGCGCAAATTAATCCCAGTTATTCTGGCCCTGATCGGGCTGGCCGCAGGTGGGGGCGCCGGATATTTTCTGCGCCCCCCCCCCGAGGAGGCATCCCACGACGAGGCAGATGCCTGTGTGGATGTGCAGCACGCGGCCGAGGTCGCTCACGATGTGGTCGAGGGCGAACCGACAACCGAATTCGTGAAGCTGAACAACCAATTCGTGGTGCCAGTTGTCCGCGAGGGGCGCGTCTCGGCGCTTGTGATTATGTCGCTCAGTCTTGAGGTGAAGTTGGGTATGACTGAAAAGGTCTATCGCTCTGAGCCAAAGGTGCGCGATGCATTGCTGCAGGTGCTGTTTGATCATGCGAACTCGGGCGGGTTCGACGGCAATTTCACCGGCTCGACGAATATGGAGCGTCTGCGGGTCGCGCTGCTCGAGGTCTCGCAAAATATCTTGGGAGACAGTATCCTGAGTATCCTGGTTTCTGACATCGTCCGGCAAGATGTCTGACAGATTACCAGGGGTGTTATGCGGCAACTGCCCGCTGGTCGGTGCGCGGCGCATTTTTACCCACCGTCGCCGATCTCGGGATATTTACCTCAAATCCAGTCCCGCAGTATCGGGATGAGTGGCTCGTCGGCAGGCGGCATCGGGTAGTTACGCAACTCGTTCGCGCGCACCCATGCAAGCTGTTGCCCCTCTTGTGGCGTCACAATGCCCTGCCATTTGCGGCAGGCAAAGAGCGGCATCATCAGGTGAAACTCGTCATAGCTGTGTGATGCAAATGTCAGCGGAGCGAGGCAGCTTTGCCAGGTGTCGATCCCCAACTCTTCCTTCAGCTCGCGGATCAGGCAGGCTTCGGGCGTCTCGCCCGGTTCGACCTTGCCACCGGGAAACTCCCACAGCCCCGCGAGGGATTTCCCCTCGGGGCGTTGGGCCAACAGGATGCGCCCATCGGGGTCGATGAGCGCAACGGCAGAGACAAGGAGTAGCTTCACGAGCGGTAGTCCGCGTTGATCTCGATGTAGCGATAGGTCAGATCGCAGGTCCAGACCGATTTGGCGGCTTTGCCAAGGCCCAGATCGACGCCGATCACCAGCTCGTCTTGCTTCATATAGGCCGAAGCCTCCGCCTCGGAATAGTCTGGCACGCGCCAACCTTTCTCGGCCAGAACCATATCCCCGAACGAGATGGTCAGCTTGTCGCGGTCTGCAACTGCGCCCGACTTGCCAACGGCAGCCACCACGCGACCCCAGTTCGCATCCTCACCCGCGATGGCGGTCTTGACCAAGGGAGAGTTGGCGACGGACATCGCGACCTTGTGGGCATCCTCGGCGGTGGTGGCGCCGGTCACGCGAACCTCGACGAATTTTGTCGCGCCTTCGCCATCGCGCACGACCTGATGGGCCAGATCCATCATAACCTTGCGCAGACCGGCCTCGAAAGCGCGCGCGGGGCGCGAGCGCAGGTCGGTAATCGGCGCGGCAGGGGTCTTGCCCGTCGCTGCCACGATCAGCGCATCGGAGGTTGACGTATCGCTATCGACGGTAATCGCGTTGAAGGTGTCATCCACCTGACGCGACAGCATTTTTTGCAGGTTCTTCGCGGAAATTGCGGCGTCGGTGAAGATATAGACCAGCATCGTCGCCATATTCGGCGCGATCATCCCCGAGCCTTTGGCAATGCCGACGATCTTGATCGTGCCGCCATCGCCCTCGACCTCGACAGTGGCGCCTTTAGCGAAGGTGTCGGTCGTCATGATTGCACGGGCGGCGGCCTCGGCCCCATCCGCGGAAAGTGAAGCTTTCAGGTCAGCCACCGTCGCGACGATCCGGTCATGGGGCAGGGGTTCGCCAATCACACCGGTCGAGCTTGAGAACACCCGCGCCGCATCCAGCCCCAGAGCTTCCGCGACCGCACCCGTCACGGCGTCAACCGATTGCGCCCCCGCCGCGCCCGTGAAGGCGTTGGCGTTGCCCGAGTTCACGATGATTGCGGCACCACCCGTAGCCTCGGCCGCGCCCCGTGCATTCAGCTTGCTCTGGCAATCCAGAACGCAGGCCGCGCGGGTGGAGGATTTGGTAAAGGCACCGGCAATCGCGGCCCCCTCGCAGATACGGGCCAGCATGACATCGGTCCGGCCCTGATATTTGACGCCCGCCGCTGCGGTCGCAAATTCGACCCCCTCAATCACCGGAAGTTGCGGAAAGGCAGCGGGGGCCAGCGGCGAGATAAGCGGCCCTTTGGCGATCGGCTTCGCCGGAGTGCGCCCGAGCTTCGCTTTCAGCTTTTTGACCTTCGCCTTGAGCTTTTCGATCCGCTCTTTCATGTCTTTGTTCTTCTTCGCCATTGGCCAGTGCCCCTGCGCTTAATTACCGAGAATCGCCGGATCTTTCAGGATCGCGGGATCAATCCCGTCTACCATACGCGTCACTTGGGTTTTTTCCATAGCCTCGGTGACGCGGGCTTCGACGGCTTGCTGGCGCAGGTCGCCTTCAAGCTGCTCGCGCACGTCTTCAAGCTTGGGCGCGTCGGTCAGTCGGGTTTCTTGCAACTCGATCAGGTGCCAGCCGTATTTCGTCTGAACCGGATCGGAAATCGTGCCTTCCTGCATCGCGGCCACGGCATCGGCGAACGGCTCGACCATGTCATAAAGCGTGAACCAGCCCAGATCACCGCCGGAAACAGCCGCGCCATCCTTGGAGTGCTCTTTCGCCAGATCGGCAAAAGCAGCGCCGCCGTCTATCTCGGCCTTAAGCTGTTGCGCCTCTTCCTGCGTATCCACCAGAATATGTGCCGCGTGATATTCGCGCGGTTGGGTGGCGCCGAACTTCGCGTTATAGGCGGCCAGTAGGTCATCTTCGGACACAGCCTGATCCGCCGTATAGGCCAGCAGCGAATTGGCGACATAGGCGCGGCGTTGCACCTCAAGCGCGATATGGTCGCGTTTGGTCAGGCGGCCCTCACCGATCTGCGAAAGCGCGGTCTGCTGGATCATCTGCTCCAGCACGCCTTCGAACAGCACGTCGTCGGGAAGTTGGGCATATTGTGGCGGCAGCGCGTCGCGCAGGGCCACCAGATGCCCGAGCGTGATTTCCGAGCCGTTGACCGTAGCCACAACGGTATCGGCATTCGGCGCCGCGCCTTCGGCCCAAACCGCACCCGCAAGGCAGATCGCCAGAACGCTGCTACCCAGATATTTCGCTAGTTTCGGCATCTATGCCACTCCCGTAGTAATGCGGCACCCCGCAGCGTTGACAGTCAGACGGTGGACCCTTACATCGCCTAGGGTCCGGTGAAGGTAATTCCGCCCTTTTTTCGCAAGCCGTTCTAGGCGGGCAGGCAGGGCGCGGCAAGGCCGCTCTTCACACGATTTGGTCATAGAACGCGGAGAGAACATGCTCGGCCTTGGAACACTCGCCCGAAAGGTCTTCGGAACGCCGAATGACCGCAAGGTAAAAGCTACCCGCCCGATCGTCGCAAAGATCAATGCACTCGAACCCGAGTTCGAGAAACTGACCGACGCGCAACTGATCGAGAAAACCGCAGAATTCAAAGCGCGCGTTGCCGAGGGCGAAAGCCTTGACGCGCTTTTGCCCGAAGCCTTCGCCAACTGTCGCGAGGCCGCGCGCCGTGCCCTTGGCCTGCGCGCGTTTGACGTGCAGTTGATGGGCGGCATTTTCCTGCACCAGGGCAATATCTCGGAGATGAAAACGGGCGAGGGTAAAACCCTTGTCGCGACCTTCCCGGCCTATCTGAATGCGCTGACGGGGCGCGGTGTGCATGTGGTGACGGTGAACGATTACCTTGCACGGCGCGACGCGGAATGGATGAGCAAGGTCTACGGCGCGCTTGGTCTGACGACCGGCGTTGTCTACCCGTTCCAGGAAGACGCCGAGAAGAAGGCCGCCTATCAGGCCGACATCACCTACGCGACGAACAACGAACTGGGCTTCGACTACCTTCGAGACAACATGAAGGGATCGGTCGAAGAGATGATGCAGCGCGATCATTACTTCGCGATTGTGGACGAGGTCGACTCGATCCTGATCGACGAGGCGCGCACGCCGCTGATTATCTCCGGCCCCTCGCAGGACCGTTCCGAACTGTATCGCACGCTCGACAAATTCATCCCCGAGCTTGCGCCCGAGCATTTCAAGCTGGACGAAAAGTCGCGCAACGCCACCTATACCGAAGAGGGCAACGAGTTCCTCGAACAGCTTTTGCAGGCCAATGGTATTCTGCCCGAGGGCCAATCGCTTTATGACCCCGAGTCGACGACCATCGTGCACCACGCCAATCAGGCTTTGCGCGCGCATAAGGCGTTCTTCCGCGACCAGCACTATGTGGTGAACGGTCAGGAAGTCGTGCTGATCGACGAGCATACGGGCCGCGCGATGCGTGGGCGCCGCCTGTCGGATGGTTTGCATCAGGCGATCGAGGCGAAAGAGGGGCTGACGGTGCAGCCCGAAAACGTGACGCTCGCCTCGGTGACGTTCCAGAACTACTTCCGTCTCTATGACACGCTCTCGGGGATGACCGGCACTGCCGCGACCGAGGCCGACGAATTCGCCGAGATCTACAACCTTGGCGTGGTCGAGGTTCCGACGAACCGCGCGGTGCAGCGTGTGGACGAACACGACCGCGTCTATCGCACGGCGCAGGAGAAATACGAGGCGGTCATCAAGGCGCTGAAGAAAGCGCACGAAAACGGCCAACCGGTTCTTGTCGGCACGATCTCGATCGAGAAATCCGAGATGCTGTCCGCGATGCTGACGCAAGAGGGTATCGCGCATAACGTGCTGAACGCCCGCCAGCACGACAAAGAGGCGCAGATCGTGGCGGATGCCGGTCGTCTGGGCGCGGTGACGATTGCAACCAACATGGCAGGCCGCGGCACCGATATTCAGCTTGGCGGCAACGTCGAGATGAAAGTGATCGAAGAGCTTGGTGCGAACCCCGAGGCCGACCCCGACGAGGTGCGTGCGCGGATCGAAGCCGAGCACGCCGAAGAAAAGCAGAAGGTGATCGACGCGGGCGGTCTGTTTGTTCTGGCCACCGAGCGTCACGAAAGCCGCCGGATCGACAACCAGTTGCGCGGTCGTTCGGGCCGTCAGGGCGATCCGGGTCGTTCACTGTTCTTCCTGTCGCTGGAAGACGACCTGATGCGCATCTTCGGCTCGGACAAGCTTGAGAGCGTGCTCTCGAAACTGGGTATGAAAGAGGGCGAGGCGATTGTGCACCCGTGGGTGAACAAGTCGCTCGAACGCGCTCAGGCCAAGGTCGAGGGGCGCAACTTCGACATCCGTAAACAGCTTCTGAAGTTCGACGATGTGATGAACGATCAGCGGAAGGCGATCTTCTCGCAGCGTCGCGACATCATGGAATCGACCGAGATTGTCGAAATCGTGCGCGATATGCGGGTGCAGGTCATCGACGATCTGATCGACGACCATATGCCGCCGAAAACCTATGCCGATCAGTGGGATCTCGAGGGTATGAACGCCGCCGTGATCGACAAGCTGAACATGCAGCTTCCGCTCGCGGATTGGGCGGCGGAAGAGGGTGTCGATCAGGACGCCATCGCGGAACGCATCGAAGAGGCGATGGATGCCTATATGGCCGAAAAGCGCGCGGGCTTCGGTGACGAGAACATGGATATGATCGAAAAGCAGGTTCTCTTGCAGACGATCGACACCAAATGGCGCGAGCATCTGGTCACGCTTGAACAGCTTCGCTCGGTGATCTTCCTGCGCGTTCATGCGCAGCGCGACCCGCTGAGCGAGTATAAGACCGAGAGCTTCCAGCTTTTCGAGATTATGCTCGACAGCCTGCGTTCCGAGGTGACCCAACGTCTGGCCCGTGTGCGCCCGATGACCGAGGAAGAACGCGCAGCGATGATCGCGCAGCAGGCTGGAATGGAGGCCGCCGCGCCGGTGCCGCAAAACGCTGCCGTGTCGGGCTTTGACGAGTCTGACCCCTCAACTTGGGGCGCGCCGGGACGGAACGATCCTTGCCCCTGTGGCTCGGGTGAGAAGTTCAAGCACTGCCACGGCAAGCTGTAACCTTCTGATAAATTACCGAAACCGCCACCTGAAAGGGTGGCGGTTTTTCTATACGATTCCGTGTGTGCAGCGGCGCGAATGGGGCGCGATTCTGGCGAGTCTGCCTTGCGAGTCCAAATATCGTATCCCGTTGCGTTGCATGTGCTATATGTAGACATCTTTGTTGTCCTGAATCAGGAAACATTGCCACACCGCCTCCCAAACATTGCCCGAATCCACCGTTAACCTTTTTGGAAGAAAGAGGTGACGGAGGCGAAAATGCGAAATCTCCGCAGGGCAGCGGTTTTGGGGTCGAGCGTGCTTTTGGCAGCGGGCAGCGGCTATATCATGCAGAATTCAGACAGTCTGGGGCAGCGCCCGGATCTGGCGCAGTCGCGGGTTGCTGCCGCCGCCCCCGTGCGAATGGACGAGATTCGCAACATCCAATCTGTGGCGAGCATCCCTGCGGTCGTGCGATCCAGCCTGGCCGAGGGGCCGTTGACGCTGCCGATTATCGCGGTGCGCGACGTCAGTGAAACCCGCGCGGTGTCGAAAATGCCCTTTGAAACCAGTGAACCAGGCGGTTTCGGGGTCGCCCAGGTGTCTGCTTGTGAGCCCAGTGCGCTGGCGCTGAGTGATGCGGCTCATGGATTGGTGCGCGTCGAGTTGATGGCGCCCTGTCACCCGCAAGAGGAGGTGCGAGTGTCCGATGGCGCGCTCGAGTTCGACATTCTGACTGACGCCGACGGGCAATGGGCAGGGGTGGTGCCTGCTTATGGGCAAAATATTGATATTAAAGCATATTTCGCAGACAACGAAGTCAGCGAGGCCACCCTGCGTCTCGATGCCGTGCCGGCGTTCAAAGTCCTTGCGCTGAGCTGGGTAGGTGCCGATGCATTGCGATTGAACGCGTTTGAATTTGGCTCCGGCGCCGGAGGGGCGGGGCACGTCAGTTCGACCTCGCCGCGAACACCGGATACACTGCTTGGCGGGTATATTCTGGTGCTTGGAGAGGTCTACGGTGGAGCTATGGCCGAAGTCTATATCGCTCCGCACGAAATGGAAGATACCCAGTTTGATCTCGAGGCGCTGGTAACAGAAGAAAGCTGTGATACCGATCTTGCGGGAAAACTGATCCGGTCCGGCGCGCGCGGCCTCGAGGTGACGGCACTCAGCTTTGCGATGCCTGAATGCGATGCGGTCGGATCGTCACTTCTGATGGACCTTCCCGAGGCGCCGCTTGAACTTGCCTCGGCAGATTAGGGTCGCCGTCGCTGGGTGATGATGATCCAGACGAGCAATTGGCGTCAGTGTGCCGACCCGATCTCTCGTTCAATTCGGGGGCACGGCCCGCTGGAAATATACCTCGCGGCCTATGTTTCATACGCAGACTCGGTAGCCGTATGCGCTATAAATGCGCTTGGAAATCAAAGCCTCCACGTCAGGCAGAAACGCCCTGAGCCCGATCAATCAGCTGCCGCTAGTTCACTATGAAATCGGCATGAAGCGCTCCGGCAGCGTTAATGCTTTTGAGAATGTCGATCATGTCTCGCGGGCTGATTCCTAAAGCATTCAGGCCCGCGACAACCTCGGTCAGCGAACTGCCTTCTTGTAGTTCGGCCATTTTTGTTCCCGGATCCTCAGTAAGAGACGCATTCGTGCGGGGCACAATGACGGATTGACCCTGTGCGAACGGGTTCGGCTGCACCACCAACGGAGCCTCTTCGACGCGCAGCGTCAGGTTCCCTTGACTTACGGCGACATGCGAGATCCGTACATCTTCTCCCATGACGATTGTCCCCGAGCGTTGGTCGACCACCACGCGCGCGCGGGTTTCCGGCGTAACCGAAATATTCTCGATCCGACCCAGAAGATGTGAGGTCGAGCGCATATTCGAGCGTCTGACATTTAATGCTACCGTGCCTGCATCCTGCATGACGGCAATGCCGCGCCCGAGCTCCGAATTAATCGCGTGTTCGATGCGCCCTGCAGTCGTGAAATCTGGGGTCCGCAGGGCAAGGCGCACGTTTTCAAGGTTGTTCAGTTCAAAATCGATTTCGCGTTCTATGCGGCCGCCGTTCGGAATGCTGCCAGAGGTCGGAACGCCCCGCACTACAGAAGCCGCTTCGCCTGTTGCGGCTGCTCCGCCCGCAATTATCTGACCCTGAGCGACAGCATAGATTTCGCCATCGGCGGCTTTGAGAGGGGTCATGACCAATGTGCCGCCCAAAAGGCTTTTGGCGTCGCCAATAGCGGCAACAGCGACATCAAGCTGGCTTCCTGCGCGCGCGAAGGGAGGAAGCGTCGCTGTGACCATGACGGCGGCAACATTCTTGGGCCGAATTTGCTCTCCGGTAACGTTAACGCCGAGCCGTTCGAGGACATTTGACATGATCTCTTCGGTGAAAGGGGAGTTCCGGAGGCCGTCGCCTGTGCCGTTCAAACCGACCACAAGCCCATAACCAACAAGGTCATTGCCCCGAACTCCGTCAAACTCCACCAGATCCTTGATGCGGATTTCGCCGGCGATCGCCAGCGCCGGAAGGAGAAGTGACAGACAGAAGAGAAATAGCTTTTGCATCAGATATAATCCACCAAAGAGAGCCCCGACAGTCGGGAGGTGAGGGTGTAGAGCGTTTCCAGTTGCCCTTTGACGGCTTCAAGCGCAGTGGCCGTTTCGTACGGATCGGTGCTGACAAGCTTGTTACGCGCCAGTTCAAGCGCAGATGTCTCTGCGGCATTGCGGGCCTGGGCGCTTTCGACCTGGCCCTGAATGGTTCCAACCTTGCCTTGAAGGCTTGCGATTTTCCCTTCGCCTGCAATGATGCGCTCTCCCGCCGCCTGAGCGAGGATCGAACGGCCCGAGATGTTGCCTTCTGCCAGGCCGTCGTCGATGAGCGCGGCGAGAGCATAGCCTTTCAGAAGATCACGCACCTCCGGACTTGCTGCGCTGACGTCAACGGTGATCCGCTCACCTTCGGCGATATTGAAAGGGCCAGCGGGAGATTGCGATCCCAGGTAGGCATCGTTCCGGTATCCGGTTGAACCGACGGGCGCATCGAACCAATCATCCACCGCAGCGATGATGTCGGAGACCACTGTGACCCCGCTGATAGCCGATTTGATCTGCGAAAGGATGTCACTTGATGATGAAACGGGGGCATCCCCCGTTGCGGCTCCGCCAAAAAGATAGCGCCCACCGACATTCGTGTTGAGAGAAGAGATCAATGAAGTGAACTTGACCGCGGCATCCCCCGTTGCCGCATCCAGCATCGCCGTGGCCGAGGTTGTCGCTGACGAGATCAGCGTCGCGCCGGTATCGCTTGCCGAATTCCGGATGCTGTCCAGAACGGTCTGCATCGCGCTAGTGGCCAGATCGACTTCTGCAGTGACGACATCGTAGGACGTGAGCAACTTCATGCTTCGATCAATGCCGGAGAGCGCCGTCAAATCCCCGCGTAGCGCGCGCGCGATGTCGCTGTGTTCACCCGTGACAACTTCTTTTGTCAGTTGGTTCATCGTAGATTTCAGCTGCACATTATGCTGACGAAGCTGAAATTGCTGGGCCATGTCGCCGATGGAAATGTAGTTCATCTTACAGCTCCAGAATTTGGCTGATGAGAGAGTCGATTGTCTGAATGACGCGCGCATTCGCCGCATACATCTGCTCGACTTTCAGCAGCATTTGCATCTCGTAATCGGTGTCGACCCCGTCCGCGAGAACCAGTTCTTTCAACGCGCCTTGGCGCGCTGTTGCATAGGATGCGGTGTCTTCGGCGCTCAGGCGATTGCCCGCGATCTGGGAGAGAAAATCGGCCGCAAGGTTGATCGAGCCATTGGCGCCGCCGCCAAAGGTGCCGGTGGCTGGCTGGCGTGCTTCGGTAAGGCTGTCCAGCATGGCGTTCAAAAGCGTCGCGTTACTCGGATCGCCTGTCGAGGTTGATCCCAATCCGTCCCTGAGCTTGCTGACACTTCCGCCATGTGCCGGATCGACGAGCGCAGACACGCGAATCCGCCCCGAGATGCCGACTTCATTCGCGCTTGAGAACGCCAAGCCGGCATCGGTGAACAGACCCGCATCACCGCTGTTGAGGGTGGGATCCACTGATGGGTCTTGAAATCGCTCGATCAGGTCGCGGGCGAAGGCGTCGATTTGGCTTTGCGCGCCCGTGGCAAGATCGTCGCGCACCTCAAACAGCGCCCCCAGAGACCCGCCACCTAGAACGCCACCTTTGCTACTGCTTATGGTCATGCCGTTCAGCGTAAGGCCGGAGAGCGCCCCGGATTGCTGCGTCATGTCGGGGGTAATCACGCCGACTGAAGAGAACCCGATCTGGGAGGGATTGCCCTCAAGCAGGATCGCCCCGCCGGTGGTGTAGAGCGACACCTGAAGGTTGTCGCGTTCTTGCTGCCGGACGGGAACGATCTCTGAAATCTGGTCGATGATTGACTGGCGTTGGTCCATAAGGGCGGTCGCATCGCGTCCAGAACTTCGATAGGCAAGGATCGAAGCGTTTAGCTGATCGACCTGCTGAAGGGACCCATTCAGCGTATCGACCTGACGCTGAATCTCCTGATCGGCCCCCATGCGGAGTGTCGAGATCTCGTCTGAGACTGAAGTCAGGTGCTCGGTAATGGCGGTGGCGGTGCGCAACACACCTTCCAGGCGCGAGGCACTGTCGGGGCGGCTTGAGGCTTCGACGAGGGCAGCCTCGAAAGCGGTAACTTTGGCTACAAGAGACGACGGATCGTCGGGTTCCCCAAGGACGGCCTCGATCCTGCTGTAGAAATCGGCGCGGACCCCGGCAGAAGAGGTGGCCGAGGTTGCAAGACGCAGATCCTGAATGACGGTATTATTCGTAATTCGCTCAAGCCCGAGGATGCGGACGCCTGCGCCATTGCCGCCAAGGGTTTGCGAGGCGAGCGAAAGCTCGCGCCGCGCATATCCCTCAGTCATCGCGTTCGAAGTGTTCGAGGCAACGACGTCGGCCATTCGGGAGGCAGCAGCCAACCCGGATAGTGCATTACTGAGCGAACCGGAGATGCTCATTTGTCGTTACCTCGCGCGATTATCAGCGTTTAATGTTTGTCGTCTCCTGCAACATCTCATCCACTGTCTGGATGACTTTGGCGTTCGACGAATAGGCCCGCTGGGTCTGGATAAGATTTGTAAGCTCTTGCGCGACATCGACGGCAGAGCCTTCACGGGCATACCCCTCGATCGAGCCGGTCGGACCGTCGCCCGCATTCCAAAGAAAGAACGAGCCCGATGTTGGCGAGACCTGAAAGGTCTGGTTGTCAAGTGACAGAAGGCCGTTCTGGTTGGGGACATCGACAAGCGGGATCTGATAGACGGTCCGGATAAAGCCGGTGTCGTAGGTGGCCTTGATATACCCGTTCTCGTCGACCTCGACGGCGGTCAGGTTGCCCACAGGGGAACCGTCTTTGGTGATATGCGTGGGTGCGAAGCTGTCCGACAGCTGCGTCAGGCCGTTCGTGTCACCGATCTTGCCGATGGTCATTGTCAACGGGCCGCCGTCAACGGTCAGGGCCAGCGAGCCATCTGTCGCATTATAGGCGCCGCCCGAAGTCACGCTAACCGAGGCAAGTGTGCCGCCATTGCCGCGGCTGTCGTCGAAGGTCAGAACGTATTCACCGATTGTCGCTCCGGCCTGCGCCGAGTCCTTGATAATCATCGTCCATTCATTCGAGCTGCCCGACGACGGAACGGTTGGGGTGAAGGTGATGTCGAGTGTTTCAGAGGTGCCAAGGTTGCCGAAGTATTCGACCGACAGTGGCAGTGCCTCGCCGGATGCGCCAGCCTCGGTTCCGACCGCCGGAAGGTTGACGCCCAGGTTCATCTCGGTGGTGGGGTCGCCTGCGGTCTGGTTGGCGTTGACGACCACCGGCTCGAGTCCGGCGACTGTATCGCGGGGCATGACCGGAATCGTCCCGTCGGCATTGGCGGGCCAGCCCAGCAGAACCAGACCGGATTCCGTAACCAGCGTTCCGTCGGCATCGGTGCGGAACGCGCCGGTTGTCGTCATCATCAAGGGTTGATCGCCCATCTGGTTGTCCAGCGTCACGCTAGGCAGAACCGGCAGCATCCCGCGCCCCGACACGGCAAGGTCCAGAGAATTCGAGGTTGAGACCAGCGTGCCGCGCTCTTCGATCAGGCGCGAGGTAGAGGCGCGCACGCCACCGGCGGAGTAGACACCCGCACCCCGCGCCTGATTGATGACCATGCTCTCGAATTCGGCAATGGCGCGTTTATAGCCATAGGTGCCGGAGTTCGCGATGTTGTCTGAAATCGTTGCGAGCCGCGTCGCATTCGCCGCCAAGCCGGCGACGCCCGCATTGAGCGAGGATGAAATGGACATGAGTGCGCCTTTCTGATGCTGCGTCCTATGATTAGACGGCAGACTGCGCCCCAAGCCCTTAACATCGAACTAACAGATAAAATCGGAACTATTCTATGGTGTCAGTTTCGCAGCAGGATCAGCTCGATCCGGTTGTTCCGCACCGACAGCGGGGGCTGCGCTGACAACCGCCGGTCGGCAAAACCGCTGACGCGACCGATACGTTCTGGGCGCAGTCCTGCGTCTGCGAGCAGTAGCCGAATCGTGTCTGCGCGTGCGACAGACAGCTCCCACACCGGGTTCTTGCGCATCATGTCAGGATAAGCGCGGGTGTGGCCGTTCAGCGCCACATCGTTTGCGACAAGCCCAAAGATGCGCGCGATCATTTCCACGATTTCAATAGTTATATCTGTTGCTTGAGAGGTTTCATTCTTGAACAGAGGCTCATTTTCAAGATCGAAGAACTCGACAATCAGCCCCTCGTCTGTGACACGCGTAACGATATGCCGTGCAAGCTGTTCCGAGACCATCGACTCGCCGCCAACGCCCATCAGCGACTGCTCGATATCGCGGGCGATCTGCTCGAACTCGCCATCGGCCGAATCCTTCAGATCCTCGGCGGAATGTTGCCCGCGCGCCTGACGCTGTTCGGAGGGTTGCTGTGCACTGGCGCCTGTGCCGGTCTGTGCGATCTGGTCCTCGGAGAAGACCGAATCCCCGCCGAAAGCCCCTTCGCCGCCACCGGAAATCCGGTTGATCGGGATCGTCGGATTGAAGTAATCCGCGATGCCCTTGCGTTGTTTTTCCGTCGTTGCGTTCAGCAGCCACATCAACATGAAGAATGCCATCATGGCGGTCACAAAGTCGGCGTAAGCCACCTTCCACGCCCCACCGTGGTGGCCGTCTCCGCCGGAGACCTTTTTCTTCTTGATGATGATCGGCCGCGCGTTATCACCCGCGCTCATCCCACCACCTCATATTCACCCAAGGTCCGGTTTAGCAACCAAGGCTTAAGCCGCGTTTAACAGTTAAAATTCGCTCCATTTCCTTCCGCGCAGGCACGCGGTATTCTGACGCCATGTCGAGTGAGATGTCGCCCCTTTCCGAACTGATCGCATGCCCGAAGTGCGATGCCCTGCACAGGGCGCGTGCACTTGCGGAAAACGAGCGTGCCAGATGTGCCCGTTGCGGGACATTGCTGATCGAGCCGCGCGAGGTCTCGTTCCTGCATGTGATCGCCCTGTCTCTGACCGCGATTATCCTGATGGTTGGCGCGGTGTTTTTTCCGTTTCTGCAAATCTCGGCGCAGGGGCTGTCGCATGGCAGTTCGATCTTCGGAGTGGCGATGGCGTTTTCCGACGGTTTTCTGGCGCCGCTGGCTCTGGCCGTGATGCTGATGATCGTAGCGCTTCCGTTGCTGCGGTTCTGCGCGCTGATCTATGTGCTCTGGCCGCTGTCGAAAGGGGCGCCGCCTTGGCCGAGGGCTGCCGAGGTGTTTCATGCGGTCGAGGTTATGTCTCCGTGGATGATGGCCGAGGTCTTTATCATCGGTGTCGCGGTTGCGCTGGTGAAAGTGGCGGGGCTGGCGAGTGTGTCTTTTGGCCCTGCGTTCTGGGCGTTTTGTTTGTTGGTGATGATTATGGGGTTGAAAAACGCATTCATGAGCAAGGGCGTGATCTGGCGCGCGTTGGGGCAATGACACAGTTTCCAACCGCGACCGATGCCGGATTGACCGGCTGCATCCGGTGCTGCGCGGTGTCGTCCGCCACTGATACGCATTGCACCCGCTGCGGAGCGGTCTTGCATCCTGTTTCGGCGAACAGTCTGCAACGGGTCTGGGCGTGGTGGGCTGCGGGGCTGATCTGCTACCTGCCCGCGAACCTTTCTCCGATGCTGAAAACGCGGACCTTGGGGGAGACGCAGGAGAATACAATCCTCGGCGGCGTGTTCGAGCTGGTCGGGCATCACAACTATGGCGTTGCTTTGATTGTGTTTGTCGCCTCGATTGTCATCCCTGTCGCCAAGTTCCTGGCCATTGCCTATCTGGCGCTTGCCGTGGGCGGGCCAGAGCGGGCGGGCGGGCATCGCCACCTGCATCTTTACGAGGCGGTCGAGTTTATCGGGCGCTGGTCGATGATCGACGTCTTCGTGGTGGCGATCCTGTCGTCGCTTGTGCAGCTTGGGTTTGCGGCCTCGATCCACCCCGGTCCGGCAGCAGTGTCTTTTGCGCTCTCGGTTGCATTTACGATGCTCTCGGCCCAAAGCTTTGACGCGCGCCTGATCTGGCGCGGTTCTGAACAGGATACAGTATGAGTGACCCGATTGAACCCGCTGAACTGGTAACCTCGCCGGCGCGGTCTCCGATGCAGAGCCGCCTGTCGCTGATCTGGCTAGTGCCGCTCTTGGCGCTTGCGGTGACGCTGGGGGTTGCGTGGCGCAGCTATAGTGACCGCGGCGCGCTGGTCGAGATCGACTTTGCGGATGCGACAGGCATCAAGCCCGGAGAAACGCCACTGAAATTCCGCGAGGTCGAGGTCGGCAAGGTCGAGAAGGTCGGCTTTAGCGATGATCTGAAATCGGTGCGCGTGAGTGTGCGCATCGACAAGGATATTGCGCCGTTTGTCGATGAAGATGCGCAGTTCTGGCTGGTTCGGCCTCAGGTCTCGGCGCAGGGGATTTCGCGCCTTGATACAGTGCTGTCAGGCATTTTCATCGAGGGTTTTTGGGACAATCAGCAAAACGGATCCGCGACGCTTTACAAAGGGCTGGATAAGGCGCCCATCGCGCCGGATCTGAGCAAAGGCAAGTGGATCGAACTGCTTGCGCCCGATGGTGGTGGTCTGGCCGAAGGCGCGCCGGTGATCTATCGCGGCCTTGCTGTCGGGCGGTTGCGCAACCTGCGTCTGAACGAAGGTGGCGCGGGGGTGATTGTCGATGCCTTTATCGACAAGCCCTATGACGCGCGGATTTCGTCGAATACGCGGTTCTGGGACACCTCGGGGATTTCGGTGTCGCTTGGCCCGTCGGGGGCGAACCTTGATGTGCGCTCGCTTGCCTCTCTGGTGCAGGGCGGGATCGAGTTCGAGACTTTCGCGACGGGCGGTGCGCCGATAGAAAACGGCCACGGGTTCCGCCTGTTCGAGAGCGCCGACAAGGCGCGCCAGTCGATTTTCGGTAATGATCTGGAGAACCCTGCGCGGTTTGTCTTGCTGTTCGATGATGCGATCAAAGGGATCGAGCTTGGCACCAAGGTCATGTTCCGTGGGATCGAGGCGGGTGAGGTGACGGAAATTTCGGTGCGCGTCGAGACTGACAGCGTTGGAAATCCGGCGCCCAAGCAGCAGGTGGCAATCGCGCTGGCTCCGGTTAAGTTGGGGCTGGATTCCGAGACCGGACCAGAGGTCGTCGCGGAATTTCTTGCCAATGAGGTCGAACTGGGGCTGCGCGCGCGCATTGCGGCGGCGGGGATACTTGGCACGACGCGGGTGATCGAATTGACCGATGTCGAAAACCTGCCGCCTGCCAAGATGAACCTTGATCGCAAGCCTTTCCCGTCAATTCCGACGGCGCCGGTCGATGAAAGCGCGCTGGCCTCCTCGGCGGAAGGCGTGTTCAACCGTATTCAGGCGCTGCCGATCGAGGAGCTGATGAACTCGGCCATCCGCACGATGGATGCGATTTCCGATGTCGCCTCGGACGAGCAGACCCGCGCGATTCCTGCCGAGCTGAAAGAGCTTCTGGCGGGGCTGCGCACCATGACAGACGAACTTAATGCGCAGGGTGCCGCCGCCAAAACCGGCGAGGCGCTTGATCTGGTCAGTAGTGCGGCTCAAAGCGTGCTGACCGAGATCGAGGGGCTTGGCGATATGCTCAAATCCGCCGATGACGCGGCGCAGGCCGTGGCGGCGATGCCCTTGGGCGACATCGGCAAGCAGATTGACGGATTGCTGGGCGATATTCGCACGATGCTCGGCTCGAAGGATGCCGAGCGTTTGCCGCGCGCGCTGTCGGATACACTTGAGGAATCTGCGGCTCTTCTGGCCGAGTTGCGCGCGGGCGGGGCTGCGGACAAGCTCAACGGCACGCTGGAAGCGGCGCAATCCGCGGCGACGGCGGTCTCGGGGGCGACGGATCGGCTGCCTGAACTCACCCGCAAGCTGGAAACCCTTGTCAGTCGTGCCGAGCAGCTTGTCTCGGCCTATGGCGAGCGGTCGAGCTTTAACAATGAAATCGTTTCGACCATTCGCGAATTGCGCAACGCAACAAGTGCTTTCGGCTCTTTGGCGCGGATGATCGAACGCAACCCGCGCGCCTTTATCCTTGGGCGCTGAACGGAGAAACTCCATGCGGAACACTGTGTTTTTGATGATCTGCCTAAGCGTTTTGGGCGCCTGTTCCGATCCGCTTTCGACGGGGCGCTATATGATCGACCCGCCGGGCGCGGCGAAAACCCTGCCGAACCGGCTGGGCCATGCAGAGTTGCGCGAGGTGTCCTTGCCGCAATATGCCTCGGATCAAGAGATTGTCTGGCAAACCGAGGATGGCGCGCTGCGCTCGACCTCGAAAAACGTCTGGGCGGATAATCCGGCGCGGGCGATGACGCTGGCACTGGCGCGGCAGATTTCATTGCTTTCGGGCGCAACCGTGATTGCCGAGCCGTGGCCCCTCTCGCAAGAGCCGGATCGCCGGATCGAGGTTCGGGTCGAACAGGTGCTTCCGCGTGCGGATGGGGTGCTGCGCATGGCGGGCATCTATTTTGTGTCGCCGGCGGGATATGGCGCAGGGCGCGACGTTGTGCATCGCTTCGATATAGAGGTGCCGGTCGAAGGCGAGGGGGCGGGCTTTATCGCTAAGGCGCAGTCGGCGGCAATTGGCCAGTTGGCCGAACAGATCGCCGCGCTTAAGTAATCAGCCGCGTTCGGCAAAGCTGCCGTAACGGCCCTGCGCAAAGACAAGCGGTTCGCCGCTTGTCGCCGTCTGGAACCGCACCACGCGCCCGATGATGATCGTGTGATCGCCGCCTTCGTGGGTGGCTTCGGTCACACATTCAAACCGCGCCAGGGCGCCCTCCAGAAGCGGCGTGCCATCGCCGTTCAGGCAATAGGCCAGCCCGTCGAAGCCGTTGCCGTTACGGGCAAACCGCTCGGCTACGGCCATTTGATCGGCCTTGAGCACATGAATCGCGAAAGCCGCAGCATTCGAAAAATGCGCGTGCCGCATCGAGGATCGTGCCGCCGACCACAAGACCAGCGCCGGATCAAGCGAGACCGAGGCAAAGCTGTTGACGGTAATCCCTACTGGCGCGCCAGTATCGGCCTCGCGCGCGGTGATAACCGTGACGCCTGTCGCAAACTGCCCAAGCGCCGAACGCAGCAAACGCGGGTCGGCCGGGTCAGGGTGCAACCCGTGGCCGGCCTGCTCTGCCGCTGTCACGGCGTTCTCGATGTCATCGCTTTGGCTCATATGAGGTCTCTCCCTGGCCTCAGATAATCTTTCGGGTGACAGCGGCAAGCCTAAAGCGGCCAGGGCCGCAACTCGTCCAGAAACGCGGCGTGCAGGGTGGGATTTGCGACCAGAAGCCCGTTCGACTGCGGCACAGCATTGTTGAACCGCAACGCCTGCCCCTGCCGGTCGGTCGAGCGCAGCCCCGCGCGATCCGCGATCAGGCTGGCGGCGGCGATGTCCCATTCCCACGCGGGCCGCAGCGACAAAGTGGCATCGAACCGCCCCTCGGCCACAAGGCACAGCCGCCATGCCAGCGAGGGGCGAAACGCGCGCTGATAGGGCGGCACGCCCTTGCGCCAATGTGAGCCATCATCCGAGAGTTTCGAGGTCAGCACCGTTGCGCCCGCCGCTTCGGTTCGGGTGCCGGGGGTCAGGTCTTGCCCGTTCAGCGTTGCCGCCCCGTCGCGGGTTGCCCCATAGGTAAGACCAAGCACCGGCAGGTGCACGACGCCCGCGACAACCTCGCCGCTCCGCACAACCGCAAGCGCATGGGCAAAGCTGCCCTCGTCATTCAAAAAGGCCCGCGTGCCGTCTATCGGATCGACGATGAACACATGCTCGGCCTCAAGGCGTGCGGGGTCGTCCGTGCTTTCCTCGGACAGCCAGCCATAATCGGGCCGCGCCGCGCGCAGGTCAGTTGCAAGCATATCGTTTACCGCCAGATCGGCCTCGGACACGGGACCGGCGCCGTCGCCCTTGTCCCAGGCTTCGGGCTTGCGCCGCCAGTATTTCAGCGCGATCTCGCCCGCCGCATGAGCGGCCTCGGTCAACAGGCGCAGGTCTTGGGAAAAGTCACTCACCGGCAAGCGTCAGCCCCTCGATCAGCAGCGACGGGACGACGTGGCTTAGATGCGCCCGCGCGTCATTGGCCGGAATGATCCGCATCAGCATCTCACGTAGATTGCCCGCGATGGTGCATTCATTGACCGGATAGCGGATCTCTCCATTTTCGACCCAGAACCCCGAGGCGCCGCGCGAATAATCGCCTGTCGTCGGGTTGATCGTGGCACCAATGAACGACGTCACCAATAGCCCCGTTCCCATGTCGCGTGCCAGATCGGCGCGGGTCTGGCTGCCCTGCGTCAGTGCTATGTTTCCAGCGCCGGGCGAGGGCGGGGACGAGGTGCCGCGCCCCGCGTTTGCGGTGCTTTCCAGCCCCAGCTTGCGCGCGGTCGCCAGATCCAGCGTCCAGCTTGTCAGCACACCGTTTTCAACAATGGCGCGCCGCGCGGTTGGCAGCCCCTCGGCATCGAAGGGGCGCGAGCCGGACACGCGCGCGCGATGCGGGTCTTCGATCAGCGACAGTCCCTCGGGCAGAACCTGCGCGCCCATCGCATCGCGCAGCCACGAAGCCCCGCGTGTGATGGCGCTGCCGTTGATCGCGCCCAGAAGGTGACTGATCAGGCTGCCTGCGATCCGTTCGTCAAACAGCACCGGATAGGCGCCGGTTTTCGGGCGGCGCGGCGCGGCGCGTTCTACCGCGCGCTCGCCTGCCTGACGCCCGACCAAGGTCGCATCGGGCAAATCGGCCTGAAAGATGCGCGACTCGGCGGCCCAATCGCGCTCCATCGTCAGACCCTCGCCCGAGATGGCCACTGCCGAAACCGAGCGCGAGCTGCGGCCATAGCCAGCGGTAAACCCGTTTGTCGCGGCGATATGAACCTGACGGCGCGAATACGACGCCGAAGCGGACTGGACCTGCGTCACGCCCTCAACCCCAAGGGCGGCGGCTTCGGCCTCGCGCGCGTCCTGTTCCAGTGCAGATGCTGCTGGCTCGGCGCTTGTATCCTCAAGCTCCAGCGCGGCGATGTCCCAATTCCGCGCGATCTGCGAGGGGTCGGCAAGACCGATGTAGGGGTCTTCGGGGGCTTCTTTTGCCATCGCCACGGCGCGCTCGGCCATCTCGGCAATCGTCTGCGCCGAGGCATTCGACGCGGACACACAAGCTTGCCGTTTGCCCAACAGAACCCGCAGGCCGATCTCCACCCCTTCGGATCGTTCCGCCTGTTCCAGCTTGCCGGCGCGCACGTCGATCGACACGGCCCGCCCGTCAATCGCCATCGCATCGGCGGCCTCGGCGCCTGCGCGGCGGGCGGCGGTCAGAAGGGCTTCGGTCAGATCGGACAGGCGCGCCTGGGTCATGGTCTCTCCTGAAATCAACGGGCCGCCCGGAGGCTCCGAGCGGCCCGAAACTGTGGCTTTCCTTACTGGATGCGTTGGCCGTTGGCGAGGATTTCCCCGCCTTCTTTCATCTCGATACGGGATTCGAGCGCGTCCTCACCCACCGGAACCGCATAAAGCCCCAGCATCATGCGCGCGAACATCACCTGATCTTCGGGCAAAAGACCCATCGCGACGAGGCTGTTCATCAAGGCATTCGCCCCCTCAAGGCGCAGATTGACCTGCCCGACCGGCATCGGCACACCAATCGTATTATCAATGTCCATCAGCCCGTCGCCGCTTAGACGCGCGCCGGCCAGCGAAAGATCAATCGCGTTGATATTGAGGGTTTCCACCGTAATCGGCGGCACCGGCTGTGCGGCGGCCTGCACAGAGAACAGGTTCATCGTGGCGCGCGCTGTGCCACCCAGATCGGCGACCAGCGTCGCAGGTGTATGCGGCAATTGGGCCATTGGATCGACCATCCCCCACAGTTCTTCCGAGACCGCCAGATCACGCAGCGCGACCTTGCCGGTGAAGGGGCGCGCCTCTGGCGCGGGCGAGACCGGAAGGCTGAGTGCGAACTCGGCCGAGGCCATCGAGGCTGAAACCGGAAGCGGGAATGCCTGCGACAAGGCGCTAACGGAAACACCCTCTGCCTTGCCCGAATAGGCCAGCTCGGCACCCGACATCGCGAAATGCAGGTCACCCGATTGCGCGTCCGAGGCAAGGTTGACGCTGTCCTGCTCGGCCTCGACATTCATCTTTGTCTTGCTTTGGCCGTATGACAGATCGAACGACATAGCGGCGCCGGCCTCAAGCGCGGTGCCAAGGTCGTTCATCGACACGCCCTTGGGCAGGGAGATGCGGCTTGCCAGATCGAGGTTCACAAAATCGCTTTCGAGCGAGAACACCCCGCCCGTTTCCGGATCGGCGCCCGACATCGTCATGCGCAACCCGCCAAGTTTCATCTGCGAGGTCGTGTCCTGCACCGCGCCCTCGGTGACCTGATAGCTGCCGTTGCCGCCTGACATCGACAGCCAGAGCTTCACCGGCACCTGCGCCTGACCGTCCGCGACGGATTGGTCCATCTCGACAACGAACTCGGGCATCGTGACATCGTAGTTCATTTGCTCGGGTGCGCCTGAAACGATCACATGCATCCCCGCCTGACGCATTTTCATCGCAAGGCTGAACCCGGGTTCGCCGGGGATCTGACTGGTTGCGATGCCGTCGAATACATCTGCAAAGGACACTTCGACCGTGCCGTCGCCTTGCTCGCGCAGGCGCATTTCCGGCAAGCGAAGCGTCATGCTGGAATCGTCCAGAACCTGCTTTAGCCCAAGCCCCGAAATAACCAGCGTGTCGCCGGATTTATCAACGCTGTCGGTAGAAACCGTATAGCCGTAGGTTTCGTATTGTCCGGACCAGTTCTGCCAGACCTGCTCGGCCGTAACATCGGCCAAAGCCGTGCTGGCGGCCAATACGAAGCCGGTCGTCAGAACCGAGGTGAAAGCTGCACCTGCCCTGCGTGCCATGAGAATTCCTTTCGGTGACAAATACGCGGTCCTACCTTCCTGTTTGCGCCCCGAAGGGTCAATAGGAAGAGAGCGCGCGGGCTATCCCGAAAGCGTGAAACCTAGCGCGGGCTGCGCTTTGCCAGAATCCGCTGGAGCGTCCGGCGATGCATGTTCAGCCGCCGCGCGGTTTCCGAGACATTTCGGTCGCACAGCTCATACACGCGCTGGATATGCTCCCAACGGACGCGATCCGCACTCATCGGGTTTTCCGGCGGCGGCGGGAGTTCCTCTTTGCGGGCCAGGAGCGCGTTAACGATGTCGGTCGCATCCGCGGGTTTCGACAGGTAATCGGTCGCGCCCATTTTGACAGCAGCCACGGCGGTCGCAATCGCCCCATAGCCAGTCAGCACAACGATCCGCGCATCGGGGCGGCGCTGGCGCAGCACTTCGACCACATCAAGCCCGTTGCCATCCTCAAGCCGCAGGTCAACAACCGCATAGGCAGGGGGGGTCGACTGTGCAATTGCCTTGCCCGCAGCCACCGTTTCCGCCGTCGTCGTCTCGAAGCCGCGCTTCTCCATCGCGCGGGCAAGACGGTTCAGAAACGGTGCGTCATCATCCACCAGCAGAAGTGAACGGTCGGTTCCCAGGTCGAGGTCTTGATCGGCCATACCTTTTCCTCTTGTCGGTGCACTCAATTAACCTTGTTAGGCTGCGATGTCACTTGCTTTTGGCGTTATAGGCGTCAACGAAGCAAGCGACCTGATTGGCCATGCTCTCGGGGGAGACATCGCGGTTGAAGAACTCTGCAAAGCCGATGTCGGGGAACATCAGATAGGTCTGCGTCGAGTGGTCGATCAGTGTGTAAGGGTCTGAGGGATCCTGCACCTTATAGTAGGTGCGATAGGCCTTGGAGGCTGCCTGAATTTGCTCTTCGCTGCCACTTAGGCCAATCATGCGCGGATGCATGATGTCGGTGAACTCGGCCAGCATTTCGGGCGTATCGCGCGCCGCGTCGACCGAAACGAAGACCGGCGTCACATCATAGCCGCGCTCGTCCAGCAAGAACACGGCTTCGGCATTGCGCGTGCTGTCCAGCGGGCAGACGTCTGGGCAGAACGTATAGCCGAAATAGACGAGGCTCGGCTTGGTGATAACTTCCTTGTCGGTGACGGTCTCTCCGGTTTCGGACACAAGGGTGAACGCGCCGCCCAAAGCGCCGGTTCCACCAACCACGCCACGGCGGCACTGGGCGAAAATGTCATCGCCGTCTTGCGACGGGAATAACACCGGCGCCCCCCACATGATGCCAAGGCCCGCCACTACTGCGACGGTCGCCGCGATGGCATAGCTGCGTGTCGATACTGCCATTGTTCTCCGTTCCGCTTTTCGGCTTTGCTTTTCGTGTCGCGCAAGGTCTATTGAAGGCAACCTTAACGGTAAAGCTGCTGCTGAGATTTATCTTTTGTCAAATGGCGGACAAAATAACTTTGCGCTGGATCAAACCGAAACCCATCACGATTGGGTGAGGCTGCGCACGCTGATTTTTCTGCGCTGGACGGCGGTCGCCGGCCAGCTTTGCGCGATCTTCGTGGCGATTCTGGCCTATGACATCAATCTGGATCTGCCGCTATGCCTTGCGACCATCGGCGCGGCGGTCGCGGCCAATCTGGTTGCGATCTTCCTGTTTCCCGAAAACAAGCGCCTGACCCAGCCAGAGGCCGCCGCGACGCTGATGTTCGACACGGCGCAGCTTGCGCTATTGCTGTCGCTGACGGGGGGGCTGAACAATCCGTTTGCGCTGCTGATCCTTGCGCCGGTGACGATTGGCGCCACTGCGCTTGAACGCCGCTCGACGATCATTCTGGGGGTGGCGACGATTGGCATGGTGACGCTGGCCGCGCTGTATCACACGCCTTTGGTGACAGCTTCGGGGCAATATGTTGGCACCTCTCCGATTTTCGAGTTCGGCTACTGGCTGGCGATCGTGATCGGGGTGGCGTTTCTGGGCGGCTATGCCAACCGGATTACCGAGGACATCCACACCATGTCGGATGCGCTTGTCGCGACGCAGCTTGCCCTTGCGCGCGAGCAGAAGCTCACCGATCTGGGGGGGGTGGTTGCCGCGGCTGCGCATGAATTGGGCACGCCGCTGGCGACGATCAAGCTTGTGTCGTCGGAACTGATCGACGAGCTGGACGACCAGCCCGAGTTGCGCGACGACGCCCGCCTGATCCGCGAGCAGGCGGACCGCTGCCGCGATATTCTGCATTCGATGGGCCGCGCAGGTAAGGACGATCTGCACCTGCGCAGTGCGCCGTTGCTGGCCGTTCTGCGCGAGGCGGCAGAACCGCATCTGGAACGCGGCAAGGTGATCTATTTCGATGCGGTGCCCGGAGCCGGAGGTGCGGACAAGCAGCCAACGATTTATCGCTATCCCGAGCTGATCCACGCGCTGCGCAATCTGGTTCAGAACGCGGTAGATTTCGCAGTCAGCACGGTCTGGGTCGATGCCGAATGGACCGAGAAAGAGATCACCGTGCGCGTGGCGGATGACGGTGCGGGATATGCGAACGCGGTGATCGGGCGCATAGGTGACCCCTTCCTGCACAACCGCCCCACTGCGCAAGAGCGCCAGCGTCCGGGCTATGACGGCATGGGGCTTGGCCTGTTTATCGCCAAAACCCTGCTGGAGCGCACCGGCGCGCGGCTGACATTTGCGAACGGCGGCGCCGAGCCGTCGTTCGATCCGGCGCAACCCTGCCGTTCGGGGGCGGAGGTGACGGTCGCCTGGCCGGCCGCAAGGCTTGTGGCTGCCGATGATGGTCCTTTGGGAGAAAACCAGCCGATGACCGGCTGATTTGGCCGCAAGAACGGTAAAGCCCATCTTAACTTAACGCCCCATTAACCATTAATGAGCGATCCTCGCAGCGGGACAGGTAAAAAAGGCTGCCAGCCATGGATCATGTGATTCAAGCGATTCTGATCGCACTTACATCTATCGTGTCGGCTTCATTTGCGCTTTTTGTTGTTGCCGCCGTGTTACATCGGCGCTCTCGCAAGGTAGCGGTGACGGCACATTCTCGGGAAATCGAGGCGACGGTGTTCTTGTTTGATGACGAGAGCCTTGTCGACGCCACCGCGCCCGCCCGCGCGCTGCTAGAGGCGACGCCCCTTGCGGCGACGGACTGGTCGCGACTGGCGGCCTTTCTTGCGCCGCGCTTTGCGGATCTACCAACAAAGATGGCGGAGCTTTCCGAAAAGGGCCGGGTCGAGTTGACCTCGCGGCAAGATGGCTCCTCCCCCTATACGATCAAGTTGATCGCCGAGGATATATCGGGCCTGGCGCGGATTTCCCTGATCGACCCTTCCGCCGAGGGGCGCGGTATTCTGGTGGACGGGTTCTCGCAGCAAGCGATGGAGGACGAGGTCAACTGGCTGCGCCACACGCTCGACCATTCGCCCGCGCTGATCTGGCGCGAGGATGAGGGCGGTGCGATCACATGGGCGAATCGCGCCTATATCCTGCGCTCGGGTGCTTTCGAGGCGAGCGATGATACGATGATCTGGCCTCTTCCGGCCCTGTTCGCGCCCGAGGAGGCAACTCTCGACGGATTGGCCCGCCGCGAAAAAATTCTGCACGAAAGCGATGGCCCCGTCTGGTTCGACTGCTCGCGCTTTCCCTATGGCGCGGGGAAGCTGCATTTCGCCGTGCCGGTGGATGCGACCGTGCGGGCCGAGCAAACCTTGCGCGAGTTTGTGCAGACGCTGACCAAGACTTTTGCGGATCTGCCGATCGGGCTTGCGATTTTCGATCGTCAGCGCCAGTTGCAACTGTTCAACCCCGCGCTTTTGGACCTGACGCAGCTCGCGCCCGATTTTCTTTCGGCCCGCCCGACGCTCTACGCCTTTCTCGACCGGCTGCGCGAGGCCCGCATGATGCCGGAACCCAAGGACTACCGAAGCTGGCGCGAGCAGATGGCGCATCTGGAGCGCGCTGCGGCCTCGGGGGTCCATTCGGAGACATGGTCGCTTCCCAATGGCCAGACCTATCGGGTCACGGGGCGTCCTCACCCTGACGGAGCGGTGGCCTTTCTGTTCGAGGATATTTCGGCCGAGGTTTCGTTGACGCGCCGTTTCCGTTCGGAAATCGAGCTGGGTTACGAGATGATGGACCAGATTACCGATGCGATTGCGGTGTTCCAGCCGACGGGCGAGCTGCTTTTGTCCAATGCCGCCTATGGTCAGTTCTGGTCGGTCGAGCCGGAGGCGACCCTCGGACAGGTCTCTTTGCGTGAATCGATGCAGCTTTGGGAAGCAGGCGCCGCGCCCGACGCCCGCTTTGACCTGATGCGCAAATTCGCCTCCGAGCGCGGCGAGCGAAAATCGCTGCAGTTGGAGCTGCCACAGCTTGCCGGTGAGGCACTGGAGTGCCGACTGTCGCGGCTTCAGGGGGGGCGGCTGATGGTGCGGTTCATCCCGAAAACCGGCTCCGAGGTTCCCGATCGCGTGCGGGCTGGACGCGCGATGCAGCCGATGGGAGTTCCCGCCGCGTGATCGCGGCTTGCGGTGGCCTGCCAAGGCAGTAAAACTGCCCGCATGACATTGATTTGCTCCCTTGATCTGGCTGGACCGGACGCGACCGCGCGTCTGGGGCAGGCGTTTGCCGACCTTCTTGAGCCAGGCGACGTGATGCTGCTTGAGGGACAGATCGGTGCGGGCAAAACGCATTTTGCCCGCGCGGCGATCACCGCGCGTCTGGCGCGGGTTGGTGCAGTCGAGGATATACCCTCGCCGACATTCACCCTGATCCAGACTTACGAGGCCGACTGTGAAATCTGGCACGCCGATCTTTACCGCCTGACCTACCCGGACGAAGTGCTTGAACTCGGGCTGGATGAGGCGTTCGAAGCGGCGATTTGCCTGATCGAATGGCCGGATCGCCTTGGGTCTCTGGTGCCCGAAGGGGCGCTGCGGCTTGGTTTTGAATTGCGTGACAATGGCGCGTCCCGCCATGTGGTGATTTCGGGCGGAGCGGACTGGGCTGTGCGTCTGGCAAGGGCCGGAATTTGCCATGACTGATCGCGCCTTGGAAATCGCCGGGTTTCTGGCTGTGGCCGGCTGGGGGCAGGCGGCCTGCGCGCCTCTGGCGGGCGATGCCTCGGCGCGGCGCTACGAGCGGCTGGCGATGGGGGCTAAAACCGCGGTTCTGATGGATGCGCCTGTTGGTGGCGATACTCCGCGGTTTGTCGGACTGGCCGAATGGCTGTCTGCCGAAGGGTATTCCGCGCCGCATATTCTGGCCGCCAGCCCCGAACGCGGCTTGCTGCTGCTGGAGGATCTGGGCGATGACCTGATCGCCACGCTGGTAGCGGCTGATCCCGCGCGTGAGGCGGGGCTTTATCGTGCGATAACGGATTTCCTGCTTGACCTGCACGCCCGTCCCGCGCCCGAGTTTCTTGCGCCTCTGGATGGGGATGGATTGGCGGAGCTGGTGACGCTGACGCCCGATTGGTATCCGGTGCTCTCGAAAGCCGCAGCCGAGGAAATCCCCGCTCTGATCGCGCAGCTTTATGACGCGCTGAACCATGAAGCCCCCGTCATGTGCCTGCGCGATTTCCACGCGCAGAATATCCTTTGGCTGCCTGCGCGCGAAGGCGTGGCGCGGCTCGGGCTTCTGGACTTTCAGGACGCCGTTGCGGCACATCCGGCCTATGATCTGGTCTCTGTCCTGCAAGATGCCCGCCGAGATGTCTCGGCCACGGTCGAACACGCCGAAATCAGGCACTATTCCAGCCAAAAAGGGCTGAATGAGGCCCGCTTCGAGGCGATCTACGCCCTGCTTGGGGCGCAGCGATCTTTGCGAATTCTGGGCATTTTTGCGCGGCTCAGTCTGGCTTTTGGCAAGGCTCATTACGTCGAGTTGATCCCCCGAAGCTGGCGCTATATCGAACGCAATCTTGCGCACCCGCGCCTGCGCCCTCTCGCAAATGCCGTTTTCTCCGCCTACCCTGCCCCCGATGAAACCCTTTTGCAGACACTCAAGGACCAATGCGGAACACGCCCCCTTCCCTGATGCTTTTTGCCGCCGGTTTCGGAACGCGCATGGCACCGCTGACGGACAGTCGCCCCAAGCCGCTGATCGAGGTCGCGGGCAAAGCGATGCTGGATCACGCGCTCGACATTGCGCGCGCGGCGGGGATCACGCGGATTGTTGTGAACGTGCACTATCTGGGTGAGCAGATTATCGCGCATCTGGAGGGTTCCGGCGTGATGATCTCGGACGAGAGGGGCGCGATTCTTGAAACCGGCGGCGGTTTACGCAAGGCGCTTGCGCTCTTGGGGGATGGGCCGGTTCTGACGATGAATACCGATGCGATCTGGCGCGGGCCGAACGTGATTTCGCAGCTTCTGGCCGCGTGGGAGCCTGCGCGCATGGATGCGCTTCTGGCGGTGGTGCCGCCGGAAAACACCCTTGGGCATCGCGGAACGGGGGACTTTACGCTTGACGATGGGGGGCGGATCACGCGGGGGGCGGGGTATGTCTATACCGGCGCGCAAATCCTGAATCCTGCTGGAATAGAGACTATTTCGGAGGAAGCATTCTCGCTGAACCTGCTTTGGGATCGGATGATTTCAGCCGGGCGCGCCTATGGCTCCGGCTATCAGGGGCGCTGGTGCGATGTGGGGCGGCCAGAAAGCATCGAACTGGCCGAAACCATGCTGCGGGGTGGGGCATGAGCGCGCCGCAAATCTTTGCCCTGCCGCCGGGGGTCGATTTCCCGAAGGAGCTTGTTGCGGGGCTTATCGCGCGCCAGAAGGGCCAGCCGCCCGAGGCAATGGCGCGGATTCGTCTCTATCTGAACTCCGGGCGGATGGTCCGGCGGGTGCAGCAGGAATTCGACCGCTTTGGCACGCTGATCTTGCCGCGGATTTCGCTGACTACCGACCTTGGCCAGATTTCGGATGTGCCTGCCGCGATCCCGCCGCTACGCAGGCGGCTTGAACTGGCGCAACTGGTTGAGGGATTCGTTGCGCGTCTGCCGGATTTCGAAGCTGCCGTAGGGATTTTCGGGCTGGCTGACAGCCTTGCCAAGCTGATGGCCGAGATGCAGAGCGAGGGTGTCAGCATCGACGACATCGAGGCGCTGGATGTCGATGAAACCCACGCCGAGCATTGGCGTGCAAGCCTTGGATTTATCCGCATTGTCGCGCGATATTTCGATCAAGGCGCCGATCTGGACTCCGACGCGCGCTATCGCAAGCTGGTCGAGGCGCTTGGCCAAAGATGGGCCGTGGAGCAGCCGGAGGAGAGTATCATCATCGCCGGCTCGACCGGATCACGCGGGACCACAGCGGATCTGATGCAGATCGTTGCGGCCTTGCCCAACGGGCAAATTGTGCTGCCAGGGTTCGATTTTTCTACGCCTCCGAGGGTCTGGAATAGTCTCGATTCCGGCGCAATACCGATCGAAGATCATCCGCAATATCGCTTCAGGGCGCTGTGTGAGCGGCTGAAAATTTCCCCGGCCGACATCGCCCCTTGGACGGCTGTCCGGCCTGTCGATCCGGCGCGCAACGCGCTGGTGTCGCTTGCGCTGCGGCCTGCGCCCGTCACCGATCAGTGGATGAGCGAAGGGCCGAAGCTGGGTGAGGTCGGACGGGCCTGCGAAGGGATAGCGTTGATCGAAGCGCCCGATCCGCGCAGTGAAGCCAATGCGATTGCGGTTGTGCTGCGCGATGCGCTGGAGCAGGGGCTTTCTGCGGCGTTGATCTCGCCCGACCGGCTGCTTACCCGCCGCGTGGCTGCGGCGCTGGACCGTTGGGGTATCCGCCCCGATGACAGTGCGGGCGAACCGCTGCACCAAACGGCTCCGGGGCGGTTGGTGCGCCATGTCGCCGCTGCGATGGGACGGCCTTTGACCATCGAGGCGCTGCTGATTTTGCTCAAGCATCCGCTGGTGGCGACGGGCTCGGCAATACGCGGTGACCACCTGCGCCTGACCCGCGATCTTGAGTTGCACCTGCGCCGCTATGGTCCTGCATTTCCGACACCCGCAGCGCTGACGAAATGGGCGGATAAGCGCCCTGAGGATCGGTCGGATTGGACTGCGTGGCTGGCCACGATCCTGCCCCTGTTCGACCAGCCCCCCATTGCGCCTCTCTCGGTGCATCTGGAAGCACAGCTTGACCTTGTTTCAAGGCTCTGTTCCGGCCCGAATGGCCAAATCGAGGCAAGTGAACTGTGGCTGGACGAGGGGGGCGCCGAGTGCCGTTCGATCATGCAGCAGTTACAAGACGAGGCGGGGTTCGGAGGCGAGATTTCGCTCTCGGATTTTGCGGATTTGTTGTCGCAGCTGCTGAAGGGCGGGATGGTCCGGCGTGCGCAGATTGTGCATCCGAAAATATCGATCCTCGGCACGCTGGAGGCGCGTGCGCAGGGGGCGGATCGCGTGATTCTTGCGGGTCTGAACGAGGGCGTCTGGCCTGCGGTGCCCGCGCCCGACCCTTGGCTTAGCCGGAAGATGCGTCTTGAGGCAGGGTTATTGTTGCCCGAGCGCCAGATCGGCCTTTCGGCGCATGATTTCCAGCAAGCGATTGCTGCACCCGGGGTGGTTTTATCGCGCGCGCGCCGTGATGCCGAGGCCGAGACGATCCCGTCACGCTGGCTGAACCGCATTACAAACCTGATCGCGGGCCTTAAGGCCAATGGCGGGGAAGAGGCGCTGAAAGACATGCGTGCGCGGGGAGATCGCTGGCTGGAGATGGCGCAGCGCCTGGAAGAGCGGCGCGAAGATGTGCCGCCCGCCAAACGCCCCTCGCCGCGCCCGCCGGTTGAGGCCCGCCCGCGCGAGCTTCCGGTGACGGCGATCAAGACGCTGATCCGCAACCCCTATGAGATTTACGCACAGCGGGTGCTGAGACTGCGCAAACTAGACCCTGTTCAGGCGCAACCTGATGCCAGGATGCGCGGCATGACGCTGCATAAGATTGTCGAGCTTTACGTTCGCGGGCAGCCCGAGGTCGAAGAACCTGCGGCGGGTGTTACACGTCTTATGGGCATTGCCGAGCACGTCTTGGCCGAGGACATTCCGTTTCCCAGTGCGCAGAGGCTTTGGCTCGCGCGGTTGCGCCGGATCGCGAATGTTTTCGTCGCGGGCGAAGCCGAGCGCCGCCACCGTGGCGCGCCGGTGATTGTCGAAGAAAAAGGCTCTGTTTCACTGCAAAACGCTAATTTTATCCTGACCGCCAAGCCCGACCGCATTGATATGTGTGACGATGGAACGGTGCAGATTTACGATTACAAATCCGGCCAGATACCGACCGATAAACAGATCGCGCATTACGACAAGCAGCTCTTGCTTGAGGCTGCGATGGCGGCGCGCGGGGCATTTTCACAGATCGGCCCGCGGGAGACCTCGGGGATGACCTATATCGGCCTTGGCGCTGACGCGAAGGTGCAAGCGGTCAATGAGACGCTTGAGACGGTCGAGCAGGCATGGGCAAAGCTCGGCAAGCTGATCGCGCGCTATTTCCAGCCCGAGCAGGGCTACACCGCGCGGCGCGCAATGATGAAAAGTTCTGACGCAAGCGACTATGACCACCTCTCGCGCCTTGGCGAATGGGAGCTTTCGGATCTTCCTGAGGGAGAGGAGGGGACATGATCGTGCCGGATCTCGCAACGCAAAGACAAAACGCGGCTGCTTCACCTGACGATTCGGTTTGGCTTTCGGCGAACGCCGGGTCGGGTAAGACCAAGGTTTTGACCGACCGCGTCGCGCGGCTGCTTTTGCGCGGAACAGAGCCGCAAAAGATCCTCTGCCTGACCTATACCAAGGCTGCCGCCGCCGAGATGCAGAACCGGCTTTTGCGACGTCTGGGCGAATGGGCAATGCTGCCCGAGCCCGAATTGCGGCGCGAATTGACCAAGCTTGGCATTGCGGACGAGACTCTGGATGCGACAACACTGGCCGAGGCGCGGCGTCTGTTTGCCAAGGCGATCGAGGCGCCGGGCGGGCTGAAGATCCAGACGATCCACTCGTTTTGCGCCTCGCTTCTACGCCGTTTTCCGCTTGAGGCAGGGGTGCCGCACGGGTTTTCCGAAATGGATGATCGCGCGGGACTTTTGTTGCGGCGTGATCTGCTGGAAGAGCTAGCATCAGGCCATAATAGAGACTGTTTTGATGGGCTGGCCGCCTATTATACCGGCTCAGAGATCGAGAGGTTTCTGGGTGAAATTATCTCGAATCGCGCCGCTTTTCCGCATGATCTGACCCGCGAGGCGGTGAACCAGACGCTTGGCGCGCCCGACCGGACAGTCGAAGATCTGGTCGCGCACACCCTGACGCGCGACGATCTGGACCTGCTTCACAGCCTTGTCGAAAAGCTTGCGCGCGGGAAATCCAGCGACATAAAGCTGGCTGCCAGCTTCGCTGCGGTTCAGACGGTGTCAGAGCAATCCTTGCGCCAGCTTGAGCAGGTTTTGCTCTATGGGGGTGGCGCGAAAAATCCGTTTGGACCCAAGCTGAACGCGCTTCCGACCAAGGACTTGCGCGAGTCTCTGGAGCCGTCTGTGGTTGACGCACTGAACGATCTGATGGAGCGCGTTGCCGAAGCCCGCGAGGCCCGCATTGCGCTGTTCGCTGCGGGTAAAACATGGGCGCTGCATCGCTTTGCCCAAGTGTTTTTGCCGCTGTATGCCGCGCGCAAGCGGGCGCGGGGCTGGCTTGATTTCGACGATCTGATCGAGCGCGCGGGGCAATTGTTGTCCAGCCCCTCGGTCGCGCAGTGGGTCTTGTTCCGGCTGGATGGCGGGATCGACCACATTCTGGTGGACGAGGCGCAGGATACCAGCCCCGGCCAGTGGCTTGTGATCGAAAAGCTGGCCGACGAATTCACCGCCGGAGAATCCGCGCGTCAGGCGCCTCGCACGATCTTTGTTGTGGGCGACCGCAAGCAGTCGATCTATTCGTTCCAAGGTGCCGATTTGCACCATTTTGAGGCGATGCAGAGCCATTTTTCTGCGAAATTTGCGGCGATTGACCGGCCGCTGCGGTCCGAGGCTTTGGAGCATTCCTTCCGCTCGTCGCCTGCGGTTTTGTCGGCGGTTGACCGGACGTTCACGCCCGATGTCGCGGGCGGGCTTGGTGGCGTGCCGACCCATCTGGCGTTTTTTGAACACGCGGGCCGCGTTGATCTGTGGCCGGTCGTTCCGAAAACCGATGCGCAAGAGCCGGAGGACTGGGAGACGCCCGTCGATTTGCAGGCCGAGCGCGCCGAGCATGTGATTCTGGCTCAGGCGATTGCCGAGGAAATCGCGGCGATGATCGCGCGCGGGGTGCAATTGCCCGAAAAGGACGGCTCGCGCCCTGTGCATGAGGGCGACTTTCTGATCCTCGTCCAGCGCCGGAAAGAGCTGTTCAACGAGATTATCCGGGCCTGCAAGGCGCGCGGTCTTGCGATTGCGGGGGCTGATAAGCTGGAGCTTGGGGCGGAGCTGGCGGTGCAGGATATTCGCTCGGTTCTGGCGTTTTTGGCGACGCCCGAGGACGATCTGGCCTTGGCCGAGGCGCTGCGCTCGCCTCTTCTGGGTTGGGATGAGGAGGAGCTTTTTGCCCTCGCGCAGCCCCGAAAAGGCTATTTATGGGAGGCGTTGCGCCATGACGAGGCGCATCCCGAAACCGTCGCGTTGTTGCAGGATTTGCGCAATAACGCCGACTATCTGCGACCCTATGACCTGATCGAACGCCTGTTGAACCGTCACGGCGGGCGCGAGAAACTTCTGGCGCGGCTTGGTCCCGAGGCCGAGGACGGTATCGACGAGCTGATCGCGCAAGCGCTGGCCTTCGAACAGAACGAAGTTCCAAGCCTGACCGGTTTCTTGGGATGGCTTGCGGCCGATAAGGTCGAGGTGAAACGGCAGCTTGAAAGTGGCGGGCGCGCGATCCGCGTGATGACGGTGCACGGCTCCAAGGGGCTTGAGGCTCCGATCGTGATTTTACCCGAGACCGCCAAGCGAAAGGGCGGTCATCGCGGTGAAATAGTGCCGCTTGAGGGCGAATTCGCCGTCTGGAAAACCGGCAAGGACGACTTGCCGCAGGTTGTGGGGGATCGGCTATCCGAGCTTCAGGATGCCCAGAACGAAGAGCGGATGCGGCTGTTGTATGTCGCTCTGACGCGGGCCGAAAAATGGCTGATTGTGGCCGGATCGGGGGATATTGGCGCGAATAAGGACAGTTGGTATCTGGCCTTCGATGCGGCGATCATGCCCGAAAAAACAGAGACTATTACGCCCTATTCCGCTGCTTTGGGTGAATTGGGGGCGGTGCGGCGCATGTCGTTCGGGGCGTGGCCCGCTGATCGGGTTTCTGATGAACACGCGCAGCCTGCTGCACAGGCGGATTTGCCCGATTGGCTGCGGCAGGCGGCCTCTTCGGCAGAGCGGGCCGAGAAGGTCTTGTCGCCGTCTGATCTGGGAGGGGCGAAGGCTCTGCCTGGCGAGAACGCCTATCTTGACCCCGAGGCTGCGATGCGGCGCGGGACGCTATTACACCAGCTGCTTGAACACCTTCCCGACTACCCGGAAGCCGAGTGGCCGCTGATGGCCATGCCGATCCTGCAAGCAAGCGAATTTCGGGTCGATTCAGCCGAAACAGAGACGCTTTTGATCGAGGCGCGGCGGGTTCTGTCATCTGCTGCGATGGCGGGGTTCCTTGTGCCCGAGGCGCTGGCCGAGGTTCCAATCACGGCCTCTTTGCCCGAACTGGATGGCGCGCGTATTCATGGAACCATCGACCGGATGGTCGTCACGCCGACCACGATTAAGGTTCTCGACTACAAGTCGAACGCGACCGTTCCGCCAAGCGCCGATCAGGTGCCCTTGGGGATCATCCGCCAGATGGCCGCCTATCGCGCCGCCTTGCGCCAGATCTACCCGGCCCATCAGATCGAATGTTCGATCCTGTGGACGGCGGATGCCTCGCGCACTCTGCTCACAGAAGCACAGCTAGATGTGGCGCTATGCGCGGATACTGCATCTTGACGCCCCACGGGGCGCGCCCTAGGTTCTTGCCCAACCAATTCCTCAGGAGAGCACCATGGCTACCGTCGCTGTCACCGATGCCACTTTCAACGAAGAAGTGCGCAACTCCCCGATTCCCGTTGTTGTCGATTTCTGGGCCGAATGGTGTGGCCCCTGCCGCCAGATCGGCCCGGCACTTGAAGAAATCTCGAACGAGATGGCCGGCAAGGTGAAAATCGTCAAAATCAACGTTGATGAAAACCCTGAAAGCCCCGCAGTTCTGGGCGTTCGCGGTATTCCGGCGCTGTTCCTGTTCAAAGGCGGCGAGGTTGTCTCGAACAAGGTTGGCGCTGCACCGAAAGCCGCGCTGCAAAGCTGGATCAACGACGCGATCTGATCTTTGCGTGAAAGCATTGGGAACGGGGCGCCTTCGGGCGCCCTTTTCTGTTTGGCGTGCGGGGCTTGTGTCACACCTGCGCGCGGCCCATATAGTTTTGGCAAAACGGACAGGAAGGCGGCTATGGCTGAAGACAAGTTTCCCGGTTGGCACGGAACCACGATTATCGGTGTGCGCAAAGGCGGCAAGGTTGTTGTTGCGGGCGACGGGCAGGTGAGCCTTGGTCAGACTGTCATCAAGGGCACCGCGCGCAAGGTGCGCCGCCTGACGCCGGGCGGGCATGATGTGGTCGCCGGGTTTGCGGGATCGACGGCGGACGCCTTTACCTTGCTTGAACGGCTGGAGAAAAAGCTGGAGGCCGCGCCCGGGCAACTCGCCCGCGCCTGCGTCGAGCTGGCGAAAGATTGGCGGATGGATAAATACCTGCGCAATCTTGAGGCGATGCTGATTGTGACCGACGGTAAAGATCTGTTCGTGCTGACCGGCGCGGGCGATGTGCTTGAGCCGGAGCACGATATCGCGGCTATCGGGTCGGGTGGGAATTATGCCCTCGCGGCAGCGCGCGGGCTGATGGAAACCGATCTCGACGCCGAGGCCGTTGCGCGCAAAGCCATGGCGATTGCAGCCGATATTTGCGTCTATACGAACGGCAATCTGACCGTCGAAACCATCGACGCCTGAGAAGTGGAGCGACCCCAATGACCAATCTCACGCCCCGCGAAATCGTTTCCGAGCTTGATCGCTTTATCATCGGCCAGAAAGACGCCAAACGCGCCGTTGCGGTAGCTTTGCGCAACCGCTGGCGGCGCAAGCAGCTGCCCGACGATCTGCGCGAAGAGGTTTATCCCAAGAATATTCTGATGATCGGTCCGACCGGCGTTGGCAAGACCGAGATTTCGCGCCGTCTGGCGAAGCTTGCGAAAGCGCCGTTCATCAAGGTCGAGGCGACGAAGTTTACCGAGGTTGGCTATGTCGGCCGCGATGTCGAACAGATCATCCGTGACCTGACCGATGCTGCCATGATCGAAACGCGTGAGCGGATGCGCGAGGATGTGAAGGCCCGTGCCCACCGCGCCGCAGAAGACCGCGTGATTGAGGCGCTGGCGGGTAAAGACGCCCGTGAAGGCACCAAGGATATGTTCCGTGCCAAGCTGAAATCAGGCGAGCTGGACAGCAAAGAGATCGAGCTGGAAGTCTCAGATGCGCCCCAATCTGGCCCGATGATGGGTATGGGTGGGCCGGGCATGGAGATGCAGCTTCAGGGGATTGAAGAGCTGTTCAAGGCGTTCGGGGGCCGCAAAACGCGCCGCAAGATGACTGTGGCCGAAAGCTATGAGATTTTGATCTCGGAAGAGGCTGACAAGCTTTTGGACGACGAGGCCGTCAAGGCCGCGGCGCTGGAAGCGGTGCAAGAGGCAGGGATAGTTTTCATCGACGAGATCGACAAGGTGGCCGCGCGCGCGGAAACCCGCGGGGCGGATGTCAGCCGCGAGGGCGTGCAGCGCGACCTGCTGCCACTGATCGAAGGCACGACCGTTAGCACGAAATACGGGCCGGTAAAGACCGACCACATCCTGTTCATCGCTTCGGGTGCGTTCCATATCGCGAAACCCTCGGATCTGTTGCCAGAGCTTCAGGGCCGTTTGCCGATCCGCGTCGAGCTTCAGGCGCTGACCGAAGAGGATTTCACGCGCATCCTGTCGGAGACCGACAATGCGCTGACCCTGCAATATACCGCGCTTATGGCGACCGAAGAGGTAACGGTCAGCTTTACCCAAGACGGCATTGCGGCGCTTGCTAAAATCGCGGCCGAGGTGAACCGTAGCGTCGAAAACATCGGGGCGCGGCGGCTTTACACCGTGCTGGAACGGGTGTTCGAAGAGCTGTCGTTCACCGCGCCGGACCGTTCGGGCGAGGCGATCACGGTGGATGCGGCATTTGTCGAGACGCATCTGGGCGAACTGTCGCGCTCGGCCGATCTAAGCCGCTACGTTCTTTAAATCTGCGGTCGGGAAGTTAGGGCAGGTGCGCTATTCTGCCCAAGATGACCGGACCGGAGGCTCTATGCTGTTGCGATTTCTGATTGTGGTTGTTTTGTTGCTTCCGGCTTGTGCGCCGCGAGGCAAGCTGGTGATGGCGCCCGCTGATGTGGCCGCAAGCCGCGCGGTTTTCGTGGCGACCACGCGCGCCGAAAGCGAGACCGAGCTTTTCGGCTCCGCACGGCAGCAAGGTCTTACCCGCGCGCGTTTTGATATTGCTGTGCCACCGGATCGGGCGCCCGGAGAGATCTCTTACCCGACAACCATTAGCGCCCCGAACCCGCGCAAGGATTTTCTGGTTGCGGGCCAGAAAACCTATCCGGAAAAGGCTCTGTTTCGCCGTGATTTGCAGAAATCCTTGGCGCGGAATGACGGCGAAGCGGTGGTCTTTGTCCATGGCTACAACATGAACTTTGCCGAAGGTCTGTATCGGGTGGCGCAGCTTGGCACCGATTTCAACCTGCCGGGCGTTCTGGTGCATTATTCATGGCCCTCGAAGGCGCATGTCCTGGGCTATGCCTATGATCGGGACTCGGCTCTTTTTGCGCGCGACGGGTTTGCGACCCTGCTGAAAGAGCTGCGTGCGTCTGGTGCACGGCGGATCATTATTGTCGGGCACTCGATGGGCGCGGCGCTGACGATGGAAACGCTGCGACAGCTGCGGATTTCAGGCGATTCAGAGACGATTTCGCGCATCGCGGCGGTGGTTTTGATTTCGCCGGATATTGACATTGATCTGTTCCGCTCGCAGGCGGCCAAGATCGCCCCTCTGCCGCAGCCTTTCATCATTTTCACCTCGAAAAAGGATCTGGCGCTGCGTCTGTCCGCGCGGATTTCCGGCGAGACCGACCGACTTGGATCGCTTGACGACGTGGGGCGGCTGGCGGACCTAAGCGTGACGGTGATTGATACAGCAGCCTTCAGCACGGGAGGCGGCCATTTCAACGTGGGCGATTCGCCTGCGCTAATTGCCCTTTTGCAGACGACGGGGCAGGTGGCAGCGGTTCTGGAGGGCGAGCAAAACGCCCATCCCGATCTGGCCGCGGGAGTCGTGCTGACCGTCCGCAATGCGACGCAGATCGTTCTTGCGCCGCTTGGCGGTTAGCGGGGGCGGCGCAGGTAGACGTAATATGCGCCTGCGCCGCCGTGTTTCAGATGCGCCTGCGACACCTGCATGACCACCGCGCCAAGCGGCGGCATCCGCAACCATTGCGGCACCTGATGGCGCAAGACGCCCTGGCGCTGCGGGATCGGGCCTTCGTCAAAGCCGCGCTTGCCTTTGCCGGTAATCACCAGAACCAGCCTGCACCCGCGATCATGGGATGACAGGATAAAGCGCGTCATCGCGGGATGCGCCTGCGCAAGCGTCATGCCGTGCAGGTCGATCCGGGCCTCCGGCTCCAGCTTGCCGCGGGTCATATTGCGATGCGCCTTGCGGTCCATCAGCACGGGCTGGCGCTCTAGCCCTTCGGCGATGGAGGGGGCCAGATCGTGCCGGAAAGCATAGTCCGGCGCGGATTGCCCGATGCGGAAATCGCGCACGTCGGGGCGGGCTTTCTTGGGGGTGATCTCGGGCGCAGGGGTCGGGAGCGTTTCGGCATGGTTGCGCTTTTCGGGCCGCAAAGACCGCGCCGAGGCGGCAACTTTCGACCAAAGCTCCCGCTCTTCGGGGCTGAGTTTGCGGCGTCGGCTCATGTGCGCCTCCGCAACAGCACCATCCGCCCGCGCGCGTTCAGCGCGCCTGCGGCTATGCCCGCCGCATCGCCCGTGCCGAAAAACAGGTCGCCCCGCCCTGCGCCCTTGATGGCCGAGCCGATGTCTTGCGCGATGACCAGCCGTCCGCCGGTTTCCGGGGTTTCAATCCAGACGGGACTGCCTAGCGGAATAATCGCGGGATCAACGGCAAGCGACCGGCCTGCGGTGACGGGCCGCCCCATCGCGCCCAAAGGCCCGCTGTCTTGCGCAATATCCAGCGGTTTGAAGAACACGAAAGACGGGTTGGTGTTCAAAAGCGCCTGCTCGTCATCGGGGTTTTCGGCGCACCATTGGCGTATTCGTGCGGGCGTCATGTCCGTCGCTGGCGCGACACCGCGCGCGACCAGTTCCCTGCCGATCGAGGCATAGGGATGCCCGTTCTTGCCCGCAAACCCAAGGCGGAGTGAGTCGCCCTCGGCCAGTCGCACGCGGATGGAGCCTTGAACCTGTGCCAGAAACGCCTCGATCGCGGTTTCAAGATAGACCAGTTCCAGCCCGTTCAGAAGGTCACGCGCCACGATCTCGGCGCGGCTGAACCAAGGCAAATCAGGCTCTATTCCAGCGGGAAGTGCATAAAGCGCGTGGGAAAACCGATCCGATTTCTGGCGTGATCCGCTGACCTCGGGTTCGTAATATCCGGTCAGATGGGCGTCGCCTGTGGCGGCAACCTCGACAGGTTCGAAATATGTTTCAAAAAACGCCTTAGCCGCCTCGGTGCCCGCGTTTAGGCCGAACAGGTCTTCGGAAACGCGAAACGCCGCCAAAGCGGCGGCGTGGTCGTCGGCCCTCCAGCCGGGAAGGTCTGGCCAGTCGAGCACCCGCACGCGATCAGCCGCCTGTCGCGACGAGCTGCCAGTTCGGGTCCGAGACCCCCATGCGGCGCGCGAAGGTCCAGACGTCGCGTTGCTTGCGCGGCGCTTTCGGGTCGCCCTCGACCACCTCGCCGGATGCGTCGCGCGCGACCGAGATCAGCTCGGCGCCAAAACGCACCGTGATTTCCGCCTCGCCCGAGGGGCGGTCGAACTCGGCCTCTTGCAGCACCATTTCGCGCAGGCCCAAAAACTCGGCCTCGACGGAAAGCCCCTTTTCCTCACGCGCGGCGACGGCGGCCTCGAATGCCTCGCGCACATCGTCAGCAAGGAAAGGCTTTACCTTGGACAGATCGCCGGTCTCAAACGCCATCACGATCATCTCATAGGCACCGCGAGCGCCTTTCAGGAACTCGGACACCTGGAACGACGGCTCAACCGATTTCATCGCAGCCAGCGCCGTGGCCTGTTGCGAGCCTTCGGGCACATTGTCGATGATGTCATGATCCGGTCCACCCTCGATCACATCGAAATTGCGCCGCTCCGCGATTTGGGGCTGGTCCTCGGGCAGATCGGGGCGTTCAAATCCCTCACGGGTGCCAAGCACGTTTTTCAGACGCAAAATCAGGAAGATCGCGATCCCCGCGAGAACAATCAGCTGGATGATGGCACTGGACATTCGGAGACCTTTGATCGGGTAGGTTGGTATTTTGACTGTCCTCACTTATGTAGGGCAGGGGCGCGTTCAAGTCCACCGGCGCCCGACAGATGATGAATTAATCCGAAAGACCGAAAATGTGGTTATTTCTGGCCTTTGTGCTTGTCCCTCTGATCGAGATCGGCCTGTTCATTCAGGTCGGCGGGTTGATCGGCCTGTGGCCGACGTTGGGTCTGGTTCTGCTGACGGCCTTTGTCGGCATGAGCCTGATGCGCTCGCAAGGGGCGCAGGCGCTGAATGATCTGCGCGGTTCGATGGCGCGGCTTGATGATCCGACAAAGCCTTTGGCGCATGGGGCGATGATCCTGTTTGCGGGCGCTTTGCTGCTGACGCCCGGCTTTTTTACCGACGCGACGGGGATTGCGCTGCTGATCCCGGCGGTGCGCGAGGCGGTGCTGAAATACCTGTCGCGGCGCGTGCGGATGCAAAGCTTTACCATGGGGTCAATGCATCAGCGCCCCCCGCACCAGCGCCCGCATGATCCGCAAATCATCGACGCGGATGAGATTGACGACGATTCCCGCCCGACGCCCGGCAACTCGGGCTGGACTCGCCATTGAGGCAGGCGGCGCAGGGTGCTACACCCTTGCGCAAACACATACCGGAGAAACACATGACCGAAGAAGCCAATGGCGCAGCCCCCGCGCAGCCGCAACTGAACATGAAGATCCTTGCGCAGTTCGTCCGCGATATGTCGTTCGAGAATGCGGTTGCCCTGAAGGGTCTGCAAGCCGGCGAAGTCGCACCGGAAATGCAGGTTCAGGTAAGCCTTGATGCGCGCAAGCGTCCGGCTGACAACCAGTATGAAGTGATGACCAAGTTCAAGATCATCGCTAACAACACCGCGACCAGCTCGCCGCTCTATATTCTAGAGCTGGACTACGGCGGCATCTTCCACATCGAAGGTGTGCCGGAAGAGCAGATGCACCCCTTCCTGCTGATCGAGTGCCCGCGCCAGCTGTTCCCCTTCGTGCGCCGCATCGTTTCGGATGTGACGCGTGACGGCGGTTTCCCGCCCTTCAACCTCGATATGGTTGATTTCGTAGCTCTGTATCGCGCCGAGCTGGCCCGTCGCGCCGAAGCACAGGCAGCAGAGGCTCCGCAGGCCTGATCCGCGCCCCCGCGTCATGCTGCCTCAGAGGCAAGCTGACCAAGTGACCGCGCCGCCGCAGCCTGTCAGACTGTGGCGGCGCCTTTATGAGATGTCCTGCGTATGAGCACCCTGATCCCCGCATGGGTCGATGGCCAACTGACCCCCGTTGACAAGCTGGAGGCGCACCGCCTTGGCCTGCGCCACAAGGCGATCTCGATTTTCGTTGTCGACGGCGAGAAGACGCTTTTGCAACGCCGCGCGGATGGCAAATATCACTCGGGGGGGCTGTGGTCGAATAGCTGCTGCACCCATCCTGACTGGGGGGAGCCGCCCGAGCAATGCGCGCTGCGCAGGCTGCGCGAGGAACTGGGGATTACGGGGATCTATCCGGCCCATACAGACCGCATCGAATACCGCGCCGATGTCGGAAATGGTCTGATCGAGCACGAGCTTGTCGACATCTACATCGCCTATGCCCGCCCCGATATGACGCTCGACCCCGCGCCCGAAGAAGTGTCAGAGGTCAAATGGATCGGCCTCTATGATCTGGTGGCGGATGTGCAGCGCCACCCCGAAAAATACTCGAAATGGCTGGCGATTTACCTGTCGTCGCATCTGGATCGTATTTTCGGGACGCTGATCCGCTAGGCTGATCACTTTTCCGCTTAGCCGTGCGTGGGGGCGCCTTATCGCTCTGGTCTTCTGCCCGCGTTGCTGCGATTCTGTGGTGGCAATCCGTGGGGGAAGGCTATCGTGCGCGTGGTCCGTTCTGTTTATGCTCTGGTGGCACTGGTCGGCCTTGGTGGCCCGCTTGGTGCTGCGACGCTGACGATGGATCTTTCGCAGGTTCCTGACGCTTTGGGTGATGCGCTGCGGGCGGCGTCACTGACGCAGGGGGCGGTGGCGAATGCGGCCTCGACCCCGCAGGACATTCTGGCAGCGACGCAGGCGGATTACGGGCGGCTTTTGGCGGCGCTTTATGATGCGGGCTACTATTCGGGGCAGATTTCCATCCGGATCGACGGGCGCGAGGCGGCGGGTATCCAGCCCCTTGATGCACCTGCGGCAATCGGTGCTGTGACGATCCGCGTGAGTGCGGGGCGCGAGTTCCGCTTTGGCGAGGCGCTTGTCGCGCCTCTGGCTGATGATACGACTGTTACACCGGCGTTTCGCGCTGGCGAGGTTGCACAGCTTGGCGCGATCAAGCAGGCGGCGCGCGATGGAGTCGATGGTTGGCGCGCCAAGGGCTACGCGAAGGCGAAGGTCACAGACCAGTCGATCACCGCCGATCATGCTTTGGCGGTGCTGGACGCGCGGATCTTGCTTGATCAGGGGCCGCGGCTGCGTTTCGGGCAGCTTTCGATGCGGGGTTACAAGCGGATGCGCCCCGAGCGGCTGGCCGAGATTGCGGGCTATCCGACCGGCAAATGGTTCTCGCCCGAGCGCCTGAACGAAGTGCGCGCGAGGCTGCGTCGCTCGGGGGTGTTTTCGTCCGTATCAGTCACTGAATCAGAGACTATTTCAGCGCAAAACACGCTTGATGCTACGTTGTCCGTCGCCGAGGCTCCCCTGCGCCGGATCGGTTACGGGGGCGAATTGTCCAGCCTTGACGGGCTGAACCTGTCAGGATTCTGGCTCCACCGGAATATGTGGGGCGGGGGCGAAAGGCTCCGGTTTGATGCAAGTGTCTCCGGTATTGGCGTTGGCAACAGTGGTCCCGACTTCAGCCTTGGTTCGCGGCTCGAACGCCCCGCGACCTTCACGCCGGATACTTCTGCCGTGCTTGAGGCCGAAATCTACAAAACCGGCGAGGATGACTATGACGCACGCGGCTATCGGCTGGGGTTCGGGCTTGAGCATGTGTTCAACCCGCGCTTGACGGGTGGAGCCTCGGTTGAATACGCGCGCTCGACGGTCGACGACACCTCGGGCGAGACGCTTTATAGCAACCTCGCGCTACCCATCACCGCGACGTGGGATAATCGTGACAATGCGCTGGACGCCCACAAGGGGTATTATGGGAATCTGGTTCTGACTCCGTTTGTGGGCTTTGGAGCGACCGGAACGGGTGGCCAGATCAAGGGTGATTTCCGGGCCTATAGGGCGGTTGGGGATCGTTTTGTGTTGGCTGGACGGCTGCAATTTGGCACTGTTTTAGGCTCTGATCTGGCTCAAACGCCCCGCGATTACCTGTTCTATTCGGGCGGGGGCGGCTCTGTTCGTGGCCAGCCGTATCACGCGTTGGATGTCACGCTTCTGGACGGCGGCACGGTCGCGACCGGTGGCACGCAATACCTTGGTTTCTCGACCGAGTTGCGGGGCAGGATAACGGATACCATCGGAATGGTGGCATTTTACGATGCGGGCTTCGTTGGCGCCGATTATGGCGGAGCGACCGAGGAAAACTGGCACGCAGGCGCAGGCCTGGGGCTGCGCTATATGACGGGCATCGGCCCGCTGCGGCTTGATGTGGCGGGGCCGGTTGGCGGTGATACGGGGGGCGGAGTGCAGCTTTACCTCGGAATCGGGCAGGCATTCTGATGTTGAAGAAGCTACTCATCGCCGCCGCTGCTCTCTGGCCCTTGGCCGCGTTGGCCCAGGATGAGGCGGCAGAGGTCAGCGCGCGGGACCGATCCTATCTGACCGCGCTGATCGAGGATAATCTGTCTTCGTCTGAACGAAGTGTTGTGCTTGAAGGGTTCGAGGGAGCGCTTTCGTCAAAGGCGACGTTCAAAACCCTGACCATTTCTGACGGCCAAGGCATCTGGCTGACGATCCACGATGGCGCATTGCAATGGCAGCGGTCGGCATTGCTAAGCGGTGAGATCAAGGTCGAGGAGCTTTCGGCCAAAGAGATATTACTGGACCGTATGCCCGCCTCAGCCAGGAAAACACCCGCTGCTGCGGCGCAGCCGTTTGCGCTTCCAGAGTTGCCGGTCTCTGTTGAAATAGGCTCTGTTTCTGCGGAAAAGATCGTTCTGGGTGCGCCGGTTCTGGGGCAGAAACTTGCGGCTAAGCTGTCAGGCTCGCTCCGGCTGGGCGGCGGTGAAGGCTCTGCGAAGCTGGATTTTGACCGGACTGATGGAAAGCGCGGCAAGATTGCCCTGCAAGGCGGGTTTTCAAACGCGAACCGTCAACTTTCTCTGGACCTGTTGTTCGACGAAGGTGCGGACGGTGTTGCGGCGTCGGCGTTGAATATCCATGATCGCCCCGCGCTTACACTGGCATTGGCGGGTGAAGGTCCGCTGGAGCAATTCTCAGCGGATATTTCGCTGGCAACCGACGGTGTGAAGCGCCTTTCGGGAAGTATATCCTTTGCAGGCACCAGTGGGGTAGAGGCGCAGTTGTCGGGGAATGTCGCGCCGATGCTTGCAAGTGAATTTCGTCCGTTTTTCGGTGAAATAGTCTCTGTTTCACTTGCCGGCGCGCGCGATGAAAACGGTATGATCGACCTTTCCGGTCTGTCCGTGCAAACCGCTGCTATGTCCGTCACGGGGGCTGCTCGAATTGCTCCGGGCGGGTTACCCGAAACGGCGGAGTTGCAGGTCAAGCTGGGGCTTGAAACCGGTGCAGCGGTTGTCTTGCCTGTCTCAGGTGGCACGACCCGTCTGAGCGGTGCCGATCTGTCGCTGCGCTATGATCGTGCGCGCAGCGATGGCTGGGTGCTGTCGGGTTTTGCCACGCAGCTTGCCACGCGAACGCTTCAGGTCGGGGATATGCAGATCGCGGGGTCAGGGCGGATCAGGCCAGCGGCGATTGGCGGGACGCTCCGGTTTGCGGCGAATGATGTGACATCGGATGATGCGGCGCTATCCGAAGCTCTTGGTGCTGCGCTGATCGGCAAGGCGTTGTTTTCGTGGCAGGCTGGCGCGCCTTTGCGCCTGTCGAATGTCGATGTGTTGGGGGCAGATCTGCGTTTGCATGCCAACGCGCAGCTCGACGATCTGGCGGCGGGGATTCAGGGGCGCGGGCGGATCGAGGCCGAGCATCGGGATTTGGCGCGTCTCTCGGGCGTGATGAACCGGCCCTTGTCCGGCGCGGTGAGCGGTGATTTGGCGGGCGATTTCAACCTTTTTAGCGGTGCTTTTGACGGGACGGGGCGTGTGAGCGGGCGGGATGTTTCGGTCGCCCAGCCTGATCTGGATGCGCTGCTTCGGGGCGCGTCCGCGGTTCGGGTTCAGGCGTCGCGCGATGGGGTGGGGCTGCATCTGAAGTCGTTTGAATTGCGGGCCGATACCGCCCGCGCAAGCGTGCAAGGTATGATGAATGCAGAGGGCATGACCGGAACTTTGCACGCGGAGCTGGACGATCTGAAGCGTCTTGGCCGTGGTCTGCGCGGGTCGATTTCTGCCGATATGCAGGTCGCAATAGACGGTGGCGCACAGACAGCGGCAATAGCTGCGAAGGGGCGCGATCTGGGCGCTGCGCAGCCCGAGCTGAACCGGCTTCTGGCGGGAGATGCGATGCTGGCGATCAAGCTGCGAGAGCAAAACGGGCGTGTCCGACTTGACGATCTTTCGCTGGAATCGAGGCAGTTTAGTGCCGTTGCGAAGGGTATTCTTGAGGCCGAGAGCAGCCATCTCGATCTGAGTGCCACGCTAGCCGATACCTCTGTTCTGGCCCCCGGGTTTCCCGGTGCCACAAAGGTCGGCGGACGGATTGTTGATACCGGCGGGGGCTATCAACTGGATCTGACGGGGCAAGGGCCGGGGGGCACGCAGGCCGGGATTAAAGGCGGCATAGACTACGCTCTGCAATCGGCGGATATTGCGATTACGGGTGTGACCGAGGCGGCGATTGCGAATGCTTTTATCGCGCCGCGCTCGTTGAACGGGCCGATCCGCTTTGATCTGCGGCTGAAGGGCAAGCCCGCCGTCTCGGCGCTGTCGGGGCGCGTTTCAATGGATGGCGCGCGGTTTGTCGCGCCGAAGCTGGGAGTCGTGCTGAAGCAGCTGGATGTGGACGCGCAGCTTGCCAATGCGCGTGCTGATCTGGTGGCAAAGGGGCAGCTTGAGGCGGGGGGAACGATCACCCTGAAAGGGCCGATCGCGCTGTCAAAGCCGTTTGACAGCGCGCTGGAAATTGCCTTTGACCGCGCCCGCCTGCGCGACCCGGAACTTTACGACACACGGGTTTCGGGCGCGATTTCGGTAAATGGACCCTTGGCCAGTTCTGCGCGGGTGTCGGGCCAGTTGACGCTGGCCGAGACTGAGGTGCAAATCCCTTCGGGCGGGTTGGGTGGCGTGTCCGATATTCCGCTGATCGTCCATAAATCCGAACCGGCCCCCGTGCATGAAACCCGCCGTCGCGCGGGCTTGCTGGAGGTTGCGGCGGCTTCGGAAAATGGCGGCGCGGCCTATCCTCTGGATGTGCGGATCGCGGCTGAGCGCGGCATCTTTGTGCGCGGTCGCGGGCTGGATGCAGAACTGGGCGGGGCGCTGCGCCTGCGCGGCACCTCTGCCGATGTGCGCCCCGATGGCGAATTCGCGCTGGTGCGGGGGCGGCTGGATATTCTGGGCAAGCGTTTTACGCTGGATAAGGGTCGAATTGCGTTGCAAGGCGCGCTGATCCCGTGGATCGAGTTCTTCGCCACGACCCAGCAAAGCGAGTTCGCCACGACCATCGGCATCGAGGGGCGCGCAGACGAGCCGAAGATCACCCTGACCTCGGTTCCAGAGCTGCCCGAAGAAGAGGTTCTCGCGCGGCTTTTGTTCAATCGCGGTGTGACCACACTGTCGCCCTTGCAGGCGGCGCAGCTTGCCTCGGCGATCTCGACTTTGGCGGGCAAGGGGGGCACGGGGTTGCTGGATAACCTACGCGAAAGCACGGGGCTGGACGATCTGGACATCAGCACCGACGAAACAGGCGCGGCGACGGTGAAGGCGGGCAAATATCTAAGCGACAACCTTTACACCGATGTTGCCATCGACAGCGCGGGCAAGTCCGAGATCAACCTGAACCTTGATATAACGCCTAACCTGACAGCGCGCGGATCGCTTGGGTCGGATGGCAATAGCGGTGTGGGTGTTTTCTTTGAAAAGGACTACTGACCGGAGCGACGGCTGGCGATCTCGGCATTCAGGGCTGCGCCGAATAAAACCGAAAACGCGCTGATATAGAGCCACATCAGCAGCGCTATGACCGCCCCGATAGAGCCGTAAACGCGGTTATATCCGGCGAAATTCGCCAGATAATAGGTTAGCCCCAGCGAGGCGATGCTCCAGACAACGGTTGCTATTACCGAGCCGACCGAGAGCAACGGATCTCGCGCATGTGCCGCATTCGGTCCATAACGATAGAGAATGCCAAGCGCGCTCAGCACCAAAAGTAACATCCCGATCCACGGTGTCCCCGATAACAACTGACTGGCGACGGTGTGGAACGGCAGCAGGCTGAGCATGATTGGCGCGACAACAACCGTGGCCAGCGCGACCAGCATCACGCCAACCAGCGCAATCGTCAGCCCGTAGCCAAAGACAAAGCTCCATAGCGTCGCGCGCGGACGGGTGCCGTGGATCACGTTCAGCCCCAGAACCAGCGCCCCCACGCCTGCACGCGCGGACAGCAGCGTAACCGCAACCGACAGCAAGGTGCCAAGCCCGACCCCCCCGCGCGGTCCTTGCAACAGCGCCATGATCTGCTCTTCCAGAATTCCGTAGGCGGCGGGCGGGATGAAGTCATCCGCAACCGTCAGGTAATTCTGGATCACCGCTGGATCGGCGAATGTGCTCCAGATCGCGATCGTTGCCGACAGTCCCGGAAAGATCGCGAGCATTGCATAAAAGGCGACACCGGCGGAAATCAGGCTGATGTTCGCCCGAAGCAGTCTGTCCAGAAGGCTGTGTGAGAACCGGACCATCGAACCCGCCGTGCCTATCGGCCGAAACCGGATCGCCGCATCTGCGGCAAGACTGCCCGGGGGAGGGTTTGCGCGCCCCTGACGCGAGAGGTGCATTCTTCGCAGATCGTCCGCATAGGCTTTGCCTCGTTAATACACCCGGACAGTAGCCCGCGGCGGGCTTCGATGCCATCGCGTTTTGGCGGAGAAGATTTGCTCTGAAAAAACGAAACATCCTGATCGCGGCTGACAATCCCTTGGAAAGTAGGGATCGGCTTTCTAAGGTCGTGCCGTGGGGTTCTGGCGGTGTGCGACTGCGATCTGCGGAACCGGTTTGGTGACGCGGTTTGGGAGGTTGGGGATCATGGCGCCGAAATTTGGAACCTCCGGTCTGCGTGGCCTTGCGGATAATCTGACCAGCGATCTTGTCGCGCGCTATACACGGGCTTTCCTGAAGGTCTGCGGCTCGGGGACGGGGGTGTATGTTGCTCGCGATTTGCGCGACAGCTCGCGCCGGATTTCGGAAGCGGTGATCTTGGCGGCGCGCGGCGCGGGGGTGGATGTGACCGACTGCGGCGAGGTTCCGACGCCAGCGCTGGCTTTGGCTGCGATGGGTGCGGGTGCTGCCTCGATCATGGTGACGGGAAGCCATATTCCCGCAGACCGCAACGGTTTGAAGTTCTATCGCCCGGACGGTGAGATCTCCAAAGCGGATGAGGCCGCAATTCTGGCGGCGCTCGAATGTCCTGCGGCGGCGGTCGCTAAGGGCGCGGTCGCCGAACGCCACGATGTCGGGGCGCAATGGGTGGCGCGAAATCTGCGTGCCTTCGGGGCAGAGGCGCTGGCGGGGTTGCGCGTGGGGATCTGGAGCCATTCAGCCGTCAGCCGCGATCTGCTGATCGAGGCGATCGCAAGCTTGGGTGCGCGTGTGACCGAGATCGGTCGCTCCGACATATTTATCCCCGTCGATACCGAAGCGGTGCCGCAATCCGTGCTGGATATGGTGTCGGTTGCGGCGCAGCGCGAAGGGCTGGACGCGGTTGTGTCAACGGATGGAGATGGTGACCGCCCGCTTCTTATGGATGCCAGTGGGCGGCAGGTTGCGGGCGACGTGCTAGGGCAGATCACCGCGCGGAGTGTCGGGGCGGCAAATGTGGTGACCCCGGTCAATTCGAATTCCGGCGTTGATAGCTGCGGTGCATTTTCCCGCGTTTTGCGGACGCGGATCGGCTCGCCCTATGTGATTGCCGGAATGGCGGAACTGGGCGGTAAGGTCGTGGGCTACGAGGCCAATGGTGGCTTCCTTCTGGGGTTTGATGCGCAAGGCCCGGTGGGGCCGCTTGCGGCCTTGGCGACGCGTGACAGTCTGTTGCCGATTGTGGCGGTTCTTGCCGAGGCTCGCCGTGCGGGCGGTGTTGCGGCGCTTGTGGCGCAAGAGCCGGGTCGCTTTACTGCTGCCTCCCGTTTGCAGGATGTCCCGCCAGAGGTTGCACGGGCCTTTCTGGCTGGCCTGGAAGGGCGGCTGGATGCTCTGCTTGCAACGTTCGACCGGGCCTGCGTTGCGCTCGACCGGACGGACGGGTTGCGGATGACCTGTGACGATGGGTCAATATTGCACCTGCGGTCCTCGGGGAACGCGCCGGAGTTTCGGATTTATGTCGAAGCCGGCTCAGACACCGAGGCGGCGTCCCTCCTGCAAAGGGCGCAGGCGGTGTTGTCACATAACATGCACGGGCTTCAGATCACTGAGACGCGGTAAAATCAGGCGACTTAGGCTGCGGATTTCCAGGCGTCGTATGCTTCCAGGCGGTGGTATCGGATTGTGAGAGCGGAGCGGCGGTGGGGTGGGACACAAAATTGATTTCGGGTTGCGGAATGCATGGAGACGAAACGCTGCAGTCTGCCCGGAAATCGAAAGCCCTGCATCACCCGTTCTCGTTTTCCGAACGGCAGGTGGCTGTTTTCAGCGCGATTATTAAGCCCCTTGTGAGGCCAATGTTCAAGCCCCGGAGCGACCTTGCGTTTTGCGGCGCCGTAGGATCGCAATTTGCCCGTAATAATCCTTTTGGGAACAAAGCCCCAGCGTTTCATCAGCTTGACCAAAACATGAGCAATAATCTGGGGCGGAAACCGGTAGCGCTTGTAACTGATGTTCTGAATTTGCATCAGCACCACCTATGCCGACTTCACTACACAGCCAATCTTTGGCACGTTAATGTGACAACACCGATAATCTCCCCATTTTAAACGGGGCGCGAGCGTAGAACCTACGCGGCCATTTTCAGTTTCTTGGCGGGGGTGATGCCGCCGATGCCCATGTTGGGACGGTCGTTGTTGTAAGTCCGTCGCCATTGCGTGGCTTGATTCTGTGCCTCCTCGATGCTTTCGCATGATGTATTGGCCCAGCACTCATGGCGAACCGTCTGATTGTAGCGCTCGATATATGCGTTCGCTCCAGGAAAAACTCTAGAGGCGCAACGAGAAGCTTCCGCTGCCTCCCTGGAGGAGCTGTAGGGCAACAGTGCCGTTGTTTGGAATGGACATCTGTGCGACCTGTGATCGAAGCAGAAATGTCTTTACGGCCTTCTCGAGCAACTCTGGATTGGAGAGTTCGGCCAAAGAGTTTACTCCGAGTTTCTGCTTTGTCTTGTCCATGTAGATCGAGACTTGTTGGTCAACATCAAGCGCACCAATGCTTTTGGGCAAACCAAGCGCGCCTTGAAAGAAGAGGCTTAGCGGGGCGGATCCGATAATCTTGAACCACTTGGCGTTTTCGGAGGCAGTTGAATTCGCGATTTCCGGCAGCTCATTCTGCGCATTCATGGCCAGGCGCATCGACTCATCGACATCACCGACCGCGATTTCAAATTGCTTTTGCTCGTATTTCTGAAGAATCTCTTCGGGAAAATCGGACAGGACGGTTCGCGGAACAGAAAAATCTCCGAAGCCAAAGGCGCTCGAAAGCTCTTTGTATCGTTTGTCGGAGAGCTTGTTTGCCAGAGAGCTTGAGTCCAAGGTGCCCTCTTCCAGAATTTTTCTGATAAAAAACTTATTGTTTATATCTTCGTCGAGACCGAAGGCGCCAAGTGCGATAGCCATCAGTCGACGGTCGGATACAAGCTCGTCCGCCGTTTTGATATTCGCGATCTTCTCTCGAAAGTAGGTCTTATTGTGTTGGAACCCAGCAGAGGCAACAAATGCTGCCTGCTGCTGTTCTTTTGTTTTGTTCAGGAACACCCAGCCAGCATATCCTGAAACAGGTATGACTGGGGAATAGCTCATGCTTGGCCTGCTGCTAAAAGCCGCTCTTCGCGAGGCAGAAGTGCGCGAAGGGCTTTGAGAACCTGATAATGTTGGTCGTCGATAACGGCGGCTGTGGCTTCGGCAAGCTTGCTACGACTATCGGCGTCGGTGAAAACCTGGCTCAGTTGTTCAATTCCCCTGAGAAGCTGCATTCGCGCCTCTGTGGCATCGGCATCGCCCGAGAGAACAAGCTGGGCTACATAGCAGACGCGACGAACGGGTGTATTCACCTCTTCAGGGTGGATGGCGTCGCGCAGCCGCAAGATATTTGCATTCGGCGTCATGATAGCCAACCGCGAACGGCGTTCGCCATTTTCAATGACCGCGCCATTGATCAAGACCCGTTCCTTCGGTGCGAGTTTCAGGACCAAGCCGCTCATTCTGCACCGCCCTCTGTCCGAAGGCCACGCATAATGGACGTATTGATGTCGATCAACGCGTCAGCAGTTGCAGTACCGGAAAGAACCTTTCGGCTATGCACTTGCGTAAATTCGTTCAGATAAAACAGTCGGGCGCGAAGCTGCTGGGGTAAGCCATTTTGAGGAAGCGCCACATCAGACGCCAATGCCAACCACATCCGGCGGTTCTCGTAGATAGCTTGGGCCAGAGCCGCGAATGCTGTTCCGTCTCGGCTTTCGGAGGCACGCTTCAGTTTATGCGTGATGCGGGCGAACAGCTCATACTCGGTCCCGCGTAGGGTGCGCGTCGGCTGTTCTGGGTTTGCGTAGGCCTTTATGGCCAAAGACGAGGCGTTCACGGGAAATCCTTCCTGTGCTGATTACGTCGATTCACGGCTTTGCCGCAGAAGATCGGAGGGCGCCTTCAAAACGCCCTCCGGGATTACTATCAGCGGAACAACGACAGGATGTTCTGCGGTTGCTGGTTCGCGATCGAGAGCGCCTGGATGCCAAGCTGCTGCTGGGTCTGAAGCGCCTGAAGGCGAGCCGAGGCCTCCTCCATATCCGCGTCGACAAGCGAACCAATGCCAACCTTCATCGCCGACGACAGCTTCGAGATGAAGTCAGACTGGGTCGAAATGCGCGATTCCACCGAGCCGAAGGCTGCAGTTGCATCTGTCGCTTTGGCAATCAGCGTGTCGATGGAGGCCAGAGCCCCGGCTGCATCGGATTCAACATTGATAGATGCTACCGCACCCAGGCCACCCGAACCCGCATTATGGAACTGCGATACGATCGTCAGATCCTGCGAGGTCGCCCCCGACGACGTAGCCTTGAACGTCAGAGTGGAATCCGACGTTGTGCTGACGCCTGCAGTGAAATCTACCTGAAGACCAGTAATCCCCAGCGAATCGACGGCGGATTTAAGGCCAGCAGCGATCAGATCGGTTCGGGCGGTTCCCGTTTGGGTGGCATCATCAGCCGAAAGTGTGTAGCTGACACTTTGACCGCCAATGTCGATCGAGACTGTGTCACCTTCTGCCCAAGAAACGGCGTCATCAAGCACCAGTTTCACGCCCGTCGTGTCCGTAGTTGCCAGCGTAGTCGCTGCTGAATCTTTGGCCGACGAAACGCCTGCCGAACCGGTAAACGCCGCTTTCGCTGTATAGCTGCCGACAGAAAGGTTCTGCGTCGCAACACTGATGTGCGATGCCTTCACCGCCCCGCTGGAATCGCGGTCAAGCGACGACAAGATCTTGATCGATGAACCCGTCGAGCCATCAAGAAGATTGAGGCCATTGAATTGCGCCGAACCAACGACCGATTTGATTTGCTCTTCAAGCGCATCAATGTCGGTTTGGATTTTGCTGACGTCGACGTTCTGCTCCTGAGCGGAGACGATCTTCTCTTTCATCTGAACCAAAAGGTCCGTCACCGATTCAGAGGCTTGGCGCGCGACCGCAACAGTCGATTCGCCAAGAGCCAGCGAATTTCCGATAGTTTCGAAGCCTTTGACGTCGGATTCCATCACCTTCGAGATAGACCAGACGGCTGCGTTATCGGTTGCCGATGACACGCTTTTACCGGTAGAAATCTCGGCCTGCGTTTTGGCCAGACCGGAGTTGATGCCTTTGAGGGTTTGCAGCGCCACCATTGCGCTGCTGTTCGTCAGAATGCTGGACATGTCATATCCCTGATTATTTGGCGCTTTGCGCCAGGTTTCACTCACCGCACTTGAGCGGCACATTGTGGCGTTCTGACCTGTACGGCCGTGTTTCGTGGCCGTGCCATCCCGGAAGATGCACACTCACCCTTCCAAAGAAGCCCTAACGAATGACTAAGGCCGACCAATTTGGCCGGCCCTTTGAAGAAAAGATTTGATTCAAGGTTTATGCTTTCTTTTCGATGGAATTGCCGCGCGTCGAAATCCGGTTGCTCCGGCCGGTAGTATCGTAGGTGGTAAAGCCTTTGGATGCCTCGACAATCTGCCCGAGGCGGCGCTGTGCGGCCTGCACCCCCTTCATCGCTGCTCCGAGAAGGCGGTGGTTGGTTAGGGCGATTGTTTTCAGCTCGGCAAGCTCTTGGGACGAGAGCCCCCCCAAAGAGCCGATCAGCTTTTCCTTTTTGTTAACGATGCTCTCGAGGTAGTCGAAATTCGCAGTGGAAATTGCCTCGCGTTCCAGCCGGAGGAGGTTTTTGATCTCTTCGAAGTTGCGAATTGGTTTAGTCATTGGATGCACTCCTGCTCAGAGCCTGAAAGATCGTCTCTGCAAGGCCGATGCCGCCTCGATGAGCCATAAGATTTGCCTGCTCCTGCCGAAGAAACGAGGAAAACTGCTCCTCCCCGACGCCCCCACCAAACCCGTCCGGTGTCGCCCCCAGGCCGGTGTGTTTAAGCATCTCGGCCAGAAAGCTCGCCTCAAGCTTGATCGCCGTCTCACGCAGCTTTTCGGTCGTTGCGGATGGCCCTCGTGATGCAGGGATAGTCGGGGTTGGATCGATCATTCTGATTGCTCCAATTGAAACGAATTTCCTTAGTCTTGGCAGATCGGGGTAAAGAAGCGGTAACTTCCTCATGCCAAGTTGTCCGGGTGATGGCAGAAAGTCATGAGGACCATGTTTCCGATTCTAATTTCAGACGGAGCCTCCAGGCAGGCATTGCCCGACGGCGAAAAACCGGTTGCCAGAGACGCGGCATTTCCGGACGAAGATGGGTTCATGTCGGAGTTTTCTCCGACGGAGGAGACTATCGTCCCGATTGCGTGGCAGGGCGTTCAGGCGAATCAACCGGCTGGGATGCCAGCCTTCGTCTATGGCCGTTTTCTCACGCCGCCGGATCTGGGGGGCGAGGCTTCTGGCGAAGTCGTTTCAGATGCAGAGGTTGAAAGCGCTGTTGCGGATGCAAAACCGGCTATGTCCGATGATCCGGAAATACCGTTGCCCCGCGCGAGCGGTATAAAAAGACTGTTGACGGCGGATAGTGGCCCTCTTGTGGCTGTGGCGGCTCATCCGCCGCCTGTGAGGATGGCGTTTGGGGCGGATGTCGCCCCGCCGGATGAACCCGCATCGAACCGCGTTGAATTGGTGGTTCCCTCCGCTCGTATGGCGCCGGTTCAAACCGGAGCGGGGCGGGCCGAAGTGACTGCCGCTGTCGCCCGTAAGGATGCGCAGCCAATTGAAAACATCGCGCAGGTCATGACGGCTCAATCCGGCCATGCGCACGAGAATACGGCGCAGCCTGACTCGAATCTGGGCGCAGCGCGATTGACACCTTCACCCGGGGCTGTCGGGAATTTCACGCATGAGGAGGTTGATCCGACGGGGGGCCGTTCGCCGGAGAACTCAAAAAATACTTTTGCACATACGCATCCTGTAAAAGTGCCGCTCCAGGCGACGGACGTGACGGAAAACGACCCCGAAGCAGCGGCACAACTGCCTGCGCCGTCACGGGGGACGCCTCGCGCCGGGCAGGACGATCTGCCAGCCGGAAGATCCCCCGTCGCGGATCGACCTGCCACAGTAGAGGTGCTTGCGGTTCGCGCGGAGCGGGGTGATCACGAGTCGCAGTTGCCGCCCAAGAACGAGGTGATGCGGCCAGAGCGGGAGCCAGCGCCAGGCGCAGCCGTTCCACAACCGTCCGAGCGTGCTTTTGAGCGGGCATCGGATAATGCGCGGTTCCATAGTGTTCAGCGCGAAGCCCCCCCGGCCCTTGATGAACCTGCGCTATCTGGTGCGCAAGCGGGTCCACCCGAAGGGAAACGGCAAGAAGCCAAAGCGCCGATGGATGGGGCGCGGCCGCATATCTTGCCGGACCATGCCGCAATCGTTGCCGGACCGCCGTCGCAAGAGACATCTCGCACGAACGTGGGCGCGCGGCAGGCCATTGCCGATCGCGACACCGCGTTGGGGCAACAGGCTTCGCCTGAAAAAGCACAAGAGATTTCCCTGGCTGATCCAATCAGAGCAGAGATCTCCTCAGTTCCGCCTCCGGTGTCGGGCAGTATCACCTCCACCCACACCCAAGCCGCCTCGACAATCACGCCGCATACTCCGTTGGGCTCTTCCGTGGCCGCGCAGGTGGCCGTCGTCATTTCCGAAATGGATGCTGGCCAGATTGAAATTTCACTGTCGCCGGAAGAGCTCGGAAAAGTGCGACTGACATTGCAGCCGCTGGAGAGTGGGCTGATGGTCGGGCTTCATGCCGACCGGCCAGAGACGCTCGATTTGATGCGGCGCCATGTTCATGTTTTGGCGCGTGATCTGGCTGAGTTGGGATATGACGCAGTCGCTTTCGATTTCGGGGGGGGGCAGTCGGATCAGGGAGCCTTCTTTACAGGGGCAGAGCCGGCCCGACCGGAGGCGGCCGATGAGAGTGCAGGCCCGAAGACGGAAGAACTCAGTATCTCGCACCATCCACGGCTGTCGTCCCTTGAGATGGGAACTGACAGTGGTCTGGACATAAGGATTTAAGGAGAAAACCATGACTACGGTGAATGCGGTTACATCTGCCACTGCGACATCCACGACCGGTTCTTCAGCGACGACGGGTTCGGCCCTGAGTGGTGATTTCGAGACATTTCTGAAAATGCTGACGGTCCAGATGCAGAATCAGGACCCGATGAACCCGATCGAGAGTTCGGATTACGCAGTGCAGCTGGCGACTTTCTCGGGGGTCGAGCAGCAAGTGCAGACCAATCAACTGCTGGAAGGTCTTGCCTCGCAACTGGGGCTGATGGGCATGTCTGAACTTGCGGGATGGGTCGGGATGGAGGCGCGCTCTGCGTCACCGGCGCATTTTTCGGGTGATCCGGTTCGGCTGGCGCCCAATCCTCCCGTCGCGGCGGATCGGGCGGTTCTGGTTGTCAGGAATGAGGCCGGTGATGTTGTTTCCTCCCGCTCGATCGATGTATCGGCCGAGCAGACAAGCTGGGACGGAACAGATGCGGCGGGAAATACCCTGCCCGAGGGCAACTACAGCTTCGAGCTCGAGAGCTATGAGAACGGCGAGCTACTGCAGACCGATCCGGTTGAAACTTACAGCCGTATCGTCGAGGCACAAGGCACGGCGTCGGGAACGGTGCTGCTGCTGGAGGGGGGGATCACAATCGGAACGGGGGATGTGACCGCGTTGCGTGAACCTACGGCGTAAGCGTCAGAACCACATCCCGGCACCGAAGCCAATGCCCGCCGCCAGCAAGGCCGGAATCGCAACCTTGAGAACTTTGTAACGACGTGGGGTAGGCGACTTTTCCGGCACGGCTTTGGCCTGACCCTCAAGCACCTCGCGCAGAAGATCGGGGAAGCGCGGGCCGAACTGGATCATCACTTGCGCAGCGCGGCCCAGAGAGCGCACGATAGACTGCGGCCCAAGGTTCTCGCGGATGTATTTCTCGACGACAGGATGTGCGACTTCCCACATATTGATCGACGGGTTGAGCGACCGCGCCACCCCCTCGACGACAACCATAGTGCGTTGCAGCAAGATCAGCTCGGTGCGTGTTTGCATTCCGAATCTCTCTGTGACTTCAAAGAGATAGGCTAGAAGACGCGCCATCGAGATATGTGTCGCGTTCATCCCGAAGATCGGTTCGCCCACCGCGCGCAATGCCAGCGCAAACTCGTTGACGTCGCGGTCTGCGGGGACATAGCCCGCCTCGAAATGCACTTCGGCAACACGGCGATAATCGCGCCGGATGAAGCCCATCAGAATCTCGGCATAGACGCGGCGGGTATATTCGTCGATCAGCCCCATAACACCGAAATCGAAGGCGATGACATCGCCGTTCGGGGCGACCTTGAGGTTCCCCTGATGCATATCCGCGTGGAAGTAGCCGTCGCGCAAAGCGTGGCTGAGGAACAGCTGCAAAACCCGTTCGGACAGTGCGATCACATCGTGGCCTGCGGCTTTCAGAGCGTCGACATCACCCAGAGGTATTCCCTCGGCCCAGCCAAGGGTCATGACCTCGCGCGCCGAGAGATGCCAGAGGGGTTCTGGCACTGCGAAACCTGCGTCGTCCTTGGTCGTCGAGGCAAACTGCGACGCGGCCGACGCCTCAAGCCGCAAGTCCAGCTCGCCCATCACCACGCCTTCGAAATGCTTCACCACATCCGAAGGGCGCAGGCGACGCGACGCGGGAGACAGAGCCTCGATCATCGCGGCAGCAAAATGGAACGCATCAAGGTCTTTGCGGAAAGCGCGCTCAATACCCGGACGGAGCACTTTGACCGCAACCTTTTCGCCCGTCTCCGCCACACGCGCCGCATGGACCTGTGCGATAGACGCGGCGGCAACGGGTTCGGAAAACTCCGAGAACAGATCTTCAACGGGGGCGCCAAGTTCATTCTGGATGGCACGCTTGGCCTCGTTCATCGAGAACGGTGGCAGCTTGTCTTGCAGCACCCGCAACTGGTCAGCCAGTTCGGGGCCGACAACATCGGGGCGCGTCGAAAGGACCTGACCGAACTTGATATAGGCTGGCCCAAGCGCGGTAATCGCCCGCGTGACCGGCGGCAGCGCAGGGTCGCCCTTGTAGCCGATCCATTTGAAGGGCCAACCCATGACGCGCGCCAGCACCCGCAGCCGCGGCGGCACATCCATCGCCTCAAGCGCAACATTCATCGCGCCTGTCCGCTCGAACGTGGCGCCGGTGCGGATCAGCCGCCAGATGTTATGAGGCCCGCGCATCCTAGATTTTCCAGCCCGAATGCAATGCCGCGATCCCCATCGAGAGATTGCGGTATTTCACATTCTCGAACTCTGCCTCGCGGATCATCGAGGCGAACAGTTCCTGGTTGGGGAATTTGCGGATCGACTCGACCAGATACTGATAGCTGTCGCGGTCATTCGCCACGATCTGACCCATCACGGGGATCACGTTGAACGAATACAGGTCATAGGCTTTCTGCATCATTTCGTTCGGAATCTGGTTGAACTCCAGCACCATCAGGCGCCCACCCGGACGAAGGACACGGTAAGCCTCGCGCAGGGCGTCAGGGATGCGCGTCACGTTACGAATGCCGAACGAGATTGTGTAAACGTCGAAGGTGTTATCCGCAAATGGCAGCGCCATCGCATCGCCCACCACCCAATCAAGGCGGTCGGCCATATCCTCGGCCTCGGCGCGTTTGCGACCCTCGACCAGCATCGATTCGGTCATGTCGCAGACGGTCGCATGGGCACCGGGCGCGCGGGTCAGAAAACGGAAGGACACATCGCCCGTGCCGCCCGCCACATCCAGAAGCTTCTGGTTCGGCCGCGGAGCAAGCCAATCCATCATCGCATCTTTCCAGACGCGGTGGATACCCATGCTCATCAGGTCATTCATGATGTCGTATTTCGACGCCACCCGCGAAAACACGCCGTGGACCATTCCGGCCTTGGCGTCTTCATCTACCGTCTGGAACCCGAAATGGGTTGTCTTGGTTTGCTCGGAACTCATCTGTATCAGTGGCCTTGCCGATCCGGAAATATACCCCTTCTTATAGGGGGCTTGGCGCCGGTGACAATGCAACAGGAGCACCACATGCCCGAATTGCCCGAAGTCGAGACGGTTCGTCGCGGTCTGCTGCCCGCGATGGAGGGGCAGCGCATCCTAACTGCGCAGGTCAACCGGCCCGATCTGCGCTGGCCGTTACCTGACCGGATGGCCGCGCGCCTGACAGGCGCGCGGGTCGAACGGCTGCGGCGGCGGTCGAAATATATTCTGGCAGACCTTGATACGGGTGAAAGCCTGCTGATTCATCTGGGTATGTCGGGGCGGATGCTGGTTTCGGGCGTCATGCTGGGGGATTTCCACCTTGACCATCCGGCGCCGCAAAAGCACGACCATGTGGTGCTGCATATGGAAAACGGCGGGCGCGTCACCTTTAACGATGCGCGACGTTTTGGCGCGATGGATCTGGTGCGGACGGATCGCGAGGCGGCACACTGGCTCTTGGCAGGGCTTGGGCCGGAACCCTTTGGCAATGAATTCCACGAAGATTATCTGGCGGCAGAGCTGAAAAAGCGCTCCAGCCCGATAAAGACGGTTCTTCTGGACCAGCGAATCGTCGCGGGATTAGGCAATATCTATGTGTCGGAAGTTCTGTTCCGCGCAGGAATAGACCCGCGTAGACAGGCGAAACGGATAGCCGCCAGCCGGATCGCCGCGCTTGTGCCGATTATCCGCGATGTCCTCTCCGAGGCGATCGAGGCGGGCGGCTCCAGCCTGAAAGACCATCGTCAGGCGGATGGCGAGCTGGGGTATTTCCAGCATTCCTTTCGTGTCTACGACCGCGAGGACGAACCGTGCGTGACCTGCGGCGCGCCGGTGCGCAGGATCGTGCAATCCAGCCGTTCGAGCTATTATTGTCCACAGTGTCAGCGATAGGACGCGACGTTCCGGCGTTATCGTTACTTGATAATCGCGCCGGTCCTGATAGGACTCCCCCTCGAAATCAAGGAGAGGCATCGCCACATGGCCTACCAAAACCTGATCGTCGAGATCGAAGACTACGTTGCTCTGATCCGGCTGAATCGCCCCGAAGCCCTGAACGCCCTGAACTCCGCATTGCTCGGAGAACTCGTCGAGGCGCTGCAAGCTGCCGACGCGAACGAGAAGGTGCGCTGCATCGTCATCACCGGATCGGAAAAGGCCTTCGCGGCTGGCGCCGACATCAAGGAAATGTCCGACAAATCCTTCGTGGATATGTTCTGGTCGGATTTCTTCGGCACCGAAGGCGACGCCATCACCCGCACCCGCAAACCCGTCATCGCGGCGGTATCGGGCTATGCGCTTGGTGGCGGTTGCGAGCTGGCCATGATGTGCGACTTCATCATCTGCGCCGATAACGCCAAATTCGGCCAGCCCGAGATCAACCTCGGCGTGGTTGCAGGCATCGGTGGCACCCAACGCCTGACGCGCTTTGTCGGCAAGTCGAAGTCGATGGATATGCATTTGACCGGTCGCTTCATGGACGCGGACGAAGCAGAACGCTCGGGGCTGGTCAGCCGCGTCGTTCCGGTCGCCAAGCTGCTGCCCGAAGCGATGGCCACCGCCAAGAAGATCGCCGAAAAGTCCGTGCTGACCTCGATGGTCGTGAAAGAAGCGGTGAACCGCTCTTACGAGACCACGTTGAGTGAAGGCATCCGGTTCGAACGCCGTGTGTTCCACGCGCTGTTCGCCACCGAAGACCAGAAAGAGGGCATGTCGGCCTTCCTCGAAAAGCGCCAGCCGCAGTTCCGCGATAAATGATCGTCGGTTTCTACGGATAAGCCCCTTTTCTTTGCGGCGCTTTTGCACTAAGAGCGCCGCATACATGCGCGTGAAGCCCGCTCAGGCTAGAATCATCCGGTTCTCTGGGAAGACTGGGCTTTGTTGCGCAATCGAACTGTAACAGACCCGGAAATTGGGAAAGACATCATGGCCAATACGCCCCAGTCCAAAAAACGCGCCCGTCAGAACGAGCGTCGTCAAGACATCAACAAAGCCCGCCGTTCGCGCATCCGCACCTACCTGCGCAAAGTCGAAGAAGCGATTGCTTCGGGCAATGCCGACGCTGCGAAAGCCGCTCTGCAAGCCGCTCAACCCGAGCTGGCTCGTGGCGTGACCAAAGGCGTCATGCACAAGAACACTGTTGCGCGCAAAATGTCGCGCCTGTCGGCTCGCGTGAAAGCGCTGACCGTCTGATTTAAGGCGAACAGTCTTTAGTATTTGAAGGGCGGGGATTTCCCCGCCTTTTCATTTTTTTATTAACAAACAATATCTTAATAAATGCATGTTGCATGCCCGCAGTGCCCGGACAGATTCGTTTTCCTGAATCCGGCGTCAAGCGCGAAGATCAGTTGCGGACAGGGGTAAACGCTTGCTAGCGTCTCCCTGCGATTCACGTCGCCTAGGGGGACATGACGCAATTTTTCACGGTCTGAACGGGCGTAAAAGTCTGCCACGACAAGGAAAACAAGCCGGCACTCTGCCGTGGAAAAATGCGAATCCGATTTCAGGGGGGCACCCCGATTCTCGGCAAGAAACCATCCGGGTTTTCCGGAGGGGTTTCCATGTTCTGTTTCTGCCGCATCTAACGGCAGAGCCTGCGCTCTGGGGGCCGGATTGAACTGATTTTGTGTGTTTATAGGCTGCAAATAAAATGAGCGAGAAAACCTGGGGGCAGGTCAGAAACGAGATTCTCAAGTCAGTAGGGAAGAAAAGCTTCTCGACATGGATTGAGCCGCTGCGGATCATTGATCTGGACGAGGGCATTGCCGCCTTCGAAGCGCCGACCAAGTTTATGCGTGACTGGGTGTCGCGCAATTTCGCCGATCCGATTTTGCACGAATTGCGTAAGGCTGGTGCGAATGTGGATCGTGTCGAGATTCGCGTCGCCGATGTTCGGTCTGTCCCCGCAAACTCCGCTGGCAAACCCGCAGCTGTGCAGGTCAAGCCCGCGATGCAGGATGCTACCGATCTGCCGGGCGCACCCCTGGATGCGCGCTTTACCTTTGACAGCTTTGTCGTGGGCAAGCCGAACGAGCTGGCCCATGCCGCTGCGCGCCGCGTGGCCGAGGGTGGCCCTGTTACCTTCAACCCGCTGTTTCTGTATGGCGGCGTTGGCCTTGGCAAGACGCACCTGATGCACGCAATCGCGCACGAGCTTTCGACGCGCCGCCCCGATTTGCGCGTGCTTTACCTCTCGGCCGAGCAATTCATGTATCGCTTTGTGCAGGCGCTTCGCGAGCGTCAGATTATGGACTTCAAAGAGATGTTCCGCTCGGTCGACGTGCTGATGGTCGATGATGTGCAATTCATCGCGGGCAAGGATTCGACGCAGGAAGAGTTCTTCCATACGTTCAACGCGCTGGTCGATCAGGGCAAGCAGATCGTGATTTCCGCCGATCGCGCGCCGGGCGAGATCAAAGACCTTGAAGAGCGTATCCGCTCGCGTCTGCAATGTGGTCTTGTCGTCGATCTGCACCCGACCGATTACGAATTGCGCCTCGGCATCCTGCAAACCAAGACCGAAGCCTATCGCAACCAGTATCCGGGTCTGCAAATTGCCGATGGCGTGCTGGAGTTCCTGGCGCATCGCATCACGACCAACGTGCGTGTGCTGGAAGGCGCGCTGACCCGCTTGTTCGCGTTCGCTTCGCTTGTCGGGCGTGAGATCACACTCGATCTGGCGCAGGAATGTCTTGTCGACATTCTGCGGGCCTCGGACCGCAAGGTCACGATCGAGGAAATCCAGCGCAAGGTGGCCGAACATTACAACGTGCGCCTTTCGGATCTGGTTGGTCCCAAGCGCGTGCGCACCATTGCGCGCCCGCGTCAGGTGGCGATGTATCTGGCGAAATCGCTGACCACGCGCAGCCTGCCCGAGATCGGGCGGCGCTTTGGCGGGCGAGATCACACCACGATCATGCACGGCATCCGCAAGATCGAAGAGCTGAAGGGCGCGGACTCGCAATTGGCCGAAGATATTGACCTGCTGCGGCGTCTTCTCGAAGCCTGAGCCTTGACGCCCCGCTCAAAGCGGTTGAATGTCTGAAAAAATCTTGAGCCCGAGCGGAAAAATGTTAGGTTTCCGCTCCGGACTGCCGTGAGGGATGGATATGAAAATCAGCATTGAACGCGCCGCTCTTCTGGACGCGATCTCCAAAGCGCAATCGGTTGTCGAGCGCCGCAACACCATTCCGATCCTCGCCAACGTGTTGATCGAGGCCGAGGGAAGTAACGTGCAATTCCGCGCGACCGACCTTGATATCGAGGTCGTGGATAAGGCGGCGGCGCAGGTCGAACGCGCCGGTGCCACCACCGTTTCCGCCGTGATGCTGCATGAGATTGTGCGCAAGCTGCCCGATGGCGCGCTGGTGTCGCTGTCGGATGATCCTGCGGCGGGCCGCCTTTCGGTTCAGGCGGGGCGGTCGAATTTCAACCTCGCGACGCTGCCGAAAGAGGATTTCCCCGTGATGGCCTCGTCGGAATATTCGGCGAATTTCGCGGCCAAGGCGGGCGAGTTGAAGCGGCTGTTCGATAAGTCGAAATTCGCGATCTCGACCGAAGAGACGCGCTATTACCTGAACGGCGTTTATATGCACACGGCGACTGGCGAGGATGGTCAGGTTCTGCGCTGTGTCGCGACCGATGGTCACCGTCTGGCGCGCATTGATACGGTTCTGCCGGAAGGCGCTGCGGGGATGCCCGGCGTGATTGTGCCGCGCAAAACCGTGAACGAATTGCGCAAACTTCTGGACGATGACGACGCAGAAATCGCGGTCTCGGTTTCGGAAACCAAGGTGCGCTTTGCAACGCCTGCCGTGACGCTGACCTCAAAGGTGATCGACGGCACTTTCCCCGATTACACCCGCGTTATCCCGATGGGCAATACGCGCCGTCTTGAGGTGGATGCCAAGGAATTTGCGAAAGCGGTTGACCGTGTGGCGACAGTGTCGTCCGAGCGTTCGCGCGCGGTGAAGCTCTCGCTGGACGAGGATCGCCTGGTTCTTTCGGTCAACGCTCCTGATGCGGGCGCGGCAGAAGAAGAACTGGCCGTCGCTTACGGGGATGAGCCGCTGGAGATCGGTTTCAACGCGAAATACCTTCAAGAGATTGCCGATCAGGTCGATCGCGAGAATGCAGTATTCCTGTTCAATTCCTCGGGTGACCCGACGCTGATGCGTGAAGGCAATGACACGTCTGCGGTCTATGTCGTCATGCCGATGCGCGTGTGATCGAACGCCGTAATCCTGTTTCCACGGTGCCGCGATGTTAACGGAACTGACCCTTTTGCAGTTCCGCTCGCATCGGCGCACGCATTTGACGCTGGATGGGCGGCCCGTGGCGATTTACGGGCCGAACGGGGCGGGCAAAACCAATATCCTTGAGGCGGTGTCGCTGCTGTCGCCGGGTCGCGGGCTTCGCCGCGCCTCGGGGGATGAACTGATGCGGCGTGACGAGTCTGTGGGCTGGAAGTTGCAAGCGGCGCTCTCGAACGGACAAGAGATTGAGACAAGCGCGCAGCCCGGTGCCTCGCGTGAGGTGCAGATCGACGGGAAATCCGCGCCGCAAGTGGCGCTTGGGCGCATGTTGCGCGTGGTTTGGCTGGTGCCCGCGATGGATCGGCTGTGGATCGAAGGTGCCGAGGGGCGGCGGCGGTTTCTGGATCGGCTGACCATGTCCTTTATCCCTGCCCATGCCGATGCTGTGCTGAGCTACGAAAAGGCGATGCGCGAGCGGAACCGTTTGCTGAAGGATATGGTGCGGGATGCTTCGTGGTATGGCGCGCTTGAGGCGCGGATGGGCGAGGCCGCGCGCGACATCCGCACGAACCGCCAAATCGCTCTGGGACGTCTGGCCACAGCGCAGGCGGCTGCGGAAACCGCGTTTCCAGCGGCGGATCTGGCGATTGTGAATGATGATAGCGCCGATCTGGCCGAGGCTCTGGCCGAAGGCCGTATGCGCGACATGCAGGCGGGGCGGAGCCTTTCCGGTCCCCACCGCGCTGACCTTGAGGCGCGCTATGCCGCGAAAAACCAGATCGCCGCGCAATGTTCGACCGGAGAGCAGAAAGCGCTTCTGATCTCGTTGATCCTTGCCAATGCGCGCGCGCTTAAGCACGAAACGGGCGAAGCGCCGCTTGTTCTTCTGGACGAGGTCGCCGCCCATCTTGACGCGACCCGTCGCGCCGCACTTTATGATGAGATTTGCACGCTCGGGGTTCAGGCCTTCATGACCGGCACAGGGGCCGAGCTGTTCGACACACTCGGGCCACGCGCACAGTATTTTGACGTGCAGGAAGATGCCGGCCTGTCCTGCGTTACCGAAAGGGATGTTTCATGAGCTATCCAAAGCAACGGATTACCCTTGTTACGCTTGGCGTTACCGATCTTGGGCGTGCGCGCGCCTTTTATGCGGCGCTTGGCTGGCAGCCCGCCGAAGCGCCCGAAGGCGTTGTATTCTACCAGATGAACGGGATGGTTCTGGGGCTATTCGGCAAGACTGATCTGGCGAAAGATCAGGGGCGACCGGGTGCGGACCTTGGCACCGGCGCGATGACCCTTGCGCAGAATTTCGATACCGAGGCCGATGTCGATGCCGCCTATGCTTCGGCGCTTGCGGCGGGCGCAACGCCCCTGAAAGCACCCGAAAAGGTGTTCTGGGGCGGGTATTCGGGCTATTACGCCGACCCCGATGGCCATGTCTGGGAACTGGCCATGAACCCGTTTTGGCCCTTGGACGCGAATGGAGGGTTAACCCTTAAATGACGCTGACATTGACGCAGGTCGCCCTTTATGCGGGGGCACTTTTGGTGCTGTTCCTGACGCCCGGCCCGGTGTGGCTCGCGCTTTTGGCGCGCGGCATGGCCGGCGGGTTTGCAAGCGCGTGGCCGCTGGCCTTGGGCGTAAGCATAGGCGATATGGTCTGGCCCGTGCTCGCCATTCTGGGGGTGTCGTGGTTCGTGCAGGAGTTCGCCTCTTTCCTGATTGTCCTGCGATGGGTCGCGGTGGGCATGTTTATCGTGATGGGGGTTTTGCTGATCCGCCACGCCGACCATAAGATTTCCTCGGACAGCCGGCTGACGCGCCCCGGAAAATGGGCGGGCTTTGTGGCTGGGTTGATCGTGATTATCGGCAACCCCAAGGCGATCCTGTTTTACATGGGCATCCTGCCGGGCTTCTTTCCGGTCGGCTCGATGACATGGGTCGATATTGTTGTGGTCTGCCTGATTTCCGGCCTGATGCCGCTCAGCGGAAACCTTCTGCTTTCGGCCTTTGTCGACCGCATTCGCAGCTTTGTGACCAGCCGTGGCAAGCTGGCACGCCTCAACCGGATTGCGGGTGGGCTGATGATTGTGGTCGGGCTGGCCATCGCCCTGACTTAAGCCCCCAAATATTGTGTCTTTGGCGTGACATTGGCGCGCCAAACCACTATAAATCCGCAACACAGAACAGGACGGGCGGGCATGACCGACAATACCCCCAAGAAAAACAATTACAGCGCGGATTCTATCAAGGTTCTCAAGGGGCTAGAGGCCGTTCGCAAACGGCCGGGCATGTATATCGGTGATACCGATGACGGCTCGGGCCTGCATCACATGGTTTACGAGGTCGTCGACAACGGCATCGACGAGGCGCTTGCGGGGCACGCGGACTACGTTCAGGTCAAAATTCACGCCGATAGTTCGGTCTCGGTGCGTGATAACGGGCGCGGGATTCCGGTTGATATGCACCCCGAAGAGGGGGTCTCGGCTGCCGAGGTCATCATGACCCAGCTTCACGCGGGCGGTAAGTTCAACAACACCGACGACGACGGCAACGCCTATAAGGTTTCGGGCGGTCTGCATGGCGTGGGCGTGTCGGTGGTGAATGCGCTGTCCGATTGGCTGGAGCTGCGCGTCTGGCGTGACGACAAGGAATATTACGCCCGCTTCGAAAAGGGCGAATGCGTCGAGCATGTGCGCGTTGTCGGGGATGCGCCCGGCGAAAAGGGGACCGAGGTTCGCTTTATGGCGTCGTCCAAAGTGGCGGACCCTGAAGGCACGTTTTCGAACCTAGACTATGTGTTCAAGACGCTGGAAACGCGCCTGCGCGAACTGGCCTTCCTGAACTCGGGCGTGCGTATCCTGATCGAGGATGAGCGCCCCGCCGAGCCGCTGAAGACCGAGCTGTTCTATGACGGCGGGGTCAAGGAATTCGTCAAATACCTCGACCGCTCGAAGACGCCCGTGATGGAAGAGCCGATCTATATGGTTGGCGAGGTGCGCGGCATCGGTGTGGAAATCGCGATGTGGTGGAACGACAGCTACCACGAAAATGTGCTGCCCTTCACCAACAACATCCCGCAGCGCGACGGCGGCACCCACCTGGCGGGTCTGCGAGGTGCGCTGACGCGCACGATCAACAACTACGCGCAAAGCTCGGGGATCGCGAAAAAAGAGAAGGTCGATTTTACCGGCGACGACGCGCGCGAGGGGCTGACCTGCGTGCTTTCGGTCAAGGTGCCAGACCCGAAGTTCTCCAGCCAGACCAAGGATAAGCTGGTGTCCTCCGAGGTTCGTCCGGCGGTCGAAAACCTTGTGAATGAAAAGCTGAGCGAGTGGTTCGAAGAGAACCCGCAGCAAGCCAAAAGCATCGTCGGCAAGATCATCGAAGCGGCGCTGGCGCGCGAAGCTGCCCGCAAAGCCCGCGAACTAACGCGGCGCAAAACCGCGATGGACGTGGCCTCGCTGCCCGGTAAGCTGGCGGATTGTCAGGAAAAAGACCCGGCGCTGTCCGAAGTCTTCCTCGTCGAGGGTGACTCGGCAGGTGGCTCGGCCAAGCAAGGGCGCGAGCGGAAAAATCAGGCAGTTCTGCCCCTGCGTGGTAAAATCCTGAACGTCGAGCGTGCGCGCTTTGACCGGATGCTTTCTTCCGACCAGATCGGCACGCTGATTACTGCGCTTGGCACGGGTATCGGGCGTGACGAATTCAACATCGACAAGCTGCGCTACCACAAGATCGTCATCATGACCGATGCTGACGTTGACGGCGCGCACATCCGCACCCTTTTGCTGACCTTCTTCTTCCGCCAGATGCCCGAGCTGATCGAGCACGGCTACCTCTACATTGCGCAGCCGCCGCTTTACAAAGTGGCGCGCGGCAAGTCCGAGGTTTACCTGAAGGATCAGGCCGCGCTTGAGGACTTCCTGATCCAGCAAGGCGTTGAAGGGGCGATCCTGCGCCTTGGCGACGGGCAGGAAATCGTTGGTCAGGATCTTGCGCGCGTGGTCGAAGAGGCCCGTGTGATCCGCCGGATTCTGCAAGCATTCCCAACGCATTATCCGCAGCATATCGTTGAACAATCGGCAATCGCAGGGGCGCTTCTGCCGGGCCGCATTGACGCTGATGCCCAAGGCGTCGCAGATGAGGTTGCTGCGCGTCTTGATCTGGTTGCGCTGGAATATGAGCGCGGCTGGCAGGGTCGTCCGACGCAGGACCACGGGCTGCGGTTCACCCGCGTTCTGCGCGGCGTCGAAGAGGCGCGCACGCTTGATGGTCCCGTGCTCCGCTCGGGCGAGGCACGACGCCTGTCGCAGCACACCGAAGCCCTGCGTGAGGTTTATGCGCAGCCCGCGAAACTTGTGCGTAAAGACCGCGAAGTCGCTATTCACGGGCCGATTGCCTTGCTGAATGCCATCCTGCAGGAAGGCGAGAAAGGGCTGTCACTCCAGCGTTATAAGGGCCTGGGCGAGATGAACCCCGAGCAGCTTTGGGAAACCACGCTCGACCCGTCCGCGCGCACCTTGTTGCAGGTGCGGATCGAGGATGTCGCAGAAGCCGATGACATCTTCACCAAGCTGATGGGCGATGTGGTTGAACCGCGCCGCGACTTTATCCAGCAAAACGCGCTGAGTGTTGAAAATCTCGACTTCTGACGCGGACCACAGATTATCATTCACCGCGCCCCTCGTTGGGCGCGGTTTTTTATTGCCGCAAATTGTGCGCTTTCTCTTTTTGGAAACCATTTCTAAACCATGACGGCCTACCCCTGAGAGCAGCAAGAATTGCTGTGAAGGGTGAAGCCCATGTTCGGACGCATTATTTTGACGCTGGTCGGCCTCGCTTTTGCGGGCATTGGTGTTGGTCCCGCTATGGCTGGTCGCACGGCTGATTTTGCTGCCGTCTGTGAGCAGGCAGCCGAGATTGCCGCGCAAAAAACGGGGGTCCCTGTTTCCGTTCTAAAGGCTATTTCACTGAACGAAACCGGCCGCAAATCCGGCGGTGCCTTCCGCCCGTGGGCCTGGACCGTGAATATGGAGGGAAAGGGCTTTTGGTTTGACTCGCTGGACGAGGCGCGCACCTTTGTTTTCAAAGAGTTCAAGCGCGGCGCGCGCAGTTTTGATGTCGGCTGTTTCCAGATAAACTACAAATGGCATGGGCAGGCATTTTCCTCGATCGACGCTATGTTCGATCCGCTGGAAAACGGACTCTATGCCGCGCGCTTTCTGAAAGATCTATATAACGAAACCGGTTCGTGGTCCAAAGCGGCAGGGGCGTATCATTCGCGCACACCGAAATATGCCGATAAATATGCCGCGCGCTTCACAAAATTCCGGCAGAAATTTCTGCAAGAGGACGGATCAGGCAAACTGCGTGTGGCCTACGCCGAGGTGAATGAGGCGATCCCTGATATACCTGACATCGTCGCGGCAGCGCAGAGGCCCGTAGCAGTTCCTGCCAAGCCTCGGATCAACACCTTCCCTCTGTTCATTCGAAAAGAGGGCCAAGCTGCTCGCATGGGGGGGGCGGCTGGGGCGAGCCTTTTTGCATCGGCACTTGAAAAATCGCAGGTGCAATAATGAATGCCGCCCTGCTTCAGAAGGTGTTTCAGCCGACGATCCTCTTGTCTCTGGCGCTTATGTCGGTGATCGTCATGATGATCCTTCCGGTGCCGGCATGGGTGCTGGATATCGGTCTGGCGGCCTCTTTTGCGATCGCAATTCTGATTTTCACAGTGACCCTCTTCATTGAGCGTCCGCTTGATTTCTCGGCCTTTCCGACAATCCTGCTGGCATCGTTGATGCTGCGGCTATCGCTGAATGTCTCGTCGACGAAACTCATTATCGGGCAGGGCCATACTGGCACCGGCGCGGCGGGTGATGTGATCCAGGGTTTTGCCAATTTTATCATGGGGGGATCAGTTCTGATCGGGCTTGTGGTGTTTTGTGTCATTCTGATCGTCAATTTTATCGTCATTACCAAGGGCGCAGGCCGTATGGCCGAGGTGGGCGCGCGCTTTGCCCTTGATGCGATGCCGGGCAAGCAGCTCGCGATCGACAGCGATATGAATGCGGGGGCCATTGACCACGCCGAGGCCAAGGCGCGGCGCGAAAAGGAACAAGCCGAAACAACGTTCTTCGGCTCGCTGGACGGTGCATCGAAGTTTGTGAAGGGTGACGCCGTTGCTGGCCTGCTAATCACCATGCTCAACATTGTCATGGGGCTGGTGATCGGCACGGTGGTGCATGGAATGCCCATAGGCCGCGCGCTTGAAACCTATGCCATCCTGACGGTCGGTGATGGTCTGGTCAGCCAGATTCCAGCGGTGATTATCTCGATCGCAGCAGCAATTTTGTTGGCCCGTGGCGGGTCGAAAGGCTCGGCAGACCTGGAACTGTTCCGTCAACTCGGAAAGTTTCCGCCGGCCCTGATGACAGTCGGCATCTTGATGGCGCTATTCGGGCTTGTTCCGGGGCTGCCGTTTCTGCCGTTCATGGCGGGGGCGGTTATCCTGTGCGGCTCGGCGATTATGCTGAAGCGCGAAGAGGATCGACGCCGGAAACGCGAGGCGATGAAAATGCCTGCGCCAGAGGAAAAGCCGCGTGCAAAATCTATGGGTGATGTGCTGGATATGGATGACATCCATGTGGAATTCGCCCCTGACCTTGTGAATATGGCGCTTGATCCGGCGACCGGCTTGGATGCACGCATCGCGAATATGCGCCAGCATGTCGCCACGGCTTTCGGGCTGATCCTGCCCGAGATCAGGCTGACCGATGACGGCTCCTTGCCTGCGGGGTGCTATCGTATTCGCATTCAGGGGGCCGAGCAGGCAAAGGACCGGCTTCGCCCTGACCACGTTCTGGCGCTGATCGCGGATAACCGTGATTTCTTGCCCGATGGCGAGGACGTGCGCGAACCCGTGTATGGCGCGCCTGCGCGGTGGGTGCCGTCGTCGGCACAAGAGGAGGCGGCTCTGGCGGGTTCGACCGTGGTGTCCTCGACCGAGGTTCTGGCAACGCATCTGCTTGAGGTTATCAAGCGGAATTTCGGGCGCCTGATGACGCTGCGTGCCCTGAAGCGGCTGCTTGATGAAACGACCAACCTGTCCGATCCGGCACGCGCCGATGCCAATCGCCGAATTCTGGATGAATTGATCCCGGATAAGGTTCCGCTTGATATGCTGTTGGCGGTGTTGCGCCTGCTGCTTGAAGAGCGGGTCTCGATTCGCAACCTGATGCTTGTCGTTGAAGCGATTGCCGAAGCGCGCCATCAGCAAAGTCCCGACGCGATTTGCGAATATGTCCGGCAGCGCCTCGGCTTCCAGCTTGTGGCCGAGTTGCGCCGTGAGGATGGGTCGATTCCCCTGATCCAGCTCGCCCCCGAGTGGGAAGACCTGTTCACGACCTATCAGCTTCCGGCGGAACGCGGTCCGGCGGACATCGCCTTGCCCCCGGACAAATTTAACCGGCTGGCCTCCAATATTGCCGACCGGTTGTCGCGCGCGGGCGAGAACGGGGTCTTCCCCGCGATCGTTACGTCGTCGCGCCGCCGCCGGTTCGTGAAGGCCGTGGTTGGAGCGAAGGGGCTGGCCGCACCCGTGCTGAGCTTCGATGAAATCGGCCTTGATGCGCGCCCTGCGATGGTTGGTGTGGTGCCAGTATGACAGAGGCACTGGCCCAAATTCTTGCGCTTGGAACCCAGAGCCTTCAGCTTTGGTTTGTTGTGCTTCTGCGGGTCGGCTCGATGATGGCCCTGACGCCGGGTTTCGGAGAGCGAAGTATCCCGACGCAGTTCAGGCTAATCATAGCCTTTGCATTTACGTTGGTTGTAACCCCGGCGGTTTCCGAGACTCTATCCGCCCGGATCGCCGAGCAAGGACTGTCCGCATGGATTCTTCTGGAAACTCTGATCGGGCTGTCAATGGGGGCCATGCTGCGATTTTTCGTCATTGCGCTCCAGCTTGCCGGAACTATCGCGGCTCAAGCGACATCGCTGTCGCAGTTATTCGGTGGCACCGGAGGAGAGCCACAGCCAGCAATTGGCAACCTGCTGATGCTTGGAGCGCTGGCCTTCGCGATGGGGCTGGGGCTGCACGTCCGGTTGGCGGAGTTCTTGATCCAGTCCTATGACGCCATGCCCATTGGAACGCTGCCGACACTTGTCATCTTGAAAGACTGGGGGGTCAGCGGGGTATCCCGCGCCTTCTCGCAAGCGTTTGTGCTTGCTGCCCCCTTTGTTATTGCGGGGCTAATCTACAATGTTGCCCTTGGTGCGATCAACCGTGCGATGCCGCAGCTTATGGTCGCGTTTGTCGGGGCTCCGGCGCTAACCGCTGGCGGGCTTATCCTGCTTGCGATTTCCGGGCCGATGGCAATTCAGGTCTGGCACGGCGCCTTCCTCGATTTCTTTGCAAACCCGTTCGAGGTCTCACGATGAGTGATACCGACGACAGCGAAAAGGAATTCGACCCAACCCCGCAAAAGCTTGAACAGGCGCGCAAACGTGGCGAGCTTGTTCGCTCGAACGAAATAACGGTAGCGGCCACATATACGGGGCTTCTGATTGCCTTTCTTGGAATGTCCGGGTTTTCGATCTCGCGCTTCGGAGGCACGGCGGCGCAGATCATTGAACAGGCGGGGCCATTGTCAGAGCAAGTGTTCAAGGGTGGTTCTGCAGTTATCGGGCCGTTACTGGCACGATTTGCCGTGGCTGTCCTGCCATGGCTGCTGGTGCCCGCCGCGCTGGTTCTGGTGTCTTTGATGGCGCAGCGGGCGATTGTGTTTTCTGGCTCGAAACTTGAACCGAAGCTCAGTCGTATTAACCCGATTGCGAACGCGAAACAGAAATTCGGGCGGAGCGGGTTGTTCGAGTTTGTAAAGAGCTTTGTGAAGCTGGCAATAATCTCGGTGTTTCTTGGGACATTCTTGGTCAGGAAATCCGGTGTTGTTCTGGCGACCCAGCGGCAGGAGGCCGCGCAAGTAATCGCGGCGCTTGGGCAACTTGTTGTTCAGTTTCTCGCGCTTGTCATGCTGGTCGCCGTTGTTTTCGGCGCCATAGACTATTTGTGGCAGTATTTCGAGTTTATGCGCCGCAACCGCATGACGCGCAAAGAGCTAATGGATGAGATGAAGCAGTCCGAAGGAGACCCGCATCTCAAGCAGCAACGTCGCCAAAAGGGTATTGAGATCGCGACAAAGCAAATGCTTCAGGATGTGGCGGAAGCGGATGTTGTTATCGTCAACCCGACCCATTATGCGGTTGCCCTGAAATGGAGCCGCGCAAGCGGGCGCGCCCCGATCTGCGTTGCGAAAGGTGTTGATGAAATTGCGCGCAGAATTCGCGAGATCGCAATGGAATCCGGCGTTCCGATTCATTCAGACCCGCCCACCGCCCGCGCTTTGTTCGCCGCAATCGACGTCGGCGATGAAATCAGACCGGAACACTATAAACCGGTTGCCGCCGCGATCCGCTTTGCCGAGAAACTGCGCAAAGCCGCCAAGAAGAGGCTCTAGATGCAGCGCGGACGATCTTTGCAGCGGCTACAGGTGATAGCAGATACGAAAAGCGACCTTGCGCTGGCGCGGTTGGCCGAGGTGAACCGTCAGATTTCCACTTTGGAAAGTGAGAAGCAGGAGCTGGAGCGGCGGTTTTCGCACATTGCCCGTTCGGCGATGACCGCACTGGAGGTTCAGGCGCTTGGCAAATATCGGGACTGGGTGCGCATCCGGTGTGCTAATTTGGAGAGTGAAACTGCGCGGTTACAAGAAAATGCTGCACAGCTAAAGGAACAGGCGCGGCTCGATTTCGGGAAATCGCAGGCTATAAAAAAGCTGCGGGCGCAATCGAGAAACCGGAGTTCGTCGGTGGCTTGAACTTCCGGGCAGACTGACGCTTCGCGCTCAATACGAGGCACAAAATCCCGGCAATCCGCGAGAGAGCAGATCAGACGGTCCAGGGCAAATCCGGGCAAGGAACCAATCGGCCCGAGATTTCCGGAACGGATCTGGCAATTCGTCGCTCCACAAACAGGCTTGGACGCCCACCTTATTTTCGCCGCATTATGTCAATATATGTGGGCTTTGTTCGCCCGTAAGTGGGTTTTTTGAGTGTTAAGGTAAGCCAAATGCAACGTGTAGTTCAGCGAAATATCTCGCACCAGATGCCAACCATCGCCAAGCTTTTCGGGGCGGCCGGAATGGCGGTAACCGGGCTTTGTCTGGGGAATCTGGTGCTGCCGGTCTTGCCCCTCATGCTGCGTGGTGCCGAGGTGCTCCCTGTGGTTGCGGCGAGCTTCGGGTTGTTGATTGGCTGGCGCGTCATGACACCAATGAAAAGCTATGGCTTTGTGCAGTCGATCGGGGCGGGGCTTCGTGCCGCTGTCTATGTCTGTTTCTGGACGCTGACCTATCTGGGTGCTGCGCAAATGCTGCGCTTGTCGATGAACCAGCAGTATGACGGGGTGTTCGAGGCGCTGCTCGATATCTTTACGCAGGGGCTCTATTTCTCGGTCGTTTTGGCGCAGCCTCAGGTTTTGGCGACCTTGCTTGTCGGCGGGGCGCTTTCGGGTATGGTGGCGCGGTGGGGCGCGCGGCGCTGGTCCTGATCGGGGAACCTGCCTGCCCGCTCGTGTAAGCGGAGCCATTAGTGTCTGAATTTTTCTTCTTTTACGGCCCCTTGCGGGATGAAAGCCTGCGCAGGATCGTGATAGGGCGGCCTTCTCATGCGCAGCCTGCACTCCTGCGGGGGTATTGCGTGACGCATGTGTCGCGGGACGATCCGGGGCCGGATCTTCCGGTTCTGGACGAGGGCAAGGGGGTGGTCGAGGGCGCGCTTGTGCGGCTGTCCACGCCAGAACGCGACCGCGTCGATTTCTATGAATACGGTCTGTCGGCCGAGCAGGTTGAGGTCGAGGTTGCTGACGAGACTGTTCCGGCGCTTTGTTACCGGCTTGCCGTTGACGGGGCGCGGTCGGGCGGTCGGAGCTGGTCATTCGATGTATGGACGACCGAGCGCGCGGCCCTGGTGCGTGCCGCGGCAAGCGATGTGATGCTTGGCTTCGGGCGCTATGCGGCCAGCGTGATGGCGGCGCGCAGGCCGCTGATCCTTGCGCGTGCCGCGTCCCGTCTGCGGGCAGAGGCCGAAACGGTGCCAGATACGCTGGACCGGCCGATGACGGCTGCGGATGTCTCGGTGAAATCGCGCGCCTTGGGTTACGCCAATTTCTTCGCAGTCGAGGATTACACGCTTGCGCACAAGACATTCGCCGGCGGTCAGGGTGCCGATCTGGAGCGGGCGGTGTTTATTTCGGCCGATGCGGCCTGCCTGCTGCCTTACGATCCGGTGCGTGACCGTGTGCTGCTGATCGAGCAATTTCGCCCCGGCCCGATGGCGCGCGGGGATCGCTCGCCGTGGCTGCTGGAGCCGGTTGCGGGGCGTGTCGACCCCGATGAAACGCCGGAGCAGGCCGCGCGGCGCGAGGCGGTCGAGGAGGCGGGGCTGTCCGTCGATCGGTTGGTTGCGGCGCCGAATTACTATCCCTCACCTGCGGCAAAAGCGGAATTTCTGTATAATTACATCGCGCTCGCCGATCTGCCCGACACCCTGCCGCAAGGAGGAGGTCTGGAGCACGAGGGCGAGGACATCCGCTCGCATCTGGTGCCTTTCGCGCAGCTTATGGCGATGGTGGAGAGCGGAGAGGCGCGCAATGGGCCGTTGTGTGTCCTCGCGCTTTGGCTGGAGCGGTTGCGCCCGAAACTGCGCGCCGAAGCGGGGATTGCCGACACGCGCGGGCCGGTTTCGGCTTGAGGCGCAGGCACGGGCGTCCTAAGTATTTCAGGAACTGGACCAAAGTGCAGCAGGAGAACGCAATGCGGATTTGTGAGGATCTGGCTTCGGCAATCGGAAACACGCCGCTTATCAAGCTGCGCAAAGCCTCGGAAATGACGGGCTGCACTATTCTTGGTAAGGCCGAGTTCCTGAACCCTGGCCAGTCGGTCAAGGACCGCGCGGCACTTTATATCATCCGCGATGCGATTGCGCGTGGCACGCTGAAACCGGGTGGCACGATTGTCGAGGGGACCGCGGGGAACACTGGCATCGGGCTGGCGCTGGTCGGTGCCTCGATGGGGTTTCGCACTGTCATCGTGATCCCCGACACGCAGAGTCAGGAAAAGAAGGATATGCTGCGTCTGGCGGGGGCAGAGCTGGTCGAGGTTCCGGCTGCACCCTATAAGAACCCCAATAATTATGTGCGCTATTCGGGCCGTCTGGCCGAGGAACTAGCCAAAACCGAACCCAACGGCGCGATCTGGGCCAACCAGTTCGACAATGTGGCGAACCGTCAGGCGCATATCGAAACCACCGGTCCCGAGATATGGGAGCAGACCGGCGGCAAGGTGGACGGATTCATTTGTGCAGTTGGCTCGGGCGGCACTCTTGCCGGCATTGGCATGGCGCTTCAGCCCAAGGGTGTGAAGGTCGCTTTGGCCGACCCCGATGGCGCGGCGCTTTACAGTTTCTATACCTCGGGCGAGTTCAAGGCCGAAGGCTCGTCGATCACCGAAGGTATCGGGCAGGGACGGATCACTGCCAACCTTGAGGGCTTCACCCCTGATATGTCCTATCGTGTCTCGGATGCCGAGGCGCTGCCGGTGGTGTTTGACCTGCTGGCCGAAGAGGGGCTTTGCCTTGGTGGCTCGTCCGGTGTGAACGTCGCGGGTGCTGTGAAAATGGCGCAGGAAATGGGGCCGGGACATACGATTGTGACGATGCTGTGCGACTACGGCACGCGCTACCAGACCAAGCTTTTCAACCCCGAGTTCCTGAAATCCAAAGGCCTGCCGGTGCCGGAATGGCTGGATCAAGCAGGCCGCAAACTGCCGGAGGTTTACGAGGGATGATCCCGCGGCTGATTGCGCGCCTGTTGCTGGTTCTGTCGCTGGTTCTGCCTGTTTCGGTTTTGGCGCAAGAGACGGCGACCCCGCCTGATTACAAGGCGTGGGAAAGCGTTGCGAGCAACGCCGAGGATCTTCTGGCCAAAGGCTCGGCGACGAATGATGCCTTGTCGGAACTGCGCATCACGCTGGTTGACTGGCGCACGGTTTTTTCCGAGGCGCAGGCCGCCGAAGACCCGCGTGTGCAGACGGTCAAGGCGCAGATCGCGGCGCTTGGCCCTGTGCCGGGAGAAGGCGAGGCCGAAGACCCCGCCATCGCGGAGCGCCGCAAGGAACTGAACGAAACGCTGGCCAAGCTGCAAGCCCCCGGTATCGCTGCCGGAGAGGCGCTGAGCCGCGCGAATGCCCTGATCTCGGGGATCGACGGCACGCTGCGCACGCGCCAGACCGACAAGCTGATGCGGCTTTCGCCTTCGCCCGCCAATCCGGTGAACTGGCCTGCGGCTTTCATGCTTGGCTCGGGGATAGTAAGCGCGGTTTACGCCGAACTGACCGCTCAGGTGACGGGGGCGGATGCCTTCCGCGAGCTTAAGGACAATGCGCCGGTGATCGTCGCGCTGGCCTTTGTGGCGCTGGTTCTGATCGCGCGCGGGCGCCGCTGGATGGAGCAGTTCGAGCAGTTCCTGCTGCGCAAGAGCCAGAACCGCGGGCGCCATGTGCAGGCGACGATCAGTTCGCTGTTGCAGATTATTTTGCCATTGATCGGTGTGTTCGCCCTGCTTGGCGCGCTGGAAATGTCGGGGCTGTTGGGGTCAGCGGCGGTCGAGATCGTCGCGATCGCCTCGTCAGTGGCGTTGATCCTCTTGTCGGCCTTCTGGCTCGGGGGGCGGCTGTTCCCCAAGCAGAATGTCGAGGACGCGCCGCTGGCCCTTCTGGCCGAACGTCGGGCCGAAGGGCGGTTCCTGACCGTGATGCTGGGCCTGATGCTGGGCTTGCGGTGGGCCGTTGGCGCCCTGATCGAACTGCGCGCCGAGGCTGTCCTTCGCGCGCAACAGCCCGCTGAGGATGTGGCACATCTGGTGGATGCGGCGATTTCGGTGATCAACTTTCCTCTGATCGCGGTGACGGCGCTTTTGGTGTTCCGTTTGGGGCAATTGCTGCGTCGCCATCGGAACAACGTGATCGAGGCGGGGCGGGAGCCAGGGGTTCAGGAGCGTTTCGTCGGCCTGGTAGGCACCGCGACGCTTTTTGCCGCGGTTATCGCGCCGATGCTGGCGCTGATCGGCTATGTGTCGGCGGCGAATGCGCTGATCTGGCCGCTGTTGATGTCTCTGTGGCTGCTGGGGCTGTTGCTGGTTTTGCAAAAGTTCATGGGCGAGCTTTATGTGCTTGCGATCCGAGGCGATGACAGCGCGCGGGATTCGCTGGTGCCTGTGCTGGCGGGGTTCTTGCTGGTGCTGGCGGCGCTACCGTTGTTTGCACTGATCTGGGGCGCGCGGGTCGAGGATCTGGTCGAGCTGTGGGGCAAGTTCCGCTCCGGCCTGTCGGTCGGCGGTGTGCAAATCTCGCCCGGTTCGTTCATCACCTTCGCGGTGGTCTTTGCCGTGGGATATATGGCGACGCGGCTGGTGCAGGGGGCGCTCAAGGGCTCGGTCCTGCCGAAAACGCGCATCGACAAAGGCGGGCAGAACGCCATCGTGTCGGGCCTTGGCTATATGGGGATTTTCCTTGCGGCCGTAGTCGCGATTTCGGCGGCGGGGATCGACCTCAGTTCGCTGGCCATCGTCGCGGGTGCCTTGTCGGTTGGTATCGGTTTCGGTCTGCAAACCATCGTGCAGAACTTTGTCTCGGGCATCATCCTGCTGATCGAACGCCCGATCACCGAGGGCGACTGGATCGAGGTCGGCGGGCAGATGGGGATCGTCAAGGCGATCTCGGTGCGCTCGACCCGGATCGAGACTTTCGACCGCTCGGAGGTCATCATTCCCAACGCCGATCTGATCGCGGGACAGGTGACGAACTGGACGCGCGGCAACGTCATGGGGCGGTTGATTATTCCCGTCGGCGTGGCCTATGGGACGAACACGCGCCGCGTCGAGAAAATCCTTCTGGATATAGCCGAGAACCATCCGCTGGTGATGATGAACCCCGAACCTTCGGTGCTGTTCATCGGCTTTGGCGCGGATAGCCTGAACTTCGAGATCCGCGTGATCCTGTCGGATGTGAACTTCAAGAACCGCGTTATGAGCGAAATCAACCACCAGATTTCCGAGCGGTTCACCGAAGAGAATATCGAGATTCCCTTCGCACAGCGCGATGTCTGGCTGCGCAATCCCGAAGCTTTGTCGGCTCAGAACAAGACAATTCTTGCCGGAGTTGAAGACGAGGAGGGTGCTGACGATAACGGAACGGACGATGATAGTTGAGCGACAAAGGCTCAGCGCTGTCGCAGAGCGCGCGTCCGCTCCCACAGTGGCGGACAAAAGAACCAGGGTTTGAGTCCATGGCGTCTCGCGCTGATAATTGAATGCAGGCGGTCTTCCTTTGGGGACAATGGAGGCAGGACTTAACCGGTTTCAACGGAACAGTTTTGGCCAGCACGCACAGGTTCGGGGGCTAAGGGGCAGATCCATGCCAATTCGCGCCCGGCCACGAGCATGGCGGCTGGCACCTGATCGCCAATACGAAAGGGAGTCTTCAAATGCCTGCGCTGACATTGACCGAGGAATTTACGCGTAAGTCCCGGCTCGCGGGGGGGCTCTACCTCATCATCATCGCAACCGGTCTTGGCGCCGAATTGGGCCTGCGAGGGCCGTTGATCAACTTTGCTGACGCCGAGGCCACGGCCGCTGCGATCCTCGCGGCACCCGGCCAATTTCGTCTGGCCATCGCTGCTGACATGGTGATGGCGCTCAGCGATGCGGGGCTTGCAATCGTGCTGTATCTTATCTTTCGGATACCAGCGCCGGGCCTTGCACTTTCGGCGATGGTGTTCCGCCTGATCCAAGCTGTGCTGATCGCGGCAAGCCTCCTGGCGCTGATGGCCGCCTTGCTGGTGCTCCTTCGTGCCGAAAGCCTGTCTGGCGCCCCGGATCTCGCGCTAGTATTTCTGGAGATACATGCGCATGGTTACGATCTTGGGCTTGTGTTCTTTGGCGTGAATAGCCTGATCATGGGGCTGCTTGTCTGGCGATCGGCCCTCTTCGCAAAGCTGTTTGGCATTGGGCTTGGTGTCGCCGGTCTGGTCTATCTGGCCGGCAGCGGCCTGCGATTTTTCGCTCCGGAATGTTCTGCGGTTTTTGCCCCAGCTTACGGGCTGACAATTCTTGCCGAGATGGCATTCTGTCTTCGTCTGCTCTCTCAGAGAGGACCGCGCACGGTCATTTGATAAACGGGCCTCTTCCGGCAATGGAACGTTGCCACAAAGCGCAGGTATCTCAAGGTATCTTGAATGTTCCGCGGGCATGAACGCGAGATAAGGGACGCGGCCCGAAAGCTGCGCCCCTCACCACAATTTCATCAAAGCCGAACAGCACCCTCAGTGGTTTCGTAGGGCGGTATCGGAACCGGCCCGTTTTCGGCAGAGATAGCCTGCGGGAACCGGGTTTCTTCAGGCGCATTTACGCTGTGTGGCAGGATCACTGTGAGGTGTATTTCGCCGTCGATGCGCCGGACTTCACCAGCCAGCCAGTCAGAGGAAAATTCTTCCGCGGGACGTGCGTCGCCTTCGGAAACCCCTGAGAAATCGACTATCTGGTCGTTCAGGGCCAGAGCATCACCCTCTCGTGTGATTTCCAGACGCACATCACGACGCGCGGGCGAGAAATATATCTTCATAGCGTGTCCTCCTCAGAACCAACGGCCGATCGCCATAAATCGTATTGGACCGATCGTCGGATTTGTTTTGAACGACAGCCCACGGTAGTTGCAGTTAGTCGTTGCGACAGCACCGACCGCGATCCAGATCCAGGTTGCGTTTGCTGATCCGGTGACAGATGGGATTGTGGAAAATGCTGCGGGATATACCCAATTCTCGACCGAATCGCCTTGGTAGATAGCCCCCGCGCTTGTCTCAATAAGGATTGCGCTGTTCACATTCAGATGACAAATCTGCGTGCCATCGGCAAAGCGCACATATTCGCCGTTCGCATTCGCCCCGCGCTCGATGACGCTTCCTGTCGGAACACCGGCAGATTGCGACACAGGGCCAAGGACCGTGCCCTGGTGAAACAACTCTACCCATGGCCCCCACCCGGCAGCGCCATAAGAGCGGGAAAACTCGCGCAGATCCTGTGCAGACGAGGAGCCACCATGGCTGATGAATTTTTGCACGCCGTTTCCAGGCGTATGGAAAATGCACAGCACCGCCCCGGCGGATGCGATCGGGTAGTTGTTGCCAGTGCAATTTTCGGCCGTTTGGTTGTAGTAGAAACCGCTACCGGGCAGGTTATCCAGATTATCAGCTGCCGTCAGGGTAATGGCATTCCCGACCCCCCAGTCGTGTGTTTTCAACAGGCGACCCGGGGTTGTGTCGGCCTGGCTTTGGGTGATGGCGGCTCCGGTAATCTGCCCTGCAACACTGACCTCGGTGAAACTGGCGCCGTTCGGAAATTGCGCCCCGCCCGAGGTCACGTCCAGCGCCATACCGGTCAGCCAGTTCGCGCCATCGGCACTCAGCTTGATCTCGAAATTATCGCTGCCACTGGTTCCCATCTCTGCCCGGCCTGACCAACCCGTCTGGAACAGGAGGCTTGCTGTATCGGTTGCTGCCGCCTTGTTGATCTTGAGCTGATGCCCTGCTGAAGCGTGCGTCAAGAGTGTCGCATCCGCCGAGACCGCAAGCCTGTTGGTCGCATCATAGCTGCTGTTGATGCCTACACCTGGAATGTTGCTCAGATCCCCCGTAGAAAGAGTAAACCATGTCGAGCCGTTCCATATCCGTGCGGTGTCGCCATCAGAGGCGACCCAGCCCTTTTTCGGCGCAAGGTAGACCCAGCCTTCCTGCGCCCATGCGGCCAGCGTCCCGCCATGGCCTGCCCAAGCTCCTTGGGGCATATTCGACAGTGCCCAGACCTGCGCCTCTTGCGGCACTGCAGGGGGGTGCACCGCATCAAACTCCTCGACAACAATCTGCGCCAGAAGGTCAAGGCGCTGCATGGCCTCGTTATAGGTCACATGTTTTTGCGACTGCGATGGCAGGATATAGGGCAATTCAAGGCGAATAGATGTGTCCGGCATAGGCGTCTCCCGTGGATTCGTGCTTGCCCAGACGATCCACTGCCTATTCTAATTTTTTCACCCTTGCCCGCGCCGCGCATTAACACGCTGTAAACGCTTAGCTCCGCGCCCAGTCGAGGCTTTGCATTTCGCGCAACCGGCTTGCCGTCCGCTCGAACTCGAAACTGCCCTCACCTTCGACGTATAGCCGTTCGGGAGTATCCGCCGCCGAGCAAATCAGTCGGACCTTCGCCTCGTAAAGCGCGTCGATCAGCGTGACGAACCGCTTTGCCTCGTTGAAATTGGTGGCCGACAGCAGCGGAATATCATCCAGAAGCAGCACTCGAAGCGCATCGGCTATCGCCAGATAATCCCCCGCACCCAGCATCTGCCCACACAGATCCCAGAACGAGGCCCGCCCGACCCCGTTGTGAAAATGCGGGATCACCACCTCACGTTTTTTGACAGTCAGAACCAGTCGTGACACCTCGTCATGGCCGGTCAGCTCGTCCCAAAGGCGGTTCATCGTCTGGGTTGCATCACGCCCGATCGGCGTAAAATAGACCTGCGCCCCTTCAAGCCGGTTCTGTCGGTAGTCTGTCTCGGAAACGATCTCCTGAACGTCCAGCTTGTCGCGCAGGATGTCGATGAAGGGCAGGAACAACTGCCGGTTCAACCCGTTCTTATACAAGTCTTCCGGCACGCGGTTCGAGGTCGTCACGATGGTCACGCCCCGCGCGAACAGCATCTCGAACAGCCGCCCGACAATCATCGCATCCGCAATATCGGTGATCTGCATTTCGTCGAAACACAGCAGCCGGATATTCGCCGCGACATCCTCGGCAACCGGAACAAGGGCATCGCGGACATTGGTCTTGCGCGCTTCGTGCAGAGCTACCTGCACCTCTTGCATGAACTCGTGGAAATGGGCGCGGCGCTTGGGAGCATCGACCGTCGCAAAAAACAGGTCCATCAACATGGATTTCCCACGCCCGACACCACCCCAGAGATAAATCCCTTTCACCGGCTCCGGCGCCGCCTTTGAGAACCGCGCGAACAGCCCCTTCCGGCCCGCCGGTTGCGCGGCCTCAACCCCTCGGCGAACCTCTTCCAGCAACGGCAAAAGCGCACGTTGGGCCGCATCGGCATGAAGCTGCCCTGCGTGAACCCGCGCGTCATAAATCTGTGTCAGGCTTTGTTCCATGGGTTGCAAATACAGCCCCCCCGACCGTTTGGAAAGCACCTGTCAGTGCTCCACGACAAAAATGTATACTGTCGCATACAGACTTGAGGCGCACCGCCGCATCGCGTAATCTGCCGCCAGTCAGAGTTTTCGGGAGTCAGATAATGACCAAAGCCTCGCCGCAGCGCCTCCACCTTGTCTTCGGTGGCGAACTTGTCGATCCGCAGCGCAGCGAATTCCGCAGCGTCGAGGATATACACATCGTCGGCATTTATCCGAGCTACGCCGCCGCCTACGACGCCTGGAAAGCCGAGGCCCAACGCACGGTCGATAACGCACACATGCGGTATTTCATTGCGCATCTGCATCGTTTGCGCGACGAAGAACGCCCCGAGACCGAGGAATAAGCACAGCCCTTAGATGAAGTCCTTCTGGCCACGCGACATACGGAGCTTCCTGGGACGCCTCTCGGGCGAGCAGCGAAGTTCCGTTACGCAGCAGGCCACGGGGACATCGCGGGTCTGGCTTCACCTTGGACATGAGGAGGCAAGCAGTGCCGAGCTGTTGATCCGATGGCTCCGGCGCTTGCGTCCGGATCTCCGTATCGACGTTTACGTCGGCGGCGGCGTCGCATTTCCGACAACTCTTCCAGACGACATTCCATGTCGCAAAGCCCCGCCTGACACATTGGCCGAAGCCAGCGCGCTCCTCGACTTGGCGCGCCCGTCTGTCATTGTCACGCTCGGGACGGAGCTACCCGCCCAGCTTATTCAGGCTGCGGCCCTTCGGGGGATTCCGGTCGTGCTGGCGCAGGCGCGAAACTCGGGTAAACGCTCAGGCCTGCTCGCGCGGCGTCAGCGGCGCCATACGCTCGAAGCTGCTAGCCGGATTTTCGCCTGCACGGAGGCCGCGCGCTTAGCCCTGCTGCAAGAAGGCGCCCCCGCAGAGCGGACGCGTGTTGGCGGGCAACTTTGCCTGCCACCCGATCCGCTGCCCTATACCGAGGCCGAGCGCAACGATCTCTCACGCCTGATCCGCACACGCCCCGTGTGGTTCGCCCCCGCCACGCCATCTGCGGAATTAGCAACCGTTCTCGCGGCGCATCGTCACGCGCTTCGACATGCGCATCGGCTATTGCTACTCCTCGCGCCGACGAACGAGGGAGACAGCGCCAATCTCGCAGCCCTGTTCGAGGCGGACGGCTGGCGCGTGGCACGCCGCAGCGACGAGGATACGCCGGAGGAAGATGTCCAGATTTTTATCGTGGACGACCCGCAGGAATACGGTCTTTGGTATCGCCTCGCACCAATCACCTATTTCGGTGGCACGCTGACCGACACCAGTGCCCGCAGCCCGCTTGAGGCAGCGGCCCTCGGCTCCGCCGTCATCCATGGCCCGCAAATTGCGCCGCATGACGAAGCCTATCGTCAGCTGGACGAAATGCGCGCGGCATGGAGCCTGCGCGACGCGGGGCAACTCGGCGATGCTATTGTCGATCTGATCGCCCCCGACCGCTGTGCTGTGCTGGCACAAGCGGCATGGGCCGTGCTATCAGACGGTGCCGGGGCGGCCTCCCGGATTGCCGAGGCCATCATCGAAGAGATCGACACACATACAGCTCAGGGGGGGTAGAGTGGGCGCACCTCATTTCTGGTTCACCCCCGCAGATCGGCCGACCGTCATCGCGCGGCTGCTTTCCCCTCTGGGGACTCTTTATGCCATGGCGACCGCGCGGCGCGTTACGCGGTCGGGGATCAAGCTCGGGGTTCCGGTGATCTGCGTCGGCAATATCAATGCGGGCGGCACCGGAAAAACCCCGACCGTTATCGCCCTTGCGATGCACCTTATCGCACGCGGAGTTCAGCCGCATGTCGTCAGTCGTGGCCACGGTGGGTCGCTGACCGGCCCAGTTCAGGTGAACGAGCGCGCCCATACCGCCGACCAGGTCGGTGACGAGCCTTTGCTGGTTTCCGCCTTCTGCCCTGTCTGGGTTTCGAAGGATCGTGCGGCGGGCGCACAGGCCGCTGTCGCCTCTGGCGCGCAGGTGATTATTCTGGACGATGGCCACCAGAACCCCGCGCTGCAAAAGGACATCTCTATCGTCGTCGTGGATGCGATCAAAGGCTTCGGGAACGGGCTCTGCCTGCCCGCCGGCCCCTTGCGCGAACCCGTCGAGACGGGACTTAAACGCACCGATTTCGTGTTGTCTGTCGCCACAAATGCTGCGCAGCATTTTTCCGACGCTGCGCAGCATAGTCCGGCTTTCGCTGCGCAGAAAACTTTTGCGGAAACATGGGGAAGCAAGATCAAAGTCCCTCACCTTGAGGGCTTTGTCGAGCCTCTGCAAACCGGAATGGATTGGGAGGGGCTGCGCGTTCTTGCCTTTGCGGGGATCGGTCATCCGGAAAAATTCTTCCAGACATTAAAAGGGCTTGGCGCCGAAATCGTCCGCGTCGAAGCGCTTGAAGACCACCAGCCCTTCACCCCGCAACTGCTAACGCGGCTGGAGAACGAGGCGCGCATATTGCAGGCGCAACTGGTCACCACCGAAAAGGACGCAGCGCGCCTTCCAGAGCACTTCAGGCCAAAGGTTCTGGCGTTGCCGGTGCGGCTCCGGATTGCCGATACCGCACCGCTTGATGCTGCATTGCAGCAATTGGGGCTTTAGAGCGCAGCGTCCAGAAGCGCCTTCAGGTCTTCATAGCTCATATTGCTATGCTTCTTGCCGTTGATGACCAGCGTCGGCGTCGAGTCGATCGCATCCTTTGTCGCGTTCTGCTGGAAGGTCGAAACCATCTGCTTGGCGTGATCGGTGTCGTTCAGGCAGGCATCCACCTGCTCGGCCGAGAGACCCGATTTCAGGCCGATCTTGCGTAGATTCGCCGCAATGGTGCCCTGCTGGCCATCACCGATCCAGTCCTTCTGCGTGTCATACAGAATGCCTGAAATCCCGAAGTAGCGATCAGCCCCGCCGCATTGCGCGACCTGACCGGCCCACAGACCGAAGCGGTCGAAATACACTTCGCGGTGAATGAATTTCACCTTGCCCGTGTCGATGTAATCGGCCTTGAGCAGCGGATAGATGTCCTTGTGCCAGGTGCCACAATGCGGGCAGGTGAAGGACGCGTATTCGATCAACGTCACCGGCGCCGCCTCATCGCCCTGCACGAAATCGGGCAGCAGCGCGTCAACCGTTTCAGCCTCGGCCGCCGAGACGATGGAAAAATCGGTCGTGCCTTGCGTCGGGGCAGGGCGGGTCGCGAAGAACCCACCGACCGCGATCAGCGCCATAGCGGCCAGCCCGCCGAAAATGAAACCCTTGGATTTGCTCATGTGTCTGCCTTTCTTGCCGCAGCCAATTTTGCGTTTTTTGTTAAGACGTTTTCCGCCAGTTTTTCAAGCGCGACCCGAAGACCTTCGTCCTGAAATCCTTGCGCTGTTTTCTGCGCTTCGGCGTGTAGCTTCGGATCTGGTGCAGCGGGCGCACGTTTTGCCGGAGCGTGCTGGAACTGCGCCTGCCCCTCGGCAAACCCGACCGGAGCGGTTTGCGTCAGGATCACGCGCGAAATCGCGTTATAGCCGTAGCACGCGTTCACCTTTTCGCGGATTTGGGGCAGCTGCATCTGCAACATCGGGGCAGCGGCCCCCGTTGTCAGCAAGGTCAGCGTCGCCCCCATGCCGCCCTTGCCATAGCCAATTTTGACTGGTCGCGTCTGCGCGGCAACATCTGTCCCCACGACTTCGGCCCAATGCGTCAGCAGGCGCGATACCGCAAAGCCGCGCGACTCTCCGACCGAGCGCACCTGATCGCGCATCAGCCCGAAGGCTGGCTCGAACCCGCGCATCCGGCGCGTCGCTTTGGGTGGTTCGGGTTTCTTTGCGGCCATCTCTGTTCTTCCTGCTCCGAGCCGCTATTTTAGGCGGCTGGGGCGCCAATGCCAGCAGATAGCGGTTTGGGGGGCATAAAACTTGCGTGACGACGATCTGGCCGACATCGGGGCGGCATTGCTTGCGTGGTATGATCGCGAAGCGCGCGTGATGCCGTGGCGTGTCGGCCCGCAAGAGCGCGCATCGGGACAGCGCTCCGACCCGTATCAGGTCTGGCTTTCGGAGGTGATGCTGCAACAGACCACTGTTGCCGCTGTGCGCGATTACTTCCGCCGCTTCGTCGAGAAATGGCCCTCCGTCACAGCGCTTGCCGCCGCCGAGGATGCCGATGTGATGGCTGAATGGGCGGGGCTTGGCTATTACGCCCGCGCGCGCAACCTGTTGAAATGCGCGCGCGTTGTCGCCACCGAATTGGGCGGGTGCTTTCCACAGACCGCCGAGGAACTGCGCAAGCTGCCTGGCATCGGCCCCTATACTGCTGCCGCCATTGCCTCGATTGCCTTTGACGAGCCTGCAACGGTGGTCGATGGGAACGTCGAACGTGTCATCTCGCGGCTGTTCGCGGTTGATACCCCACTCCCCACCGCCAAACCCGAACTAACCCGATTGGCCGAAGTTCTGACGCCGCGCCAGCGCCCCGGAGATCACGCGCAGGCGATGATGGACCTTGGCGCCACGATTTGCACGCCGCGCAATCCGCTTTGCGGGTTGTGCCCCCTGCGCCCGATGTGCGAGGCGGTCAGGCTGGGCCTTCAAACAGACCTGCCCCGCAAAGCGCCCAAGCCCGAGAAACCCACGCGCAAGGGCTTTGCCTGGGTGGCTATCGGGCCTGCGGGCGGAGTGCTTCTGGAGCGCCGCCCCGATCGTGGGCTTCTGGGCGGCACGCTGGGGTTTCCCTGCTCGGACTGGAGCGATGCGCCGGACCCGACGCCGCCCTTTGCTGCTGATTGGACCGAGGCCGGGCTTGTGCGCCACACCTTCACCCACTTCCATCTGGAATTGCGTGTCCATGTCACCCGCACCGCGCGCAAGGGGATGACCAAACGCGAGACTTTCAGCCCTGCTGCCCTGCCGACGCTTATGCGCAAGGTTTGGCAGGTAGCGGACAGCGCGCATTCGCCGCATCACGGGTAATTGCGCGAAAATCCGCCTTCGCTATCATGCCCGTCGTAACGAGTAAGGAGGGCACCATGTCCACGCGCGAGGAAATCCGGAAACTATCCAAAGCCTTGCCCTTCTGGTTATCGCTTGGGCTATTGCCGCTGGCGATTGTCGGTGCTGTTTATGGCGGCTGGACTACCGTGCTTTTGCCGCTTTACGGCTGGACGATGATAACCGTTCTGGACCAGTTTTTCGGCCGGAACGAGGATCAGCCCGACACGGAAACGCCGGTCTCCGAGCTTTTCTGGTATCGCCTGATCACGATGATCTGGTTCCCGATCCAGTTTGCCTCGATCTACGGCATGATCTGGTGGGTCACACATACCAACCACTTGTCGACGACCGAAACCCTTGTGCTGTTTTTCGGCGTCGGGGTTATTTCGGGCACTGTCGGCATTGTCTATTCGCATGAGCTATTGCACCAGAAAAATAAACTGGAGCAATGGCTTGGCGACCTGATGCTTGCGACCGTTCTTTATTCCCACTTCCGGACCGAGCATTTGCTTGTGCATCATCCGTGGGTCGGCACGCCCCGCGATGCGGTCAGCGCGCATTATAACGAGGGGTTCTATCGCTTCTTCGTGCGCGTGATTTTCGAATGTCCGCGCTCGGCATGGAAGGCTGAAAAGCTGATGCTGAAGCGTGCGGGTCGGTCTGTCTGGGACCGCCGCAATCCGTTCTGGCGCTATGCTGTCTTGCAGCTACTCGCGCTGGCGCTGGCCTTCGCAATCGGTGGGTGGGTTGGTCTGGGGTTATTCCTGTTTCAGGCGTTCAGCGCGATCTGGCAGCTCGAGCTGACCAATTACGTCGAACATTACGGACTGACCCGTCTCTACAAAGGGGAAGGCCGCTATGAGCATGTCCTGCCGCGCCATTCATGGAACGCCTCACACACCGCCTCGAACTGGCTGTTGATCAATCTGCAGCGCCATTCCGACCACCATTACAAACCCGACCGCCGTTTCCCGCTGCTGCAAACCTATGCCGAGGATGAGGCGCCGCAACTGCCGCTTGGCTATCCGGCAATGACGGCGCTCGCGATGATCCCCCCGCTCTGGCGGCGCCGGATGAACCCGCGCGTGCGGGCCTGGCGCAAGACGTTTTACCCCGAGGTCGAGGATTGGACGCCTTACAACAAGGCCCGGCACGACATGCCGCGCGGATCGGTCTGATCAGGCGAAACCGGGTGCCAGACGCATCGCGCCATAGGTGAACCCGCGCCAGTTCTTCTGCGCGCTCGGCAAGATCTTTTCGACCACCGGATGCGCGGCGTCCAGCACACCCAGTTTGACCAGCAGCGCCGCAATCGCCGCCTCGGACGCGCGCGTGCCGCCATCCACGATTTTCAGCGCAATGCCGCGCTTCTGTTCAGGGATGATCGCGACGTAAACAGCCTCGGCGCCGGTCTTGATGGCTGCGCGCCCGTTACAGGCCTCCATCAGTTCCGTGCAGGCGCGCCCCTTGCCCGCGACCAGCTCGGGGAAGGCTGCCATCGCGCGGGTCAGGCGCGCCGCTGCGGCCTCGCGGATGTTTCCTTCGGGGTTTGCGGCTGCAAAAAACTGCATCGCCCGCGCAAGCCCTGTCACCGAGCAGGCAAAGTTCGGGGCCGAGCACCCGTCGATCCCCCACGCAGGCGAGGTCTCCTGCACGACCTCTTCAAACGTCGCCTTCACCGCCCTTTGCACCGGATGATCCAGCTCGACATACTCGCTGCCGCCTTTCAGGTGACGGTTCAGCGTCAGAAAGCCCGCATGTTTCCCCGAGCAGTTGTTATGCAACTGGCACGGGCTTTCCTCGGAACAGGTCAGGCGTTTGTTCTCATCCTTGTCCCACGGCATATGCGTGCCGCAGCGCAGGTCGCCCTCGGACATCCCCATATCGCCCAGCCACGCCGCCACGCTTTGCGCATGGATCGCGCCGCCCGAATGGCTTGCACAAGACAGCGCCAACTGCGCGTCCGTCAGCCCCGCCGCTGCTGCAGCCCCGCTTTCAAGCAAAGGCAGCGCCTGAAGCATTTTGCACGACGACCGCGGATAGATCACTGCCTCGGGGTCGCCCCAGGCCGCCTCGATCCCGCCGGGGCCAAAAACAACCGCATGGCCTGAATGCCAGGATTCCAGCATCCCGCCCCGCCACAATTCGATCATAGGTGCCGCAGCCATCGTTTTCCCCTCTTTTGGTCGGCGAAATCTTGCCGGAAAGGCATTCCCCGTTCGCCACTTTTGCGTTATCACTCAGTTATCGAGTTGAAATCGTCTTTGCCATTAGAAAAAAAGGGCCAGAAGCGCCCGCAGAGGCGAAAAGAGGCATCAGGCAGCTGGAGGCTGTAACCATGAAGATTTTCCCCATGAACACATTGGCCGGACTGGCAATTGGCGCATCGCTGCTCTGCGCGACCGCCGCGATGGCGCAGCAAAGCGAAAACCGCGTCGCCGCCGAAACGGACTGGAGTGTGTTTGTTGACGGCAACCCGCAGCAGTGCTGGGGCGTTTCGCAGCCGAAGAACACGGTGAACACCAAAGACGGCAAGCCGGTCGAGGTGCGCCGCGGCGACATCCTGCTGTTCATCACCTATAACAAGGGCGCGGCCGGTGTCGTTTCGTTCATGGGTGGCTATCCGTTCGCCAAAGGCTCGACCGTGACGATGGACATCGGCGGCACGACGTTTGACCTGTTCACCGATGGCGAAGGCGCATGGGCCGGCTCGCCCGAAGAGGACGCCAAGATCATCGCTGCCCTCAAGGCTGGCGCTGATGTCAAGCTGTCCGGCGCCTCGGGGCGCGGCACCAAAACCGTGGACACTTTCTCGCTGATGGGCTTTACCGCCGCCACCGAAGAAGCCGAGAAGCGCTGCAAGTAATCACCTGCGCAGGAAAACAGATGCCCGCCAGCCTCCGGCCTGGCGGGCGTTTTCGTTTTCGTCCTGTCATGTCGGGCAGAAATGACCTGACATCGCGCGCCTCTCCAAGTAACAAACCCTAAAACGGGATGAGGCAACAGATGATCCGCATTGAACAGACCGACGGGCTTTGGCTGGTAACGATCGACCGGCAAGACAAGGCAAATTCGCTGACGGGCGAGATGCTGCGCACTATCGCGCAAGCCGCCGAGGATGCCGCCGAGCAAGGCGCGCGCGTCTTTGTGCTGCGCGGCGAAGGCAAGGTATTCTCCGCCGGTGCCGATCTGGACGAGGCCCGTGCGGGTCTTGCGACCGACCCCGTGTGGGAGCGTCTGTCTGGCGCGATTGCCCGCCTGCCCTGCCTGACCATCGCCGCGCTGAACGGCACACTGGCGGGCGGCGCGATGGGCATGGTTCTGGCCTGTGACCTGCGTATTGCGGTGCCCTCGGCCAGGTTCTTCTATCCGGTGATGAAGCTCGGCTTTCTGCCGCAACCCTCGGACCCCAAGCGCATGGCGGCTCTTATTGGCCCCTCCCGCGCCAAGATGATCCTGATGGCAGGCCAGAAAATCGAGGCCGAAGAGGCGCTGAGCTGGGGTCTGATCGACCGCATCACCGCCCCCGAGGCATTGATGGAAACCGTCGAGGCGTTTGCCGCAGACGCACGCGGCGCTTCGGCGGCCCATGTCGCGGGCATCAAGGCATTGATCTGAAAAATGCGCCCGACCGGATGGTCGGGCGCATTTGTGAATTCCGTTCTCAGGCGTAAACGGCTTCTTTGCCGAAATGCTTGACGAGCATGTAATAGACGACCGCGCGGTATTTGTTGCGCTCGGAGCGACCGTAGGTCTCGATCACGCTGTCGATCGCATCCATCAGCGCGGGGCTGTCAGCAAGACCAAGCTTCTTCACAAGGAAGTTGTCCTTCACGGTTTCCAGTTCGCTCTTGTCGCTGCCAGCGACAGTCGACGCATCCGCGTTGTAGATCGACGGACCGCAGCCGATGGTCACTTTGGTCAGCAGCCCCATATCCGGCGTCATGCCGCATTTGTTTTTCAGATCGTCCGCATATTTGGCGATCAGATCGTCACGTTTACCCATAAGATTGCCCTCACCTTTCATTACGGCCGCGCGCCCATATGGTGCCCGGCCAAACCACAGTGACGAGAGCCTAAGCCGCCCCCCGCCCTGAACCAAGAAAAATCTTTGAAAACGGCTAACATACGGCAGGTCTTTGCCGGCGCGTGGATATGAAAAGGGCGGGCGTCAGAGGCCCGCCCTTTCCCGAATGCGAAACCGCGCGCTCAATAGCGGTAGTGATCTGCCTTGAACGGGCCTTCGACCGTTACACCGATATAGTCGGCCTGATCTGGGCGAAGCGTGGTCAGCTTGACGCCGATCCGGCCCAGATGCAGCCGCGCGACCTTTTCATCCAGATGCTTCGGCAGGATATAGACGCCCGGCACATAGTCTTCGCCTTTGGTCCACAGTTCCATCTGCGCCAGAACCTGGTTGGTGAAGGACGCCGACATCACGAAGGACGGGTGGCCCGTCGCATTCCCAAGATTCAGCAGACGGCCTTCGGACAGAAGAATGATCCGCGCGCCCGAGGGCATCTCGATCATATCCACCTGATCCTTGATGTTGGTCCACTTGTGGTTTTTCAGCGCGGCGACCTGAATTTCGTTATCGAAGTGGCCGATGTTGCCGACGATCGCCATATCCTTCATCTCGCGCATATGCTCGATACGGATGACGTCCTTGTTGCCGGTGGTGGTGATGAAGATGTCGGCACTGTCGACCACGTCTTCCAGCACGACAACCTCGAACCCGTCCATCGCGGCTTGCAGCGCGCAGATCGGGTCAACCTCGGTCACCTTCACGCGGGCGCCCGCACCACGCAGAGACGCGGCCGAGCCTTTGCCCACGTCGCCATAGCCGCACACCACGGCGACCTTGCCCGCCATCATCACATCGGTCGCGCGGCGAATGCCATCAACCAGCGATTCCTTGCAGCCGTATTTGTTATCGAACTTCGACTTGGTCACCGAGTCGTTCACGTTGATCGCGGGGAAGGGCAGCAGGCCTTTCTTGTGCAGGTCATACAGGCGATGCACGCCGGTGGTGGTTTCTTCCGACACACCCTTGATCGCGTCACGCTGCTTGGTGAACCAGCCGGGGCTTTCCTTCAGGCGTTTCTTGATCTGGTTGAAAAGGCAAACCTCTTCATCCGAGGTCGGCACTTCGATCAGATCGGTTTCGCCTGCTTCGACGCGCGCACCCAGCAAGATGTAAAGCGTTGCATCCCCGCCATCGTCGAGGATCATGTTGCAGGTGCCGTCCTCGAACTGGAAGATCTTGTCGGTGTAAGCCCAGTATTCCTCAAGTGTTTCGCCCTTGATAGCAAAAACCGGCGTCCCGCCTGCGGCAATAGCCGCCGCCGCGTGGTCTTGCGTCGAGAAGATGTTGCACGAGGCCCAACGCACATCCGCGCCAAGTGCCACCAGCGTTTCGATCAGCGCCGCCGTCTGGATCGTCATATGCAGCGAGCCAGCGATACGCGCGCCTTTCAGGGGCTTCGCTGCGCCATATTCCTCGCGCAGCGCCATCAGGCCCGGCATTTCCGTTTCAGCAATATCCAGCTCTTTGCGGCCATAGGCCGACAAGGCGATATCCTTGATGATATAATCAGCCATCCGTTGGCTCCTTACGCTAAATTTGCCGCTCTCTAGCAGCAAAGGGCTTAACGGGCAATGACGCCCCGGCCAAACCACACGTTTACACGAGGCGGCGGGGCGGGTAGCTCTCGGGCTAGGAATACCGGAGACCCCATGACTCGCGCTTGGCAACGAATGCTCTCGGGACGCAGGCTGGACCTGCTGGACCCGACCCCGATGGACATCGAGATCGAGGACATCGCGCATGGCCTTGCCTTTGTCGCGCGCTGGAACGGCCAGACCATCGGCGACTGGCCCTATTCGGTGGCCGAACATTCGCTGCTGGTCGAACAGATTTTCACGCGCCAGAACCCCGGCATCGGGGCGCGCTGGCGGCTGGCCGCGCTTTTGCACGACGCCCCCGAATATGTGCTCGGCGACATGATTTCGCCGGTGAAGGCCGCGATTGGCCAAGGCTATGGAGAGCTGGACCGGCGCCTGACTGCCGCGATCCACCTGCGCTTCGGTCTGCCTGCCGCCCTGCCCGCCGCGATCAAGAAAGCGATCAAATCGGCGGATGTGATTTCCGCGCGCCTGGAGGCCGAACAAATTGCGGGCTTCTCCAAGCCCGAGGCCGACAAGCTGTTTGGCAAACCCGATGCAGCGACAATCCGTGGCCTGAAGATCAGGCTCGAACCGCCTGCGACGGTCCGCGCCGAATACGTCGCCCGCTTCACGACCCTTCTGGCCGAGCTATAAGCACCCAGATTTTACTACACGGCGGCAACCGAATCCCCTATATGAAGCGCTCTTTCCAAGGAACCGCTGCTATGACCGATGCCTCTGCACCCATCACGCAAGACGTGTTGACGATCCCGCGCAAGCTGCCCGAAGGCGGCAAGATCAACCTCGTGGGCCTTACCCGCGAGCAGTTGCGCGACACGCTGATCGCGGCGGGAACCCCCGAGAAACAGGCGAAGATGCGCGTCGGCCAGATCTGGCAGTGGATCTATCACTGGGGCGTGCGCGATTTCATGGTGATGACCAATCTCGCCAAGGATTATCGCGCGCTTCTGGACGAGAAATTCGAAATCGCCGTCCCCGAGATCGTCTCGAAGCAGGTGTCGATGGATGGCACGCGCAAGTATCTGCTGCGCATCGCGGGCGGGCACGAGGTCGAGGCCGTCTACATCCCCGAGGAAAATCGCGGCACGCTGTGCATCTCGTCTCAGGTGGGCTGCACGCTGACCTGTTCGTTCTGCCATACCGGCACGCAAAAGCTGGTGCGCAACCTGACGGCAGCCGAGATCGTCGGGCAAGTGATGGTCGCACGCGACGATCTGGGCGAATGGCCCGAGCAAGGCGCGCCCAAGGACGAAACCCGCCTTGTGTCGAACGTCGTGCTGATGGGCATGGGTGAGCCGCTGTATAACTTCGACAACGTGCGCGACGCGATGAAAGTCGTGATGGATGGCGAGGGTCTGACGATCTCGCGCCGCCGGATTACGCTGTCGACCTCGGGGGTCGTGCCAGAGATCGCCAAAACCGCCGCCGAGATCGGCTGCCTGCTGGCGATCTCGTTCCACGCCACCACCGACGAGGTGCGCGACAAGCTGGTGCCGGTGAACAAGAAGTGGAACATCGAGACGCTTCTGAACACACTGCGTGACTATCCACGCCTGTCGAACTCGGAACGGATCACGTTTGAATATGTGATGCTGAAGGATGTGAACGACACCGACGCCGACGCGAAGCGTCTGGTCAAACTGATCCGCGGCATTCCGGCCAAGATCAACCTGATCCCGTTCAACGAATGGCCGGGCGCGCCCTATCAGCGCTCGGATTGGGAGCGGATCGAGTCGTTTGCCGATATTATCTACAAGGCGGGCTATGCCTCTCCGATCCGCACACCGCGCGGCGAAGACATCATGGCCGCCTGCGGTCAGTTGAAATCCGCGACCGAGCGCGCGCGCAAATCCCGCGCCCAGATCGAGGCCGAAGCGGGCCTGTAATCCAGCGGGCGGCTTATTGCGCCGCCCCGCCCTCCCACAAGCACCAGTCGTCACCGTAGAAGTGGATCACTTCGGCGGGCGGGCGGGCGGTCTCGACGCGCTTGCAAGGAGCCGCCAACATCCCGCCCGGATGCGCAGCCAGCCAGCCCTCGGCCTCTTCGGCGGTTAGTTCGTCAACATGGGTCGTCATCCGTCCCTCAAAACCGAACTCGGCATTGTAGCGGTTCGCCACCACCGCGAGACCCGCCTCGGCATGGGGCACTAGTCGCGCGGCAATCGGCGCGGAATCATAGGCCGCGGACAGGCCGCTCATTCCGATCAGCAGGTTCAGCCCCAGAACCGTGCCAAGCCCCAGAACCGCCAGCCCCGCAATGCGCGGCAACAGATAGGCCGCCGCCGCAAGCCCCAGCATCAGCACCAGAAAGACCAGTGGCGCCCAGATCGGACGCAACTGCGCCTCGATCACCGCATCGCCCGTCAGGCCAAAACCGGCCACGACAGCCAGAACACCCAGCAGAACCGCCAAAACCGCCGCGGGCACATTCATCAAGCCGCCCTTTTGCTCGGGCGCACCCAAAAGAGCGCGCGCAAAGATCAGGGCGAAGGCCGGAAACTCGGGCACGAGGTAATGCACCTGCTTGCCAGAGATCAGCGAGAAAAGCGCCAGCCCGCCAAGACCCCAAACCAGACAGAGCCGCAACGCACGGTCCGAAAGCGACAGTCTCCGCATCCCCGCCCAAAGCGACGGCGACCAGACCCACGGGAACAGCACCACCGGCATCAGCGCCAGCAGCCAGAACCACGGGCGCGCATGGGCAAACGAGTTCACCACCCGCCCGCTTGTCTGCTTCCACAAGATCATCTCGCGGTATTCGGCGCCGCCCATAATCGCGGCAGGCACGACCCAAAGCGCGACCACCGCCAGACAGACCAGCAGCGCGCGCCCCAGCCCCTTGGCGAACTCCCGACCCGTCGGGCGGCTCTCGGGATCAGTCCACAGTTTCCACCCGATCAGCGCGGGGCCTAGATGGAACAGGATCACCGGCCCTTTCGCCAGCACTCCAAGCGCAAGACAAAGGCCAAACAGCACCCATTGGCGCCGCGCCACCCCCGGTTGCGACAGTGCCGAATGAAGCACCAGCAAACCGGCCAGCGTCGCCACCGCCAGCATCGTGTCGAACATCGTCGTGCCGCCGTAGATGGCGAAAACGCTTGATCCGGCAAGGATGATCGCGGCCAGTGCCCCCGTGCGCCCGTCCCAAAGCCTGCGCCCCAAGGCCCAAGTGCCCGCCAAGGTTGCCAGCGCAAACAATGGCCCGACGATGCGCGCGCCAAACCCGCTGACGCCACCCGTCACCGCCCAGACCAGATTTATCAGCCAGAACAGCAAGGGCGGCTTGTCGGTGTAAATCTCGAAGTTCTTGTGCGGCACGAAGTAATCGCCCGAAAGCCACATCTCCCACGCGACATCGACATAGCGTGTCTCGTCGATCGGGATCAGCGGGCGCAGCAGAATGCCGACAACCGCGACCACCGCAAAAGCGGCGATCACGCCAAGAGCGAAAATTCGGGGTTTATGCACAGCCATACGTCCAGTTGTCGATAATCCCGACGGCCTCTTCTGCGGTCTCGACAAAAGAGATCAGCTCCAGATCCTCGGGCGAGATCGTTCCGGCTTCGGCCAGACGGTCCCAGTTGATAATTTCCTTCCAGAACTCTTTACCGAACAGAATGAAGGGGATCTTGTTCATTCGTCCCGTCTGGATCAGCGTCAGGCTTTCAAACATCTCGTCCAACGTGCCAAAGCCACCGGGGAACACGGTCACAGCCCGCGCACGCATCAGGAAATGCATCTTGCGGATCGCAAAATAATGGAAGTTGAACGACAGGTCGGGCGTCACATAGGGGTTCGGCGCCTGCTCGTGCGGCAGGACAATATTCAGGCCAATCGACTGCCCGCCCGCCTCATGCGCGCCGCGGTTTCCCGCCTCCATCACGCCGGGGCCACCGCCGGTGCAGATCACATGCTCGCGGCCATAGCTTTCCATCGAGCGCTCGGTCATCACGCGGGCAAATTTACGCGCCTCTTCGTAATAATGCGACAGCTCGGCCAGATACGGTGTCTTTGCGGTGTCTTTCTGCGACGGCTCGGGGATGCGCGCGCCACCGAACATGACAACCGTCGATTCGATCCCGCGCTCATCCATGATCATTTCGGGCTTGAGCAGTTCCAGCTGCAACCGCACCGGGCGCAGCTCGGCGCGCATCATGAAATCGGTGTCCGTAAACGCCAGCCGATAGGCCGGAGCCCGCGTCTGCGGCGTGTCAGGAATACGCCGCGCCGCCTTCGCGTCCTCGATGGAATGTCGGAAAGGGTGGGAACGACCGTCGTCTTTCATCTATCTACCTGCTCATTGCACCTGTAACTTCCTCCAAGTATAGGCTTGCCCCAAGGAAAACCACCGCAAAGAGGAAACGCCGATGTCGAATGCAGCGCTTGAAGCCGCCATCGAAGCCGCCTGGGAGGCGCGCGACACGATCACCCCCGCGACCCGTGGCGAGGCCCGTGAGGCCATCGAAGCTACGCTGAACGCGCTCGACAGCGGCTCGCTGCGCGTCGCGGAAAAGCAGGCCGACGGCAACTGGCATGTGAACCAGTGGGCCAAGAAGGCCGTGCTTCTGGGCTTTCGCCTGAAGGATATGGAAATGCAATCGGGTGGCCCGCAGGGCGGCTCGTGGTGGGACAAGGTCGACAGCAAGTTCACAGGCTGGGGCGAAGCCGAATGGAAATCGGCTGGCTTCCGCGCTGTGCCGAACTGCATCGTCCGCCGCTCGGCCTATATCGCCAAAGGCGTGGTGCTGATGCCGTCCTTCGTAAACCTTGGCGCTTATGTCGACGAAGGCACGATGGTCGACACCTGGGCGACCGTCGGGTCGTGCGCACAGATCGGCAAGAACGTGCACCTCTCGGGTGGCGTCGGCATCGGCGGCGTTCTGGAGCCGATGCAGGCTGGTCCGACCATCATCGAGGACAACTGCTTTATCGGCGCCCGCTCCGAGGTCGTCGAAGGCTGTATCATCCGCGAAGGATCGGTCCTTGGCATGGGCGTCTACATCGGCAAATCGACCAAGATCGTCGACCGCGAAACCGGCGAAGTGTTCTACGGTGAAGTGCCGCCCTACTCGGTCGTTGTGTCCGGCTCGATGCCGTCGAAAAACAACGTCAGCCTTTATTGCGCGGTGATCGTGAAGCGCGTGGACGCTCAGACGCGCTCGAAAACCGGCATCAACGAGCTGCTGCGCGACTAAGCGCACCCGCACCGTTCAAAGGCCCGCTATCACGGCGGGCCTTTTGCGTTTCGGCCTTGACAGATCGGGCGCCAAAGGCGACCTCGGGGCGCAAACCCGAAAGGCGCACACCATGTCCGATGAAAAGCCCGCAAAGCCGAAACGCCCGCAACAGGTCTACACCCTGCTGGTCGAGGTTGGCCGCTCCAAGGATGACGGATTGCCCAAGGGCGCTACGGGCGCGGGGCTTTTGTGCTACGCCTCGGGCGTGGACGAGGCCGAGGCCGTGCGCGAAACCGTCGCGATCCTCAAGCAAGCCGATCTGGCGCCGCTGGACGTGACCGGCTACGGCACGATTGCCGAACGCGAGAAGCAGGGCCACGAGATCGACGCGGGCGAGCGTGAACTGATGCAACGTGCGCTTGATGAGAACTCGGTGATCGTCGCGCAGATGACCCCGTTCTTTGGCGAAGACAAAGGCAACGCCTGAGCGCGGAACCCCGCGCATCCGCCAAACCGCCATTTGCGGGCGGTTCGCCCCCCTGTTAGACTGGTTCTAACAAGTAAACGGTCAGGCAGGGTATCATGCGGTTTTCAAAGGTTTTTGTGGCGTCATTGTTCGGGCTGGCGGCCTTGTCGGCCTGCGCTGGCCCCTCTGATACAACGGGCGCCCCGATGACCCGCGTGGCCAATACGCCCGAAGCCATCCCCCCTGTTGACGCAGCCACTCAGGCGCGGTTCGAGGCTTGGGTCTCTGCCTTCCGGCCGCGCGCGCTGGCCTCGGGCATTTCCGAAAACACATGGGCGCGGGCGACCAAGGGCATCCGCTATAACCCCCGCGTGATCGAGAGCGACCGCAATCAGGCCGAATTCCAAAAGAAAATCTGGCAATACCTGGAAACCGCCGTTTCCGATACGCGCATCCGCGAAGGCAGGGCAGCGCTCTCACAGCACGCGGCAACTCTGAATGCGATCGAGAAACGCTACGGCGTCGAGAAAGAGGTCGTTGCCGCAATCTGGGGGATGGAGACCAATTACGGCGCGCGGCGTGGCAATGTGCTGATCGTGCCCGCCCTTGCGACACTCGCCCATGACGGGCGGCGCGGCGAGTTCTTTGCCAAGCAGCTTATCGCCGCGCTCAAGATCATTCAGGCGGGCGACATTGATCCCGCGCGCATGACCGGATCATGGGCAGGCGCGATGGGGCATACCCAGTTCATCCCGACCTCTTATCTGGCCTATGCGGTCGATTTCACAGGCGATGGCAAGCGCGACATCTGGTCGGATAATCCCGCTGATGCGCTGGCTTCGACCGCCGCTTATCTGGCGCGCTCGGGCTGGTCCAAGGGGCAGCCCTGGGCGGTGGAGGTGACGCTGCCTGCGGGGTTCAACTACGGGCTAACTGGCAAGAAGGTGCGCAAGTCTCCCGCCGATTGGGCCAGCCTTGGCGTGCGCGCGGCCGCGGGCGGCAAAGTGCCCAACTATGGCGGGGCGTCGATCCTGCTGCCTGCGGGCAAGGGTGGCCCCGCGCTGATGATCTTTGACAACTTCCGCGCTATCTCGCGCTACAACAACGCCGACGCCTATGTGATTGGCGTCGGTCATCTGTCCGACCGGATCGGCGGCAAGGGCGCGTTTCGGGCCGATTGGCCGAACGCAGGCACCCCCTTGAACGAGGCGCAGCGGATCGAGTTACAAACCCGACTGAACGCGATGGGGTTCGAGGCAGGCAAACCCGACGGGGTGATCGGGTCCGGCACGATGAGCGCCTTGGCCAAATGGCAGCGCGCGCGGGGACTGCCTGCCGACGGCTGGCCCACGCTCGAACAATTGCAGATGATGCGTTAGGGAAACGGCGAGACGCCAATCACCGGCGCGTGCAGGTGCCACAACGTCATCCACGCCAGAACCGCGATGGCCAGCCGCAGAAGGCTTGGCCCCCTGATGGGCCGCCAACGTCCGGTCAGCAGTGCTTGCAGCGGCCAGCCCGAGGTGCGCGTGGCAAGGCGGGTGAACTCGACCTCGCCCCAGTCGCGCCGCTTGCGGGCCTCCATCGCGCGCATCCCCACCAGCGAGAAAACGACAAACACACCGAACAGCACCAGATGCGCCAGATCGCCGTTGACCAGCAGATGAACCCCACCCCAAAGGGCCAGCGCCCATAGCAAAGGTTGACGCACCAACCCCACAATGCCGGGGTGTTCGGGGTCATAGCCCGCAGCGCGGCCCTCAAATGCAAACGGGTTCGGCGCGGCCACGCCGAAGCTGCCCAAGGCAACGGCAACGGGCATCACGATATTCGCCAGCCAGCGCATCCAAGTCTCTTGCGGCCACAGTTCGACATAAGGCGCGCGCGTCGCGGCAAAGATCACCCAGAACAGCAGCACCGTTGACAGCGTGCTGAACAGCGCCACCCATCCGGCCTGCCCCACAGCATTAATAATCGCGTTTTTCAACCGCTTGTTCGACGGGATCGCGTGCGACCCCATGAACAGAAAACCGGCAATCAGAAATTCAGTCCATCCGCCCATCAATACCTCCTTGCGCTTGCCACCATATCGGGGTTTGAAGACGCTGCCTTGAGAAAAATCATCCGCAGGAGCCGCCGATGAAAACCCCGCTTGAAACCGTCCTCTGTGCGATTGATGCTGCGAATTCCGCCGATCCCAATCTTGAAGACGGTGTGGCGGTATCCCTGCGCTATGGCCAGCGGATGAGCGCGGAACTTGCGACCCTGTTCCCTGCCGCCTCGGACGAATTGCAGATCGCGGCCCGCGGCCAGCATATCGAGCGCTGGCTTTTGCCGCGCGCAGATTTCCCCGAGGGGCGCGAGGGCTATCTGGCGTGGCGGCGTGAACAGGGCAAACGCCATGCCGAGCGGGTTTGCGGGCTGATGCTTGCGGCGGGCTACGGAGAGGCTTCGCTTGACCTTGTGGGTCGGATGCTGCGCAAGGAAGGTATCAAGCGCGACCCGCAGGTGCAGGCGCTTGAAGACGTGATCTGCTTTACCTTCATCCGGCACTATCTGGCGCAATTCGCGACGACCCAGGACCCTGAACAGCTTTTGCGCATCGTGCAGAAAACCGCGCGGAAAATGTCGCCCGAGGCGCGCGAAAAAGCGCTGGTCGAATTTGATATGCCGCCCGCTTTCGCAGAAGCCTTCAGCGCCTAAGCCTGCTTTGACAGTTGCACCGCCAGAATACCGCCCGCGATCACCGCGACCCCGACGACATCCAGAAGCCCCAGCCCTTCGCCCAGAATCATCGCGGCAATCGCGACGCCAAAGAAGGGGTTAAGGAAATGGAACGTCGCGGCCTTGATTGCGCCGATGCGGCCAACCAGCTTAAACCAGAGCCACGTTGCCAAAAGCCCCGGAGCAAGCGTCGTATAGGTGAAAGCCGCAATCAGCCGCGGGTTCCAGTTGACCGTTAGCTCTTCGGTCAGACCCGAGACAACCGCCAGACAGGCGGCCCCCACGAACATCTGCAAGCCAACAATCATCAGCACATTGCCGCCCGAACTGGCACCGCGCACCGAGAGTGTCGCAACCGATAGCGCAAGCGCCGCCACCCCACATAGCACAATGCCGAACGGGTCGACCCCGTCGCTCAACCGCGCGCCCATGATGATGGCAACCCCGATCACCCCGGCAATCAGGCCGATCACGCCAAGCGGGCGAATGCGATCCCGAAACACGATCCAGCCAAGCCCCGCCACCATCAGCGGCATCGTCGAGGCGATGATCGAGGCAAGCGACGCCTGAACCGTCTGCATCGCCACGAAATTCAGCCCCAGATACAGCGCGTTCTGGCAAATCCCGAAGATGATCGTCGCGCGCCATTGCGCACGGTTCAGCCGCCACGTCTGCCCCATCGCAAGGGCGATCATCACGCCCAACCCGCCCGAGATCAGAAACCGCATCGCCAGTGCGGCCAGAGGTGGCGCATCGACCACGATCATCCGCGCAGAGGTAAAGGCCGAAGACCACAGAAGGGCGAATGCCAGCCCCATACCGATCGCGCGAAAGTCCATTCCAGTCTCCGGAAAAAGTAAAGGGCCGCCCTGTTGGGGCGACCCTAACAGAAAGATCTGCGCGCGAAAGGCTTAGCCGTTCACTGCGTCTTTCAGAGCTTTTGCAACAGTGACTTTGACCTGCTTGTCAGCCGGCTTCATCATGGTCTCACCGGTGGCCGGGTTGCGGACCTGACGCTCGGGACGCGACTTGCAGTAGACTTTGCCAACGCCCGGAAGGGTCACGGCGCCGCCTGCAGCAACTTCTTTGGTGATCACGGCGGTGATTGCGTCCAGCGCGGCACCGGCCGATTTCTTGTCTGCGTCCATCGCCTCTGCGATAGCGGCGACGAGCTGGGTTTTGGTCATGGGTTTCGACATGGAATTTCCTCTCTAATCGCCCCGTTATTCGGGGTCACTGACGTCCGCGTTTCACGGTTTGTGTAGCCGTTCGACACGGTTTTCACCTTATGTGCAAGCCTTTTTTTATTGGGCAAAGCGATTTTAGACCATCACAGGAAGGCCGTTTCCTCGAAGCTGCGCAATTTGCGGCTGTGGATGCGCTCCAATGGCATATCGCGCAGCTTCTCCATCGCGCGAATTCCTATCAAAAGATGACTTTCAACCTGCGTTCGATAGAATTCGGTCGCCATTCCGGGCAGCTTCAACTCCCCATGCAAGGGCTTATCCGAGACACAAAGCAACGTCCCGTAAGGCACCCTGAAGCGGAACCCGTTTGCCGCAATTGTCGCGCTTTCCATATCAAGGGCAACTGCGCGCGACTGGCTAAGCCGCTGGACGGGACCGGATTGATCGCGCAGCTCCCAGTTCCGGTTGTCGATGGTCGCCACTGTGCCGGTGCGCATGATCCGTTTCAGCTCATAGCCCTCAAGGCGCGTCACCTCGGCCACGGCCTCTTGCAGCGCGATCTGGATCTCGGCCAGCGCCGGGATCGGAACCCAGACCGGCAGATCGTCATCCAGCACATGATCCTCGCGCAGATAGGCATGCGCCAGCACAAAATCCCCAAGCTGCTGCGAGTTGCGCAGCCCCGCGCAATGGCCAACCATCAGCCACGCATGAGGGCGCAAAACCGCGATATGGTCTGTCGCGGTTTTGGCGTTCGATGGGCCCACCCCGATATTGACCAGCGTGATCCCGTTTCCGTCCGCGCGTTTCAGGTGATAGGTCGGCATCTGCGGCAACTTCGCCAGATGCGGAATCGGCGTATCGGCCTGCGTGATCTCGTGGTTTCCGGGGCTGACAAACCCGGTATAGCCCGAGGCCGGATCGGCCAGCATCCGCCGCGCCACCTGTTCGAACTCGTCCACATAGAACTGGTAGTTCGTGAACAGGATGTGGTTCTGGAAATGCTCGGCCGCAGTGGCGGTGTAATGCTGGAGCCGTGCCAGCGAGTAATCCACCCGCTGCGCCGTAAACGGTGCCAGATGCCACGAACCATCGGGGTTTGCGCCCGCCATCCCGTTCACGATGTCGTCGTTCATATTCGCCAGATCGGGCACATCGAACACATCGCGAAGCGAGAAATCGAACACCCCCTCTTGCGGCACATTCGTCACCGCGCGCGCAGCCAGTGCGAAATGCACGGGGATCGGCGTTGACGACAGCCCAACCTGCACCGGCACATTATGGTTGCGGATCAGATGCCCCAACTGCTGCGTCAGGTAATCGCGGAACAGATCGGGGCGGGTGATCGTGGCGACATAGGTGCCGGGCTGCGAGACATGGCCGAAACTCAGGCGGCTGTCAGCCTTCCAGTGAGAGGGCACGGTGATCCGCACCTCGGGGTAGAACGCCCGATAGCGCGCACTCGCGGCTGGCGTCTCCATAACATCGGTGAATTTCTCAAGCAGGAAGCCGGTCGCCTCCTGATACAGTTCTTCCAGGCGGGCCACGGCCTTGGCCGCATCGTCAAACACCGCCGGCGCGTGGTCGGGAGGCGTCAAAAGGGTCAAAGGTTCGTTCATTCAAACAGATCCGTCATCTCGAATTTCGTGACATCCACTAGGCCAAGGTCGGAAATCCGGATTTCCGGAATAACGACCAGCGCCAGTAGCGAATGCTGCATATAGGCGTTGTTGAGCGTGCAGCCGCATTCGGCCATTGCCTCGACCATGCGGGCGGCTTTGGCGGCGACCTTTACGGCGGGCGCATCCGACATCAGCCCCGCAATCGGCAGGGGAACGCTTGCGATCTCGGCCCCGTCTTTCCAGACCGAGACACCGCCGCCCATCTCGCCCAGCCGGTTGGCGCAGGCCGCCATCATCTCGCGGTCAGTGCCGACAACGATCATGTGGTGGCTGTCATGCGCCACAGTCGAGCCCATCGCCATACGGCCCGCATAACCAAAGCCCGACACGAACCCGTTGGTCACGCCACCGGTGCCGCGATGCCGTTCAACCAGCGCGATCTGCGCAACATCGTTTGGCTGATCGGGTTGCACGATACCATCCTCGACCCGCAAATCCGCCGTCAGCGCCTTGGTCGGCGCCTGATTTTCCACGACGCCGATCACCTTGGCGATGACCGAATTCGCCCCCTCTGGCGCCGCAATCTCAAAGTCTTGTGCGGCAAGCACCTTACCCAGATGCACAGTGTTCCGCGCCGCCTCGGGCCAGTCATAGTGCGGGCATTCGACCAGCAGCGTCCCATCCTTCGCAACGGTCACGCCGCGCGCGATCACCTGCTCGATCGGCAGTGTCGACAGGTCGGAGGTCAGGATCACATCCGCCCGCCGCCCCGGCGTGATCGAGCCCAGCTCTCGCTCCAGACCGAAATGGGTCGCCGTATTCAAAGTGCACATTTGCAGCGCGATCAACGGGTCGCACCCACATGCCACCGCATGCCGGTAAACACGGTTCATATGCCCGTCATGCACCAGCGTGCCCGAGTGGCAGTCGTCCGTGCACAGAATGAAATTGCGCGGATCGAGCCCCTTTTCGGTCACCGCCGTGATCTGGCTTTCGACGTCATACCACGCCGACCCAAGCCGCATCATCGAGCGCATCCCCATCCGCACCCGCGCGATCGCATCCGCCTCGCAGGTGCCTTCGTGGTCATCCGCAGGACCACCCGCCGCATAGGCACGGAAGGGCGCGCCGATATCGGGCGAGGCATAATGCCCGCCAACGGTTTTATGCGCCTCTTGCGTCGCCGCAATCTCGGCCAACATCTTTGGGTCTCCCGCGACGACACCAGGGAAATTCATCATCTCGCCCAGACCGATGATACCCGGCCATGTCATCGCCTTTGCCACATCTTCTGGTGAAATCTCGTAACCCGTCGTTTCCAGTCCCGGTGCCGAGGGCGCGCACGAGGGCATCTGCGTGAAGATGTTGACCGGCTGCATCAGCGCCTCGTCATGCATCATCCGCACGCCCTCCAGCCCCAGCACATTCGCAATCTCATGCGGGTCGGTGAACATCGACGTCGTTCCGTGCGGGATCACAGCGGCGGCAAATTCGGCAGGTGTCAGCATCCCGCTTTCGATATGCATATGCGCGTCGCACAGGCCCGGCACCATATAGCGCCCCGCCGCGTCGATGACCTCGGTCGCGGGGCCGATGCTCGCGCTCAGGTCCGGCGCAATGGCTGCAAAGCGCCCCTCGGCGATGGCTATATCCATCCCCTCCAGCACTTCGCGCGTGTGGACATTGACCCACTTGCCGTTGCGGATCACCACATCGGCGGTTTCTCTGCCCGCAGCGACGGCGATCAAACGCGGCGCGGCCTTGGGCCATGACTTGAGTGAATTCGTAATAGACATGTCCCAGAATGCTCTTGGTTTTCGCGCGGCGCAAGTGACGTTGTGATGACACGGCAAGCGCGCTACATCTGGCGCATGGAACAAAGCGTCAAACCCCGCATCACGATCAGATATTGCACTGGCTGCAACTGGCTGTTGCGCGCCGGATGGATGGCGCAAGAGCTGCTCTCGACCTTTGGGGAAGCCTTGGGCGAGGTTGCGCTTGTCCCCGGTTATGGCGGGGTCTACGAAATCCACCTGAACGGCACGCTGATCTGGGAACGCAAACGCGACGGAGGCTTCCCCGAGCCGAAAGAGATCAAGCGCCGCATCCGTGACGTGATCGACCCCGCGCGCGATCTGGGCCATATCGACAGGAGCGCCCCATGAACACCCTTCTTTCCGTCGGTCACGGCTATTCGGCACGCGCGCTGGCACGGCTTCTGGTGCCGCAGGGCTGGCGGATCATCGCCACCACGCGCAGTCCTGACAAATCGGATGAGCTGCGTGCCGAAGGGGTCGAGCCAATCTTTTGGGACGGGGGCGAATTGCCACTGTCCGAGGCGACGCATCTGCTGACTTCGGTTGCCCCTGACGGGGCTGGCGATCCGGTTCTCGCTGCGCAGAAAGATGAAATTGCTGCATCGCAGTATTTGCAGTGGGCCGGCTATCTTTCAACGGTTGGTGTCTACGGCGATCATCAGGGCGGATGGGTGGACGAGGATACCCCACTGACCCCAGCAACCAAGCGCGGCCAAGCCCGTGTCGAGGCCGAGGCCGCTTGGCAGGCGCTTTGCACTGACGCGGGATTGCCGCTGCATATTTTTCGGCTTGCCGGCATCTACGGCCCCGGTCGTGGCCCGTTCGAGAAAGTCCGCAGCGGCACCGCGCGGCAGATCATCAAGCAAGGTCAGGTCTTTTCGCGCATCCACGTCGACGACATCGCGCAGGTTCTGGCAGCCTCGATCGCCCAGCCCGACGCTGGCCGCATCTATAACGTCTGCGACGATGACCCAGCCCCGCCGCAGGATGTGCTGTCCTATGCGGCGCGGATGCTCGACTTGCCACCACCACCCGCGATCCGCTTTGAAGATGCCGAGCTAACCCCGATGGCCCGCAGCTTCTATGCTGAAAGCAAGAAGGTGCGGAACGACCGGATCAAATCCGAGCTTGGCGTGAAGCTTCTTTACCCCGATTACCGAACGGGGCTGGCGGCGATTTTGCGCGCCGAGGTATAAGCTCTCGGGGCGACAGGATCTGTTCTGGAAGCTCGCGAAGAATTGCTTCGCGCCAATGTGGCGGCTTGGCAGACGCAGAACCCAACCGACAGCGCCAAATGGATCCGGTTCAGAACGCGATCCAGGCGCCACCGTCCGATAGCCCCCAACTAAGCTTGCGGCCATGGGCGGCGGCCTCGCGCGGGAGCAGGGCGAATTGCACCTGCGCGGGGCGGAGGGCGACCTCGGTGCCGTTCAGCGCCGCCCAAAGTGCGGAGTCGGGTTTTGTGCGGTCGGCCTCCGCGCGGACAAGCCAGCCCGTCTCGCTTTCCTCGATCGTTACCTTCCCGCCCCAGGGCAGGGCGGTCTCGATACACAAAATCGCAAGATAGGCGAGCTTGACCATATCGCGCGGCTGATCAGCTTGTGGCGCGAACGCAAGTTTGAGCCGCCCCGAGGAGGACAACTCATTCAGCAGAGCATTGATCTCGCGCGCGGCAATCATCTGGCCTTTGCTCGCGTTGCCAAAGGCGACCCGAAAGAACTTCAGCTTGGCATTGGCGGCTGCCACGCTTTCGGCGATCAGCGCGATCTCGGGTGACATGCCGGCGCCCGACAGTCCCAGTAGCTCAACCCCATTGCTGATTGCGCTCAATGGGCTAATTAGATCGTGACACAGACGCGAGCCGACAAGGGCCACAAGGTCAGCCGGAAGGGTGTCAGGGTCGTCAGTCATGGGGCAGTTCCAAAGATGAGGTCATAATGAACGAGATTCTTGAACCCGGTATGCTGGTGCGCAACCCGAAGGCTCCCGATTGGGGTGTCGGTCAGGTGCAGTCGCGTATTGGCGATAAGATTACAGTAAATTTCGAGCATGTAGGCAAACAGGTTATTGATGGGCGTCGTGTCGAGCTTTCTCTCGTTATCGAAGGGTAAGGTTGACAAAGGGTTAAGTAATTCATTCGGACGAACGGAGCCATGATCATGCGCTGGCTGTCCAGGTGTTGGCAATCATCATTCCGTGGTCGGGAGGCGTAGCCAAAGCCGTAAGGTTGCAGTGCTTGCCGTATTTGACAGGTTAAGCCTGTCCGGGGGCTGATGCCCTGCAATTTGCTGTCTGAATCGCTATCGTCAGGTGGCGGCGCAGATTAAGGGTCGCGGGTCTCGGTTTGCGGCTCGGGGGCGAAAGCGGAAATCTCGATCAGAAAGCGTTCCGAAAGCGGCAGGCTGGCGGCGCCGATTTCGCGCGCGCGCGGGCCGACGGAGCCAGCCAGAACGTCGGGCTGGCGAGAGCCCGCCAGATCGACTTCGGCCAAGGCTTGCGTGGTCGCAGCGACGAGGCGGTCACGCAGGGAATGGGGCATCCAGCCGTCAATGACGACCGCTTCGAGGTCGCAAAGAGCCTCGGCCGCAGCGCTGATATGGGCCAATCCCCGCGCGGCAATTTCGATCCACGGCGCGACAAGCGCGTCATCCAGCGCCCAACCTTCATGCGCTTCCCACAGGAAGTCGCCGGATTTTCCCGCCGCGGCCAGCCGGTCTTCAAGCACATGAAGCGAGGCGAATTCGCGCAACTGCCGCGCGCCGCCCTTGCCGTCCGGCACGGGCATCGAGGCAATGGCGCCCGCGTTCCCGCGCACGCCTGCGAACATCGTGCCGTTCAGGACGATCCCGCCGCCGATGAAGAAGCCAATGAAAACATAAAGGAAGTTTTCAGGCAGTTGATTTTCGCCGAACACCAGCTCGGCGTTGCACGCAGCCGAGGCGTCGTTCTCCAGCATCACTGGCCAGGGCAGAATCTCGGCCAGTTCCGCGCGCAGGTCACACTCGCGCCAGTCATCCATCGAGCCTTCGGGCAGACCCAGCGGTTCGGACCAATCCCACAGTTGAAAGGGCAGACCTACGCCAAGGCCGCAAACGCGGGTGCGTTCTTCGGGGCGCAGCGTCAGCAAGATCGCATCGACCGATTTTTGCGTAAAGGCGATGGTGCCGTCAGGTGTCGGGCGGTCATGCCGCAGCACCCGCGATTCGCGCAGGTTGCCCAGAAAGTCGATCAGCACGACCTCGGTCCGGCGCCGCCCGACCTTGAGGCCAAAGAAAAACGCGCCATCCTCGGCCAGCGCCATCGGAACAGACGGTTGCCCGACCTTGCCACGCACAGGGGCGCGTTTGACCAAAAGCCCCTCGGCCTCCAGCGCGCGCATGATGACGGAAACGGTTTGTGCAGACAGGCCTGTCAGGCGCGCGATCTCGGATTTCGGAAGCGCGCCGTGCCGACGGATCAATGACAGGACAAGGCGTTCATTCCTTGCCCGGACAGACGAATGATCCGTGCCGAGTTTCATAGAGATGCGTCGCTCCCGCCTGATCCTTTCCTGTCCGAGTGTTTGCACTATTTCCTCCTGTGGGCAATCGCTGCCCGTGGCTTTGCACCATGGCGGAGGGCAAAAATTTCGTCAATAAATAAATAAACGTGATTTATCTATTGACCGAGCGCCCCGAGTCGGGGCAGTTTCTTGTTCAACCCTCACCGCGAGGGGATCACGAACCATTGGGAGGAGATATCGTGATGAAGAAGACCGCATTCCTTGGCGCGACCGCGCTGGCACTGACCGCTTTGGCTGGCACGGCACAGGCTGCCGAAGTCGGCGCCTGCCTGATCACCAAAACCGACACCAACCCCTTCTTCGTGAAGATGAAGGAAGGTGCTTCGGCCAAAGCTGCCGAGATGGGCATCAACCTGTCGACCTTTGCTGGCAAGATCGACGGCGATGTCGAGACCCAAGTCGCCGCTGTCGAAAGCTGCATCGCGGCTGGCGCGAAAGGCATCCTGATCACGCCGTCCGACTCGCGCGCCTTGGCTCCGGTTGTGACGCAGGCCCGCGAGGCTGGCCTTCTGGTCATCGCGCTGGACACCCCGTTCGAGCCGGCAGACACCGCTGATGCGACCTTCGCAACCGACAACTTCCTTGCGGGCGACCTGATCGGCCAGTGGGCCGCTGCCAAGATGGGTGATACCTCGGGCGCCAAGATCGCGCTTCTTGACCTCAACCCTTCGGAAATCTCGGTCGACTATCTGCGCGACAACGGCTTCCTCAAGGGCTTTGGCGTGGACATCAAAGACCCGACCGACATCGGTGACGAAGATGACTCGCGTATCGTCGGCAACGATGTGACCAACGGCAACGAAGAGGGCGGGCGCACCGCGATGGAGAACCTTCTCCAGAAAGATCCGGGCGTGAACGTGGTCTACACGATCAACGAACCCGCCGCAGCCGGTGCCTATGAAGCGCTCAAAGCGGTTGGCCTGGAAAGCCAGGCGCTGATCGTTTCGGTCGATGGCGGTTGCCCGGGCGTGCAGAACGTGGCCGAAGGCGTGATCGGCGCGACCTCGATGCAGTTCCCGCTGCTGATGGCCTCGAAAGGTATCGAAGCAATTGCCGCTTTCGCTGCTGACGGCACCAAGCCGCAGAACACTGAAGGCCTTGATTTCTTCAACACGGGCGTCGAGCTTGTGACGGACGAGCCGGTCGACGGTATCCCGTCGATCACCTCGGCTGAAGCCCTGAAGAAGTGCTGGGGCTGATCTGACCCCTTCTGCGGAGGGGGTGCCAATCGGTGCCCCCTCCGTTTTTATTTGAAACCCCGTCAAAGGAACACGCCAGATGAGCGACACATCGCGCCCCGTGACGAAGCAGAGTTTCGAAGACAGCCTCGACCAAAGCGATAACCGCGTGGCGAGCTTCGAAAACGCCCATGCGGGTATCATCGACCGCATTCAACGCGCCCTTCATGGCAATCCGACACTGGTGCCGGTGATCGTGCTTCTGGTCTCGATCGCGGCCTTTGGAATTATCGCGGGCGGCAAGTTTTTCTCCGCCTTCAACCTGACGCTGATCATGCAGCAGGTCTCGATCATCGGGATCTTGGCGGCGGCGCAATCGTTGATCGTGATCACCGCGGGCATCGACCTGTCGGTCGCCGCGATTATGGTGCTGATGGCGGTGATCGCGGGGAACCTGTCGGTCTATCTGGGCGTGCCGTCGGTGTTTGCGCTGATCATCGCTTTCGCGGGCGGCACGCTGGCCGGGATGATGAACGGGCTATTCGTGACCAAGGTCAAACTGCCGCCCTTCATCACGACACTGGGGACATGGTCGATCTTCTACGCGCTGAACCTGTGGCTTTCGGGCGCGCAGTCGATCCGCTCGCAGGACATCGACGACAAGGCGCCGCTTCTGAAATTCTTTGGCGAGAATATCGCCCTTGGCGGCGCGCGGATTACCTATGGCTCGATCCTGATGATCGCGGTCTTCGTCGTGCTGTGGTATATGCTGAACAAGACCGCCTGGGGCCGCCACGTCTATGCCGTGGGCGACGATAAAGAGGCGGCGGAACTGGCGGGGATCCGCACAGACCGCACACTGATTTCGGTCTATATGCTGGCGGGGTTTGTCTGCGCGATTGCGGCTTGGGCCTCGATCGGGCGGGTTGGCTCGATCTCGCCGCAGGCCTTCTATGACGGCAACCTGCAATCCATCACGGCTGTTGTGGTTGGCGGGATTTCGTTGTTCGGCGGGCGCGGCTCGATCATGGGGGCGCTGTTTGGTGCGCTGATCGTGGGCGTGTTCAACTCGGGCCTTCGTCTTGCGGGTGTGGACGTGCTTTGGCAGGTCTTCGCAATCGGCTGGCTTATCATCTTCGCAGTCGCCATCGACCAATGGATCAGAAAGGTTTCGGCATGACGCAGCCCATTCTTAAAGCCCGTGGTCTGGTAAAGCGCTACGGCAAAGTGACCGCTCTCGATAACTGCGATTTCGATCTGTATCCCGGCGAAATTCTGGCGGTGATCGGGGATAACGGGGCGGGGAAATCCTCGCTTATCAAAGCGCTGTCGGGGGCTGTTCAGCCCGATGCCGGAACGGTTGAGCTGGACGGGAAGCCTGTTCATTTCAGCACGCCCTTGGAGGCACAGGACGCCGGTATCGCAACGGTTTATCAAACACTTGCGCTTAGCCCCGCACTGTCGATCGTGGACAATATGTTCATGGGGCGCGAGCTGCGCGCGCCGGGTGTCGCAGGCAAGTGGTTCCGTAAGCTCGATCATGGTGCGATGCGTGATTTCGCGCGGCAAAAGCTCTCGGATCTGGGGCTGATGACGATTCAGGACATCGACCAACCGGTCGAGACCCTGTCGGGCGGTCAGCGTCAGGGGGTTGCCGTTGCGCGCGCCGCCGCGTTCGGGTCGAAGGTGATTATTCTTGATGAACCTACCGCTGCGCTTGGTGTCAAGGAAAGCCGCCGCGTGCTGGAGCTGATCCTTGATGTGCGCTCGCGCGGGATCCCGATCATCCTGATTTCGCACAACATGCCGCATGTGTTCGAGGTTGCGGATCGCATCCATATCCATCGCCTAGGGCGCCGTCTGTGCACGATCAACCCCAAGGATTATTCGATGTCGGATGCGGTGGCCCTGATGACCGGCGCGAAAGACCCCGAAGGGGTCGCCGCCTGAACATAGGCGCTTGAACGGCAAATGCCGCTCCTTCGGGGGCGGCAATTGCATATGATAAACCCGCGCCCCGAAGGACGCGGGTCAAACCCGGGAGACAAAGGGTTTTACGCCTTGGGGCCAGCCTCCAGAGCATCCTCGAAGGTGCGAAGCCCTGTGCGGGGCGCTTGCACCAGAACCGCCATATTGCCCGGCTTATGCTCGTTGCGGAGCATTTTCAGGTGGGCTTGCGGAATTTCCGCCCAAGGGAAGACCTCGGACATGCAGGGGTCGATGCGACGCTCCAGCATCAGCTTGTTGGCTGCCGCCGCCTGCTTGAGGTGGGCGAAGTGCGAGCCTTGCAGGCGCTTCTGGTGCATCCACATGTAGCGAACGTCGAAGGTGCAGTTGAAGCCCGAAGTGCCGGCGCAGATCACGACCATGCCGCCCTTTTTGCAGACCAGCGACGAGACCGGGAAGGTTGCTTCGCCGGGGTGCTCGAACACCATGTCGACGCTGACACCCTTGCCGGTGATGTCCCAGATCGCCTTGCCGAAGCGGCGCGCCTCTTTCAGCCAGGCGTTATATTCGGGGGTGTTGACCTTGGGTAGTTGCCCCCAGCACGAGAAATCCTTGCGGTTGATAACGCCTTTGGCGCCAAGCCCCATCACGAAGTCGCGCTTGTCCTCTTCCGAGATGACGCCGATCGCATTGGCGCCCGCTGCATTGATCAACTGGATCGCGAAGGAACCAAGACCACCCGAGGCGCCCCAGACCAGCACGTTCTGGCCGGGCTTGAGCTCATGCGGGTGATGGCCGAACAGCATCCGGTAAGCGGTGGCCAGCGTCAGCGTGTAGCACGCGCTTTCTTCCCAGGTCAGGTGCTTGGGGCGGCGCATAAGCTGCTGTGCCTGAACGCGGGTGAACTGCGCGAATGAGCCGTCGTTGGTCTCGTAGCCCCAGATCCGCTGGGTGGGCGAGAACATCGGGTCGCCGCCGTTACATTCTTCGTCGTCGCCGTCGTCCTGATTGCAGTGGACCACAACCTCGTCACCGACTTTCCAGGTTTTCACCTTGTCGCCCACGGCCCAGACGATGCCCGCCGCATCAGAGCCCGCGATATGATAGGGCTGCTTGTGGCCGTCGAAGGGCGAGACCGGAATGCCGAGGCCAGCCCACACACCGTTATAGTTCACGCCCGCAGCCATCACGAGGACAAGAACCTCGTGGCTGTCGACCTGCCAAGTGTCCACGACTTCGACCTGGAACGACTTGTCCGGCTCGCCGTGGCGGTCCTGACGGATGGCCCAGGCATACATTTTCTTCGGAACATAGCCGAGGGGCGGCATTTCACCGATCTCGTAGAGGTCCTTCTCGGGGGCGTCGTAGGGGGCGATCCCGGTGTTCTGGTCAAGGGCCATGGCTCTCTCCTGTGTCTGTCGCCGCATCGCAGAATCGGACGGCGTTTCATCCTCGAAATACAAACGCGCGCGCAACAAAGCAATAGTTGACGTTACAATTTTGTAATTTTGTGTCTTATCCCTGCGTCACCTGCGCGCGTAAAGGCCTTTGTTTTAGTCATAAGACTAAAGAACGCCGCGTCGCCGCATTTGCCGCGCTGCGGCGAATTGACAGGGACACTTTCTTTCGCATATCTGGGTTCAGGCCGCAATTTTGTTGCGAAGACGAGAATCGACCCTGGATGCAGGAGCCCGCTATGACCGACCAAGCAAAACCCGCCAAGGACAAGCCGTGGCTATTCCGCACCTATGCGGGCCACTCGACCGCGAAAAAGTCGAACGAGCTGTATCGGACGAACCTGTCCAAGGGGCAGACCGGCCTTTCGGTGGCTTTCGATCTGCCGACGCAGACGGGGTATGACTCGGATCACACGCTTGCGCGGGGCGAGGTTGGCAAGGTCGGCGTGCCGGTGTGCCACCTTGGCGATATGCGCGCGCTGTTCGACCAGATCCCGCTTGAGCAGATGAATACCTCGATGACGATCAATGCGACCGCGCCGTGGCTGTTGTCGCTCTATATCGCGGTGGCCGAAGAGCAGGGCGCCGATGTGTCCAAGCTGCAAGGCACGGTCCAGAACGATCTGGTCAAGGAATACCTCTCGCGCGGCACCTATATCTGCCCGCCCAAGCCCTCGTTGGCGATGATTACCGATGTCGCCGCCTACACGCGCGAGCATCTGCCGAAATGGAACCCGATGAACGTGTGTTCCTATCACCTGCAAGAGGCCGGTGCGACGCCCGAGCAAGAGCTTGCCTTTGCGCTGGCCACCGGCATTGCGGTGCTGGATGACCTGAAGAACAAGGTGCCGGCCGAGGCATTTCCGGCGATGGTGGGGCGCATCTCGTTCTTTGTGAATGCGGGCATCCGGTTTGTGACCGAGATGTGCAAAATGCGCGCCTTCACCGAGCTGTGGGACGAGATCTGCCGTGATCGCTACGGCATCGAGGAAGAGAAATACCGCCGCTTCCGTTATGGCGTGCAGGTGAACTCGCTTGGCCTGACCGAGCAGCAGCCCGAGAACAACGTCTACCGCATCCTGATCGAGATGCTGGCCGTGACGTTGTCGAAAAACGCGCGCGCCCGTGCGGTGCAGTTGCCCGCTTGGAACGAGGCTTTGGGCCTGCCGCGCCCGTGGGATCAGCAATGGTCGCTCAGGATGCAGCAGATCATGGCCTATGAAACCGATCTTCTGGAATATGGCGATCTGTTCGATGGCAACCCCGCCGTGACCGCCAAGGTCGAGGCGCTGAAGGATGGTGCCCGCCAAGAGCTGGCGACGATCGACTCGATGGGCGGTGCGATTGCCGCGATCGACTATATGAAGGGGCGTCTGGTCGAGGCGAATGCCGAACGGATCAACCGGATCGAGGCCGAAGAAACGATCGTCGTCGGTGTGAACCGCTGGACCGAGGGCGAGCCCTCTCCGCTCACGGCGGGCGATGGCGGGATCATGGTTGTCGACCCGGCCGTTGAGGCCGAGCAGATCGGGCGCCTGAACGCGTGGCGCGCCGAGCGGGACGAAGCCGCGGTGCAGGCCGCGCTGGAAGAGGTGCGTGCAGCCGCTGCCGCAGGGCAGAACGTCATGCCCGCCTCGATCAAGGCAGCCAAGGCGGGCGCGACCACGGGCGAATGGGCCGGTGTCATGCGCCGCGTTCATGGCGAATATCGCGGCCCGACGGGTGTGTCGCGCTCGCCCTCGAACAAGACCGAAGGGCTGGACGACATTCGCGGCGCAGTGGATGCCGTGTCCACCAAGCTGGGCCGCCGCCTGAAGTTCCTTGTCGGCAAGCCGGGCCTTGATGGCCACTCGAACGGGGCCGAGCAGATCGCCTTCCGCGCCCGCGATTGCGGCATGGACATCACCTATGACGGTATCCGCCTGACGCCCGAGCAGATCGTCGCGAAGGCGCTGGAGGAAGAGGCGCATGTCGTGGGGATCTCTATCCTGTCCGGCTCGCACCTGCCGCTGGTCGAGGAACTGATGGAGCGGATGACGAAAGCGGGGCTTGGCCATGTGCCGGTTCTGGTGGGCGGGATCATCCCCGACGAGGACGCGAAGCGCCTGTCCGCGATGGGGGTTGCGCGCGTCTACACGCCCAAGGATTTCGAGCTGAACCGCATCATGATGGACATCGTGGCGCTGGCCGACCCGCAAGAGCGCGCGGCGTAACCTGCAGACGTAAATTGAATAGACGGATGGGGGGCTTCGGCTCCCCTTTCGCATTCTTAGGCGCGCCTGTAAGGTCGCGCGCATGACCAATTCTCCGATCCAGTTTTCCGACGATCAGGCCGAAGCCTGGGATGCCGTGGCCGAGGCGCTTGAGGCCGCTGGCGTCGATATTGTCGAGGGCAGTCTTAGCCCCGATGGCGGCGGCAATCGTGTGCTCTCGGTGATCGGCAAGGCTGGCTCGGGCAAGACTATGCTTCTGGCCGCGCTTTATAAAGCGCTGGAGGAGGCGGGCGTCGAGGTGGTCTCGGGCGACTATGAAAGTCGACGGCGCAAAGAGCGGCGCACGCTTGCGATTCTGGCGCCCACGAACAAGGCGGCCTCGGTTCTGCGCGGGCGCGGTGTCCCCGCGACCACGATCCACCGCATCCTTTACACCCCCGTCTACGCGCCCGAATACGAGGCGATTGCTGAATGGCTGGCGGGGCAGGGGTCGCGCCCAAATCTGGATATTCTGCGGCTGGACGGGTTGTCGGACGAGGCGCTGGACCGCGTGAAGGCGTTTTACGAGACGAACAAATCCATTCCGGGCGCGCTGGCTGCGGCGGGGCTGCGCGGGTCCGATTTTATTCAGGGCTGGAAGCGGCGCGACGACCCGCTGGACATCGGCTTCGTCGATGAAGCCTCGATGCTGGACGAGCGCCAGTTCGACGACCTGCGCGAGATTTTCCCGACGCTTGTCCTGTTTGGAGACCCCGCGCAGTTGGCCCCTGTGAACCAGTCGGGCGAGATGTGTTTTGAACGTCTGCCCGACCCCGCCAAGCATGTGCTCCACCGCATCCACCGCCAGACGCAGGATAACCCGATCCTTGATTTGGCGCATGCTTTGGCGGACGAGGGGCTGACCTTTGAGCGCTTTGAGCGGATGATCGAAGAGATCGCCGCCAAGGATGAGCGGGTCGTCTGGGCCGGGCGGGTGGAAAGCGACCTGATGGCGCGCTCTCCGGTGTTGGTCTGGCGCAATGCGACGCGCATTCGCCTGATCCATGCGTTCCGCGCGGCCTTTGGCGCGCCTGCGGATGAATTGCTTGCCGGTGAACCCCTGATTTGCGACGGCATCGAGCTGCCGCTCAAGCACCGCAAGAAACGTATCGACCTTGAGGCGCGTGGCCTGATCAAAGGCGCGCAGGTAATCTATCTGGGACCGGGGAAAAAGCCGGGGTTTTCACGCCTGCATGTGATGGGGGCGGAAGACCCGCGCCTGTCTGCGGCCTCGATCATCAAGATCGAGGTGCCGGACCAAGAAGAGCCGTTTATCCCCTTCGCCGCGCGTATGGGGGCGGCGTTTCTGCATGGCGCGGCGGTGACGATCCACAAGGCGCAAGGCTCGCAATGGGAGGATGTGCAGGTCTTCGGGCCTGATCTTTATGCGGCCTACCGCGCGGGCCGGACCGAGGCGGGGATACCTCTGTGGAAGCGCCTTGCCTATGTTGCGATTACCCGCGCCGAAAAGCGCCTCTTGTGGGTCACGCGCAACCGCCTGGCGCGCCCTTCGGCGCCTCTGTCCATCGAGGACTTGCCGCGCGGGGGTGGCACGCTGAAACTGATGCCTGAACAAGCGGACGATTTGGGAGGATAAGCCGATGGCGGTGATGGTGGTGACCGGGGCAAGCTCGGGGATCGGGCGCGCGGTGGCTGAAATGGCCCTTGCGGATGGCTGGCAGGTTGCCTGCATCGCGCGGCGTGAGGACCGGCTGCGTGAGGTGGCGCTTCTGGGGGACGGGATTGCGCTGCCCTGTGATGTGCGCAGCGAAGCGGCGGTCGAGGCGGCATTCACCGCCGTGATGGAGCGGTTTGGCCGGATCGACGTGTTGTTCAACAATGCGGGCATTTTCCCGCGTGGGGCGCTGATCGACGATGTGTCGCTTGCTGAATGGCAAGAGGTTGTTGATGTCAACCTGACGGGGATGTTCCTGTGCGCGCGGGCGGCCTTTGTGCGGATGCGTGCGCAGACGCCGCAAGGCGGGCGGATCATCAATAACGGCTCGATCGCGGGGCAGGTGCCGCGCCCGATGTCTTTGGCTTACTCGGTGACCAAGCACGCGATCAACGGTATGACCAAGCAGATGGCTTTGGACGGGCGCGGGCTGAACATCGCGACGGGGCAGGTTGATATCGGCAATGCGCGCACCGATCTGGCCGCGCAAATGGAAAAAGGCGTGCCGCAGGCTGATGGGTCGGTCCGGCCCGAGCCGATGATGGATGTGCGCGAGGCCGCGCGGGCGGTGATGCACATGGCGTCGCTGCCGCCCGGTGCTAATGTCTTGCAGATGACGGTGATGGCAACCGAAATGCCTTTTGTCGGGCGCGGCTGATCAGGCGCGGAACAGACGGAAAATCGCGGCGGCGGCCCAACCGGCGAAAACGGCGAGCGCCAGTGCCAGCAGGCCGTAAAGTGCGGCATAGTCTTGCGACAGCATATAAAGCCAGCGCTCCAGTCCGACTTTGCGCACATAGATCGCGGTTTGATACCGGTCAACCAACTGCCCGTCGCGCAGCAGGAAAATGCGGGTTTTATAGTCGCCTTCGATCAGGTTCGAGGGCAGCTTGAAATCCGCGCGGAACAGGGTCTGCTCGACCAGATGCACGCCACCTTCGTTCAGAGAGTATAGCCCTTCGCCCTCGCGGATACGCAATAGCGCCTGCGTAAAGGGCCGCGCGTCGCTGACTTCGATCGGGCCGGAGAACGCGCGCACCGCCAGCGGAATTCCGATACGCTCGCGCACGTCGACCGTCGGATCGAGAATCTCCTCGATCGGGCCGGTGGTCGCGATGGAGTAATAGGTGGGCGCGGCCCCGACGATCACCGAGTCGGTATTGACCCAGATCCCCATCTCGCGCGATTTGCGCCGGATTTTGACGGTCTCTGACGGGCCTTCAAGCGTCACGATGACGTGGAGAGGCTTTTCGTTAGGGAAGGGCGACTCACGTTTCACCGCGCCGTAGATCAGGATTTCCGAGCCGTTGAACGAGGCCGTGATGCCGATGTTGTCATGGCTCAACCCCGCGACCACGGATTCCGCCGCCAGCGATTGTGCGAAAGCGAATATCAGCGCGAATGACAGGAGGAGCGCGCGGATCATGCGTCACCTCCGGGGAACAGGCTGAACAACTCGTTCGGGCGCAGCAGCAGCTCCAGCCCGAGTTTCAGCGCGACCGCAATCACCAGAAGCGCCAGCAGGATGCGCAATTGCTCGGCCTTGAGGCGGGCGCCAAGGCGCGAGCCGATTTGCGCGCCGATCACGCCCCCGATAATCAGCATAAGCGCCAGCATCACATCGACCGACTGGTTGGTGATCGCGTGCATCAGCGTGGTGAAGGCCGACACGAAGAGGATCTGGAACAGCGAGGTGCCGATCACGACCTTGGTCGGCATCCCCAGCAGGTAGATCATTGCCGGCACCATGATAAAGCCGCCGCCGACCCCCATGATTGCCGCGAGAATACCGACGACAATCCCCACCAGAACCGGCGGGATCACCGAGATATACAGCCCCGAAGCGCGGAACTTCATCTTGAAGGGCAGGTTATGCACCCAATTGTGCTGGTGCCGTTTGACTCGCTTGCCGCCATGTTTGGCGCGGCGCATCGTGCGGATCGCCTCTTGCAGCATCAACAGGCCGATTGCGCCAAGGAACACGACGTAGGAGAGCTGCACCACAAGGTCGATCTGGCCAAGCGCGGTCAGCAGGTTGAACACCCAGATACCAAGGCCCGAGCCGATCAGGCCGCCAACCAGCAGCACCAGCCCCATCGGCACATCGACCGCTTTGCGCTTGAACTGCGCCAAAACGCCGGAAACGGACGAGGCCACCACCTGATTGGCACCGGTCGCAACCGCGACGGTCGGGGGGATGCCGATGAAGAACAGCAAGGGCGTAATCAGAAAACCACCGCCCACCCCGAACAATCCCGACAGCAGCCCGACAAGGCCGCCAAGACCCAAAAGAAGGTAAAGGTTCACCGAGACTTCGGCGATAGGCAGATAGATTTGCATAACCGTCCGCTTTGCGTGGAACTCCAGTCTTGCCGCGAGGGTGACGCGAAGTCAAACCCCCCGATAGGGCATTCAGAAATTACGCAAGTATCGTCGCAGCACGCGTTCGAGTTTGGCTGCTCCCAAGGGGGCGACGGCTTTGGTCTGCTCGTGGCTGATCTGCTCGTCGGCCATGCCCGCGCCCATGTTGGTAATCACCGAAACGGCGGCGACGCGCAGACCAAGGAACCGCGCAAGGATCACCTCGGGGACGGTGGACATGCCAACCGCATCGGCGCCAAAGATTTTGGCCGCGCGAATCTCGGCGGGGGTTTCGAAACAGGGGCCGGAGAACCAGCAATATACGCCTTCGGGCAGGGCAATGCCTTCGGCCTTGGCTGCGGATGTCAGGGCGGCGCGCATGTCTTGGTCATGGGCATCGGTCAGCGGCACAAAGCGCGCGTCCGATGGCTCTCCGATCAGCGGGTTGGCGCCTGCGAAATTGATGTGGTCGTTCAGCATCATCAGCCCGCCCGGCGGAATATCCGGGCGCAAAGACCCTGCCGCATTGGTCAGCAAAAGCTGCCCGCAGCCCAGTTCTTTCAGGATTTCCAGCGGCAGGCGCATCTCGGCGGGGTTGCCGTTTTCATAGTAATGAACGCGCCCGCCGAAAATGGCCACGCGGACGCCTTCGAGTGTGCCGATCACCAGTTTGGGATTGTGGCCCGAAACGCCCGCGTGGGGAAAACCCGGCAGATCGGAATAAGGGATCGCCACCCCGTTCACCGCATCTGCCAGATGGCCAAGGCCCGAACCAAGCACAAGCCCGATTGCGGGCGGCTCCGTTCCCGCACGGGAGCGGATCAGATCGGCAAGCTCAGCGCTCTTTGACATAGGGTTGGCCTCCGGCACGAGGGGGGATCGCCTTGCCGACAAAACCGGCCAGCACGATCACGGTCAGGATATAGGGCAGCGCATCAAGGAACGAGACCGGAACGGCCATACCGAAAGTGCCCTCGATCACATCGGGGCGCAGCGCAAGTGCTTGCAGGAACCCGAACAGAAGTGTCGCCCAAAGCGCATACCACGGCCTCCATTTGGCGAAAATCAGGGCGGCAAGCGCGATATAGCCACGCCCCGCGGTCATCTCGCGGCCAAAGCCCGCCTGAAGCCCCGTTGCCATATAGGCACCCGCCAGCCCGCACAGGACGCCGGTGATAATCACCGCAGAATAGCGCAGGCGGATCACTGAAATGCCTGCGGTATCCACAGACTCTGGGTTCTCGCCCACGGCCCGAAGGCGCAGGCCAAAGCGCGTGCGGTAAAGCGCCCACCACGTTGCAGGAACGGCCAGAAGCGCGACATAGACCAGCGCGGAATGGCCCGAGAGGACCTCGGCATAAAGCGGGCCAATCAGAGGAACCGCTCCGATTGTGTCGGCCAGAGGCAAGTCAATGGCGTTGAACCGCGCCGCACCTGACAGGGGCGGCGTGCGCCCGCCCTGATGGAACAGCGCCTGCGCGATCAGCACAGTCATCCCCGAGGCGAGGAAATTCAGCGCAACGCCTGAAATGAGCTGGTTGCCGCGGAAGGTGATCGAGGCAAGGCCGTGGATCAGCGAAAACAGGATCGAGGCGCCGATCCCGGCCAGCAGGCCGATCCAGACAGATCCCGTCAGAGCCGCAACCGCGCCGGACGCCATGCCCGCGATCAGCATTTTGCCCTCAAGCCCGATGTCGAAAATCCCCGAGCGTTCCGAGAACAGCCCCGCAAGACAGGCCAGCAACAAGGGCGTCGCCATCCGCAGCGAGGAATCGAGAACCTGAATGAGCGTCGAATAATCCATTACGCCGCCCCCTTCGCCTTGGCGCGGAAGAACACGCCCAGCATCATCCGCACCATATTATCCAGCGCGCCGGTAAACAGGATTACCAACCCCTGAAGCAAGAGCCGCAACTCGATCGGGATAGATGTCCAAAGCCCCATCTCGGCCCCGCCTTGATAGAGGAAGCCGAACAAAAGCGCGGCAAGAAAGACGCCGAACGGATGGTTGCGGCCCATCAGCGCCACGGCAATTCCGATGAACCCCGCGCCTTCGGCCGAGTTCTGCAACAGCCGTTCCGCCTCGCCCATGACATTGTTGATCGCCATCAGTCCGGCGAGCCCGCCCGAGATCAGCATCGACACCATGATGACCTTGACCGGCGAAATGCCCGCATAGATCGCGGCGCGCTCGGATTTGCCGAAGGCGCGGATTTCATAGCCCAAGCGCGTGCGCCACAGCAGTAACCACACGCCAAAGCAGGCCGCGACGGCGACGAAGAAGGTGATATTTGCGGGAACCTTGCGGGTGAAAATCAGGTTCAGTCCGGGGATGTCATGAAGCGTCGGCAGGGCTGCGCCCGCAGGGAAGCGCGCGCTTGCCGGGTCCATCTGGCCAGCCGGGCGCAGAACCTCGACCAGCAGGTAAACGATCAGCGCAGAGGCGATGTAGTTGAACATGATCGTGGTAATCACGATATGGCTGCCGCGTTTGGCCTGCAGATAGGCGGGGATCGCGGCCCATGCGGCGCCGAACAGGGCCGCGCCGATCATCGCCGCTGGCAGCGCCAGCGCCCAATGGGGCCACGGCACCGACAGGCACACAAGCGCCACGCCAAGCCCGCCAAGCTGTGCCTGCCCCTCGCCGCCGATGTTGAACTGGCTGGCATGGAAGGCCACCGTCACGGCGAGGCCGGTAAAGATGAACGAGGTCGTGTAATACAGCGTATAGCCCCAGCCATAGGATGACCCGAGCGCACCTTGCACCATAACGCTGACGGCCTCCCACGGGTCTTGCCCGATGGCCAGAATGACGATGGCCGAAATCACCGCCGCCAGCAGCAGCGAGATCAGCGGCACCAGAACAATATCGGCCCAGGCCGGAAGCTTTTCCATCAGGGTTCCTCCGGCTCTGCGGTAATTGTCCAGCCGTCCATCGCGCGGGTATCCTTACCGCCAAGGCCCGCCATCAGGCAGCCAAGGCCGGTTTGTGTCGCGCTGTCTGCGGGGCCGGTGCCCATGATCTGCCCGTCGAACATTACCGCGATGCGATCCGAGAGCGACATGATTTCGTCCAGCTCGACCGAGACAAGCAGCACCGCCTTGCCCGCGTCGCGCAGCTCGACGATGCGTTTGTGGATGAACTCGATCGCGCCGATGTCGACGCCGCGCGTCGGCTGCCCGACAAGCAGAAGCTCGGGGTTGCGTTCAATCTCGCGCGCCAGCACGATCTTCTGCTGGTTGCCGCCCGAAAAGCTTTTGGCGGGCAGGGAGGGGATCGGCGGGCGCACGTCAAACCGCTCCATCGCGGCGGCGGTCTTTTCGACGATGCCTGCGTTATCCATCACAAGGCCGGATTTCTGGTATTCGGGCTCGTTGTGATAGCCGAAGACCATGTTCTCCCACGCCGCAAAATCAAGTATCAGCCCGTAATGGTGGCGGTCCTCGGGCACATGCGCGATGCCGCGATGGCGGCGCGACTGGCCGTTCGAGTGCTTGCCCGTCAGGTCGATTTCCTGCCCGTTGATGCGGATCGTGCCGGTGCCGTTAGCATAGCCGCCAAGAACCTCAAGCAGTTCGGACTGGCCATTGCCCGCCACACCGGCAATCCCCAAAATCTCGCCCGCGCGGATCGTCAGGCTGATGCCTTTGAGGCGCTGCACCTTGTCAGCGTCGACCACGCGCAGGTTCTCGACCTCGAGCACGATGTCGCCGGGGGAGGCGGGGGATTTGGCGACGTTCAGCAGAACTTTGCGCCCGACCATCAGCTCGGCCAGCTCCTCGGGTGAGGTTTCGGCAGTTTTGACGGTCGCCGTCATTTCGCCGCGCCGCATCACGGACACGGTGTCGGTGATCTCCATGATTTCGCGCAGCTTGTGGGTGATCAGGATGATCGTCTTGCCCTGCGCACGCAGGTTATCGAGGATGCGAAACAGGTGATCCGCCTCGGCAGGTGTCAGCACACCTGTCGGCTCGTCAAGGATCAGGATATTCGCCTGCCGATACAGCGCTTTCAGGATTTCGACGCGTTGCTGGTGGCCGACCGACAGTTCTTCGATCAAGGCGTCGGGATCGACATCAAGCTCGTATTCTTCTGCCAGATGCCGCAGGCTCTTGCGGGCCTTGGACAGCGAGGGGCGCAACAACGCGCCATCTTCGGCCCCAAGGATGATATTTTCGAGGACGGTGAAATTCTGCACCAGTTTGAAGTGCTGGAACACCATGCCAATGCCTGCGCTGATCGCGGCCTGGCTGTCGGGGATGTGTCGGGGCGTGCCGTCGATGATGATCTCGCCCGCGTCGGCCTTGTAAAAGCCGTAGAGGATCGACATGAGCGTCGATTTGCCCGCGCCGTTCTCGCCGATAATGCCGTGGATCGTGCCGGGCATCACGCGGATCGAGATGTCTTTGTTGGCCTGCACAGGGCCGAATGCCTTGGAGATCCCGCGCAACTCGATGGCGGGGGGGCGGGTGACAAGGGCGGCAGTTTCCTGCCGCCCCTCGGTATTCTGCGCCGTGGCCATTACTCGACCGGGCAGGTGTTGTCCGACATGTAATCATGAACGGCAATCTCGCCCGAGGCGATCTTGGCCGTTGCTTCGGCCAGAGCGGCCTTCATGTCCTCCGACACGAGAGGCGCGTTGTTCTCGTCCATCGCGACACCGACGCCTTCTTGTGCGAGATCCATGACGTGGAAACCTGCCTCAAGGGCGTCGCCCGCCATGAAGGCTTCGTAGACCGCATTGTCGACGCGCTTGATCATCGAGGTCAGAACCTTGCCCGGATGCAAGTGGTTCTGGTTCGAGTCGACGCCGATCGAAAGGATGCCCTCGTCCGCCGCGGTTTGCAGCACACCAATGCCGGTGCCGCCAGCGGCCGCGTAGATCACATCCGCGCCTTGCGCGATTTGTGCCTTGGTCAGTTCCGACCCTTTCACCGGATCGTTCCATGCGCTGGGCGTCGTGCCGGTCATGTTCTGCACGACTTTTGCATCGGGGTTAGCGGCTTTCACACCCTGCACATAGCCGCAGGCGAATTTACGGATCAGCGGGATGTCCATGCCGCCGATAAAGCCGACAGTGCCGGTTTTCGAGGCTTGCGCGGCCATCATGCCGACAAGATACGAGCCTTGCTCTTCGGTGAACACGACCGAGCGGACGTTGGGCTGGTCGACACCCATGTCGATGATCGCGAATTTGGTGTCCGGGTAGTCGGGTGCCACGGTGTTCAGCACGTCGCCAAAGGCAAAGCCGGTCATGACGATCGGGTTTGCACCCGACTCGGCCAGACGGCGGAGCGCTTGCTCACGCTGCGCTTCGGACTGCATTTCCAGCTCTTTGTAGGTGCCGCCGGTCTCTTTTGCCCAACGCTCGGCGCCGCCCCATGCGGCCTCGTTAAAGGATTTGTCGAACTTGCCGCCAAGGTCGAAGATCAGGGCCGGATCGGCCATTGCGGCGCCAGCGCACAGAGCCATCGAGGCGGCTGCGCCAAGGAAAGATTTCAGTAGGGTCATCGGTCACTCCCGGTCATTTTGGCTTGCCGTCGGGGAAGCCTTGTTGGCAGGCGCGGAGCCTGCGGACTGGGGGAATTTGGGCAGAGGCATGGGGGGCGGTCAAGCGTGATTTGTGCGTTTTAACCAGCTTGGTGACAATTTTTTAACAATTGGTCAGAGAATTTGCGCCTGCAGGCTGCGGCTCATGACCACGGCGTCGATGCGGGTGCCGTCGGGGGCGTGGTAATAGGCTTTGCGCAGGCCCGATTCTGCCCATCCGCCAGAGGCATAAAGGCCGCGTGCGGCGTTATTGTCGATGGCGACTTCCAGAAAGGCGGTGGTGGCGCCACGGGCGCGCGCTTCGGCCTCGAAGGCGTGCAAAAGGGCGCGGCCCGAGCCGTTCCGGCGCGCGTCGGGATCAACGGCGATAGTCAGAAGCTCTGCCTCGTCGGCAATGGTGCGGCCAAGGACAAAGCCTTGCGGCAAGGTGCGCAGAAAGCACAGCGGCGAGGCCAGAAACCCGGCGAACTCGGCAGTGGACCACGGGCGCGGAGTGGTAAAGCTGCGGGCGTGTAGCGCGGCAAGATCCTCGGGCGTCATCGGTCAGTCCAGAATGACGGGCGGTGGATCAGAGGGCGGTGCGGCATCGGCGGCGCGCAGATAAAGCGGCGCGGGGCGTTGCGGTGTCGCTCCTGTGGCAAGGCGCGTGGCGGTGATTTGCACGATTGCCTCGGCGATGGGGGCTGCGCTGGCCTTGGCGACCGTTCCGCCCGTGGCCTCGGCCAGAAGGGCGGCGCCGTCCCCTATAAGGCTGTCGCCCGTTGGGGGCGCCTCGGCAAGCTCGATCAGATGCGGGTCAGAGGTCGGGCGGCCATCCGCGAAATCCTGCGCGTAAATCTTGCCGTGGCGCGCATCAAGCGCCACGCAGGCGGCGCCATTCACGCCGAAGACCGAGGTCTCGAACCGCGACACGCCAAAGGCGGGCACACCAAGCGGCAGCGCCAATCCGCGCGCGGTGGCGACCGAAATCCGGATGCCGGTAAAGTTCCCCGGCCCGATACCCACCCCGATTGCCGACAGATCGCGCCAGCCGATACCGGCCTCGGCGAGCAACTCTTCAAGCAGGGGCATCAGGCGCTCTGCCTGCCCTTTCGCCATCGTTTCGACGCGAGAGGAAATCACCCGCCCGCCCGACAACAAAGCAGCCGCGCAATGCGCGGCTGATGTATCAAAGCCGAGGATGTAACCCTTAGCTGGCAACGGGGCGCACCTCGGTCACTTCGGGGATGTAGTGGCGCAGCAGGTTCTCGATGCCCATCTTCAGCGTCAGCGTGGACGAGGGGCAACCGGCGCAGGCGCCTTGCATATGCAGGTAAACCACGCCGCGCTCGAACCCGTGGAAGGTGATGTCGCCGCCATCTTGCGCCACAGCGGGACGCACGCGGGTATCCAGCAGTTCCTTGATCTGCGACACGATTGCGGCATCGGGGCCGTCATGGTCGGCATGGCCGCCCGCAGCGGGAGCCTCGCCCTCGATCACAGGGGCGCCGGACTGGAAATGCTCCATGATCGCGCCAAGGATCGCGGGTTTCGCATGATCCCACGAGGTCGCGGCGTCCTTGGTCACCGTCACGAAATCCGAGCCGAAGAACACGCCCGTCACACCCGCAACCGCGAAGAGGCGCTTGGCCAGCGGCGATTTGGCGGCGGCTTCTGCTGTCGGGAAATCTGCCGTGCCAGCCTCAAGGACGGTCTGCCCCGGCAAAAATTTAAGCGTGGCGGGATTCGGGGTGGTTTCGGTCTGAATAAACATCATGCGCCTCCTTGGCCTTGGGGCACATATGCGCTCGCTGACCAAATTCGTCAAGTTTTCGGGTTGGGCCAAATCCGCGCAAGGGATCGGACGTCAGGTGATCGCTTCCAGCTTTTCCTTCGACATTTCGCCCGGCACGATGGTCAGCGGGCAGGGCAGGAAGCCCGAGCTGCGCGTCATTTGCGTGACGAGGGGGCCGGGGCCGGATTTATCAGTGCCCGCGCCCAGAACCAGAACGCCGATTTGAGGGTCGTTCTGGATCACCTCCAGAATTTCCTTGACCGGCTCGCCCTCGCGGATGATCAGCTCGGGGTGGACACCCTGACGGTCGCGCATCCATTTCGCGAAGACCTCGAAATGGGCCTCGATCCGGTCGCGTGCCTCTTGCCGCATGATCTCGCTTACCCCCAGCCAGTGCTGGTATTCCTCGGGCGGGATGACCGAGAGGATAGCGACGCCGCCACCCGTATGTGCAGCCCGCATCGCGGCAAAACGCATTGCGTTCAGGCATTCGCGTGTGTCGTCCAGAACCACCAGAAACTTGCGCATCATTCCTCCGAGGCTGCCCCGATATGGGCGCGATCATCGCGCGCGGGCCGCCGTTTGGCAACTCTGATCACAAGGGCGACGATTGCGCCCAGTCCCAATACAACTCGCGCACGCGTTTGGTGACGGGGCCGATCTCGTAGCTTTTGTCGTCAAAGGCGGCGACCGGCGTGACCTTGGCGAAGTTGCCCGAGAGGAACACCTCGTCGGCGGTGCGGAAGTCGTCCAGCGTCAGCACTGCTTCGACCACCTCGAAGCCATCGGCACGCAGGTTCTTGATGTGCCGCGCGCGCGTGATGCCCGACAGGAACGTGCCGTTCGGCATGGGCGTAAAGACCACCCCGTCACGGACCATAAAGACGTTTGCGGTGGCGGTTTCCGCGACATTGCCCATCGCATCCTGCACCAGCGCGTTGCCAAAGCCTTTGCGCTGCGCCTCTACCAGCATCCGCGCGTTGTTCGGATAGAGGCACCCTGCCTTGGCGTTGCACACGTTGTCGGCCAGCACCGGGCGGCGAAAGCTGGTGGTTGTCAGCGTTGTTGCGGTTTCGGCGGCGGGCATCGCGATCTCTTCAAGGCAAAGCGCAAAGCCCGTCGCACCCTGACGCGGAGCCACGCCCAGTTCCGAGCCATGCAGCGCCCAATACATCGGGCGAACATAGACGGCGGCGCCTTTGTTGTAGCGGCGCAGCCCCTCGCGGGCGATTTCGACCAGATCCTCGGGGGCGAGGGTGGGCGTAATCATCAGCGCCTCGGCCGAGCGGTTGGTGCGTGCGCAATGGGCGTCAAGGTCGGGGATCAGCCCGTCGAACATCCGCGCTCCGTCGAACACCGATGATCCTTGCCAGATCCCGTGATCGGCGGCGCGCATGACGGGAACGTCCCCCTCGTGCCAGGTGCCGTCGAAATAGGTGCGGATGTTGGTGCCAAATGACATGTGGGCCTCCTGAAGAACTCGCGGGCGATCTAAGCACCACGCCCGCGCGAGGTCCAGTCAGGGGATTGTATCCGTGTCAAAGTTGCGGCGCCTCGGCCAGAAGGGCTTGCAGGTCAAGCGGCTCGGTCCCCATTTGCAGATTGCCCTCAGCATCGCGGGGCCAGTCAGCCTCGGGGCGGTCGCGGTAAAGCTCGACCCCGTTGCCATCAGGGTCGCGCAGGTAAATCGCCTCCGAGACACCATGATCGGCGGCGCCTTCAAGCGGGATGCCTGCCTCCACGATACGGCGCAGCGCATCGGCCAGACTTGCGCGGTCGGGATACAGGAAAGCCGTGTGATACAGCCCCGTGGTGCCGTGGGGCGGCGGGTTGCCGCCTTTGCTCTCCCAGGTGTTCAGGCCGATATGGTGGTGGTAGCCGCCCGCGCCCAGAAAGGCGGCGTGGTGGCCAAGGCGCTGTTGCAACTCGAAGCCGAGCACGCCTTGATAAAAGGTGATCGCGCGCTCCAGATCAGCAACTTTCAGGTGAACATGCCCGATACGGGCCTGCGGATGGATAGGGTTTGTCATCTGGGCCTCATGCTGGCTGTGGTCCCCGATGATATAGGCTGTGGATTGGCGAAACGGCAGGCACATCCGCGCACAGACCCTGCTCGGGCGTGCGCAGAGCCTGTGTTACTGGAGCTTGTTGCCGATCGTGATCGAGCTGTTCAGAAGGCCAAGCAGAGCAGCTAGGCCAACCGAGTTTGCCTCGGTCGCCAGCACAAGATCCCTGTCCTGGACTTCGAAATTCTGGGCCGAGAACAGCCCATCTGCCGAGGTCAGGTCCATCGCGAAAACCATCCGCTCTTGCGCTGGTCCGCCGATGCCGTCCTTGCGCACTGCCGACGGGGTATATTCACGCAGCACCAGAACGCCTTTCGGATTGGCGCGCGCATCGGCAAGGCCTCCGGCCAGCGTCACCGCCTCGAGCGCATTTACGCGGTCTTGCGGGAAGGGGATCAGGCTTTCTTTGCCAGTTGCCCCGAGCGAGAGGAAATAGCGCCGGTCCTCATCGACGATCAGCTTGTCTCCGGCGCGCAGGCCTGCGTCGCGCGTGGGTTCGTCCAGAAGGGTTTGAAGCGAGATCTCGTAAACCGATTTGCCGCGCAATAGCCGTAAGCGCGGGTTCGCGATCGTGGGTCGCGCGCCGCCACCAAGCGAGAGCAGACCTAGTGCGGTCAGCGAGCGATCCTCGAGCGGGAAATTGCCTGGCCTTTCGACGCCTCCTACGAGATCGACCGAGTTCGACCGGCCCGGCCGCGATTCAAGTTGCACCTGCGCCGTGGGGATCAGTGGCAGCAGCTTGTCCTCGATCCGCTGCCGGGCTTTGTCGGGGCTAAGGCCGGCTACCGAAATCTCGCCGATATAGGGGACAAAAATCTTGCCCGATGGCGAGACGCGGGTGTCCTGTAGCTTGGCCGAGGGCGTTCCTTGCACCGTCAGGAGTTTGTTTTCGCCGTTTTCCCAGATCGCGATTTTGATCATGTCGCCCGGAGCGATCAGCGTTCCTGCAAAGCCCTTGCCCGAGGTGATCCACGGGTGTGTTGCCTGAGCGTTTTTGCTGGCGGGCCACTTGGCAATTGCCGCCAGCTTGTCGCGCGTGACGTCGAGCTTGGCAAAATCCGCGTTTTGTGCCTCGGAACCGGCGAGGATCTGGCTTTCAAGCGCGGCTCCCCGGGGGAGAGTGCAGGCGCCCAATACGCAGATCACCAAAATGCCGATGCCTCGACGCAACAAACAGTTCATTCGTATCCCCCGTTTCTCACGGCGCGTCCGGGTGCTAACTCTTGGCAGAGAGAAGTGATTCACGTCGGACGGCTGGCATTGGTATGAAGAATTTGGACGCGTTGCTCAACCCTGCCATTCCGCGGATCCTGATTTTGGGCGGGACCGGGCGGGTCGGCGGGTTGTTGCGGCGGGCATGGGGCGGTCGCGGAGGGCACGCGGGGCTGCGTCCGGTCTGGCAGGGGCGCCGGGCGGAAGACGGGGTGGATGCCGTGTTCGACCCGCTGGAAAACCCCGAGGCGCTGAAGGCGGCGGTTCTGGCCTGCGACGCGGTGTTGAACCTTGCAGGCACGCCGCACGGGTCGGCGCAAGAGATGCTTCAGCACCGGCTTCTGGCCGAGGCCGCACGCGATGCCTGCGCTGGAGAGCGGCCGCTGATTGTGGCATCTTCGGCGGCGGTTTACGGAGCGACCGAGGGGCTTTTGAGCGAAGACCTGCCGCTTGCCCCGGTCTCGGCCTACGGTCTCGCCAAACAGGATATGGAAGCAGCCGTGGCGGGCATTCCCCGGTGTGTCGCGGTGCGGATCGGCAATATTGCGGGGGCTGATGCGTTGCTTGGGCAGGCGCCACCTCCCACGGGATACCGGCTTCATGTTCTGAACCACGGCGAGACCCTTCGGCGTAGCTATATCGGCCCGCAGGCGCTGGCCTTTGCGCTTGCACGCCTTGCGCGGCTTATGGTCTTTGGCGTTGAGGTTCCGCCGATCCTCAATATCGCTTTGCCCGGGGCCGTGTCGATGGCTGGACTGCTCGAGGCGGCGGGGTTCTCCTGGGCGGACGCACCTGCGCCGAGCGGGGCGATTGCGACGGTTGAACTGGATGTTTCGCTGGCTATCAGGGTTGGTCTCGTGCCAGAAGCCCCGGCAACGCCGGAAAAGGTGGTCGAGGACTGGTCGAGTGTGGTGGGGGCGATCCAATGACGTGGCAAAAGCGGTTATTCGACATCGGGCTAGGGCTGGTGTTACTGCCGATTCTCGGGACGTTGATCCTTGTCGTCCTCGTGACGCTGGTCTTCACCGAAGGCCGCCCTTATTTCTATTGTGCCGAACGGATGAAAACCCCGACCCAGCCGTTCCGCCTTTGGAAGTTCCGCACTATGACGGTTGTTGAAGGGGATGCAGGCGTTTCAGGCGGAAACAAGTCTGCACGCGTCACCCGTATTGGCCGCATACTGCGCAAGACACGCGGGGATGAGCTGCCACAACTGTGGAACATCTTCAAAGGCGACCTGAGCTTCGTTGGCCCGCGCCCGCCCTTGCGTGAATATGTCGAGCGCTTCCCTGAGGTGTATCGCGAGGTGCTGAAATCGCGTCCGGGGGTGACGGGGATCGCCTCGCTTTACTATCACCCCAAGGAAGAGCGCCTTTTGTCCCGATGCGACACTCCGGTCGAAACCGACCGTGTCTATTGCGAGGTCTGCATCCCTGCAAAAGCCAGGCTGGACCTGATCTATCAGCATAAACAGTCAGTCTGTTTTGACTTTATGATCGTCATGAAGACGATCAAACGCGTTCTTGCCCGGAAAAAGAGAAAATCCAGCTAGGTTTTGATGCTTGGGAAGAAATCGGGTAATGAGTAGTATCTTTCTGGAGTGATAATGATTCTGTTGTTGCGATGCACACATCGGAATCCGGGCACGGACATATGATTTTTCGGCATTTTACAAGGCTACGCAGGCCGCAGAAGCAGGCGATCATGCTTGCGGCTGACGCCGTTCTGGTGCCGGTATCCTTTATCCTTGCGCTGACGCTTCAATACTCCCGCGTGCAGGTCGAGGCCGCGCAGACCTATGCTGCGATGATCGGCTTTCTGATCCCGGTGTGTGTGGCGATTCAATTTGCGCTCGGGCTTCATCGGGTCCGCCTGAAAGATTATCGCGGCGACGAGGCGATGCGCACGATCTGGCTGGCTGTCATGCTCGGCGCGGTGTCCGCCGCAATTTCGGTCTGGGCGGGATCGCGCTTGCCCGAGAGCTTCCATATCCTGTTCGCGATCCTGTTCGGGCTTGGCTATTTTTCGATGCGACAAGCGGCGCTGGTTTAGCTCCGGAGCCTCTACCGCCGGTCGAAAATCGTGCGCCGGATCGCGATCTACGGAACCGGAAGCGTTGCGATGGCCCTGGCGCGCGAGTTGCGCGACATCAACGATATGATGGTTTACGCCTTTCTGGACGACAATCTCCACATGGAAGGCATGGTGCTGAACGGCATTCCGGTTTACGCTGGCGTGCGGGCGGGCAAGTTGCGCGAACACTTCAATATCAACACGGTCATTCTGGCGCTTCCCGACGCCTCTGAGGAGCGTCGCACGCTGATTGCGACGCGTCTGGGGCGAATGGGGATCGAGGTGCAGAATATCTCGGCCTTTGCGGAATTTTCGAGCGGCAAGCGCCTTCTGGAAGCCATGACCCCCACCGCGCCGACAGCGCTGCTGGCGCGCGAGGCGCTGCACGAGACCCTTGAGGGAGGGCGCTCCGTCTATTGCGGCCAGAATATTCTGGTGTCGGGCGCAGGTGGCTCTATCGGGGTCGAGCTGTGCCGCCAGATCATGCAGTGCAGCCCTGCAAAGCTGGTGCTTTACGAGATTTCCGAAATCGCGCTTTACCACGCCGAGAACGAGATGCGGGTGCTGGCCGAGCAGACAGGCGCGGTGATCGTGCCGGTGCTTGGCTCGATTGCCGATGAGACGCAGGTGCGGGCGGTTCTGGAAAGCCACAAGATCGACGTCGTGTTCCATGCCGCCGCCTATAAGCACGTCCCCATCGTCGAGGCGAATGCGCGCGTCGGTGTCGCGAATAACAGTCTTGGCACTGCGGTTCTGGCCAAAGCGGCGGCGCGGGCAAAGGTTTCGCGCTTTGTGCTGGTGTCCTCGGATAAGGCGGTGCGGCCGGGCAACCTGATGGGCGCCTCCAAGCGCGTGGCGGAACTGGTGGTGCAGGATCTGGCGGCGCGCTTTGGCGATACGGTTTTCTCGATCGTGCGCTTCGGGAATGTTCTTGGCTCGTCGGGGTCGGTGATCCCCAAGTTTCAGGACCAGATCGAGCGTGGCGGCCCCGTGACGCTGACGAACGAGCGGGTGACGCGCTATTTCATGACCATCCCCGAGGCGGCACGGCTTGTGCTGGAAGCCGGCGCCTTTGATGAAAGCGGGACGCTTTATGTGCTTGATATGGGCAAGCCGATGCGCATTGCCGATCTGGCGCGCAAGATGATCGAGGCGGCGGGCTACACCGTGCGCGATGCGAATAACCCCGAGGGCGACATCGAGATCGTGACGACGGGTTTGCGCCCTGGCGAAAAACTGCACGAAGAGCTGTTTATCCAGAAGAACGCCGAACGCACCAGCCATCCGAAGATCATGAAAATCCGCGAGGCGCATCTGTCCGAGCTGGAAACTGCCGCGGTCCTGCGCAGCCTTCGGGACGCGATCGACGGCGGTGATGACGAGGCGGTGATTGCGGCCGTCGTGCGCGCTGTTCAGGAATACGCGCCGCAAAGCCTGCCCGATAATGCGCCGCAAATGCGGGCCGTGCAGCAGCGTGATGCGCGTGTTGCCTTGCCTCCCGCCGAGTAATTACGCCGCAAACGGATCGTCGGGGTAGCCGACGCCCGTCAGATACAGCCCTTGCGGTGGGCAGACCGGCCCGCAGGCAGCACGATTGGCGGCCTCCAGCGCGATTTTCACATCCTCGGGCGCCCATGCACCAGCGCCGACGCGCTCCAGCGTGCCGACGATCGAGCGCACCTGATTATGCAGGAAAGACCGCGCCCGCAGGCGGAACCGGAATTCGCGCGCATCCGCGTGGGTGATCTCTTCGATGGTAATCTCGTCCAGCGTCTTGACCGGTGAGGCCGCCTGACAGATCGACGAGCGGAAGGTTGTAAAGTCGTGGTGGCCGATCAGGTGCTGCGCGCCCTCGCGCATGGCCTCGGCGTCCAGCAGGTTTTGCACGCGCCAGACCAGCCCTTTCTCAAGCGTCATCGGCGCGCGGCGCTGCACAAGCCGGAACAGATAGCGCCGCTCGTTTGCTGAAAACCGCGCGTGCCAGTCATCGGCCACGCGCGCGCAGGCCAAAATCGCCACGGGCGCGGGTTTCAGGTGAAAGTTCAACGCTTCGGACAGGCGGAAAGGGTCCCAGTCTTTCTCCAGATCGGCATGGGCAACCTGTCCGGTCGCATGGACGCCCGCATCGGTTCGGCCCGCTGCGGCAATAGTATGCGCGCGCGGTTCAAGGCGCGCCAGCGCGGCCTCGATCGCGCCCTGAACCGAAGCCTGCTCGGCCTGACGTTGCCAGCCCGCAAACGGGGCGCCGTTATACTCGATCTTGAATGCATATCTGGGCATAGGACCGCCATATCCCGAAGGGGCGTTCCCACGCAATCCCCTCACAGGGAAACGCGCGCGCCTGTTCCCCCTTCAATCGGGCGGGCGGATGCTTATGTTCAGTGATGGAAAACAGAAAGGTTCTGGCGTGGGATTGTCCGATATTGCCGATAGCATCGGCCGGAAGGTCGAAGAGGCAGGGGCCGCCGTGTCCGAGGCGATGTTCGAGCCGGTGATCCGGCTTGGTGTGACGGGCTTGTCGCGCTCGGGCAAGACGGTGTTTATCACCTCGCTGGTCGCGAACCTGCTGGATCGGGGGCGGATGCCCGCGCTGGCGCATGGGGGCGAGATCACGGCGGTTTTCCTCCAGCCCCAGCCCGACGATACCGTGCCGCGCTTCGACTATGAAAACCACTTGGCTGCGATGACCGGACCCGCGCCGCACTGGCCCGAAGGGACGCGCGCGATTTCCGAACTGCGTCTGTCGTTTCGGGTGCAGCCGCGCGGGATGCTGGGGGCGCTGCGTGGCCCGCGCACGGTGCATCTGGATATTGTCGATTACCCCGGTGAATGGCTTTTGGACCTTGGCCTGATGGAGCAAAGCTTTGCCCAGTGGTCCGAAGGCGCGCTGTCACGGCTGGCGGCCAGGCCGGGCGGAGAGGCGTATCTGGCGCTTCTGGCACAGACCGACACGGCGGCCAAACTGGACGAGGTTCAGGCGAGCAAGCTGTCGGCGGCGTTCGCGGCGCATCTGCATCAGGCGCGCGAGGCGGGCTATTCCGACTGCACGCCGGGTCGGTTCCTGCTGCCCGGCGAGATGGAAGGCTCTCCCGCGCTGACATTCGCCCCCCTGCCTGCGGGCGAGGCTCCGCGCGGCTCGCTTGCGCGTGAGTTTGAACGACGGTTCGAGGCTTATAAGGCGAAGGTCGTCAAACCCTTCTTTCGGGATCATTTTGCCCGCATCGACCGCCAGATCGTGCTGGCGGATGTTCTGGGCGCAATCCACGCAGGGCCAGCCGCGCTAGAGGATCTGCGCCGGACCATGGCGCAGGTCTTGCACGCCTTCCGACCCGGTCGGGCAGGTTGGCTGAGCGCGCTTCTGGGCGGTGCGCGGGTTGAGAAAATCCTGTTTGCAGCGACCAAGGCGGACCATCTGCACCATTCGCAACATGCGCGGCTGACCGCGATCACAGGGGCGCTGCTGCGCGAGGCGAAGGACCGCGCCGATTTCGCGGGGGCCGAGACCTTGGCGCTGTCGATTGCGGCGCTGCGCACGACGACCGAAGAGAGCATTTCAAAGGACGGCGCGGCGTTGGATGCCGTGCGAGGGCGCCTGCTGGATGGGCGTTCGGTCGCGCTTTATCCCGGCGATCTGCCTGCCGATCCGGCGCAGCTTTTGGCGCCTGCGCGCAAAGGGGCCGAGCGCTGGCTGGAAGGGGATTACGCGATCATGTCCTTCGCGCCTGCGCCGGTTGCGCTGCGCCCTGGCGAGGGGCCGCCGCATATCCGGCTTGATCGCGCCGCCGAATTTCTGATTGGGGACAAACTATGAAAGAGCCGGTTCTGATTGAGTTGGATACCGCCCCTGCGTCCCCTGCCGAGGCCGCGCCGATCGACATGCCGAATGATCTGCCCGAGGGCCGCGCGATGCAGATCGCCACACGGTTGGGCGCGCGTCCGGCCTCGCGGTTGATGCGGTTTTTCTGGCAGGCTGGTGGGGCGCTGGTCGGGTTTCTGGCTTCGGTTGCGCTGTGGCGGTTTGTGGACGGGCTGTTCGCGACGCATCCTTTGCTTGGCTGGGCCGGGGCGGCTCTGATCGGGCTGTTCGTGCTGGCGGCGCTGATGCTGGCGCTGCGTGAAATCACGGGGTTTGCGCGGCTCCGGCGTCTGGACAGGGTGCATCGCGAGGTGCGTGATATTCGCGAAAGCGACGATCTGGCCCGTGCCCGCAAGGCGGTTGCGCAGGTGTCCGCGCTTTACGCGGGGCGGCGCGAGATGGACTGGTCCCGTCGCCGTCTGGCCGAACAAAGCGGTGAGGTTCTGGATGCCTCGACGCTGTTGACCCTGACCGAACGCGAGCTGATGGCGCCGCTTGATGCCGCCGCGCGGCTGGAGATCGAGGCGGCCTCGCGCACGGTGGCGACGGTGACGGCGCTGGTGCCGCTGGCGCTGGCCGATGTGGTGACGGCGCTGACGGCGAACCTGCGCATGATCCGCCGCATTGCCGAGATTTATGGCGGCCGTTCGGGGAGCCTTGGGAGCCTTCGCCTCGCGCGGTCGGTTATGACCCATGTGGTTGCGACGGGGGCGGTTGCGGCAGGGGACGACCTGATCGAAACCCTGACCGGCGGGCACCTGATGTCCAAAATCTCGCGCCGCTTTGGCGAGGGCGTAATCAACGGCGCGCTGACCGCGCGGGTCGGCGTGGCGGCGCTTGAGGTTTGCCGCCCGATGCCGTTTCACGCGCTGGAAAAGCCGAAGGTCAAGAACCTGATCGGGCGCTCTTTGGTAGGGGTGTTCGACCGGAAACCGGCGGATTAACGAAGCGTCGGGATGCTGCCTGCGGGCTGGCCCATATCGGCCACGCCCATGCGCAGGCTTTGCCCGATGCGGTGCACGAGCGCCGACCATCCCGCCGCCTGCATCGGGTCGTTCAGCGTTTGGCGCAGAGTGTCGTCAAACAGACCCAGCCAGATCGGGAAATGCTCGGGGGTGACGTTGCCCGCCACGCGGTGCGCCATCATCGGCGAGCCTTCATAGCCGGGCTGATGCAGGATCGCGCCTTTCCAGAAGCGCGCGATCTTGGCCTCATGCGCGGGCCAGTCGGTGACGTGGACCGCAAAGATCGGGCCGAGCATGTGATGCGTGCGCACGCGGGCGTAGAAGGCGGCAACAACGCGCTCGATCTCGGCGTCGCTGATGTTGAAACGGGGGGGTAAACTCGTCATGGGCGCACTCCTTTGCCGCCTAGTTAGGGGGCGGGGACGTAGGCGGCAAGGGACAGAATGCCTCAGCCGTCACCGAAGAGATCGGATTGTGAGGCGGGTTTCGGTGCCTCAAGCCCCAGATGTCGCCAGGCGCGTTGCCCCAGCATCCGCCCGCGCGGCGTGCGGCTGATAAGACCCTGCTGCAAGAGGTAAGGCTCGATCACCTCTTCGATGGCATCGCGGCTTTCGGACAGCGCGGCGGACAGGGTTTCCACGCCCACCGGCCCCCCGCCGTAATGTTCGGCCATCAGCATCATGTAGCGCCGGTCCGCGCCATCAAGGCCAAGGTTGTCGACGCCAAGCCGCGTCAGCGCGCTGTCGGCAATCGCGCGGGTCAGGCGGCCATCCCCTTCGACAAGGGCAAAATCGACAACCCGCCGCAGCAGGCGGCCCGCAATGCGCGGCGTGCCGCGCGCACGTTTCGCAATCTCGCGCGTGCCTGCGGGTTCGGAGGGAATGCCCAGAAGGCGTGCGCCACGGCTGACGATCAGGTCCAGCTCGTCCTCGGTATAAAACTGGAGCCGCGTCGGAATGCCGAACCGGTCGCGAAGCGGCGTGGTCAGCAGGCCAAGCCGCGTGGTCGCGCCGACAAGCGTGAAGGGTTGCAGCTCGATCCGGACGGTGCGCGCGGCTGGTCCCTCGCCGATCACGAGGTCCAGCTCGAAATCCTCCATCGCGGGGTAGAGCACCTCTTCGACCGCCGGGTTCATGCGGTGAATCTCGTCGATGAACAGCACGTCGTTGCGTTCGAGATTGGTCAGGATCGCCGCCAGATCACCGGCTTTCGCCAGCACCGGCCCCGAGGTCATCTTGAAGTTCACGCCCAATTCGCGCGCCATGATCTGCGCCAGCGTGGTTTTGCCAAGTCCGGGCGGGCCGTGAAACAGCGTGTGATCCATCGCCTGACCGCGCATCTTGGCGCTTTCGATAAAGACGCGCAGGTTGGCGCGGGCCTCGGCCTGTCCGACGAATTCTTCCAGCGCCTGCGGGCGCAGGGCACGGTCTGCATCATCGGGCAGACGGTCGGGGCGGAGGGTCGGATCAGGGTCGGTCATCATGGGCGACTGTTGCGCTTATTTCCGGCAGAGGCAAGGCGCGGGATCACTCCTTGGGCGCCAGAAGACGCAGCGCCGTGCGGATGAGTTTCGCAGTGTCGCTGGCGTCCGGATCCTCGGAGGCGCGGGCGACCGCGGCTGCAGCGTCCGAGGGGCTGTAACCAAGGTTGGTCAGCGCGGACAGCGCCTCGGCGGTGAAGTTGGTTTTCGGGGCAGGCATGGCGGTGCGGGGTTTGGCGGATTTCGGGGTAGGCTCGTCCTCAAGCACCGGCATTGCGTCGACCGTCAGATCCGCGCCAAGGGCCATCACGGTGGGAGCCTTGTCCTTCAGCTCCAGCACAACACGCTGTGCGAGTTTCGGGCCAACGCCGGGGGCGGATTTGACCGCCGACCAGTCGCCCAGTGCGATAGCGCGGCCCAGACCATCCGGCCCAAGTGTTCCCAGAATAGCCAGCGCCGCCTTCGCCCCAATGCCTTGCACCGAAATCAGCAGGCGGTGCCATTCCTTTTCCAGTAGCGTCGGAAAGCCGAAAAGTTGCAGCAGGTCTTCGCGCACCAGAAGCTCGGTATAAAGCGCGCACGCCTCGCCCACGGGGGGCAGGCTGCGGGCGGTGCGGTCCGAGATATGCACGATGTAGCCCACGCCGCGCACGTCGATCAGCACATGGTCCATTGCGCGGTGGAGGATAGTGCCAGCAATCCGTCCGATCATGCGCGCGCCCTCCGGATGCGTGTTTCACCTGACAGGGCTGCGCGCGACAATTGCGCGGCGCCCATCCGGTGCGCGGTTTGCAGGTGGAAGGCGTGGCAGATTGCTACGGCCAGCGCGTCTGCGGCGTCTGGCCCCTCGAACTGCGTGCCGGGCAGTTGATGGCGGACCATATGCTGCACCTGAACTTTATCGGCGTGGCCAACCCCGACCACCGCCTTTTTCACGGCGTTCGGCGCGTATTCCCCGATCTCGAGGCCCGCCTGCGCTGGCGCCAGCAGGGCGATCCCGCGCGCTTGGCCCAGTTTCAGCGTGGCGACGGCGTCTTTGTTGACAAAGGTCTGCTCGACCGCGGCGGTTTCGGGGGCGTATTCGGCGATCACGGCGCAAAGCCCCTGATGCAGGCTGAGCAGCCGCTTGGCAAGGTCATCGCCTTCGGAATGAAGGATGCCATTGGCGATATGGCGCATCCGCGACCCTTCGACCTCGATCACGCCCCAACCAAGGTTGCGCAACCCCGGATCAATCCCGATCACCCGCATTCTCTGCCAGCCTTTGTTCTGTCTTTTGCTCAGAATTAGCACGAAAGGTGAACATTGCCTAGGGGTAAAGGGGGCGCAAAATTGAAACGGGCCGCAGCGATCCGCCACGGCCCGGTTTAACCTGTTACAAAGTCACTCAAAAAATCATTCGGCGGATCGCACCGGCGATGTCACGGGTGATCGGGTCTGTTTTCAGAACCCATGCGGCAGCCATCTGAACCGAGCCACCCTCGGCCAAAGTTGCAACCTTGTCCTCGTAAGCTTCGGTGCCAATCTGGGCGAGCACACCTGCTTTCAACAGCAACGCGCCGCACAGGATCATCGCTGAGGCGCGCAGAGGAAAGCTCCGGCGCTGTTTTGCGCGCACCGAGTCGAAATAGGCGCGCCCGAGGGTGCCCGATGCCTCGAAGGCACCCCCCGCCTGATGGATCTGTTCGATCCGGTGAAGGCGGGTTTCAAATTCCCGAAGGTTGCGATCAGTCATCTCAGTGTCCACCTGTTTGGCTCACTTCTGGCGTATATCCTATAGTATAGCCGTTGCTGATCTTTTGCTCGGGTTATTTAGGCTTAATTCGGGCGGATTATTCCTTGTGCATCACCAATGTCGTCCAGTCGCCGTGTTCGTTGCGAGACAGAAGACAAAAGCCGGAAGCCGTGTATCTTTCGATCACATCATCGGCCTGTTCATGCAGGATTCCCGACAGAATGATGTGGCCTGATTCGGTGCAATTTTGCGCCATATCCGGGGCAAGCGTCATCAGCGGCCCTTTCAGGATATTCGCGAAAATCAGGTCGTAGGGGGCGACCGCTTTCAGATGCGGGTGTTCAAAGCCCGCAGCCTCGATGCAGATAACACGATCCTTCAGGCCGTTCTGTTCGGTGTTCGCGCGGGCGGTCTCGACCGCGATCGGGTCGATGTCGGAGGCCATCACGGATTCGGGCCAGAGCTTTGCCGCCGCCATCGCCAGAACGGCGGTGCCGCAGCCGATGTCTGCTACGTTGGTTGCCCGCAGCCCGCCCTTTTCCAGATCGTCCAGCGCTTTCAGGCAGCCAAGCGTCGTGCCGTGATGCCCCGTGCCAAAGGCCATCGCTGCGTCGATCTTCAGGGCAATCGCGCCCTCTGGCACCTTGTCGGCATCGTGGCTGCCGTAGACGAAGAAGCGGCCCGCTTCGACGGGGGCAAGCTCACGCCGGACATGGGCGACCCAATCGGTCTCGGGAAGTTCCGACACCGCAAAGGGCTGCGCACCGTGAACCGCCGCCAGCAGGTCAAGCACGATGCCATCGGGCTTTTCGGTGAAATAGGAGCCAACCTCCCACCGTTCGGAACCGTCCTCGATCTCGAAAACGCCGACGCCATAGGCGGGCGGATCAAGGTCTTCGAGGCGCTCTGCCAGCGCCTCGGCCTGATCGCGGTCGGGCAGGGTGGTGAAGGCGGTGAAGGTGGTGGGCATGGCGGTTCCTTTCGTTACCGTCGCTTTCGCCCGTTCCGCCCCTCAGGTCAAGCTTTCAGGCCGATCGGGCAGCTGACACCGGTGCCGCCGATGCCGCAATAGCCCTCTGGATTCTTGGCGAGGTATTGCTGGTGGTAGTCCTCGGCAAAGTAGAAAACGGGGGCATCCAGAACCTCGGTCGTAACCGCGCCATAGCCCGCTGCCGCCAGACGTTCGGCGTAGCGCGCGCGGCTTTCCTTGGCGGCGGTCTTTTGCGCCTCGGTCGTGGTGTAGATGCCCGAGCGATACTGCGTGCCCTGATCGTTGCCTTGGCGCATCCCCTGCGTCGGGTCGTGGTTTTCCCAGAATGTGCGCAAGAGCGTGTCGTAGCTGATTTTCGCGGGATCAAAGACCACGCGGACAACCTCGTTATGGCCGGTCATGCCGGTGCAGACCTCTTTATAGGTCGGGTTGGGGGTAAGGCCGCCCGCATAGCCGACCATCGTCAGCCAGACGCCGTCCAGTTGCCAGAAAATCCGCTCCACGCCCCAGAAGCAGCCCATACCGAAAATCGCCTCTTCCATGCCTTCGGGAACGGGGCCACGCAGATTGCGGTGCCACAGGAAATGCGGCTCGGTCAGGGGCATCGGTTCGGCGCGGCCTGCAAGGGCTTCGGCGGCGTTGGGAAGCTGGGTCGGTCTGGCGGTCATTGGGGCTCTCCTTTGGAGACAAATCTAGAAGCCTGCGCGCCGAATTCCAGAGGCTATCGCGAGGAGAGCACGGTCTCGTGCCCTTTCGACGGGTGGCGCGGGATCAGAAAGGCCAGCCCCATCGAACAGAGCGCTAACCCCGCCGCCAAGGCAAAAACCAGAGGCGGCGACTGCACCCAAAGGTAGCCCAGAAGCGCGGGCAGGAAAACGGCGGCGATATGGTTGATGGTGAACGCTACCGCTGCGGTGGGCGCGATGTCCTGCGGATCGGCGATCTTCTGGAAATAGGTCCGCATCGCAAAGGCCAGCGCGAAAAAGATGTGATCGACCACATACAGCGCCGCCGCCAGCCAGACCGGCCAGTCGAACCAGTAAAGCCCGCCATAAAGCACGAAAATCACCACCAGCCCGGCATATTCGAAGATCAGCGCGCGGCGCTCGCCAAAGCGCCCGACGAGTTTTCCCATCTTTGGGGCCAGCGCCATATTGGCGAGGAAGTTGATCAGGAACAGCCCCGTGACCTCGTGGACCTGAAAGCCGAATTTCTCGACCATCATAAAGGCCGCGAACACCACAAAGATTTGCCGACGGGCACCGGCTACCATTTGCAGCGCGTAATACAGCCAGTAGCGCCGCCGCAGGACAAAGGTCTTCAACTGCGGCTCGCGGGCCTGAAACTGCGGGTAAAGCAGCGCGGCCAGAACGGCGATGACAAAGGTCGCCCCGCCCGAAACTGCGTAGACAAAGCCGTAGCTCAGATCGAAAGCCTTCCACGTTACGACCAGTGCACCATAGGCCAGAAGTGATGCAGCAGAGCCCACGGCAACAACGCGCCCCAAGGTCTCGGGGGCGCGCTCGCGGTCAATCCATTGCAGTTGCAGCGACTGGTTGACCGTTTCGAAATAGTGGAACCCGATTGAGGAGAGCATCGTCACCACAAGGATGCCGCCAAAGCCGGGGAAAAGCGCCGTGACCGCGGTCGATGCCCCCAGAAGCATCAGCGCCAAAAGTGCCAGCCATTGTTCGCGCAAGAGCCACAGCACGACGATCACGCCGATTGCCAGAAACCCCGGCACTTCGCGCAGGCTGTGCAGCCAGCCGATCTCGCGGCCGGTGAAGCCCGCGATCTCGATGACGAAGTTGTTTAGCAGCGCCGACCATGTGGCAAAGGCGATCGGCATCGCCGCCGCCATCACATAGAGCAAAACGTCCGGTTGCTGCCAGCGCGGCAGGGCGTGGGCTTCGTCAAGCGAAATGGTGCGCGTCAGGTTCATGTTTCGCGGATACGCCTTGCGTTCGGGCCATGCAAGCGGCTGATGCAAATCAAGGGCGACATATTCCGAAAACGGCATATACTGGGCTGGTATGCGGCGCAGGGAGAGGTGTCATGGATATTGTCGGGATTGTCGAGGCCATTGGCGAGGGGCCGACGGCTGCCCTGTTCGGGCTGGTGACCGGCATCATCTTTGGCATCGCGGCGCAGCGGTCGAATTTCTGCCTTCGCGCCGCAACGGTCGAATTTGCGCGGGGTAAGCTTGGCGGCAAGGTCGCGGTCTGGCTTTTGACCTTTTCGACGGCCGTGGTCTGGGTGCAGGGCGCGCAGTTGCTTGGCCTGTTTCGCGGGATCGACAGCCGGATCATGTCGGTGCCCGGTTCGTGGTCGGGGGCGATTATCGGCGGGCTGATATTCGGCGCGGGCATGGTGATGGCGCGGGGGTGCTCGGGGCGGCTGTTGGTGCTGGCCTCGACAGGCAACCTGCGGTCGGTCGTATCGGGGCTGATTTTCGCCGTGACCGCGCAGATGAGCCTCAAGGGTATTCTGGCGCCATACCGTGACCAGTTGGCGGGGCTTTGGGTCACGCCGGGCGGCGAGAACGTGTCGCTTTTGACCGCGTTGCGCCTGCCGGACTGGTCGGGGCTGGCGTTGGGCGTCGCGGTGGCGGCGCTTGCGTTATATCTGTCGCTGAAAAACCGGATCGGGCCGAAGATCCTGATCTTCGCCTCGGGGGTGGGGTTTGCGGTGGCGGTCGGTTGGGTGCTGACGTGGTCATTGGCGCAGGTGGCATTTGATCCGGTGCCGGTGACTTCGGCGACCTTCTCGGGGCCGTCCGCGAATACGCTGATGTTCTTCCTCGACCGCAACGCGGTGCTGGAGTTCGACGTGGGGTTGGTGCCGGGCGTCGTAGTGGGGGCGTTCCTGTCGTCGCTGTTTGCGCGTGAATTTGCGTGGCAGGGGTTCGACAGCGTGCCGGTGATGCGCCGCTCGATGATCGGGGCGGTGCTGATGGGGTTTGGTGCCATGCTGGCGGGGGGCTGTGCTATCGGCAACGGTGTGACGGGCGGCTCGGTCTTTGCGGCAACCGCGTGGCTGGCGCTGTTTTGCATGTGGGTGGGCGCGGTGCTGACCGATTTCCTGCTCGATCAGCGTAGCCTGTCACCCGAGGCCGCCTGCTAAAGGAAGCTCTGCGGGTCGATGTCGATCTGAAGGCGCACCTGATTGGGCAGTTTGACCTGCCGGACCCATGCTTTCAGCGCGCGTTGTAGCGGCGCGGATTTGTCCGCCTTGACCAGTAGCCGCACGCGGTGGCGCCCGCGAACCCGCGCAATTGGCGCAGGGGCGGGGCCGAAAACCTGCGCGCCGATCTGCTGCAAGGGGCCAGTGCGGCGGGCCAGATCGTTGCCGATTTCAAAGAGCGGTTGCACCTCGGGGCCGGACAGGATGATCCCCGCCATCCGGCCGTAGGGAGGCACGCCCTGCGCTTCGCGTTGCGCGGCCTCGGCGCGCCAGAAGGCCTCTTCGTCGCCGCCCAGAATCGCGCGGATTACGGGATGCTCGGGCTGATAGGTCTGCAACAGCGCGACGCCCGGTTTCTCGGCGCGGCCCGCGCGGCCCGCGACTTGACGCATCAGTTGAAAGGTGCGTTCCGCCGCGCGCAGGTCCGAGCCTTGCAGCCCGAGATCCGCGTCGATCACGCCGACAAGGGTCAACTTGGGGAAGTTGTGCCCCTTTGCGACAATCTGGGTGCCGATGATGATGTCCGCGCCGCCCTGCGCGATAGTCTCGATCGCGTCTTTGAGCGCACGCGCCGTGGTGAACAGATCCGAGGACAACACCGCCACGCGGGCATCGGGGAAGCGTTCGGCCACCTCTTCGGCAAGGCGTTCGACGCCCGGCCCGACGGGGGCAAGGCGGCCCTCGACATTGCAGCTTGGGCAGGCGGTGGGAATGGGTTTCGTTTCGCCGCACTGGTGGCAGACGAGGCGTTTGAGGAATCTGTGTTCCACCATCCGCGCATCGCAATGATCGCAGCCGATCTGATGCCCGCAGGCGCGGCAGATCGTGACGGGGGCATAGCCGCGGCGATTGAGGAACAGCATCGCCTGTTCGCCCTTGCTGATCCGGTCCAGCACCGCGCCGACAAGCGAGGGGGAGATCCAGTGGACGTTTTCGATCCGCTCGTCGCGCATGTCGATAGCGCGCATGTCGGGCAATTGCGAGGCGCCGAACCGCGCGGCCAGATCGACGCGCTTATACTTGCCCGTTTCCGCGTTCACCCAGCTTTCAAGTGACGGGGTTGCCGATGCCAGCACGACCTGCGCATCGGCATAAGAGGCACGCAGAACAGCCATGTCGCGGGCGGAATAAAGCGCGCCTTCCTCTTGTTTATAGGAGGTGTCGTGTTCCTCATCGACGACGATCAGCCCAAGGTCGCGAAATGGCAGGAACAGCGCCGAGCGCGCGCCGACGACAAGCTGCACCTCGCCAAGGGCGGCCATTTTCCACAGCCTGCGGCGTTCGGACTGGGTCGCGCCCGAGTGCCATTCGCCGGGCCGCGCGCCAAAACGCTCTTCGACGCGGGCCAGAAACTCGCTGGTCAGCGCGATCTCGGGCAAAAGAACCAGCGCCTGTCGGCCGCGTTTCAGGCATTCGGCAACGGCCTCAAGGTAAACCTCGGTTTTGCCTGAGCCGGTGACGCCTTTCAGAAGCACGGTGCCAAACCGCCCGCCGCTTTCGCGGAGCGCCGCCGCCGCCTGCGCCTGATCGTCAGAGAGCGCTTTGCCTGCGCGGAGCGGATCAAGGCGGGGATAGGGGGCGTCGCGCGGCACTTCGGCCTCGATCAGCGCGCCCGCTTTTGCCAGCCCTTTGACGACCTGAGTGGTCACGCCCGCCGCCTGCGCCAGTTCGCCAAGGTAGAACCCCGCGCCGCCATGATCGCGCAGCACCTCCAGCACGCGTTCGCGCGCATCGGTCATGCGGTCAGGCAGCGTCTCGCCAAGGCGGAACACCTTGCGCGCACCCGGTGCATCGAACAGCCCCGGCGTGCGGGTTGCCAAACGCAGCATCGCGGGTAGCGACGTCATCGTATACTCGCCCATGCGGATCAGAAAAGCGCGCAGTTCCTCGCTCATCGGCGGCACATCAAGGACGCGATAGACAGACCGCAGGCGCGCGGCCTCGAACCGGCCATCGCCCGCGCCCCAGACGACGCCCATCACCTTGCGCGGCCCCAAGGGCACCTCGACAAAGGCGCCCAGAAAACACCCGCCTTCGGGCGCCAGATAGTCCAAAGGCCGCCCGATTGGCTCGGCGGTCAGAACCGAGAGGCGGGCGCCTTCGTCAAACCAGCTTTGCGCGCTCATGCGGCCCCCGTTTCCGGCTCTGGGCAATTGTGTAACCTGCGCTCTTTCCCGCGCCCGCCTTTTGCGCTATCACCCGCGCGAAATCTGGCTTGGAGACCTCCCATGAAATTCTTCGTCGATACCGCCGATGTTGCCGCGATCAAGGAACTGAACGATCTTGGCATGGTCGATGGCGTGACCACCAACCCGTCGCTGATCCTGAAATCGGGCCGCGACATCATCGAAGTGACCAAAGAGATCTGCGACATGGTCGAAGGCCCGGTCTCGGCCGAGGTCGTGGCGACCGACGCCAAGGAAATGATCGCAGAAGGTCTGAAGCTGGCCAAGATCGCCTCCAATATCGCGATCAAGGTTCCGCTGACCTGGGATGGCCTGACCGCATGTAAGGCTTTCGCATCCGAAGGCCACATGGTCAACGTCACTCTGTGTTTCTCGGCCGCTCAGGCGATCCTTGCGGCCAAAGCTGGCGCGAGCTTCATCTCGCCCTTCATCGGCCGTCTGGACGACATCAACCTTGATGGTATGCAGCTGATCGAGGACATCCGCACCATCTATGACAACTACGCCTTCGAGACGGAAATCCTTGCCGCCTCGATCCGCAACGTGAACCACATCACCGATGCGGCCCGTATTGGCGCCGACGTGATCACCGCGCCGCCCGCCGTTATCAAGGCGATGGCGAACCATGTGCTGACCGACAAGGGTCTCGACCAGTTCCTGAAGGACTGGGCCAAGACCGGCCAAAAGATCGTCTGATCCGAGACAGGCCCGCCACACTGGCGGGCCTTTTTCGTTACGGTGCAAATCAGGGCTGCTTTTCGCGCGAAATTATGGCAGGTTGGCCAAAACCAAGCCGTAAGAACAGGCGAACACAGGCATGAGCGAAACAGCACTCGCAGATCAACTGCGCGAAAAGATCATTTCCGACCCGGACGTTATTCTGGAAGACCGCGATCTGATGCGGGCCTTGATCGTTGCGAATGAACGCGCGATGGGGTCGAATATCATCGACCTGCGCGGCGTGGCGATGGAGCGACTTGAGGCGCGGCTCGACCGTCTTGAGGATACGCATCGGTCGGTCATTGCGGCGGCTTATGAGAATCTGGCGGGCACCAATCAGGTGCATCGTGCGATTTTGCGGATGCTCGATCCGTTTGATTTCGAGAATTTCCTGAAAAACCTCGGCTCCGAGGTTTCCGAGATCCTGCGCGTCGATCAGGTGCGTCTGGTGCTTGAAAGCTTGCACTCCGAGCACGACCCTGCGCTGCGTCATCTGGGCGAGGTTCTGTGCGTGGCCGAGCCGGGCTTCATCAACGAATATATGCGCGCGGGTCGCAGCGGGTCTCCGCGCCCCGTCGTGCTGCGCCAGACCGTGCCGCAATCCGAGGCGATTTATGGCGAGGCGGCGGGCTGGGTCCGCTCCGAGGCGTTGATGCGGCTCGATCTGGGCGAGGGACGCCTGCCGGGGCTTCTGGTCATGGGGGCGGAAGACCCGCATCAGTTCAAGCCCTCGCAGGGCACCGACCTTCTGTCCTTCTTTGCAGGCGTGTTCGAACGCACGATGCGCCGCTGGCTTAGCTGATGACCGGCTGGTCGGCCGGGGCAGGGGATGCGCTTGCCAGATGGCTTGATCACCTCAAGGCGCTGGATGGGGCGTCGGCGCATACGCTTAAGGCCTATCAGGCGGATGTTTCAGGGTTTCTGGGTTTTTTGCACAGTCACCACGGCGAAGGGCTGGGGGTGGCGCGGCTGTCGCAGGTCTCGCAATCCGATATGCGCTCGTGGATGGCGCATGAGCGCGGGCGGGGGCTGTCGTCGCGCTCGCTGGCGCGGGCGTTGTCGTCGGTCAAGGGGTTCATGCGCTGGCTGGCGGATCGCGAGAGGTTCGACCCGAGCCATGTCCTTGCGGCGCGCGCGCCCAAGTTCCAGCGCAAGCTGCCCCGCCCACTGGCCGAAGATGCCGCGCAGAAGATGATCGAACAGGTCGACTTGCAAGCGATGGAGCCGTGGATCGCCGCGCGTGATGGCGCCGTCGTGACGCTGCTGTATGGCTGCGGGTTGCGGATTTCCGAAGCCTTGGGGCTGACCGGCGCAAGCTATCCGCTGCCCGAAGTGCTGCGTATCCGTGGCAAGGGTGACAAAGAGCGGATCGTGCCCGTTCTGCCCGCCGCGCGCGATGCGGTGGCCGAGTATGTGCGCCTGTGTCCCTATACGCTCGAAGAAGGCGCGGCCCTGTTTCGGGGTGCCCGTGGCGGCCCGCTGAACCCGCGCCTGATTGCCAAGGCGATGGAGCGCGCGCGTATGGCGCTTGGCTTGCCCGCTTCGGCCACGCCCCATGCAATGCGTCACTCGTTCGCGACGCATCTTCTGGCGGCTGGCGGCGACCTGCGCGCCATTCAGGAGCTTCTGGGCCATGCCAGCCTGTCGACCACGCAAATCTATACGGCGGTCGATAGCGCGCGTCTGATGGAAGTCTATCAAGCGGCCCATCCGCGCGCGTGATCCGGTTGCGCCGCTACGCTCTTTGAGGCATCAGGGGGCATGGATATTCGTGTTAAAGCCCTCTCAGTGCACCTGCTCACCGCAACCGGAGCGGTCCTGTCGATGCTGGCCCTTCTGGCGGCGGTCGAAGAAAAATGGAGCCTGATGTTCCTCTGGCTGGTGGTCGCGCTGTTCGTGGATGGCGTAGATGGCCCGCTTGCGCGGCGCTATGATGTGAAAACGAATTTCCCGATCTATGACGGCGTCCTGATGGACCTGATCGTCGATTACCTGACCTATGTTTTCATCCCCGCCTATGCGCTGTTCAAATCGGGTCTGCTGCCCGGCTGGACGGGATGGCTCGCGATTATCGCGATTACCTATGCGAGCGTGATCTACTTCTCGGATACGCGCATGAAAACGAAGGATAATTCCTTCTCCGGATTTCCTGCGTGCTGGAACATGGTGGTGCTGGTCCTGTTCGCGCTGGAGCCGGGTTACTGGGTTATTCTGGCGGTGGTTCTGGCGCTTTCGGTCGCGATGTTCCTGCCGTTGAAATTCATCCATCCGACGCGGACGATGCGCTGGCGCTGGCTGTCTCTGCCGATGGCGCTGGCCTGGACGGTTTTTGCCGGATGGGCCGCGTGGGTCGATTTTCACCCCGAAAGCTGGGCGCATTGGGGGCTGGTTGTGACCTCGGTCTATTTGCTGGCTGTCGGGATCGTGCAGCAGGCGACACCTTGGGGTGAGGCGCGCTAGGGGTTCGGGGTTGTAAACGCTCTAACTCAAATTTAATGAATGCCCTTCATGGTTCATCACGCAAGCCCGAATCTTGGAGAGCGTGACTGACATGGCTAAAATCTCTATACGGAAACTGACACAAGCCCTGGCGGTTACGTCACTGGCTTGCGCAGCTATTGCTGTGGCGGCGATCGCTTACGACCAATACATTAGCCACCAGCGCGATGATGTGCTGGAAAGCAGGTATGCCTCTTATCTGCTGGCGGATGAATTGCGCCAGTCCAGTGATGATCTGACCCGACTGGCGCGGACCTATGTCGTTACGGGCGAGGCGAAATACGAAGCGCAATATAACGATATTCTGGCCATCCGTAACGGCGAGAAGGAAAGGCCGTCGGGCTATAACGGGATCTACTGGGATTTTGCTGCCGCCGACCGTCCGGTTCCGGCATCAAGCGGCGTTACCAAATCCTTGCTCGATTTGATGCGTGACGCTGGTTTCTCTAAGGCCGAGTTTGATTTCCTGGAGCAGGCGCAGGCCAATTCGGACGGCCTGGTCTCGCTTGAAGTTCGCGCGATGAATGCGGTTAAGGGCACCTTTGCTGATGCGAACGGCAAATATACCGTGAAGGGAGAGCCCGATCCTGCGCTGGCGATCGAGCTTTTGCATTCGAGCACCTACCACAGTTACAAAGCCGATATTATGGAGCCGGTCGACGCGTTTTTCCGCGCGATGGAGGGGCGTTTCTCGAGCCAGCTTGATGCGCTTGCAACCAAGGCGAGTATTGGCACGGCTATCGTGTTTTTTGCCGCAGCGGTTCTTCTGTGTAACGCGGTTGCGTCGGCTGTCGTGATGGCCCGGCGGGTGCTGAAGCCGCTTTTGTCGCTAAGCGATGCGATGCTCAAAATGGGCGAAGGCGAAGACGTCTCGGAAATTCCCGGCTGCGAACTGGAAGATGAATTCGGTGCAATGGCGCGCCAGACCCGTGCCTTCAAAGGGCGTTCTGATGAGGCTGTCGTGCTGGCCGCGCAAGTCCGAGATGAGTCTGAAAGGGCCCGTCAGGCTGCCGAACTGCAAAAAGAGGCGGCCGCGAAAGCAGCGGAACTCGCCAAAGAACAGCAAGAAAGAATGCAAAGCGAGCTACAGCAAATGGAGGCTGCGAACCGCTTTCAAAATGACTTGGCTCAGACACTTCAGGCGGCAACGGCGGGGAATCTTGGCTCCCGGGTAGATGTCCCGCACGATTTCGAGCTTGGAGTCCAGATTGCAGAAGCCGTGAATGATACGCTCGATACGCTGGAAAGAACATTGGCATCAATTGCCGAGGCGATGGGCCATATCGCGCAGGGGGAGCTATCAGTCGCGATCCGGGATAGCTATCCAGGCCGCTATGGCGAGGTTCTGGCGAGTGCCGAAAAGGCGCGCAGCACCTTGGTCGAGATCGTGGGGTCTGCGCAGCATAACTTCGATGATCTGAGTGCCGGAACCATGGAAATTTCGGGCGCGATCAATGAACTGTCGCGCCGAACAGAAACCGCTGCTGCGACTATAGAGCAGACTTCGGCGGCGCTGACCGAGTTGAATACCTCGGTTGCGTCTGTGGCAGAAGCAACTGCACGTGTAGATACTGTTCTGGCGAAGGCAAATGAAACTGCGAAAGATAGTGATGCCATTCTGTCCAAAGCGGTGGATTCAATGGAAAGCATTGCGGACTTCTCGCAAAAGATCGGCACGATTACCGATGTTATCAATGACATCGCATTCCAGACGAATCTTCTGGCCCTGAATGCGGGGGTCGAGGCTGCCCGGGCTGGCGAGGCTGGCCGGGGTTTCGCAGTGGTTGCGTCCGAAGTTCGGGCGCTGGCGCAACGAGCCTCCGAGGCGGCGTTGGACATTTCCTCCCTCATCAGCAACAGTGACCAGCAGGTCCAGAACGGTGTGCGTCTGGTAAGTGACACCAGTTCTGCCCTGCAAGCGGTGATCCAGTCGATTCAGAATATCTCGTCCGATGTGACCCATATTGCACAATCGACGCGAGAGCAGGCTATCGGCATGGACGAGATCGGGGATGCGGTTAGCAACATCGACTCCGTCTCACAGTCGAACAGTAGCATGGTTCTGGAAACGACCTCGGCCAGCAAGGCTCTTCTGGGCAAGGTCGAAGCGCTCAAGCGGGAATTTACCTGGTTCAAAATCGCGGGATCGGCTGCTGGCAGCCTTAATACGGCGCATGAGGAAGACGTGGAATTCCGGCGGGCCGGATGAAGGCAACTCGAAAAGTGTGTCGGTATACGGCTGCCCCGCATCGGGCCGAAACCGGCGTTTTACGGGGGGGCAGCTAGATGCGTATTGCGCGATCAGCAAAACGAAGGGCGCCCGAAGGCGCCCTTTATTTAACCTAGCGCGTCGTTACAGCGCTTGCAGGTGTGCGGATGCTGGTGCGTGCCGACATCGGGCAGGATCTTCCAGCAGCGCTCGCATTTCTCGCCGATAGCCCGCTCGAACACGACGGCGACGCCCGGAACTTCGGGGAAGCGGAACGCCTCGTTCGGGGCGGGGTCTGCGGTCAATTGCAGCGCCGAGGTGATGCACATGTCTTCGAACGGCACCGACTTGAGGCGGGCCAGAAGATCGCCGTCTTCGACGTGAACCACCGGGGAGGCCTCAAGAGAGGCGCCGATAACCTTTTCGGTCCGCTGCACCTCAAGAGCAGCCGTCACGGCCCGACGTGCGCGGCGGATGTCGTCCCATTTCGTTGCCAGATCGGGGTTAAGCCATTCCGCAGGCGTCTGCGGGAAGTCCTGCAAATGGATCGACGACTCCGCGCCGGGGAAGCGCGACAGCCACACGTCTTCCATCGTGAAGCACAGGATCGGCGCAAGCCATGTTGTCAGGCGATGGAACAGCAAATCCAGCACCGTGCGGGTCGCGCGGCGCGTGACCGACAAGGCCGGATCGCAATAGAGCGCGTCCTTGCGGATGTCGAAGTAGAAGGCCGACAGATCGACGGTGCAGAAGTTGAACAGGGTCTGGAACACGCCCTGGAAGTCGAAGGCCGCATAGCCCTCGCGCACCTGCGTATCCAGCTGCGCCAGACGGTGCAGCACCCATTGCTCCAGTTCGGGCATATCGGCGGTGTCAAGGCGCTCTGCCTCGTCAAAGCCGTTCAGCGCACCCAGCATGAATCGCAGCGTGTTGCGCAGGCGGCGGTAGCTGTCGGCGGTGCCTTTCAGGATCTTCGCGCCGATCCGCAGGTCGACGGTGTAATCTGACTGCGCCACCCACAAGCGCAGGATGTCGGCGCCGTATTGGTCGATCACCTCTTGCGGCGCGACGGTGTTGCCAAGCGATTTGGACATCTTCATGCCCTTCTCGTCCAGCGTGAACCCGTGCGTCACCACGTTGCGATAGGGCGCGCGACCCTTGGTGGCGCAGGCTTGCAGCATCGAGGAATGGAACCAGCCGCGGTGTTGGTCGGTGCCTTCCAGATAGACGTCCGCAATCCCGTCGGCGGTGCCGTCTTCACGGTCGCGCAACACGAAAGCGTGCGTCGACCCGGAGTCAAACCACACGTCCAGCACGTCGAAGACCTGATCGTAGTCGTCAGCGGTGACGATGTTGCCCAGAACGCGGGCCTTGAAGCCCTCTTCATACCAGACGTCTGCGCCTTTGGCTTCGAACTCGGCGGCGATGCGTGCGTTCACCTCGGCGTTGCGCAACAGGAAGTCCGCGTCCGTCGGCTTGGCGCCTTTCTTGGTGAAGCAGGTCAGCGGCACGCCCCACGCGCGTTGACGCGAGAGAACCCAGTCAGGGCGGTTCTCGATCATCGAGAACAGGCGGTTCTGACCCGTTTGCGGGGTGAACTTGACCAGCTCCTTGATCGAGGTGAGCGCGCGCGCACGGATCGTGTCGCCATGCGCGCCCATGCCATCGTCAAGCTTATGATCAATCGCGGCAAACCACTGCGGCGTGTTGCGGAAGATCAGCGGGGCTTTCGAGCGCCACGAATGCGGGTAGGAGTGCTTGACCTTGCCCTTCGCCAGCAGCTTGCCTGCCCAGGCGAGGTGCTTGATGTTCGACACATTGGCCGGGCCTTCCTTGCCGTCGGGCAGGATGATCGCCTCGCCGCCAAAGATCGGCAGGTCTTTGCGATACGACCCGTCCGGCTCGACGTTATAGGTCATCGGCAGGCCAAATTTCAGGCCAAGCTGATAGTCGTCGTCGCCGTGGCTCGGCGCCGTGTGGACAAAGCCCGTGCCCGCGTCATCGGTCACATGGTCGCCCGGCAGCATCGGCACATCATAGTCCCATTCGCCATTGCCGTTCTCGACGCCCGCATAGGGGTGGCGCAGGATCATGCCCTCGAATTCCGAAGTGGCCACATCGCGGACGCGGGTGAAGGCTTCGACCTTGGCGGCAGTCATCACCGATTGCGCAAGGCTATCGGCCAGAACCAGCAATTCGCCCTCGGTCGCGGTGGAATTGTCGGCCAGCGTATCGACACGGTAAAGCCCGTAGGACATCGCCGGCCCATAGGCGACCGCGCGGTTTTGCGGGATCGTCCACGGCGTCGTCGTCCAGATCACAACCGAGGCCTGCAACAGTTCGGTGTTCATGCAGCCGTCCAGCTCGGGGAAGTGGGCGCCCGAGGCAACGGCGAACCGCACCCAGATCGTGTGCGAGGTGTGGTCGTGGTATTCGACCTCGGCCTCGGCCAGCGCGGTCTTTTCGACCGGCGACCACATGACGGGCTTGGAGCCTTGGTAAAGCGAGCCGTTCATCAGGAACTTCATGAACTCTTCGGCGATGACCGCTTCGGCGTGGTAGTTCATCGTCAGGTAGGGGTCGGCCCAGTTGCCGATCACGCCCAGACGTTTGAACTCTTCGCGCTGGATGTCGACCCAACCCTCGGCGAACTTGCGGCATTCCTGACGGAAGGCGATGATGTCCACCTCGTCCTTGTCCAGCCCTTTGGCGCGGTATTGCTCTTCGATCTTCCATTCGATCGGCAGGCCGTGGCAATCCCAACCCGGCACATAGCGCGCGTCATGGCCCATCATCTGGTGCGCGCGGACGATGAAGTCCTTGATCGTCTTGTTCAGCGCGTGGCCGATATGCAGATGCCCGTTCGCATAGGGAGGGCCATCGTGCAGCGTAAACGGCTTGCGCGAGCCATCCTTGGCCTTGTCGCGCAGGCGGTCATAGATGCCAAGGCTTTCCCAGCGGGCCAGCCATTCAGGCTCGCGCTGCGGAAGGCCCGCACGCATCTGGAAATCGGTTTCGGGCAGGAAGACGGTGTCGCGATAGTCGGATTGGGTTTCGGGCGTGTCGGAACACATGGTGGGTAAATCCTTGGAAGTTCGGGGCGCGTATTGCCCTCGGTCGGGGGCCGCGCGGCTGGCGGCCCAGGTCTCAGCATATCCCGGCTACCCTGACGCGTCAGAGCGCCGGGCCGGTAATTCGCAAGCTGAGATCAAGATAGGTCATGCCCGCCTTATAGGGGGCGCTGCATGGCGCGGCAAGCGGGGAAAAGGGGTGGTTGCTCTTCACGCCGCTGGCCGGATCGCATAGGCTGGGCGGAACGGATCAGGAGGCCCAGATGAGCGACGAGACACAGATGCTGACCCCCGAGCAGGTTACGGCCCTGTTTACCCGCTCGGGTGGTGAATATCTGTTTGCGCGATGGGGCTGTCCGATTGTGCCGGTGGTGTTTGGCGTCGATCAGGCGACGCTTCAGGTGGTCAAAGGCGCGGTCGAGGCGGTTGTCGCGCTGTCGGGTCACAAGATGGCCGAGACGGACATGCATATCGGCGCGAATCTGATGATCTTTTTCTTCCGTGACTGGCAGGAATTGCTTGAGGTGCCCAACCTCGACCAGATGATCGAGGGCTTGCAGGATATTGTTGCGCGGCTCGATGATCAGGGGGCGAACCAGTATCGCGTGTTCCGCTTTGACAAGGATGGCTCGATCCGGGCTTGCTTCTCGTTCGTGCGGATGGATGCGGCGCTGGATGAGGTTCCGGCCGAGACTATCGCGCTGAGCCAGGCGGTGCAGATGATCCTGCTGTGGTCGGATACCGGCTTTGCCGCCGGTGCGGCGCTGGCGCAGGTGGGCGGGGTGACGGTGCTGCGCCCGGAATATGCGGCGTTGATTGCGGCGGGGTATGATCCGGTGATGCCGGTCGTCGCGCAGGATGCGAGCCATGCTTTGCGGCTGGCCGCGCGTGCGCAGGTGCGTCGCGCCGAGGCCGAGGCGGCAGCAGCCGCGCTTGCCAGCGATCTGGCGCGCGTGCAGGAAAGCGCTCCGCCTGAAGATCCCGATCTTAAGGTCGACCCGGAATAGGCGCGGGGGACTCCGAACCTTGGCGTCTGTAACAAAACAATGATGTAACTAGGGATCAGGTTTCACGGAGTGCGGGACATGCGTGAATTCCAGCTGTGGGTCTATTACGAAGACACCGTGGCGATGGATTTTTCTGTGAAATGTTAATTGAAAACAATATGTTACTATTGTTCAATTTTTTAGCAGGAATTAAGGCTACCAAAAAGCTACCAAATGAGATGCTCGAATTTAATGAGTTCTTAAGCTTTTGCGGGCCATAAAGCGGCGTAGTCTTGGTGACTTCCGAGAGTCCTCTGCGCGTATGATTGCTCGGCGTGGTATGCCGTTGAAGTGGTTTTCGGTGGACCTTTCGGTGGCGTAAAATCGGGCAAACTAGCAGGGCAAAAATCGGGCCGCCTTGGCATGTAAAGAGTGCGCATCAGCGAAGTCTTGGGGCAGATGCTGTTGTCATTCAGGCGACGGCTACATTGTGCAATGCTCGCGCTCGACGCGGATGCAGCGGTAGTCGTTCATCCGCTCCATCGCCTCGGCGCCGTTGCGCCCGCGATTGCCGCCGAGCATCATGTCGGTCCAGAGCGTGCAGCACAGGAGCCGGGTGCGGCCGAGGATGATCTCGTGCTGCTGCACAAAGCGGGCGCCCATCCCCTGCGCGATGGCCTCGAGCTTGTCCTCGCGGTCCAGCCGCCCGTCGTAATAATCGTGATTGCCCGGAAAGATGCAGACCTTCGAGAGGTCGATGTGCTGGCCGATGCTTGCCAGCGCATATTTCCAGCGCACATGGGCCTTGTTGCTCAGGTCGCCCGCGATCAGCAGAAGATCAACCCCCGAGAAATCCGCGTTCGCCAGCGGGTCCTTTCCGGCCTCTTGCCAGAAGTCATGATGCAGGTCCGCAAGGATCAGGATTTTCGGCATGACCAAACCTCAAAGTTACTTGCACAAATGACCATTCAGATAGTCGATTGTTGGGAAAGGGTGGCCAGGATGTCAGCCATTCCGCTTGTCCTGCGGCATCTAGCGTTAGTTGAAAGCCGGGCGTCCAGCCCGAGACGTCATGCAGAACTGCTTGAATCTGCCCTAACCTGATCCTTCCCATAAGGCGCTGTTTTCAAAAGAAAACCACCGAAGTCGAAACTTCGGTGGTCACGTTATGCTTTCCGTAATGGACAAAAACCTACCGGAATGGACATTTTATGCGACGCCGCACAAGACGCCGCACACCAATCAGCCGCATTTCGAGTGGCCGCAGTCTGCACAGGTCATGCAGCCTTCGACTTTGCGCATCGCGTAGGAGCCGCAGGACGGGCAGGCTTGTCCGCGCGGAGGCTCGCCCACGGCGATGGCCTCGGCTTTCGGGTCGGATTTCAGTCCCTTGCCCTCGCCTTCGATGAACCCGATCGAGATCATGTGACGCTCGATCACGCCACCGATCGCGGCAAGGATCGAGGGGATGTATTGCCCTTGCATCCATGCGCCGCCGCGCGGGTCGAACACGGCTTTCAGCTCTTCAACCACGAAGGACACATCGCCGCCTCGGCGGAACACGGCCGAGACCATGCGGGTCAGCGCAACCGTCCAGGCAAAATGCTCCATGTTCTTCGAGTTGATGAACACCTCGAACGGGCGGCGATGCCCGCCTTGGATGATGTCGTTGACGGTGATGTAGATCGCGTGCTCGGAGCCCGGCCATTTGATCTTGTAGGTCGAGCCTTCCAGCTCGGCCGGGCGATCCAGCGGCTCGGTCAGGTAAACGACATCTGCGCCCTCATCGACCTCGGGTGCCTTTTCGGTCTTCTCGGAAACGGTCAGCACCGAGCCTGTCACATCGTTCGGGCGGTAAGTGGTGCAGCCTTTGCAGCCGGTCTCGAAGGCTTCCATGTAGACGTCTTTGAAGGCGTCGAACGAGATGTCCTCGGGGCAGTTGATGGTTTTCGAGATCGAGCTGTCGATCCATTTTTGCGCGGCAGCCTGCATTTTGACGTGCGCCATCGGGGCCAGCGTCTGCGCGTTCACGAAATAGTCGGGCAGCGGCTTGTCACCGAATTTGTCGCGCCACATCTGCACGGCGTAATCGACGACTTCTTCTTCGGTGCGCGAGCCGTCCTTTTGCAGAACCTTGCGGGTGTAGGCATAGGCGAAGACCGGCTCGATCCCCGAGCTGACGTTGCCTGCATAAAGCGAGATCGTGCCGGTCGGCGCAATCGAGGTAAGCAGCGCGTTACGGATGCCATGTTCGCGGATCGCGTCGCGCACATCGTCGTCCATCTGCATCATGTTGCCGCTTGCCAGATATTTCTCGGCATCGAACAGCGGGAAGGCGCCCTTTTCCTTGGCCAGCTCGACCGAGGCCAGATAGGAGGCGCGCGCGATCAGCTTCATCCAGGCTTCGGTCTGGGCGGCGGCCTCGTCCGAGCCGTATTTCAGGCCCAGCATCAGCAGCGCGTCGGCAAGGCCGGTCACGCCAAGGCCGATGCGGCGCTTGTTCTGCGCCTCTTCGGCCTGCTGCGGCAGCGGGAAGCGCGAGGCGTCAACCACGTTATCCATCATGCGGATCGCAAGCCGCACGAGGTTATCAAGCGCTTCGGGGTCCAGCTCGGCATTGGCCTCGAACGGGTTGGTCACCAGACGCGCAAGGTTGACCGAGCCAAGCAGGCACGCGCCATAGGGCGGCAGCGGTTGCTCGCCACAGGGGTTCGTTGCCGCGATGCTTTCGCAATAGGACAGGTTGTTCATCTTGTTGATGCGGTCGATGAAGATCACACCCGGCTCGGCGAAATCATAGGTCGCCCGCATGATCTTGTTCCACAGATCGCGCGCGGGGAGCGTGTGATAGACCTTGTCCTCGAACACCAGCTCCCACGGCTTGTCGGCCTTGACAGCCTCCATGAAGGGGTCGGTCACCAGAACCGACAGGTTGAACATGCGCAGGCGGGCCGAATCCTGCTTGGCGGTGATGAACTGCTCAATATCGGGGTGGTCGCAGCGCATCGTCGCCATCATCGCGCCGCGGCGCGAGCCTGCCGACATGATGGTGCGACACATCGCGTCCCAGACATCCATGAACGATAGCGGGCCAGAGGCATCCGCCGCCACGCCTTTGACAGCCGCGCCGCGCGGGCGGATCGTCGAGAAGTCATAGCCGATGCCGCCGCCTTGCTGCATGGTCAGCGCGGCCTCTTTCAGCATGTCGAAAATGCCCGACATCGAATCCGGCACCGTGCCCATGACGAAGCAGTTGAACAGCGTGACGGCGCGACCCGTGCCCGCGCCGGCGGTGATCCGGCCAGCAGGGAGGTATTTGAAATCCTCCAGCGCGCCGTAAAAACGCTCTTCCCAGATCTTGGGGTCTTTTTCGACTTCGGCCAGCGCGCGGGCGATTCGGCGCCAACTGTCTTCGATGGATTTGTCTACCGGAGTGCCGTCGGCCTCTTTCAGGCGATATTTCATGTCCCAGATCTGTTCAGCGATTGGGGCGGCAAAGCGGCTCATCCGGTCGTCCTCTTCGAAGATGTCTATATGTTGATTAGAGGTAAAGAAGATACGCAAACCCTTGCGTCCGGTCAACGGATTGCAGCCCTCTCCAACGGATTATATTGTGGATCAAATGGAAGGGCGTGGCCGATATGGTGCATCTGATCAAGCTGTGTGTGGGCGCGGAACGCGTAGAGGATCTGCTGGAATGGCAGGCGCAGCGCTATGGGAGTGGCCCCGCGGCCCATGTCACACGGATGTGGCCCAAGCGCGGCGATGAGATCCTTGACGGCGGCTCTTTGTATTGGGTTTTCAAAGGCGTGGTGCTGGCGCGGCAACGCGTGATTGATCTTGAAGAGGTCATCGGCGCGGACGGAATCGCACGGTGCCGCATTGTTCTGGACCGCGAGGTCGTGCGCACCGAGGCGCTGCCGCGCCGCCCGTTTCAGGGCTGGCGCTATCTTAAGCCCGAGGATGCGCCCCGCGATCTGCCCAAAGGGCGTGACCGCGAAGAGGCGCTGCCGCGCGACCTTGTCAGCGCGCTTTCCGAGATCGGGTTGCGTTAACGCAGAATCGGTGGCTTGGCCGGATCCATCCCCGGTGCGGTGAGTTTCAGCTCTTGCACTTCTTCCTCGATCCGCTCGGGCAGATGCAGCACCAGCGCCTTTTCCAGCAAGATTTGCGCGGCCGGTTCGGCCTCATCAAGGAAGGTCACATCAAGCTCGCCCGCATCAAGGCCGGAAAAGGCCAGCGCTTCGGCCATCGCCTTGGCAATGCCTGCGCGCGCAGGCTCGGGGGCGCCCAGAAAGGCCAGAACATGCCCGCGGTGCCCGTCTTCATAGGTGACGCCGCCAAGTAGGGCGTGGCTGGCCAGTCCGGCAAGCTGATCGAATTTCGCCTCGAACGCGGGCAGGAGAAGGCCCAGAATGGCAGGCGGCAGGGCAGGGGCGTCAAATGCCACCGGATGGGCCGAGCGCGCCTCGGGCGTATGGGTCAGCGTGTCGGTCAGCCATTCCAGCGCCTCGGGCGGCAAAAGCATGGCCGAGGCCGCAACCCCAAGGTTCACCCCCAGCCCGATCCCTTCGCCCACCAGATGTTGCGCAATCACCCGACCGGGGAGCGCGGCATAGGGCATCGGCTCGTCTGCGAAGTCCGCCAGCCGTTCCTCCATATCAAAGGCCAGCACGAAATCGCCCTCATCGGCCGAGAAAAGCTGCGGGCGGATGTCGTCGCCCTCGGGCTCTTCCTCCAGCAGCAGGAACAGCTCGGCATCGGCCAGACGGTCATAGACCGCCAGACGCAGAGCTTCGTTTTCAGGGTCGGCTTCCATCGCCGCATGGGCGCGATCATAGGGCGTCATCTCAGAACCTCCTTCACCCGCTGGCGGAGCGCGGGCAGAAGCTCTGCCCCGAACCACGGGTTACGTTTCAGCCATCCCGTATTGCGCCACGACGGATGAGGCAAGGGAAAGGCGGCCGGAGCGTGGTTTTGCCACGCTTTCACCGTGTCAGTCACATTCGCCGCTTTCAGGTGCCAGCGTTGTGCGGCGCCACCCACCAGAAGCGTCAGATCCACGGGGCCGATTTCGCGCATCACCCGCTCGCGCCATGTGTGCGCGCAAATCGGCGGCGGGGGCAGGTCTGCGCCTTTCGCATTATAGCCCGGAAAACAAAACGCCATCGGCACGATCGCAAGTTTTGAGCGATCATAGAAATCCGCGTCCGAAATCCCCATCCATTCGCGCAGCCTGTCGCCCGATGGGTCGGTGAAGGGGCGCCCGCTTTCATGCACGCGCGCGCCTGGTGCCTGCCCGACAATAAGGATCCGCGCCCGTCCGGGGTGAAACCAGACCACAGGGCGGGGCTGATGCCGGGTCCGGGTTTGCGCAAACCGCGCGGCACATAACCGGCAGGCGGAGATATCATCGGCAAGCGCCATTTTGCCCTCCTGCGCCCTAATCAATCATCGTTTCGTGTATCGCAACAAATCACACTCTCCTGTAGAGAATAAGCTCCATTAGACATATTCTTGCCCTAATGGGCCCGTATGGGCGTTTGTTAACGATTTTCGGGAAAGGTGTGAGATGCACCCGCAGCAGAGTTAAAAGCAGGAACTATCGGGGGCAGCGGTAGGGCAATGCTTGAGTTCGACAACGTCAGCAAGTCCTTTTGGACAGGCAAGCAGCGCAAGGTCATCCTTGATCGCGCCAGCTTTCGTGTGGAGCTGGGGAACTCGCTGGGTATTCTGGCGCCGAACGGCACCGGCAAGACAACGCTGATCAACATGATGGCAGGGCTTGAGAAACCCGATGAAGGCACTATCCACAAGACATGCCGGGTATCCTTCCCGCTTGGCTTCATGGGGGGCGTCGTCAGCAAGCACACCGCACGCGAAAACGCGCGCTTTATAGCGCGGCTTTACGGGCTGGACCCGGATTATGTTGAAGCCTTCTGCCGCTGGCTCTGCGGCATCGAGGAATATTTCGACATGCCGCTCGGCACCTATTCTCAGGGGATGCGTTCGCGCTTTACGTTTTCTCTCATGCTTGCGCTCGAGTTCGATATCTACCTGATCGACGAAGGGATGCCGTCCACGACCGATGTCGAGTTCAACCGCAAAGCCGGCTCGATCCTGCGGGACCGTCTGCAAAATGCCACCGTGATCGTGGTGTCGCATCAGGCCGAAACGCTTGAGAAATTCTGTCGCTCGGCGGCTGTTCTGAAGAACGGCCAGCTTTATTTGTTCGATACTCTGGAAGAAGCGAAACGGATGTATGACTATTCCTAAGGCAATGAAATACCGTTTCCGTCGCAATGCTCCGTCGCTGGCGCGGCCACAAAACGCTGCGCCCGAATCTGCGCCGTCCGCCGAAGACATGCCCTTTGCCAGCGCCCATGACGACGGCTTCGGCAACCAGTCTTTCGTGAAACCCGAAACCCCGTCCGAGGGGGAGGCGCTGGCTCCGGGCGAAAAAACCACCGAACAGGAGATCGAGGCGATCCGGGCCGAAGGCCTGACCGGTCGGCAGTTGCGGTTGGCGCGGCGGATGGCGCAGAAACACGGGATCGAGGCGACCTCGGATTTCGAGGCGGTGCTGTTCTTGCGCCGCAAAGGGGTCGACCCGTTCGACCGCGCGAATATTCTGCAAATGGTCAAGGGCGCGGGCGATCAGACCTCTAACGCATTGGCGCGGATCGACGGCCCAGGGGCGGATGCGCGCACGCAGCTTCCGCAAACGCTCAAACCCGGCCAGGTGCCCTCGACCGAGGTCATGACCGAGGATCAGCGTGCCCGCGAGATCATCGCTATCCAGCGCGATATTGCCAAGCGGCGCCGCCGCAAGATTATGCTTCTGATGGCGCGACTGGCGTTTTTCGTCTGGTTCCCCACGCTGATCGCGGGGTGGTATTTCTTCGCGATCGCGACGCCGCTTTATGCCACGAAATCGGAGTTCGTGATCCAGAAGGCGGATGGCGCCGCCGCGTCCGGCTTGGGTGGTCTGTTCTCGGGGACGCAACTGGCGACCTCGCAGGATTCGATCACGGTGCAAAGCTATATGCAGTCGCGTCAGGCCATGCTGCGCCTTGACGCGGATGAGGGCTTCAAGGCGCATTTCTCGCAGGACTGGATCGACCCGATCCGGCGTTTGCAGCCCGACGCCTCGAACGAGGATGCCTTCGAAGTCTACCGCGACATGGTGAAGATCGGTTACGATCCTTCCGAGGGGATCGTCAAAATGGAGGTTGTTGCCGCCGCCCCCGAGGTATCCGCGCGCTTTTCGGAGAAGCTGATTTCCTATGCTGAAGAGCAGGTGGACCAGTTGACCCAACGCCTGCGCGAGGACCAGATGCAGGGTGCGCGCGAAAGCTATACCGATGCCGAGCAGAAGGTCTTTGCCGCGCAGGCCAAGGTGCTGGAGCTGCAAGAGCAGGTTGGCATTCTGGACCCTGTCTCGGAAACCAATGTGGTGATGGGGCAAATCTCTGGCTTTGAAACGCAGCTGCAGCAAAAGAAACTGGAGCTGGGACAACTTTTGGACAATGCGCGCCCGAACGAAGCGCGGGTGGCGGGTGTGAAGGGCGATATTGCGCGGCTTGAGCGGCTGATCGGGGAATTGCGCTCGCAACTGACAACGCAGGCGGGGCCGGCGGGTGAATCGCTGGCCTCTGTCACCGGGCAGTTGCGTATCGCCGAGGCCGAGTTGCAGACCCGCGAGCTGTTGCTAAGCACCGCTGCCCAGCAGATGGAGGCAGCGCGCATCGAGGCGAACAAGCAGGTGCGCTATCTGGAAATGGGCGTCAGTCCCATCGCGCCCGACGAGCCGACCTATCCGCGCGCATTCGAGAACACACTGTTGGCATTTTTGATCTTCTCAGGCATTTACCTCATGCTGTCACTGACCGCGTCGATCCTGCGCGAGCAGGTGTCGAGCTAAGGACCGGAGAGAACGATGAAAGATGTGACGATCGGCGGGCTGACCGTCGGGAATGACCGTGCGCTGACGGTGATCGCGGGGCCGTGTCAGCTTGAGACGCTCGACCATGCGCTGATGATCGCAGAAAAAATGGCGCGCACCTGCGAGGCGGCGGGTGCGCAATACATCTTCAAGGCCAGCTACGACAAGGCGAACCGCACCTCGCTCAAGGGCAAGCGTGGCGTCGGGATCGAGGCCGGGCTGAAGGTGCTGGAGACCGTGCGCGCCGAGATCGGCTGTCCGGTGCTGACCGATGTGCACGATATTGCGCAGACCCGCCTTGCGGGCGAGGTCGTCGATGTTCTCCAGATCCCGGCGTTCTTGTGTCGCCAGACCGACCTTCTGCTCGCTGCGGGCGAGACCGGTAAAGTGGTCAACATCAAGAAGGGGCAATTTCTTGCGCCTTGGGATATGCCCAATGTGGCCGACAAGGTGGCCTCGACCGGCAATGACAGGATCATGCTGACCGAGCGGGGCACCTCCTTCGGGTATAACACGCTGGTGGCCGATATGCGCGGTCTGCCCGAAATGATGAAAACCGGCTATCCGGTCATTATGGACGCGACCCATTCGGTGCAGCAGCCGGGCGGTCAGGGCGGATCATCCGGTGGTCAGCGCGAGTTTGCGCCGGTGATGGCGCGCTGTGCGGTGGCGATGGGGATTGCGGGCGTGTTCATCGAGACCCATGAGGAGCCGGACACAGCCCCTTCGGACGGGCCGAATATGATCCGTCTCGACGAGATGCCCGCGCTGGTCAATACGCTGATGGCCTTTGATCGTTTGGCTAAGGAAAACCCGATCCGTCTTGATCGGTAATGAATATGTAACAGGACGAACGCAGCGGGCGATATACTAGCGCCCGGATTCCCGGGGGGGCGGCCTGTTGTAACTGACAGGCCGCAAAAAAGGCCCGCCGGAGGGGCGGGCCTTTCGGAATTATTCGTTCCAGGCTTTGTCTTCGCCACCCAAACCGCCGATCTGGACGCGGGTCGGAAGGCCAATCCGGTCGAGGATCGCGAAGAAGGGTTTCGGGTCCAGCTCTTCGACGTTTTTCATCGTCTTGGCGTCCCATTCGCCGGTGGCGATCAGCATGGCTGCGGCAACGGGCGGCACTCCGGCAGTATAGGAAATGCCCTGCGAGCCGACCTCGTTATAGGCCTCTTTATGGTCCGCGACGTTGTAGACGAAAACTTCGAAATCCTTGCCGTCCTTGGTGCCTTTCACCAGATCACCAATGCAGGTCTTGCCGGTGTAGTTCGGCGCCAGCGAGGACGGATCGGGCAGCACGGCCTTGACCACCTTGAGCGGCACGACCTCTTGGCCTTCGGCAGTTTTCACCGGCTGTTCGGACAGAAGGCCAAGGTTTTGCAGCACGGTGAAGACATTGATGTAATGCTCGCCAAAGCCCATCCAGAAGCGCACATCGGCTTGCGGATAGTTGGTCGCCAGCGAGTGCACCTCGTCATGGCCCGACTGATAGGCGCGGCAGGTGCCGACAACGGGCAGATCCCAGTCGTGGCCCGTCTCGAACATCTTCTTCTCTTTCCACTGCTGGTCTTCCCAGTAGTAGACGACGCCGGTGAATTCGCGGAAGTTGATTTCGGGGTCGAAGTTCGTGGCGAAATATTTGCCGTGCGAGCCTGCGTTGATGTCCACGATGTCGATGGATTTGACCTCATCCATCATGTCGATCGCAAAGCGCGCATAGGCGTTCACGACGCCCGGATCGAAGCCTGCGCCAAGGATCGCGGTCACGCCCTTCTCGGCGCAAAGATCGCGCTTTTTCCACTCGTAGTTCGCATACCACGGCGGGGCTTCGCAGATCTTCGTCGGGTCTTCGTGGATGGCCGTGTCGATATAGGCGGCACCCGTTTCGATACAGGCGTCCAGAACGGTCATGTTCACAAAGGCCGAGCCGACGTTAAGCACGATTTGCGCGCCGGTCTGGCGGATCAGCGCTGCAACGGCAGCCGAATCCATCGCGTCGACCGCATGGGCCTCGAACGTGCCTTGCACCTTCATCGCGTGTTTCTCGTGAACGCTGGCGATGATCGCGTCACATTTCGATTTCGTTCGCGACGCAATATGCAGATTACCCAGAATATCGTTGTTCTGGGCGCACTTATGCGCGACGACTTGTGCCACGCCGCCCGCACCGATGATGAGCACGTTCTTTTTCACTTCGGCTGTCTCCTTTGCAACTGGACAGGGGAAGGGGGCTTTTAACCCTCAGGACAACGAGGAGGCATAATCCTCGTAGGTGAAGCTGCGCACAAGGCGCTCGGACCCGTCGAGTTCACGGATCGCGATCGACGGCATGTTAACACCGTTGAACCAGTTTTTCTTGACCATCGTGTAACCGGCGGCGTCTTGCACCGAAATCCGGTCGCCGATTTGCAGCGGCGCGGGGAAGCGCGCATCGCCGAAAATATCGCCTGCAAGGCAGGATTTACCGCAGATCTGATAGTCGTGATCGCCCGTCTGCGGCAGTTTGGCGTTTTCGCGGTAGATCAAGAGATCAAGCATATGGGCTTCGATGCTGGAATCGACGATCGCCAGTTTCTTGCCGTTATCCAGAAGGTCGAGCACCGTCACTTCAAGCGTCGTCGATTTGGTGATCGAGGCTTCGCCCGGCTCCAGATAGACCTGCACTCCGAATTTTTCGGAAAACGCCTTGAGCCGGTCCGCGAGCGCGTCAATCGGATAGCCTTCGCCGGTGAAATGGATGCCGCCGCCAAGCGAGACCCAGTCAAGCCGCTCCAGCACGGGGGCGAACTCGGTTTCGATACGGGTGAGCTGCTGGTCGAACAGATCGAAATCGGCGTTCTCGCAGTTGTAGTGGATCATCACGCCGGTGATCTTGTCGATCACGCCCATGATCTTGGCCACGTCCCATTCGCCAAGCCGCGAGAAGGGGCGCGCGGGGTCGGCCAGGTCAAAGCCGCTGGTCGAAAACCGCGGGTTCAGGCGCAGGCCGCGCTGGATATGGGCCGATTGGCCCTCGAACCGCTCAAGCTGACCGACGGTGTTGAAGATGATCTTGTCGGCATAGGAAATTGCCTCGTCGATCTCGCGGTCGGACCATGCGACGGAATAGGCGTGGGTTTCCTTGCCGAACTTCTCGCGACCAAGGCGCAGCTCGAACAGCGACGACGAGGTCGTGCCATCCATATAGTCGCGCATCGTGTCGAAGGCGGACCATGTCGCAAAGCATTTCAGCGCAAGCAAGGCCTTCGCCCCCGAGCGTTCGCGCAGGCGCTGCACCTTTTGCATGTTGTCGAGAAGGCGCGCCTTGTCGATCAGGTAATAGGGCGTCGGAATCATGGCTCCCCCCCAAGCGGCAAATCAGGCCCGCCGTATAAGGGCCAGCGCCGCATGAAGCAAGGGAAAGAAATGTGACAAAGGGTCAGTCAACGCGCAGCCTGTCAGGTGCAACCGACAGCGTATAGCCCCTGCGCGAGACATTGCGGACCAAGAGTTCTGCGACCAGTTGGTTGCCAAGCGCATCGCGCAACCGCTTGATGCGGGTGGCGCCCGCGGCCTCTTCGCAGTCGGACTCGGGTTTGCCAGAGATCATCGCCTCGATCTGTGTGCCCGATACGAACTCCTCATCCATCCGCGCCTCGGCCAGAACGGCGAGGGTCTCGATGGTTGCGGGGGTCAGGGTAAAGGCCATATCGTTCAGGATGACGGTGTTTTCGCCGCGCAGGATGCGCAGCGATTGCACCTCGATGCCCGTGCGGCGGATCTCGGTCATGCGGCGATTGAGCGCGGCGATCAGCAGCAGGAAAACCAGTGCCGCAATCAGCAGGCAGGCGGCAAAGACCAAGAGGATAAAGATGATCGTGCGGTAAGAGGCCAGCACCTCGGCAAAGGCCGTGCCCGATTGCGCCAATACCTCGAGCAGTTTGATTTCGCTCGCGCCGGTGAGGGCGTCATTCTCGATGAAAATCCGCTCGACCCGCGCGTTAAAGGCATTGGCGTCGGGCAGGGACAGAAACAGCAATAGCGCCGCAATGGCGAGGGTCGCGGTGATCGCCACCACCCCCCATACCAGCGCTCGGTTACCCGCCCGCAACCCCTCAGTAACGGAGGAAATACTGTCCCGCACTCGCCTTCCTTTCGGCCAACCCGTCATCGTCAAAGATGGAGAGGATATTTAAAAGCGTCCAGCCCTCGCGGGCAAGGCGCGGTGTCAATTCTGCGGTAGCGCCGGCCTTAGAGCAGGCCGCGTCCGAAAGTTGCGCCACACCATAGTGCAGGCGCAACGGGTCGTCTTGCTTGGCCTTGTAATCGGCATAGCACCCCGCCTGAGCAGCGGACGCGGCAAGAGACAAAAGGGTTATCAGAAGGATCTGTTTCATCATGTGGCCAAGCTGGGCGGAGTTGCGCCGATATACAATAACAAAGCGGCGAAACGGCGCTGATAGTCGATAACAAGCCCCCGATATTGCTTGTCTGGGCAGGCCGGATCGAGTGTGAACCCATCTTCAACGCGGGCCGCCGACGGCGCCTTGCCCGCCAGTAGTTAAGGACACACACGATGACCCGTTCGATTTTCAAACCGCTCGTTTCCACCCTGACTGCCGCTGCGATTGTGTTGGGGGTGGCGTCCTCTCCGGCGGCGGCTCTGGGCAAGAAAGAAAAAGACATTCTTGGCGCGCTGGTAGGGCTTGGAGCTGTTGCGATTATTGTTGACGGCCTGTCCAGGGATAACCCGCCGACCCGCGTCGCCCCGCCTGCGCGTGGCTGGGATGACCGCCGCGACTGGCGTGGTCATAAGTCGAGAAAAATCATCCCCTCCTATTGCGTCGATGATCTGCGTTCGCGTCGTGCGCGGTGGGACCGGATCGAGGTTGTCTCCGAGCGCTGCGTGGAGCGTGGCGACCGTCGCGTGAACCTGCCGCGCTCTTGCGAGATCGAACTGACCCACGTCGATTTCGACCGTCGCCGCAACGATTACCGCGACCGTCGGGGCATGTATGAACTGCGCTGCCTTGAACGCCACGGCTATCGCGTTGAGCGTCGCCGCTAAAGAATTCGTCGGGCAGGCTGGGGCATCCGGCCGGACGAGGCGCGGGGGAGGGAAACCTTCCTCGCGTTTTTCATTGCAACCGTGCGCGCGGGCGGGCATCCCGATGGTATGAGCGAGAAACCCAATTATTCCTTTGAGATGTCTGCGCAGGCGCGCGGGCTATTGTGTGTGGCTGGCGTGGACGAGGTCGGGCGCGGCCCCCTATGCGGACCTGTGACGGCGGCGGCAGTGGTTCTGGACCCCGCGCGTATCCCCGAGGGGCTGAACGATTCCAAAAAGCTAAGCGCGAAGCGGCGTGCCGCCCTTGCCGAAGAGATTCGCGCGACCGCGCGCTGGTGCGTGGCCCATGCCAGCGTCGAAGAGATCGATGCGATCAACATTTACCACGCCTCTCATCTGGCGATGTGCCGGGCCGTTGCGGGGCTGGATGTTGCGCCCGATCATGTGCTGGTCGATGGCAACCGCATACCCAAAGACCTGCCCCATTCGGCCGAGGCGATTGTGAAGGGTGACGGCCGGTCCGTGTCGATTGCGGCAGCCTCGATCCTCGCGAAAGAGGCGCGCGATTTGCTGATGGTGGATTTGGCGCAACAGTTTCCGGGCTACGGTTGGGAGCGAAATGCCGGATACCCGACAAAGGACCACCTCGAGGCACTCCTAAATCTTGGTGTAACCCCCGTGCATAGACGTTCCTTTAAGCCAGTGCACAATATCTTGTGCCAAGGTAAAAACTTAAGTGGTTGATTCAAAAAAGAAATTGACGTCGAATCGCCTTTGACTCATCTTTGTCATCACAAGATCGACACAAGTCGACAGACCCGAACGGGCAGTAAACGAGGCAGAAATGACAAAAGCACCCTCCCGTGCAGCGCATCCCGCGTTGCCGTTGAACCAGATTATTGCAGGCGATTGCATCGACGTGATGAATTCCCTGCCCGAAGCGAGCGTCGATCTGATTTTCGCAGATCCGCCGTATAATCTGCAACTGCGCGGGGACCTGCACCGCCCGGATAACTCCAAGGTTGACGCGGTCGACGACCACTGGGACCAGTTCTCGTCGTTTGCGAGCTACGACCAGTTCACACGCGACTGGCTTGCTGCCGCGCGCCGCATCCTCAAGCCGAACGGTGCGATCTGGGTGATTGGTTCCTATCACAATGTGTTCCGTCTGGGCGCCGAGCTGCAAAATCAGGGTTACTGGATTCTTAATGACGTCGTGTGGCGCAAATCGAACCCGATGCCGAACTTCCGCGGCAAGCGCCTGACGAACGCGCATGAGACGCTGATCTGGGCGTCGAAATCGGAAGCTGCCAAATATACTTTCAACTACGAGGCTTTGAAGGCGCTGAATGAAGGCGTGCAGATGCGCTCTGACTGGGTTCTGCCGATCTGCAACGGTTCAGAGCGCCTGAAGGATGACAACGGCGATAAGGCCCATCCGACGCAAAAGCCCGAAGCGCTGCTGCACCGCCTGATCGTTGGCACCACCAATCCGGGCGATGTGATCCTTGATCCGTTCTTCGGCACCGGCACCACGGGCGCTGTCGCCAAAATGTTGGGGCGCGAGTTCATCGGTATCGAGCGCGAAGAGGCGTATCGTGAAGTCGCGACCAAGCGTATCGCCAAGATCCGCAAGTTCGACAAAGAGGCGCTGGAGGTTTCGGCCTCGAAACGCGCCGAGCCGCGCGTGCCTTTTGGGCAAGTGGTCGAGCGCGGGATGCTGCGTCCGGGCGAAGAGCTGTTCTCGATGAACGGTCGTCACAAGGCGAAGGTTCGCGCAGATGGCACGCTGATTGGCGACGATGTGAAGGGCTCGATCCATCAGGTCGGCGCACATCTTGAGGGCGCGCCCTCGTGCAACGGCTGGACCTACTGGACCTTCAAGCGCGACGGCAAGCATGTGCCGATCGACGTGCTGCGCCAGCAGATCCGCGCAGAGATGCACTAAGCCACGAATTTAACGGTTTACCGCCGGTGCCTGTGGTCCGCCCGCAGGCGCAACCTTGCCCCGCCGTTCGATCGGCGGGGTCTTTTGGCATTTATGGGGTCAGATATGTTCCAGTTTGTTGCGCAACTCGCGCAGAACCGGCAGGGCGGCGCGGACTTTGTCGGCGCCGATGTCGCGCACGATGTCCCCGATCACTGGCATGAAAGAGGCCAGCGCCGCGTCGCGCGCGGACCGGCCAGCGGGCGAAATAGAGACCCATTTGCGCCGCGCGTCGTCCCAGTCGGGACGGATATGGACGTGCCCGGCCCATTCCAGTTTGGTCAAGGTATTGGTCATCGCGCCGCGGGTGACATGGAACGTCGCCGCAAGCTGGGCGGGCGTGCGCTCCTCGCCGGTATGGGCCAAGTGGTTCAGCACCGAGAAATGCGAGATTTCCATGCCCTTGGGTAAGGTGCGACTGACCACGTTGCGCGCCAGTTGATCCGCCATGAAAACTTCGGCGAACAGGGCTGCGGCAAGGGGGTCATTTTTCTTTTCGGTCATGGGCCAGAAAACTCCCTGTCATGGAGAAGGGACGGAACGCGGCCACGGGCTTTCGCGACCTCGTCCAGATCGAGATCGACAAAGGTCACGCCCGGTTCGGCTCCGGCATCGGCAAGCACCTCGCCCCAAGGGGCCACGGCCAGCGAATGCCCATAGGTCCGCCGCGCGCGGCCCTGATGGGCGGCATGTTCGCCGGTTTGCGCGGGCGCCAGAACGAAGCATCCGGTTTCGATCGCACGGGCGCGCAGCAGGGTTTCCCAATGTGCGGCGCCGGTCGTGTCATTGAAGGCCGCCGGAACGGTCAGGATGCTGGCGCCGGCTTTGGCCAGGTGCCGGAACAGATAGGCAAAGCGCAGATCGTAGCATATCGACAGCCCCACGGTGCCGAATGGTGTGTCGGCAATGACGGCGCGATCCCCCGGACGGTATCCCTCGGATTCGCGGTAGCTCTCGGTTGCTGAAACCGTGACGTCGAACATATGGATCTTGTCGTAGCGCGCCGCGATGGAACCGTCAGGCGCGATCAGGAGCGAGCGGTTCGCAAAGCGCCCGTCCGCGTCATCGGTTTTCAGCGCGAGCGAGCCGATCAGCAGCCACACCCCATGCGCCGCCGCATCGGCGCGCAAGGCGGCGAGTGTTTCATCCTCATCCTCGCGGCGCAGCACGGCGCGCTGATGGGCGCGGTCGGACGAGAGGATATTCGTGCACTCCGGCGTCAGAATGAACTCTGCGCCGCCTGCCTTTGCCTCGGCCACCATCGCGCGGGTGCGCAACAGATTCGCCTCGGGATCATCCGAGACCGAAAGCTGAAGGAGGGCCGCGCGGAGCATCATTCAGCCCGCCAGCAGCGCGTCAAGCTTGCCCGCGTGATCCAGCGCGTGCAGGTCGTCACAACCGCCGATGCTTTGGCCCGCGATGAAAATTTGCGGCACGGTGCGGCGGCCATTGGCGCGTTGCATCATGGCGGCGCGCAGCTCGGGGTTGGCGCCGACGTCGGTTTCTTCATAGGCGACGCCCTTTTGATCCAGCAGCCGCTTGGCGGCGATGCAGAACGGGCAGGTGCGGGTGGTGTAGATTTCAACGCGTTGCATGATGGTCCCTGTAAAGTCGGCATGACTATAGGGATTTAGGCGTCCTTCGCAACGCGTGCCAGCGCCAGAACATCAACCTGTCGTGCTCCGGCGGCAATTGCTGCCTCGGTTGCGGCGGCAAATGTTGCGCCAGAGGTCATCACATCGTCGACAATCAGCACTGCGCGACCCTTAAGGCGCAGGTGTTTTGTGACGTGTCCGGTGATGGCACCATGCATGTTGATATGGCGTTCCTCGCGGCTGAGGCCTTCGTGCACGAGGGTGCGACGATTGCGCACCAATGCATCTGGACACCACGGCAGGCCGGTATGGCGCGCCAATTCACGCGCCAGAAGGGCCGACTGGTTGTAGCGCCGTTTCAAAAGACGCATCCGGTGCAAGGGGATCGGCACGATTATTGTGTCATGGTGCAGTAGCGGCGCGGCGGTCCTTGCCAGCCAGCCCCCGAAAGGGCGCGCCAGATCAAGACGGTCTGCGTGTTTCAGCGCCAGCACCAGCTTGCGTCCCGTGCCTGAATAGGTCAGCACCGCGCGGCCCTGCGCCCAAGGGCGGGGGTGATCGAGACAGTCGTCGCACAGGACCGGACCGTCCGCCTGGCCGGGCAAGGGCGCGCCGCAGGCATCGCAGCACAGCCCTTCGACAAAGGCTGCCTCTTGCCAGCAGGTCAGGCACAGGCCGAAATCCGAAGCCACGGTCCCGCCACACGAAATGCAGCGCGGCGGAAACACGATCTGGAGGGCGCGGGTAAACCCGTCTAGTATCCCTGCGCGAACCCCTTTATGGTCCATTCCCGACATGAGCACACCACCTTTACTGACCGACCGCGCCGCGCTGTTGCGCAACCGAACCCGCGCTGCCACGCGCGGAGCCGAGCTGTTCCTGCACGAGGACGCGGCGATCGAGCTTGAGGAAAGACTGAACGAGGTTAACAGAAGGTTTACGTCACCCGCTCTGGTTGCGCCTTTTGCCGATCCGTGGCTGAAAATCCTGCCCGATGCCAAATATGTGGCCGAAGAGGATGTGCTGGATCTGGAACCCGGCGCACATGATCTGGTGGTGCATGCAATGGCGCTGCATTGGTCGAACGATCCGGTGGGCCAGATGGTGCAGGCGGCGCGCGCGTTGCGCCCTGACGGGTTGTTCATCGCGGTGCTGTTCGGCGGACAAACCCTGCAAGAGTTGCGCGCCGCGCTGGCCGAGGCCGAGATTGCGGTGACGGGTGGTCTTAGCCCACGCGTTCTGCCGATGGGGGAAATTCGCGATCTGGGTGCCTTGTTGCAGCGCGTGGGGCTGGCGCTGCCGGTGGCCGACAGCGTGACCCGCAAAGTAACCTATGAAACGCCGCTTCGGCTTTTGGCCGATCTGCGCGCGATGGGCGAGGGCAATGCGCTGAACGCGCGGCTGCGTCGTTTTACGGGGCGCAAGGTTCTGACCGAGGCAATGCGGCGCTATTCCGAGGCGTTTTCCGAACCCGATGGCCGTGTGCGGGCGACCTTTGATATGGTCTGGCTGACGGGCTGGAAGCCGCATGAAAGCCAGCAAAAACCGCTGCGCCCCGGATCGGCGCAACAGCGTCTGGCCGATGCGCTTGGCGCTACCGAATTCCAAGCCGGAGACAAAGCGGGCCGGTAAAGGCTTGACCCGCGCCCAAGGCGGCTTAACTCCGCTCAAGATAATGCAAAACAGGACCAAGCGATGACCACAGAGCGCCTTGAACATGCCCCCGCAGATCACCCGCGGGTCAAGCCTGCGAAAATCGGGGTGCTTGTCGCGAACCTCGGCACGCCGGATGCCACCGACTACTGGTCGATGCGTCGTTATCTGAACGAGTTTCTGTCCGACAAGCGGGTGATCGACTATCCGCGCTATCTTTGGCAGCCGTTGTTGCAGCTTGTGATCCTGACCAAGCGGCCGTTTACCAGCGGCGCGAACTACAAGACGATCTGGAACAACGAGGCGGATGAAAGCCCGCTGATGACGATTACCAAGCAGCAGGTGGCAAAACTGCGCGATCAGGTGGCGAGGCGCTATGGGGCCGAGGTCGTGGTCGAGTATTGTATGCGTTACGGCAACCCTTCAACCTTTGATGTGGTGGACCGGATGGTGCGCGAAGGCTGCGAGAAAATTCTCTTCGTGCCGCTTTATCCGCAATATGCCGGGCCGACCTCGGCTACCGCGAATGACCAGTTCTTCCGCGCGCTGATGCAGCAAAAGCGCCAGCCCGCCGCGCGTGTCGCGCCCGAATATTTCGACCGCCCGTCCTATATCGAGGCGCTGGCGACCTCGGTCGAGCGGGTCTATCCGACGCCTGATGCGAAGCCCGATGTTCTGGTGGCCTCGTATCACGGGATGCCCAAGCGCTATCTGATGGAGGGCGACCCCTACCATTGCCAGTGCCAGAAAACGACGCGCCTTTTGCGGGAGCGTTTGGGCTGGGGTGAGGGTGACATCATCACCACGTTCCAGTCTGTGTTCGGCTCGGAGGAATGGTTGCGCCCCTATACGGTCGAGCATGTGGCGGAGCTTGCGAAGCAAGGGAAGAAGCACATCGCGGTGATGTCGCCCGCGTTCTCGGCCGATTGCATCGAGACGCTGGAAGAGATCAACGGCGAGATCCGCGAGGCGTTCGAACACGCGGGGGGCGAGAGCTTTACCTATATCCCCTGCCTGAACGACGATGATCTGCATATCGCCGCGCTGATGGAACTGATCGGCGAGAATTTGATGGGCTGGATCGGCTAAGCGAGGCTACGCGCCAAAGGGGCATCGAACCCCCTTGGCCCGTCGGGGGCTTTGCCCCCGCGTCGCCCGATTGTTCCAAACACAAGTTTCGCATTGACCTTTTGGCCGCTCCGATGCGGAATCCCGCTTCTGAGGGAGACCGCCATGTCACAAACGCGCCTGTTTACCCCCGTGCTTATCGGGGGCTCGATTATTCTGATGCTTGGTTTCGCGATCCGCGCGAGCTTTGGGGTGTTCCAAATCCCGATTGCGGAAGAATTCGGCTGGCCGCGTGCGGAGTTTTCGCTGGCGATCGCGATCCAGAACCTCGCGTGGGGGATCGGGCAGCCGATCTTCGGGGCGCTGGCCGAGAAATTCGGTGACCGGAAAGCGATTATCCTTGGTGCGCTTATGTATGCGGGCGGGCTGGTGCTGTCGGCCTATTCGACGACCCCGCTGGGGCATCAGACGCTTGAAGTTCTGGTGGGCTTTGGCATCGCGGGCACGGGGTTCGGAGTCATTCTGGCGATTGTCGGGCGGGCGGCCTCGGATGAGCATCGCTCGCTCGCGCTTGGGATTGCGACGGCGGCGGGGTCGGCGGGTCAGGTGTTTGGCGCGCCGGTGGCCGAGGTTTTGCTGGGCGCTTTCCCGTGGCAGACCGTGTTCCTGATCTTTGCGGTGATTATCCTTTTGGCGCTTTTTGCGCTGCCGATGCTGCGCAGCGAAACGCCGATGGCGAGCCGTGCGGAACTGGAGGAAAGCCTTGGCGCTGTGCTGGTGCGCGCGTTTAAAGATCCGTCCTACACGCTGATCTTTCTGGGCTTCTTCAGCTGCGGGTATCAGCTTGCCTTCATCACCGCGCATTTCCCTGCGATGGTCACCGAGATGTGTGGCGCGGTGCCGCCCGGATCTATGCTGGCGGGGCTGGGGATCGAGACGACCTCGGCGCTTGGGGCGATCTCGATCGCTGTGATCGGGTTGGCGAATATTGTCGGCACGATAACGGCCGGATGGGCCGGCAAACGTTGGTCCAAGAAATATTTGCTGGCGGGGGTTTATCTTGCGCGGACGATCACGGCCGCGGCGTTTATCATGCTGCCGATCACGCCGACGAGTGTGCTTTTGTTCGCGCTGGTGATGGGGGCGCTGTGGCTGGCGACCGTGCCGCTGACCTCGGGGCTGGTCGCGCATATCTACGGGCTGCGCTACATGGGCACGCTTTACGGTCTGGTGTTCTTTAGCCACCAGCTTGGGGCGTTCCTTGGGGTCTGGCTGGGCGGCAAGCTATATGACATCTACGGCGACTACACGCTGGTCTGGTGGGTCGGCGTTGGCGTTGGTGCCTTCTCGGCTATCGTCCACCTGCCGGTGCGTGAGCGCCCGTTGCAGGCCGTGCCAAGCTAGGTGATCGGGCAAGTGGGCCGTGCCTGTGCAAGCGTGTAGCGCCTGCTGAGTGTCGAGTGATGGCTGCTTGGGGGCGCGCCTCAAATAGGCAGCCCATCCGGCTTGCCACAAGCACGACAGTCGCGGTGTTGCGAGCGGGGCGGCACTCTCAGTCCAAAAAGCTCCGCCAGGCAATTCGGAAGAATTGAGGAAGGCCTCTGTGTTCTCGGGCGCAGGGGGCATGCGCTCATGCGGGAAGGCTACCGCAGGGCCAGAAATGGCCTCAAAAGCGTGGAGCCACCGCAGAGCGATGCGATCCGGCGCTTTGTTGAGCTTTGCACCGGCCACCGTGCGTTAATCGCGTTTGCCAGGATGATGGTGGCTGTCTTTTGGGGACTGCCCCCCCCCGGCATCGGCTCCCCCTTTTTTTGGGAAAGTTAATGCTGACTAAAATAATAGGGATTGACAGGGCGTAAAGTTGAGTAAATTACTCGCCATTAATTTGTGATCCGCCCGCAAGGGCCAAGTTGGAGATACCCATGCGTCTGATTCCCCTGTCCGTCACTGCCGTGCTTTTGCTGTCTGGCGCCGCTGCGCAGGCCAATACCGAGGCCGAGGGGCTTGCCCAGGTCAAAGCCTTCACGCTTGAGCATAACGCCGCGCTGATTGCCGAAGCCGCCAAGATGGCCGAGGCCGCCGCGACCTATCGCACGATCGTGCAAAACGCCGGGGGCGATTATGCCGCCGCGTGGGAGGCCAACGCCGCCGAGATCACAGCGGCGATCGAGGCGATGCGGGCGCAATGGCTGGCGGCCTCGAACCAGTATGAAACCATCGAAGGCATTGTGGCGGGCATCCCCTCGACCGCGAAATACGACCTGATCCTTGACGCGGGCAACCCCGGCACCGAGGCGGAAGATGTGGCCGAATATGACCTTACCCTTCCCGATGGCACGGTCTTGCAGCGCCCCGGCAGCCTGTTCCACACGATCACCGAGCCGCTGTTCTGGGGGACCGATGCCGCGCATGTGAAGCTGGCCGTTGACCTGAATGGCGATGGCCTGACCGGCGCGGGCGAGGCGCTGTTCGATGCCGATCTCGCGCAAGGCGCGGCGGCGGCGATGGTGCAATGGGCGACGGCTCTTGAGGCCGATATGGCCGCGTGGGAACCCAACCGCGACGACGCCTTTACCGCCGTTGTCACCATGACCCCGACCGTGGGTGACTATTTCGGCGAATGGAAGGAATCGCAGTTCCTTGGCGGCGAGGGCGCGGCCTTTGTGGCGCAAAGCCGCCTGATCGACGTTCTGGGGATCATGGGCGGGTGTCAGCGCATGTATGTGGCCGCCATCGCGCCGGTTGTCGCCCCCGAGGATGCGGCCCTTGATGGCGCGATCACCACGGGCTTCGAAGACCTGATCGCGCTGGTCGATGAGACCCGCGAACGCGAGGCCGCAGGCGCGATATTCTCCCCCGAAGAGGCCGATGCCATCGGCGGCGAAGCGCAAGACCTTGCCGAACGGATTGTCGCGCAGGTGCTTCAGGCGGCCGCCAAGCACGGTGTCGAGATCAAAGGGTAAGCGTGACGTCATGGGACAAGCCATAAGCCAGCCCGCCTTTACTCGTGTCGTGTTGCAACGCTCCTCTCGTCATGGCGGGGGGAGCAGACGGTCGTATTTTCTGAGCCTGCTGATCTCGGGGCTGTTCATAACCGGCCTTGCGATCTGGCTTTGGCCGCAGGGGGCGGCAAGCCATGCGCTTGTGCTGTGGCTGCATCTTGCGGCGGGGGGCGTTCTGGCGGGGCTGTTGCTGCCGTGGCTCTGGACCCATGTGCCGCGGGGGCTGTGCACCAGCCAGCGGCGGGTATTCACTCAAAGCTCGTGGGTGGTTTTGGGCTTTTGGTCTGTGCTTCTGGTCTCGGGGATGGTGGCGGCGCTGCCTGCGATTATCTGGGGTGTCGGGCTGGTCTGGTTCCCGCCGCGCGAAATCAGTGACGGACTTTCGTTTGTGCATTTCTGGTCGTCGTGGGGCGCCGTTGCGGGGCTTGGGCTGCATCTGGCGCAACGCCATTGGGTCTGGGGGGCGCAATGAAAATCAAAGAGCAACTCCGTTTCCACGCCCGCCCTTTGATAATTGGCGCCATCGCGGCGGTATTGGCGGCGGGCCTGTGGTTCGGCTTTGGCCCGAGGCCCGCGCCGGTTGGCGTGTCGCTGTCCGACATCCCGTTTTACAAACTGCCCTTCGGCCCTGATGAGACGGGGGCGGACCGGCCGTTCTATCCCTCGCGGCTGAAAACCGGAACGGGGCTGATGTCCGATCCGTCGCGCCTGCCCTCGTCGGCCGAATGTGCCGCGTGCCATGCGCAGGAGTTCGAGGAATGGGCCGCCTCGCTACACGCCATCGCCGACCGCGATCTGGTCTATGAGGCCGTGGTCGAGGCAAACGAGGATAGCGCCCATCACCCCGAACAGGCCCGCTTTTGCGAGGGGTGTCATGCGCCCAACGAAATGCTCTCGGGGCGGGTGAACCGCTTTACCTCGGTCGCGCCGGCGGACGCGCTGACCGAAGGTGTAGCCTGCATCACCTGCCACACCGCGACCCATGCCGACCCGCAAAAGGGCAACGGGGATATAACGCTTGCCTATGATCGCGCCGAGGCCGAGCGCGACGGCCCGCAGGGGGCAGCCCTTCTGGCCGATCCGCGCGCCCATCTGGCGGCCTATGGCGCGCCCGACACCGCCGCGCTGATGAAAAGCGCCGATCTGTGCGGCGCCTGCCATACCGAGATTTACGACGCCTCGAATTCAAAGGCGGAAACCTCGCAGACCGTGCAATCGACCTACCGCGAATGGGGCGAAAGTTGGTATGCGCAAAACGGCGTCACCTGTCAGGATTGCCACATGGCCGATGATCCTGCCGCGCAGGTGATGGCTTTGCGCGAGGGCGATCTGTCGAAACCCGCCCGCTATTCGCACCGGATCATCGGGGCCAATCATGTGATGGCCGATACTGGTCTGGGGGATGCGCTTTCGGTTTTGCGGGGCGGGCTGTTGCCGGGCCTGAGCGCGGCGGTCAACCACGCGACGCTGAACGAGCAGGCGCGCCAGACAGAGGCCTTCCTGCGCACCGCGGCGGGGCTTGACCTGCGCGGGCAAAGCGCGACCGCCGAGGGGCTGCACATCGACATCGCGGTGCAAAATCTGGGCGCGGGGCACAACCTGCCCACCGGCGTTAACGATCAAAAACATATCTGGCTTGAGGTGGTGCTGAAAGATGCCAGCGGGGCCGAGGTTTTCCGCTCTGGCGGTGGTGCCGAGCGGCTTGTCGCCGAAGACCCTGAAGCCGTTGTCTGGATCGAGCATTTCCTTGCCCCCGATGGCAGCCGCCTTACCGATCACCTGACCTTCGATACCGCCAAGGTCGCCTGGATACGCAAACCGATCCCCGCGCGGGGAGAAGATGTCGTGGGCTATGACATTACCCTGCCGCAAGGGGCGCAAGGCCCGTTCCGGCTTGAGGCGCGGCTGAACTACAAGATCGCGCTGCCCGATCTGATCTACACCTCGCTGCGCCGCGACCTTGGCGTGCCAAGCTTTACTCTGGCCGAGCTTTCGGTCGAACTTGATGGACTTGCCCCATGACATCCTTGCTGCGTTTTGTGATTGCGCTTTGTCTGGCACTGCTGGCCGCGCCCCTACATGCCGAGACGCCTTGGGCGGCGGGCGAGGTGCTGCGCTCCGAGGCGGGGCGGGTGGAGCGTTTGCTGTATCGACCGGATACAGCCGAACGCAGCCGGGCTTTGGCCAGGCATTTGCAAACGATGCAGGCGGCTTTGGCGGGGGCCGACCCGGCGTTTGGCCCACATGTCGCGCAAGAACTCGCGGCGTTTCAGGCGCAGGCCGAAGCAGGGGCCGCCCCCGGGGTGGCCCGCGCCCGCCAGCGGCTTTGGGGTGCGCTGACGCTGGCCGCCCGTGAGCAAACCCTTGCGGCGATTGCGCGTGCCGATGCCGAAGCGGCGGCGAACTGGCTGACCTTGCGCGATTATGCCCGCGCGTCGGGCGATACTGCGGCGGCGCTGGCGGTGCAGGCTTTGGGTCAGGGCACCATGACACCCAAGGCCGTGCGACAGGTGGTCGAGGGTGAGTTGCTGACCGTCGCCGCCTCGGAGCTACGCCTTGCACTGCGTCGCGCGGCCGATGACGCGGCGGCGGGGCATCGGGTGCAATATACGGGCGGGCTTGGCCGGATCGAGGGGCTTTTGGCCTATCTGGGCGAGAACTTGCAAGGCGCGCTTGGGGCCGAGGGGATGGCCGCGCTGCGCGCGGATCTGGCGCGCGCTGAAACCGACCCTGCGGCGCTGACGCAGATCAAGGCGCGGCTGGCCGGTTATGCGCCGGTAGCGCTTTCGGCCGACGAGCGGCTCCGCCGCGCGCGCCTTTTGCGCCGCTTCACCGCGCTGGTTTGGGAGGAATATAGGGACGGCGTGCGCGATGGCGAAATCAGCCAGCCGATGGAATATAACGAGGCGCGGCTTTTCGCGGATCGTGCGGTGATGATCCTCTCTGACCTTGCGCCGCAGATGGACGATGACGGTGCGGCGGCGCGGCTGGCCGGGCTTCTGGCGCAGGCCCGTGACCGCATGGCGCAAAAGGCCGACGGGGTAGAGCCGCTAATCGCCGAAGCACTGGCCGAGATCGACCGCTCTTTCGGCGCCGAGGTTGCGGCTGGCGGTTATGAGGCGGCGCTGGATGCCCTGCCAGCCGCGCTGGACGAACTGGCGCTGATGGTGCAATCGGGGGATTGGTCGGGGGCCGAACTGAAGCGGCTGGAGGCCTATTCGTGGTTTGACCCCGACATCGAGCAGCGCCTCGTGCCGCGCGCGCCCGCGATGGCGCTGCGCCTTGAGGCGCGGTTCTGGGAAGGCACCGCCGCCCGCCCCGGCCTTGGCATGCTGATCGCCAGACAGGCAGACCCGGCCCTGCTGAGAGCCGAGATCGACGGGATCAAATCCGATCTGGCCGCGGTCAAGGCGCGCATCGAGGTCCAGCCCACTCCCTTCGGCTCGGCGCTGCAATCGGCGGGGATTATCTTCCGCGAGGGGCTGGAGGCGGTGCTGATCCTTGCCGCGCTTCTGGCCGCGCTTCGTGCCGAGGGGCTGGCTCCGGCGCGGTTCCGCCCTGCGCTGTCCTTTGGCGTTGGGCTGGCAGTGGCGGGCAGCTTTGCGCTTTGGGGTGCGACGCGGTGGCTGTTCAGCCTGTCGACGCTGGCGCGCGAGGCGCTTGAGGGTGGCACGGCGCTGCTGGCGGCGGTGGTGCTGATCTGGCTGGTGCTGGGGATCGGCGGTTCGGGCGGGCATGTGGCGGCGTTTCGGGCGCGTCTGGCGCGCGTCGCCAGCCCGCTGTCGGTGGGCGTTCTGGCCTTTCTCGTGGTGTTCCGTGAAGGGTTCGAGACGGTGCTCTTCTACGAGGCGCTTCTGGTCGATGCCGCACACGCGCCGGTTCTGGCGGGGCTGGCCTTTGGGGCGGGGGCGGCGCTGTTTGCGGGCTGGGTGGTGTTTGCCTCGGGGCGGAAACTGCCGCTGCGGTTGTTCTTCCGCGCCACCACGGCACTGCTTGCGGGGCTGGCCGTGATGCTGGTGGGCGCGGGTGTTCGCGGGTTGCAAACCGCGGCCCTGATTGGCGCGACCCCCGTGGCATGGTTCCCCGATACCGATTGGCTACAGCTTTGGTTCGGGCTGTTTCCGGTGGCAGAGCCGCTGGCGGCGCAGGCTGCGGTTCTGGTGATCTTGCTGACGCCCTGGCGGGGGATGTGCCAAAGCGTTGCCACGCGGCGCGACCTCTGCCCTCCTGAAAACTAAGCGTGAGACGGGGCGGCGGCGGGCGAATCTTGCCTGCGCTGCCCCTCATTCATGTCGTTTCCTGCAACCGGATTACGCAATCCGGCAGGAAACAGGCTGGTCAAAGGGCAATGATCCCGCTTGAAGGAGACATGCCCATGACCACTGCGACACCAATCCGATCCCGTGCCGGCGGGCGTGCAGCCCGGCGCGCTGTTCGCACTGCGCCCAAGTTCGACATGCTGCCCGGCCTCGAAAGCAAGCTGCCCTTGTGCGAAGTGATGGACGGCGCTCAGGTCGAGCGTATCGACGCCGCCTCGATGCACATCCTGGAAAACGTCGGCGTCCAGTTCCGTGACCCGATTGCCCTTGCCGACTGGAAGCGGGTCGGTGCGAAGGTCGAGGGCGAGCGGGTCTATCTGGACCGCGGCCTTGTGCGTGACCTGATCTCGACGATCCCGTCCGAGTTCACCTATCACGCCCGCGATCCGAACAAGAACGTGCGCCTTGGCGGGCGTCATTCGGTGTTCGTGCCGATGACCGGTGCGCCCTTCCTGCGTGACCTTGACGATGTGCGCCGCAACCCGACGCTTGACGACCTCGCGATGTTCCACAAGCTCGCGCATATGATGCCGGCGCTGAATTCGTCTGCGCACCATATCGTCGAGCCATACGATCACCCGATCTCGCAGCGCCACCTGCGCATCACCTATTCGTCGATGAAATACTCGGACAAGATGTTCATGGGCATGACCACCAGCCCGAAGAACGCCGAAGACGTGATGGAGATGTGCGCGATCCTCTTTGGCGAGGATTTCCTTGAGGATCACCCCGTCACCACCGGCAACTGCAACGGCAACTCGCCGCTGGTGTGGGATGAAACGATGCTGGGGGCGATGCGCGCGTTCTGCAAGCGCAAGCAGCCGGTTCTGTGCTCGCCCTTCGTTCTGGGTGGCGCGAATACGCCCGCATCCGTGCCCGCAACGGTGGCGCAGCTGAACGCCGAGGCGCTGTCGGCGCTGGCCTATACGCAGGTGATCCGCCGTGGGGCGCCCGCGATCTATGGCCACTACCTGTCCACTGTCTCGATGAAGTCGGGCGCGCCGATGGCAGGCACCCCCGAGATCAGCCTGATGAACTTTATGATCGGCCAGATGGCGCGCTATTACGGCGTTCCGTGGCGCACCTCGAACACGCTTGGCGGGGCCAAGACCTTTGACGCGCAGGCGGGTTACGAAAGTGCCACCACGTTGTCGGCTGTCATGCACGCGGGCGCCAATTACATCTGGCACTCGGCTGGCTGGAACGAGGCGGGTATGCACTGTTCGGTCGCGAAATTCGTGGTCGATTCCGAGCAATGCGCGATGGCCTATCGCATGGCCGAAGGCCCGAAATGGCACGACTTCGATCAGGCGCTGGATGCGGTGGCCGATGTCGGCCCGGGCGGCCACTACCTTGGCCACCCGCATACGCAAGAGAACTTCCAGACCGCCTATTTCATGCCCGAGCTGTTCGACAACAATTCGATCGAGCAATGGCAGGCCGAAGGGTCGGTCGAGATCAACGAACGTGCGCTTAAACACGCCCGCAAGCTTTTGGGTGAATACCAGGAGCCGAAGCTAGATGAAGCCAAGGACGAAGCCTTGCGCGATTACATCGCAAGGCGTGAGCGCGAGATCCCTGCAGCGGATGAGCTGAACCAGTCTTACTGACAGCCGCTGCAACCTGGCCCGCCACCCGGCGGGCCTTTTTTCTTTCGAGGGCAACACGATGAAAATACGAGAAATCCATCTCTACTCCCACCAGTTGCCGGTCAAGAACGGCCCCTACAAGATGGCCAATGCCGAGGTTTGGTCGCTTGATAGCACGCTGGTGCAGATCGTCACCGATACCGGCCTTGTGGGCTGGGGCGAGACCTGCCCGGTTGGCCCGACCTATCAGCCGCAACATGCTGGTGGCGCGCGGGCGGCGCTGATCGAGATGGCGCAGGGGTTAATCGGTGCGAACCCGCTGCACCCGCTTTTGCTGCGCCGTCGCATGGATGGGTTGCTCAACGGGCACCGCTACGCCAAGGCCGCCATTGACATTGCCGCTTATGACCTCTTGGGCAAAGCAACGGGGCTGCGCGTGGCCGATCTGCTTGGCGGCGCGGTCACCGAGCGCGTGCCCTCTTACTACGCCAGCGGCGTGGGCGCGCCTGACGAGATTGCCCGCATTGCCGCCGAGAAAATGGCCGAGGGCTACCCGCGTATGCAGGTGAAAATCGGCGGGCGTCCGGTCGAGGTAGACATCGAGGCTCTGCGCAAGGTCTGGGAGGTGATCAAGGGCAGCGGTATGCGTCTGGCAGCCGATGGCAACCGTGGCCTGCCCACCCGCGACGCGCTGCGGCTGTCGCGCGAATGCCCCGACATTCCCTTCATCCTGGAACAGCCCTGCAACACGCTGGAAGAGATCGCCGCAATCCGTTCGCAGGTGCATCACGGCATCTACATGGACGAGAATGGCGAAGATCTGGCGACCGTCATTCGCGCGGCGGGGCAGGGGCTGGTCGATGGCTTTGGCATGAAGGTCACGCGGACTGGCGGTTTGCAGCAAATGGCGGCCTTCCGCGACATTTGCGAGGCGCGCACCCTGCCGCATACCTGCGACGATGCCTGGGGCGGCGACATCATCAACGCCGCCTGCACCCATATCGGCGCCACTGTCTTGCCGCGGCTGATGGAGGGCGTCTGGCTCGCCGCGCCCTATGTCGAAGGCAATTACGACAGCAACAACGGCATCCGCATCGAGGGTGGCCATATCAAACTGCCCAAGGGGCCAGGTCTGGGCGTCGTGCCCGATGAGGGCATCTTCGGTGCGCCCATCGCATCCTTTGGCTAAGGAGACCAATATGAGATTTGCAGGAAAGACCGCCCTCGTCACGGGGGCAGCGGGTGGGATTGGTGCAACCGTTGTGCGCGCTCTTCGGGCCGAAGGTGCGCGCGTGGCGGTGGCCGACCGCGACACCTCCGCCATCGAGGCCGAGGCGCATCTGGATGGCAATTTGCTTGAGGCGGCCTATGCCGACGGCCTGCCCGCTGCGGCGGCCAAGGCCTTGGGGCGGCTTGATATTGTGGTGAACAACGCGGGCGTCATCACGCGCGGCCCCGTGACCGAAACCTCGGATGCCGACTGGGATCTGTCGGTTGGCGTGAATGTGCAAGCACCCTTCCGCATTTGCCGCGCCGCGCTTCCGCTGATGGCAGAACAGGGTGGCGGGGCGATTGTGAACGTGGCCTCGTGTTGGGGGCTGCGGCCCGGCCCGAACCACGCGGTCTATTGCATGACCAAGGCCGCGATTGCCTCGCTCACGCAATGCATGGGGATGGATCACGCGCATCAGGGTGTGCGGATCAACGCGGTTGCGCCGAACGAGGTGAACACGCCGATGCTGCGCACGGGCTTTGCCAAACGCGGCTTTGACCCCGATACCGCCGTGGCGGAACTGGGCAAAACCGTGCCGTTGGGCCGCATTGCGGAACCCGAGGACATCACCGATGTGATTCTGTTCCTCGCCTCGGATGCGGCGCGCTATATGTGCGGCGCGGTGGTCGAGGTGAATGGCGGGAAGCCCGTGAAATGAGCCGTTATGCTGGAAAAGTCGCGCTCGTCACCGGCGGGCGCAGCGGCATCGGGCAGGCGATTGCCAAGCGTTTGGCCGATGAAGGCGCGCGGGTGTTCACCGCGCAGCGGGGTGGTGATGCGGCGTTTGAGGGGATCGCGGCGGATTTCACCGATGACCTCGCCCCCGCGCAGGTGGTGGCCGAGGTCATCGCCAAGGCCGGACGGCTGGATTTGTTGGTGAACAACGCGGGCCTGATGCAAGAGGCGCTGGCCGAGGACATGAGCCTTGCCGATTGGGAGCGAACGATGCGGGTGAACCTGACGGCGCCCTTCCTGCTGATCAAGGCCGCTCTCCCGCATCTGCGTGCCACGCAAGGCGCAATCGTCAACATCGGCTCGATCGAGGGGCTGGGATCGAACCCGCAGCACGCCGCCTATTGCGCCTCCAAGGCCGGACTGCACGGGCTGACGCGGGCGATTGCGGTCGATCACGGTGCCGAGGGCATCCGCTGCAACGCGGTCGCGCCCGGCTGGATCGACACGGCGCTAAACGAAGAGTTCATCGAAAACATGCCCGACCCAAGCGCGTTCAGACAAAACATCGGCCGCATTCACCCTGTTGGCCGCACCGGAAAACCTGCGGAAGTCGCAGCCTTGGTGGCGTGGCTCGGCTCGGACGACGCGGGCTTCGTCACCGGACAGGTCTGGACGGTGGACGGCGGGCGCATGGCAAAACTCAGCCTGCCGTAAGTCGCGGCAGGCTGAAATCCTTTAATCCTCGCGCGCGCGCCACTCTTTCCAGCGCAACACGGCATTCGCGCCGATCTGCTGGAAGGGTTGTGGCGGCAGGCGTTTCGGACGGGCCTCGCCGCCGAAATGCGTGGTAATCGCGCTGGTTTCACCGCAGGCCAGTTCGGCCGCGCCCATACCCGTCAATGTGCCGCGCGCAGTGCCAAGCCCGTTTTGCACACAGCCCGAGAACAGCCCGTCATCAAGCTGGCGCATGACCGACACGCTATTGAGGCTAAGGCACAAAAGACCCGCCCAGGCGTGCTCCATCTGCATCCCCGCAAGCTGCGGGAAGCGTTGATCGAACTTGCGCTGCATCACCGCCGCCGCGCGACGCATTTCCGATTTCGAAGGCACGGTGCTGGGGCAAAGCGTGGCACAGGTGCGCGTGATGATGCGGTTGCCGCCCTGCCCCGTGTCGATCCGGCGCACAGTGGTTCCCATCGGGTCGGAAGGCGTGATCCCCCACCGCGATTTGCCGCCGAGTTTCGCCAAGGCCTCGGGCGACAGCTCGGGCGTCATCACCGCGTAAAGGAACAGGTGCATCAGGCGACCGCGCTCAAAGCCAAAGCTCTCAAGATGGCCGTTCACCGTCAGGATCACCGCGCCCGCGCTGACCGCTCCGCTGCGGGTGCTGACGTGCCAGCCAGTGCCCTGACGCTTCAGCCCCGTCACGGCGCTGTTTTCATAAATATCAACGCCTTGCGAGGCCAACCCCGCCGCCAGCCCACGAACATAACCCGCCGGTTGCAGCATCACCGTGCCCGGCGTGTAAAGCCCCGAGATATAGTGCCGCGACCCCGTCAACTCGTGCATTTGCTGCGGGTCCAGCATCTCGCTGCCCTCGCCAAGCGAGGCAAGGTGGCGCGCATAGCTTTCGTTATGGGCCTGCGCAGCCTCCGTCACCGCGCCGTTGATCTTACCAGCGGGATCAAAATAGTTCGGGTCGATGCCATAGTCCTCGACCGCTGCGCGGGCAAAACCGATGGCGTGGCGATTCAGGTCGATCACCGCGCGGTCATCGCCTGCGCCCGCGTAATCCTCGGACGCCAGATCGTGCGGAAGGTCGATCATGAACCCCGAGTTGCGACCGGCAGAACCGCTTGCAACCTGTCCTGCCTCCAGCACCGCGATGCGGGCCTTTGGCTGGAGCTGGCGCAGGCGCCGCGCGGCCGAAAGCCCCGCAAAGCCTGCACCTATGACAACAAAGTCAGCCGTGTGTTCGCCCGCAAGCGCGGGGCGCTCTGGCTGTGCGCCCAGAATGGCGTTCCAGGCTGCCGGCCCTTCCTGAACCGGCAGTCTGCGGGGCGAATGGTCGCTCAATCTACGGCCTCATCTGCATCGTCGCTCAGGTCCACCCAGATCGTCTTGACCTGCGTGTATTGGTCATGCGCCTGAATGCCGTTGTCGCGCCCGCCAAAGCCCGAAGACTTGAAGCCGCCGAACGGGGTCGAGATATCGCCCTCGCCAAAGCTGTTGACGGTGACGGTTCCCGCCCGCACGGCACGCGCGCCACGGATCGCCTTTTTGACATTCGAGGTAAAGATCGACGCCGCCAACCCGTAGGGCGTGTCATTGGCCAGCGCGATTGCCTCGTCGAAGCTGTCGACCGTCAGGACCGAGAGCACGGGGCCAAAGATCTCTTCACGCACCTGCACCGCATCGCGGTCAGAAACATCCAGGATCGTCGGCTCAACAAAGCCTGCCTTGGCTTTGCCGCCCAGAAGCACCTTTTGTCCCTTATCGAGATAGGAACAGACCTTATCATAATGCGCAGCCGAAACCAGCGCGCCGACACGGTTGACGGGATCAAGCGGATCGCCCATCGGCCATTCGCGCGCATGGGCATAAATGCGATCCAGAAGCGCATCCTTGACGCCTTTCTGCACGATCAGACGCGAGCTGGCCGAGCAGTTCTCACCCATGTTCCAGAAGGCACCGTTCACGATATGCGCCGCCACGCGGTCAAGGTTTTCAGCGTCATCCAGCACGATCGCGGGGTTCTTGCCGCCCATTTCCAGCGTGACTTCTTTCAGGTTCGATTCCGCCGCATAGCGCAGGAAACGGCGCCCCGTTTCGGTCGATCCGGTGAACGACAGCGCGTCCACATCCATATGGCGGCCAAGTGGTTCACCGACTTCGGGGCCGGTTCCGGTAACGACGTTGAGCACGCCCGCCGGAACGCCAGCCTCCATCGCCAGTTCGGCAATGCGCAGTGCGGTGAGTGAGGTTTCCTCGGCCGGTTTCACGATGACCGAGCAGCCCGCCGCCAGCGCCGGACCGATCTTCCACGCCAGCATCAGCAGCGGGAAGTTCCACGGCAGCACAAGGCCCACAACACCCACCGGCTCGCGCACGATCATGGCAATGTGGTTGTCGGAGGCGGGCGAGACCTGATCGTAGATCTTGTCGATCAGTTCCGCGTGCCATTTGATAACGTGGATGGTTTCGGGCACATCGACGGTTTCGCAGTCGTAAATCGTCTTGCCGCTATCAAGGCTTTCCAGAACGGCCAGCTCACGCGCGTTGCGCTGGATCAGCTTGGCCAGACGGATCAGAACCTCTTTACGCTCGCCCGGATGCAGACGCGACCAGCGCCCGTCCTCGAAGGCGTCGCGCGCTTTTTCAACGGCGAAATCCACGTCTTCGGCAGCACAAGCCGCAACATTGGCGATCACATCGCCGGTCGCGGGATTGAGGCTTTCAAAGGTCTTGCCCGATTTTGCGGGGCGGAAGCTGCCGTCGATAAACGCCTGATCCGGCACGGAAAGACCCTTGGCGATGGCTTTGTATTCTTCGGTGGTCAGTAGCTCGCTCATGGGCTTCACTCCGCTTCGATTTCGGCGACGGTGCGCTTGAGAACGCGCACGACCTGTTCGAGTTGCCGTTTATCATCCTTGTTCAGCCCCTTTAGAGGCGGGCGCGGCGGACCGGCCAGATAGCCGTTCATCTCGACGCCATGCTTGATGCACTGGATGAATTTGCCGCCCTGTTCGAGCACGCGCATGAGCGGCATCATCGCCGACATGATACGGCGGCCCTTGGCAAAGTTGCCCTCGACGACGCAGGCTTTCCACAGTGCGATATGTTCGGCGGGCAGGAAGTTCGAACCGCCACAAACCCAGCTCTGGCCACCCCAGGCAAAGAATTCGAGCGCCTGATCGTCCATGCCGCAAGACATCTGGATATGCGGGTAGTCGCGCGCCAGAAGGTGAACGCGGTTAATATCGCCTGAGCTTTCCTTGATGGCGCAGAAGTTGCGCGAACGACCAACGCGGTCAAGGAACTCCTCGCCCATGTTGATGCCCATCCGGCCCGGATAGTTATACAGCATGATCGGCAGGTCGGCGGCGCGGTCGATCGCCAGCGCGTTCAGCGCGTTTTCGCGCTCGGTCGGCACCGAATAGGGCGGCGAGCCGACAAGGATACATTCCGCGCCGATTTTCGCAGCCGCCTCGGCCATGGTGATCGAATCCTCAAGCCGGATCGCGACCGTGCCAACCATCAGCGGCACACGGCCCCCGATCGCCTCTTTGGCCAGCGTCGCCATCTCGATGCGTTCATCCATCGACTGGGCGTAATATTCGCCCGTCGAGCCGCCATTGATCAGGCCATGAACGCCTGCGGCAATCAGGTTTTCGATATGCGCGACAAAGGCGTCGCGGTCGATGGACCCGTCCTCACGGTGCGGCGTGATGAGAGGGGTGTATATCCCTTCGAACTTCATGAAGCTCCTCTTTGTTCGGATGCGCCTGGCACGCGGCCAAGCGGGTATTGAATGCTGGGTGGGGTGACGAAACTTTCGATCTGGGCGCGCGATAGCTCCCAATGCGCAACCGCCAGATTGGCAGCAGCCTCGGCATCGCCCGCTTCGATCAGATCAATGAACTGGTCGTGCTGATCGGCAGCAGTGGCCGAAATGCAGGCCATGTCCGCCTTGCGCGGATCGTAGAAGGTCATGCCGATGCGGGTGTGGTCGATCAGCAGGCGGCGCAGGCTGGGAATCAGGAACTCGTTATCGGCCATATCACCGATGATCGAATGGAATCGCTCGTTCCCGATGGCGCGCTCGGCGGCGTTGCCGTTCTTGATCGCCTGACGGAAGGCCCACTGACATTCTTTCAGGCTAATGATCTGCGCGGTGGTCGCGTGCTCAGCCGCAAGCCGAGTCACCGCAGCATAAATCATCGGTGCCGCCACAAAGAAGTTGCGCAGGGTCTTATGCGTCATGGGCGCAACCTGCGCGCCGCGATTCTCGTGCAGGACCACATAGCCCTCGCCCGCAAGCTGGCGCAGAATCTCACGCAGCGGCGGGCGGGAAATCTCATATTTTTCAGCGATTAGCGTCTCGTCAAGATAGCTTCCCGGCGCAAGATCCTGCGTCAGGATGCGCTTTTGCAATGCCTCAAGGCATGTCGCTTTTTTGCTTTTGGTGTCGTCTTTCATCGGAGATCTCCTGTCTGGCTGTGCTTGAGTATTTAAGCCAGACCGCTTGTCTTCAATGTGTATCCATCAAAATACATCTTGTCTACAATCTAAATCTGTGCCTTTTATACATCGTGCATGGAGGAGCTGCATGACCGATAAAACAAGAGACGACGTCATCCGTTGCGAGGGCGTCTGGAAGATTTTTGGTGGCCGTTCGCGTGAAGCGATGGCCGCTGTATTGGAGCAAGGGCTTTCGAAAGAAGAAGTCCGCGACCGCTATAACTGTGTTGTCGGCGTCAAAGATGCGTCCTTCAGTGTCGGGCGTGGTGAGATCTTTTGCATCATGGGCCTCTCCGGCTCGGGCAAGTCGACCCTTATCCGTCACATCAACCGCCTGATCGAGCCAACCTCGGGGTCGATTTTCATCGAGGGCGAAGATATTAATGCCTTGTCTGCCAAGGACTTGCGCAAAATCCGCGCCGAGAAGATCGGCATGGTGTTCCAGAATATGGCGCTGATGCCGCATCGCACCGTTCTGGAAAACGTCGCCTTCAGTCAGGAGGTTCGTGGACACGACCTGCGCACCCGCAACGAGAACGCGATGCGCGCGATCAAGGCTGTCGATCTGGACGGCTGGGAGCATAAATACCCGGACGAATTGTCGGGCGGGATGCAGCAGCGTGTGGGCCTTGCCCGCGCCATCGCGGCTGATCCGGCGATTCTGTTGATGGACGAACCCTTCTCGGCGCTCGACCCGTTGATTCGTCGTCAGCTTCAGGACCAGTTCATGAAGCTTTCCGCCGAGATGCACAAAACCACGCTCTTCATCACGCACGACCTTGATGAAGCGATCCGCATCGGCGACCGCATCGCGATCATGAAAGACGGCGAACTGGTCCAGATCGGCACGCCCGAAGAGATCGTGACGCAACCCGCCGATGACTACGTCGCGGATTTTGTGGCCGGTATCTCCAAGCTCGACCTGATTTCGGCGGCCAAGATCATGGAGACCTTCGAGGCCTACGAACAGCGCCGTGGTTCCTTCGATCACGCCGAATGGCCGGTCGCGCACCCCGAGCATTCGCTCGACGATCTTCTGGATCTGTCGATTGGCACTCAGCACCCGATCGTGGTGCAGCATGACGGCAAACCGCTGGGGATTGTCACCAAGAACGCGCTTCTGCGTGGCGTTCGCGGCGACATCAGCGGCGATGTGACCGCATCGCTGGAAAAGAACTGATCGGGGGAGAGAACAATGGCTAAAGACACCGGTTTTAACATTCTCGACCCGTTTTCCTCGTTCGATCTGGGCATCGCGAAAAGCGCGGATTCGATCAAATCGTGGGCCATCGGGCACCGTGACGCGATCCAGCCGTTCAAGAATTTCTTCAACGACATGATCGTCGGCATCGACAACGCGCTGAACGCTGTTCCGCCGCTGGTCATGCTGGTGATCCTGACGCTGATCGCATGGCAGGCCGCGGGCCGCCGCGTGGCTATTCTGGTGCTGGTCTCGATGACCGCGCTTGGCTTCCTTTCACCCAACGCATGGGGGCTGGCGATGACAACGCTGGCGATTGTGGTTTCGGCCGTGATCCTGTGCTTCTTCATCGGGCTGCCGCTTGGCGTTCTGGCGGGGAAAAGCGACCGGTTCGAGACCTTTATCCGCCCCGTCCTTGACACCATGCAGACCATTCCGGCCTTCGTTTACCTTGTGCCGGTCGTGATGCTGATCGGTATCGGCAACGTCTCGGGTGTGATCGTGACGATCATCTTCGCCCTGCCGCCGCTGATCCGCCTGACCTCTCTTGGTATTCGCGGCGTAAACCCCTCGGTGGTCGAGGCCGCGCGCGCGTTCGGCGCCTCACCGGGCCAGATCCTGTTCAAGGTCGAGCTGCCGCTGGCAACCCCCACCATCATGGCGGGCGTCAACCAGACGATCATGCTCTCGCTCTCGATGGTGGTGATCGCCTCGATGATCTCGGTCAAGGGTCTGGGCAACGAGGTGCTGCGCGCCATGGGCCGTCTTGACGCGGGCAAAGCCCTTGTGGGCGGCCTTGGCATCGTTCTGCTGGCGATCGTTCTTGACCGGATCACGCAAGGTCTGGGTCAGTCTGGCCGCGACCGTGGTCACCGTCACTGGTGGCAGGGTGGCCCTGTCGGTCTGGTAATGCGCCTGATCGGGCGCGCGTGAAAATAATAAAAAACTGAACAACAACAGAGGAGTCTCCAACCATGTTCAGAATGACCTTTGTCGCCGCATTGTCCGCCAGCACCATGCTGGCAAGCGCTGCAATGGCGAACGATACCCCCGGCGCCGGTGTGACCGTCCGCCCCGTTCTGCCGACGCAGATCGAAGAGTTCTTCCAGCACAAGGTTCTGTTCCGCGCGCTTGAGGATCTGGGCTACGAGATCGCCGAGCCGAACGAAGTTGAATACCAGACGATCCACCTTGCCATCGGCACCGGTGATGCGGATTTCACCGCCGTTAGCTGGAACGAGCTGCACAACGCGTTCTTCGAAGAGTCGGGCGGTTCGGCTGTCATGACCAAAGTCGGCACGCTGCTGGATGGCGCGCTTCAGGGCTACCTGATCGACAAAGCGACCTATGACTCGGGCGTCCAGAACCTTGGCGACCTGAAAGATCCGGCAGTTGCGGCCAAGTTCGACGCTGATGGCGACGGCAAAGCCGATCTGGCTGGCTGCGTTCCGGGCTGGGGCTGCGAACGCGTGATCGAGCACCAACTGACCGAGTTCGGCCTGCGCGACACCGTGACCCACAACCAAGGCTCCTATCAGGCGATTATCGCTGACACCATCGCGCGTCAGGCGGCGGGTGACTCGGTTCTCTACTACACCTGGACGCCCTACTGGGTTTCGGGTGCGCTGGTCCCGGGCCGCGATGTCGAGTGGCTTTCGGTTCCCTACACCTCGCTGCCTGATGGCGGTGACGCAAACACCACCTTCGACGGCAAGAACCTCGGTTTTGCTGTCGACAGCATCCGCGTTGTCGCCCGCAATGACTTCCTTGAGGCCAACCCGGCAGCAGCCAAACTGTTCGAAGTCGCCAAGATCGACATCAACGACGTCTCGGCAGAGAACAAGATGATCGCTGATGGCCAGTCGAGCATGGCTGACATCGACCGTCATGCTGACGAGTGGATCGCGGCTCACCAGGCCGACTACGATAGCTGGCTGGCAGCAGCCCGCGCGGCTGCCGAGTAATCGGCTTTGACCCTGCCGCACGGGGGGCTTTGCGCCTCCCGTGCGGTTTCCTTTTTGGAGTTGCCCCGATGAAGGGTCCGCAGCACTTTGTCTTCGCGCTGGTCGAAGACTTCACCCACCTCGCCTTGACCTGCGCTGTTGATCCCTTGCGCATCGCCAACCTGCTGAGCGGCAAACAGCTTTACCGCTGGTCCTTTGCCTCTGCCGATGGCGAGAGGGCCGTTGGCTCGGATGCTTCGGTGCTGCTCACGCATCACAAATTTTCCGAACTGCCCGACTATGATCGGCTGTTTGTGCTTTCGGGGCTGGATGTGCAGAAGAAGGATCATTCGGCTCTGATCGCGGCCCTGCGCAGGGAAGAGCGCAAGCGCGGCAAACCGATCGGCGCGCTGTGCTCGGGTGCCTATGTTCTGGCGCAGGCCGGGTTTCTGGATGGGCAGGCGGCGGCGATCCACTGGGAATACCATGACGGGTTCATGGAGGAATTTCCCGAAGTGAACCTCTTGCGCAACGTCTTTGTGGCCGATGAAAAGCACATCACCGCCTCGGGTGGCACGGCAACCGCCGACCTGATGTTGCACCTGATCGAGCGCGATCACGGCTATGACCTTTCCGTCGCGGTGGCCGATCAGATGGTCTATAGCGCCGCGCGCGATGCCACCGCCGCGCAGAAGGTCTCGTTGCAATCGCGCAACGGGATGCGCAACGCCCATCTTGCCAAAGCGATCGAGATCATGCGCGCCAATCTGGACGAGCCGGTCTCGCCCGCGTTGATTGCGGGAAAAATCGGGCTGTCGATCCGCCAGCTGGAGCGGCTTTTCGGCAAATACCTGAACAGCTCGCCCAAGAAATACTACATGGATATGCGGCTGGAGCGCGCACGCAACCTGCTGCTGCAAACCGAGATGTCGGTGATTGATGTGGCGATTGCCTGCGGCTTTGAAAGTGCCGGGCATTTTTCACGCGTCTACCGCGTGGCCTATGGCATTTCACCGATGATGCAGCGGGGCCGGCTGAGTTAAAGCGCCAGCCCCGTCAGCCGCCCCTCGCGGATAGCGGCGGCGGCAAGGCGCGGTGCGCTGGCGTCGCCGATCAGATGCGGCGTAATCCCAAGAGCCAAAAGGTCGTGATAAAGCGCCGTATCCGCGCGGTTGCCCGTCGCCAGAACCAGCGTATCAGCGGCAATCTCGAACGCCTCTCCGGTTAAAAGCGACACACAGCGCGCCCCCGCATCGGTCCATTCGGCAATCGCGGCCTCGGTCACAAAGCGCGCGCCCAATCCCGCCAACGTCTGGCGTGCGGGCAGATCGGCGGCCGAGCGCCCCAGTTCACGCGCGATCATCGCGTCCGGCGTGACAATCGTCACCGCATGACCGGCTTCGGCCAGATGCCATGCCGTGCCGATGCCGCGCCAATGGCCGCCCTCATCCAGCACGATCACGCGATGCCCCAGACGCGCCGCGCGGCCCATCACATCCTCGGTCGACGAGACGTTCCCGCGACCGACACCCGGAAGCGTTGCGATATGAGGCAGCGCTTTTTGAAAGCCCGTGCCCTCGGGCAAAGATCCGGTCGCCAGAACCACCTCATCCGCACTGATGGCGGCGATCTCATCGGCATCGAGGTAGGTGTTGTAACGCACCTCGACCCCAAGCTGCGCGAGCTGACGACCATACCAGTCGATCAGATCGGTGATCTGCGCGCGGCGCGGTTGCAGCCCGGCAAGGCGGAACTGGCCGCCAAGCTCCGCGCTGGCCTCGGCCAGAATAACCCTATGCCCGCGCTCGGCGGCGACGCGCGCGGCCTCGAGCCCCGCAGGACCTCCGCCCACCACCAACACGGATTTGGGGTTGTCGGCAGGCGTGAACCTGTCACCGCCCCACAGATATTCATGCCCCACCGAAGGGTTGATCAGGCATGAGATATAATAGTCGCGCCCACGCCGCCCCCAACACTGCTGATTGCAGCACAGACAGCCGCGAATATCATCCGTGCGCCCCTCGCGCGTCTTATTGACCAGATGCGGGTCAGCGATTTGCCCGCGCACGATCGACACCAGATCGCTGCGGCCCGCACCCAGAAGGGTATTCGCGTTCTCCGGCGTGCGGATGTTCGATTCCGCCGTCACCCGCGCCGACAGCCCCGCCTGTTTCAGGCGCTCGGCCAGATCGGCGCCAAGGTTCTCGGGGTATTGGAAGGTAGGCAGGATTTTCTGATGCTCGAAATAGCTGCCCGACCCGACGGTGACGTAATCCATCAACCCTTCGGCATCATGCAGCGCCACGATCTCGACCATCTCGTCGCGGCTCAGGCAGACCTCGACCTCGGCAGCATCGTTGATCGCCAGCCCGATGATGAAGTCCTCGCCGCAGACCGCACGGATACGCCGCATCACTTCGCGCGAAAAGCGGGTGCGGTTCTCGAGGCTGCCGCCCCAGTCGTCGCTGCGCTGGTTTGAAAACGGCGTCCAGAACTGGTCCAGCAGGCAGTGATAGGCCGCCCAGACCTCGACCCCGTCAAAGCCCGCCTTCTGGCACCGGATCGCGGATTGCACGAAACCCTCGATGGTTTCTTCGATCTCGGCCACGGTCATTTCGTGGCTGCCGTCGTTGTCGTGATAGCTTGGCCCGCCGGACGGCGACCAGTTCGCGTGCCAGCTATTGTCCCAGTCGCCATGTGCGCCGACATGGTAAAGCTGCTGGATCATCACCGCGCCCTCGGCCTGACAGGCTTCGGTGATGCGGCGAAAAGGCGCGATCACATCGTCCGAGGAATGGCGGAAATTGCCCCGCGTCAGAACGGCAGCGGCATGAACCGGCATCGGCTCGACCACGATCATCGCGGCCCCGCCTTTCGCACGTTCGACATAATAGCCAAGGTGCTGATCTCCGGGCAGCCCGTCTTGTGCCATGTTGGTCGTATGCGCGCCGAAAACGATCCGGTTCTTCAGGATTTTGTGGCGCAGTTGCAGGGGCGAAAAAATGTGCTTGAGGCTCATAGCGCGCTTTCCGGCAGAGTCGTATTTTGGTCAGACTGGCATGAAACGAACAAGGGCGCGACCCATTCGCCGCGCCCTTTGCATCTTAATACCAAGCATCCGGCATCGAGGCTTTCTTGCGCGCGATATAGTCTTTCAGCGCCTCGTCAATCCCCTCGTCCATATGCGGGGCTTCGTATTCGGCCAAAATCTTCTTCCACCGCGTATTTGCACGCTGAGCTGCATCAATCCCGCCTTGCTCGGACCAGGTTTCCCACGGCTGATCGTCGTTCAGCGCGCTGTCCCAATAGGCGGTTTCATAGTGGCGCAGCGTATGGTCGGTCGAGAACAGGTGCTCGCCCGGCCCGAATTGCGCCAAAGCGTCGAAGCCAAGCGCATCCTCGTCGACCTCCATCCCCTTCATATAGGCATGAAGCGCACCGCACATATCGGTATCCATCACGAATTTCTCGTAGGACATCGACAGCAGGCCATCAAGGAAGCCCGCCGAGTGCAGGATATAGTTCGCGCCGCCCTGAATGGCCGACATCATCGACATCATCGACTGCTGCATCGCCTGACCGTCGGGCATCTTCGAGGTCGAGAAGTTCCCCGCACAGCGCAGCGGCAGTTGCAGGCGCCGCGCAAGCTGCCCCATCACCAGCGAACCAAGCGCAGGCTCGGGGGTGCCAAAGGTGGGCGAGCCGGTGCGCAGCGACATCGACGACAGGAAGCCCGCCAGAACCGTCGGCGCACCCGGACGCACAAGCTGTGTCAGGGCGCAGGACGACATCGATTCCGCCAGACATTGCGCGACCGAACCCGCCATCGTCAGCGGAGACACCGCGCCACCCAGAAGGAAGGGCAGGTGGATCGACGCCTGACCTGCCTCGGCATAGGTGCGGATGCCCTGCGTCGTCACACCATCCAGCACCAGCGGCGAGGTGGTGTTGAAGTTGCCCATGATAACACAGTTATTATCAACAAACCCCGAGCCGAACAGGATGCGGCACATCTCGATGCTGTCGGCGGCGCGCTCGGGCGCGGTGATCGAGCCAAGGAAACCACGGTCCGAATAGCGCATATGGGCGTAAACCATATCGAGGTGGCGCTTGTTCACCGGCACATCGGTCGGCTCGCAGATCGTGCCGCCCGAGTGGTGCAGCCACGGCGAGGATTGCCCAAGCTTCACAAGGTTCTCGAAGTCCGCAATCGTGCCGTAGCGGCGCGTGCCATCAATATCCATGATGAAGGGCGAGCCATAGGACGGCGCAAAGACCGATGCCTTGCCGCCGATCACCACGTTGTTGGCCGAGTTACGCGCGCATTGCGTAAATTCGGCGGGCGCGGTTTTCAGGATCTCGCGGACCATGCCCGGCTCGAACTTCACGCGCCACGCATTTGCGGACACGTCGCTCACGCTTGCGCCGGCTTCGCGGTAAAGCCGCACGGCTTCGGGGTCGTCGCGCACTTCGATGCCGATTTCGGCCAGAATACGCTCGGCCGTGGCCTCGATCCGGTCCAGCGCCTCTTCGCTTAGCAGGTCATAGGTCGGGATGTTGCGCGTTATATAGGGAACGCGCAGGTGCAGGTTCTGCCCCGGTTCATTACTGCGCGGCGATTGCGAACGGCCACGGCTACGGCTGCGGCGGGCGGAAGGGGGCGCAAGGGGCGTCTCGGTCATGGCTGTCGTCCAGAATTCAGGGAAATCCGGACTATTTCGGCTGCGAATCCGGTTTCTGGCAATTGCAGAAAATCTTTCCCTTGCATTAGGTGGGCTAATGCGAAACTCTTGCCTGACCTTCCCAGACCCGAGCCGTTGAAATGTCCAAGCGCCCCTATGACCTTCCCGCCATGAGCGCACTTGTCGCCTTCGAGGCCGCAGCCCGCCACGTCAGCTTCAAAGAGGCCGCGCGCGAGCTGAATGTCACCCCCGCTGCGGTCAGCCATCAGGTTAAGGCGCTGGAGGCCGAATTGCGCACCGCCCTGTTTCGCCGCCATCACCGTGGCGTCGCCCTGACCGAGACGGGTGCCTATCTTCTGGTTGCTTTGCAGCGGGGCTTCGAGGCGATGGGCGAGGCTGTCGACCAGTTGCGACAACGCTCGACGCGCGCTTCGGTCACGATCGGGGTCTCAACGGCGGTCAGTTCACTTTGGCTCACGCCAAAACTGGCGCAATTCTGGCGCGCGCATGGTGATGTTTCCGTGGCGCAGATGGTCAGCGATACGGGGGAAACGCCCCTCGAATGTGATCTGAGTATCCATTACGGGGATATGTCGCGCGACAACGGCACCTGCAGCGTGCTGTTTCACGATCATATCATGGCACTGGCCAGTCCACGGTTTGTTGCCGCTCATCCGGTCGAGCGGGTTGAGGATCTGGCGCGGCTTTCCCTGATTCATCTGGATGCCTCGACGACGGGCTGGGTCGATTGGAGCGGATGGCTGCGCCACCTTGGCTACAAAGGTCCACTACGCGGAGGACACCGCGTGAACAATTATATGATCGCTCTGCAAGCGGCAGAGGATGACATGGGGGCGGTGCTTGGCTGGACGGGACTGACGCAAGGCTATCTGGAAACGGGGCGGCTGGTGCCGTTGCTGCCCGACCGCGTCGAGACGCCCGAGGATTTCTATATCAAGCTGCATCCCCATGCCTCGAAGCGCGCGCGGCTTGTCTATGATTGTCTGCTCGAAGGCTGACCGATGTCGCCGAAAATCCTTGCTGCCTGCCCGTGCCGATGCCGTGTGCGTAAAAAAGCCCCGCCGAATGGCAGGGCCTTGAATTCGCAAGTTAGCGCGAAAGATCAGGCGGCTGCCTGAGCTTTTTCGATCGCTTTCTTGATTTTCAGTGCTTTCGTCGACAGTTCGACGTCCTTGGCTTTCGCAAGGTAGGCATCCAGACCACCGCGGTGGTCGACCGAACGCAGGCCCGCTGCCGAGATGCGAAGCTTGAACGACTGGCCAAGCACATCCGACATCAGGGTAACTTCGTTCAGGTTCGGCAGGAAGCGACGACGCGTTTTGTTGTTCGCGTGGCTCACTTTGTTGCCCGTGATCGGGCCTTTGCCGGTCAGTTCGCAAACGCGCGACATAGCATCAATCCTTCGTTTCCTCGGGGGCGTAGATTCGCCCCGCTCTTCAACACATGCAGGCGCCGCAAAGGCAGCGCCCGGAAATCCGTTCGCGGGGGATACGGGGAAAGCCTGCGCGCGTCAAGCGATTCATGCGGAATTTATGCACTCAGTGCGCATCGCCGTCGAACGTCAGGAACATATCTCGCGCACCCATTGCGGCACAAGCTCGCTGGCGGGGCCGTGGCGCGCCTCGTCAAACCAGTCCGAGCCAGTCGAAGGGTCGAGATTCAGCTCCAGCGTTTCAGCGCCCGCGCGCGAGGCGTCCTGCACAAAGCCTGCTGCCGGATAGACATTGCCGCTGGTGCCAATCGAGACGAACAGATCGGCCGCCCGCAGCGCGCTCCAGATTTCCTCCATCCGGTAGGGCATCTCTCCGAACCAGACGATGTCGGGGCGGGTGGTATGGGCGCCGCATGCGGGACAGGCGTCAGTATGGTGCATCTCGGGCGGCGCTGGCCAGCGAAAGCCGCAGGCATGGCACAGCGCGCCCGTTAATGTGCCGTGCATATGGATAACGCGTTGCGATCCCGCGCGTTCGTGCAGATCGTCCACGTTTTGTGTGACAATCAAAACCTCGTGGCGGGGATCGCCCTCCAAGGCAGCAAGCGCCAGATGGGCGGGGTTGGGGGTAGCCTCGGCAGCGGCCTTGCGGCGCATATTATAGAAGCGGTGCACAAGGATCGGGTTGCGCAGCCAGCCTTCGGGCGTCGCAACATCCTCGATCCGATGATCTTCCCATAGCCCATCCGACGCCCGAAAGGTCCTGATTCCGCTTTCCGCAGAAATCCCTGCGCCCGTCAGAACAACGATCTTGGCCATGCGCGCTCCCTTCGCTAAACGCAGCCTATGCGTATTCTGTTTCTCTGTCTTGGCAATATCTGCCGTTCGCCTGCCGCCGAAGCGGTAACCCGCCAACTGGCGCGCCAAACGGGGCTGGAACTGCATCTGGATTCGGCAGGCACCGGGCCGTGGCATGTGGGAGAGGCACCCTATGCGCCGATGCAACGTGCGGCCCATGCGCGTGGCTATGACATGTCGAACCTCCGGGCACGCCAGCTGACGGCCGCGGATTTTGAGCACTTCGATCTGATTCTCGCGATGGACGCTGACAATCTGCGCGAAGCTGCTGCCCGCAGACCCGCGTCCGCGCGGGCAGAGCTGCGGTTGTTCCTGCACAAAGCAAACGGGCCGGACGCAGTGCCCGACCCGTATTATACGCGCGATTTCGACGGCTGCCTCGATCTGATCGAAGAGGGCGCGCGTGCGTTGCTGTCAGGGCTTGCGCACTAGCGGGCGCACAGCGCTTCGGCGGTTTCAGCAAAGGCTTTGTAGCGCAGCCAGAAGCTCTCGTCCGAGGCGTGGTCCGACTGGCGGACCTGCTGCGCCTTGTCCGGCTCGTTGAAGAAACCCGCCGCGCGGCGCTGGTCATTGCCCGATAGCGTCATGTCCGCGACCTGCTGGATGCAGCCGCACAATGCGCGGTTTCCGGGGCGCTCGGACTTTTGGCAGGCTTTGTCGATCGCGCCGGCCTGGGCTGCACCTGCGACTGCGCAGACCGCTGCCACACCGGCCAATATCAAGAAGGGTTTGATCATTGCTCTGTCTCATATCTGCCGGGCGGCTACATTGGTCGCCCGCGCTTGTTACCGGAAAACCATAGCGTAAATCCGGCGTCAGAGCAATGAATCGTGCTGGAATTCGCCGTGTTCAAAGGGATTGAACGGGGTGGCAAAAGGGATGGTGGGGCACGGCGGCCTCCACCCCAGATATAGGGTCTGTCCCCCGAGTGGTCGTCTTACTCGACGACCTCGGCCTCGTAGCCCGCCCCCTTGAGGGCCGCCAGAACGGTGGCTTCCGGCAGGCCGCTGATCTCGACTTCACGGTCTTCAAGGTAGACGGTCGCCTTGCCGCCAACCTCTTCGATCGCGGCCTCGACGGCCTTTTTGCAGTGGCCGCAGGTCATTTTGGGAACGGACAGGATCATCGCGGGGCTCCTTATGGGTTTGGTCCAGATGTGAAAGGCGCAGGAGGACTTTGCAAGAGAGTTTTGCGCAGCCGCGCCAGCATGACGCGCACAATCAGTTTATGGGCTGGCCCGACCGGAACCATATAGAGACGACCAAACGTGTTGTGGGGTTTCACGGACGAGGTAATCGCGATCTCGGTGCCTTCGGGGCAGGGGGTGGCGGTGACGCAGGTCAGCACATCAAGATGGCGGTCGCGCTCGGAGAGCAGAAGCCGCGTGGGGGTGATCTCTTCGACCAGAAAGAAGTCCAGATACTCGCCCGCCTGCGCGGAGTGACGCGGGGCGGTGCTGAACCCGCCGATCTTTCGCACCCCGAACCGCGCCGAGATCACATCGCGGAGCCGAAAGGCGAGACCCATAAGCGGCAGGGGCTGCGCCATCACCGCGTTCCAGCTGCCAAGCGCATCAAGCGAGACCGGAACTGTCGTGCGGGCGAGGTGCAGAAAGCTGCACTCTGCGGCGGGTGCCAGAAGCCTTGCCGTCTGCGGATAGGAGGGCGGCGCGGGGTAGCTTGGCGGGAATGGTGCTGAACGGCTGTTACTCATACCTGAAACCTCTGAAATGGCCGGACTATGGCAGTCGCTGTGCCGCGAAACAAGCCGTTGGTTCCGCATTGGAGACGGGTCAGGCGGGGTCTCCGCGAATCCCTCTTCCCGCCCCCGTTTTTAAAGGCTATACGCGCGCCCATGACCGATCTTGATCACATCCGCAATTTCTCCATCGTGGCGCATATCGACCACGGTAAATCCACGCTTGCCGACCGGCTCATTCAGATGACCGGAACGGTGGCCGAGCGCGATATGAAGGCGCAGATGCTAGACTCGATGGATATTGAGCGCGAGCGGGGCATCACGATCAAGGCCAACACCGTGCGGATCGAGTATCCGGCGAAGGATGGGCAGAAATATGTGCTCAACCTGATCGACACGCCCGGACACGTCGACTTTGCCTATGAGGTGTCGCGCTCGATGCAGGCTGTCGAAGGCTCGCTTCTGGTGGTGGATGCCTCCCAAGGCGTCGAGGCGCAAACGCTGGCCAACGTCTATCATGCGCTGGATGCGAACCACGAGATCGTGCCGGTCCTGAACAAGATCGACCTGCCCGCCGCCGACCCGGATGCGGTGAAAGCGAATATCGAGGATGTGATCGGCCTTGATGCGTCGGACGCGGTTCCGATCTCGGCCAAGACGGGACTTGGTATTCCGGACGTGCTTGAGGCGATCGTGCATCGCCTGCCTGCGCCCAAGGGCGATCGCGAGGCGCCGCTCAAGGCGATGCTGGTCGATAGCTGGTATGACAGCTATCTGGGCGTTGTCGTTATGATCCGCGTCATGGACGGGGTCATCAAAAAAGGCGACCAGATCAAGATGATGCAGACCGGTGCGTCTTACCGGATCGACAAACTGGCCGTTCTCAAGCCGCGCATGGTGGACATTGCGGAACTGGGTCCGGGCGAGATCGGTGTGCTGACCGCCTCGATCAAGCAGGTGCGCGATACCCGCGTGGGCGACACGATCACGCATGAAAAACGCCCCTGCGACAAGGCGCTTCCGGGCTTTAAACCCGCGCAGCCGGTGGTGTTCTGCGGGCTGTTCCCGGTGGATGCCAACGATTTCGACGATCTGCGTGATGCGATTGAAAAGCTGCAACTGAACGATGCATCTTTCAGCTCGGAAATGGAGACTTCGGCGGCGCTTGGCTTCGGCTTCCGCTGTGGTTTCCTCGGGCTTTTGCACCTTGAGGTGATCCGCGACCGTCTGGAGCGCGAGTATGACCTCGACCTGATCACCACTGCGCCGAGCGTTGTGTTCAAGCTGCACATGAAAGACGGCGAGGTGCGCGATCTGCACAACCCCGCCGATATGCCCGACCTGACCTATGTCGACCATATCGAGGAACCGCGCATCAAGGCGACGATCATGGTGCCGGATGACTATCTGGGCGATGTGCTCAAGCTCTGTCAGGATCGTCGCGGTATCCAGATGGACCTGACCTATGCCGGTTCGCGCGCGATGGTGGTCTATGACCTTCCGCTCGCCGAGGTGGTGTTCGATTTCTACGACCGTCTGAAATCGGTGACCAAGGGCTATGCCTCCTTCGATTATCAGATCACGGGCTACCGCGAGGATGTGCTGGTAAAGATGTCGATCCTTGTGAACGACGAGCCGGTCGATGCGCTCTCGATCATGGTGCACCGTGACCGCGCCGAAAGCCGTGGCCGCGCGATGGTTGAAAAACTGAAAGACCTGATCCCGCGTCATATGTTCAAGATCCCGATTCAGGCAGCGATTGGCGGGCGGGTTATCGCGCGCGAAACGCTGAGCGCCATGCGCAAGGATGTGACCGCGAAATGCTACGGCGGCGATGCGACGCGGAAGAAAAAGCTGCTGGAGAAGCAGAAGGCCGGTAAGAAGAAAATGCGTCAGTTCGGCAAGGTCGAAATTCCGCAATCGGCCTTTATCGCCGCGCTCAAGATGGACGACTGATCGCCTCTTGCCAGAGTTAAAAGCCCCGGAACGCTTGTCGCTCCGGGGCTTTTTGTTGGTGATTACTTGAACAGCTTGCCCAGACCTTTGAGCACTTCCTGCTCAAGCTTTTTCTTGGCGGCGTCTTCAAGGCTTTCGCCCTCCTGGGTTTCGATCCCGAGCTTCTTTTTGACCTCTTCTTCGGCCTTTTTCTGAACCGCCTTTTTCTCTTCTTTCAGGTTCAGATCAATCGCCTCGTCCATGTCGGGCCAGATTTTCGGATTATCCCACGAGCCGCGAATACGCACCGGAATAACCACGCCGCCGGTCGACTCGGCGCTCGCGGTTTTGGGGGTGAACAGATAGTCGATGTCGCGCGCCCCAAGCCCGACGCGGCCTTTGCCGGTTGCCGAAATCACCGGCAGTTTCAGCAACAGGTCGTTGTTGGTCAGGTTGCCTTTGTCCATCGTAAAACTGGCCGACAGACTGTCGAAAACGGTGGTCCCGCCGGTCGCCAGTCCCTTGCGCATAAGGCTGTCGAGGTCGAACCCCTTGATCGTTCCGCGCCCCATCGAGACGGCGCCTTTGCCTGAAATCGAGTTCATGATCGCGTGGGTCGAGTTGCCCGAGCCAAGGAACTCAAGCTGCGCCTCGCCCTGTCCGGTGAAGCGGTCGACGCCTGCGAGATCGCGCAAAAGCGTCTGCATTTCCATGCCGCTGGCCTTGACCGAGCCGCCGACGCTTAGCCCCTTGCGGTTGTTGGCGACGACTTGTCCGGTGATCGTGCCCGCGTAGCCCGCCAGCCTGTTCAGCGTAACCACCGCGCGCGAGTTGTCGACGGCCGCGCTGGCGCTGGTTGCGCCAAAGGTCAGCCCCGCGACGTTCAGGCCTTTGGCGCTGATGTCCACTTTACCGTTGAAGCTGCCAAGCGCGCTGGCGTCGATGGGGGATTTTGACCAACCGCCAGCGGACGCGCTTGATCCGCCGCCGCCCGCACCTCCGCCAGCTAGCCCCGAAAAATCAAGCGTGCCTGCCGCAAGCGTCGCGGTCACATTGGGGGGCGTTGCGCCCAGATCGACCTGTGCCGCGCCCGACAGGCTGTTCTGGTCCAGCGTGAGGCGCAGGTTTTTCAGGCTCAGAACCATCTTCTCCGAAAGGCTCAGGTCGGCCTCGGCGCTGGCCGCGCGGCCAAGCCCCTGCGGCACCTCGATGCCCTTGACGCCGAGCGAGGCCAGAAAGGCACTGGTGTTCGAAAACTGCAATTTGACCGCACCTTCAAGGCGCAACGGCGCGCTGATTGTGCCGGTGAAGCTGGCGCTGCCGCCGTCGGCCTTGGCGGTAAACTTGCCGGGGCTGGAGCCGTTCTCGATCAGGTTGGCAAGCTGTGATACCTCGCCCGAAACCGAAAGCAATGACGCGCCCTGCGGCCGCGCGCTCAGGTCAAAACTGGCGGCGCCGCGATACTCGGGCCAGCGCAGATCAATCGCCAGATCATCGACGCGGGTTTCGCCGCCCACCTGATGATCGAGGAAGCGCAGCTTGCCGCCGCTAACCAGCGCGCGGTTCAAAGACAGGGCCAGCGGGTTGCTTTTCGATGCGGCGGCGGGCGTGGTGGTCGCGACGCCTTCGACGCCCAGATCCCAGTTCACGCGGCCATCTTTGGCGCGCTCCAGAAGCAGGTTCGGATTGACCGCCTCAAGCCCTGTGATCTTGATCTCGCCGCCAATCAACGAGGCCAGATCAACCCCGATCTTCAAGCTGTCGGCCACCATAAGAGGGCCAGCGTCCGACCAGTCGGCATTGGCTATTTCGATGCTGCCGGTGCTGACGCCCAGAACGGGATAATAGCTGACCTGCGTCTCGCCTTTCAGGGTCACGCTGCGACCTGTCTGGGCCTTGATCTGATCCACCGCAACCTGCGCGATCTTGTCACCCGGAAGCATCAGCAGGCCGGCGGCCAGAACCACCACGCACAGGATCAGCGCGACCAGAATTCGAACAAGCACTCTCATGACACACACCTTTTCACTCTTGCCACAAGGGCGAGCGTAGCGGGCGCGCGCGCGGGCGACAACCGAAACCCCTTGGAGAGCTTCAAGATTTGGTGACTAGAACCACTGCCCCGGCTCCATCAGCCCAAGGTCCATAAGCTGTTGCGAGTTCCACTCGAACGGGACCGAGTTGTGCCACAGAAAGCTATGGATGTCGAAGGACGAACCGGGGTTGAATTTCAACGCCTTCGCCACGCGGAACGAAGCGATCACCGCCGTCAGGTTATGGTGCCACGGGCAGGCGTAGGTGTTGTATTCCTCGTCGTTGAACGTGTGGTTTTCCAGCATCTTCAGGCCCGGCTTGGCCCTGAACAGGGAAATCCGGTCGATCTTGCGTCGGTTGGCGGGGATGTGTTCCTCGAAACGCCAGCGAAGGCCTCCGAAGAAATCGAGCTGCCGCTCTTTCGGGTGGTTGTGGTTGGCCGGATCGGGGCGCGCCAGCGCGAAATAGCCCGCGCGGTCGATCATTGCCTCTTTCAGGTTCACCGCGTTCGGATTGTCCGCCAGGTCCGGCGCATACAAGTCGATGACATAGGTCAGCATCGCGTTGCGGCGTTCCTCGGTGTGGAAGGTCAGCAGCTCGCGCACATCGCGGGTTTCCGAAAACGGGTGGAACAGATATTCGCCGTTATAGCAGTAATAGAGCCATGTCTTCGGTGGCGCGGCCTCGATAATCCGGTTCACGGCCTCGGTCAGCTTGCCCGTGATATGCGCGGGATAAATAATCCGGTGTGTGCGCAACTCGAGATCGGGCGGCAAGGATACCTCGTTCGGGCCAAGCAGCAGGATCGTCCTGAAGCCCGCGCGCATATGGTGGCGCAGCGTCGAGACTACCTCCACCAGATCTTCGGCGAAAATCATGGCAACTGGACCTGCTGCCAGCAGGTCTTTGCTCTCGGTGAGAAACGCATCAAGCGATTGATATTCCATGCCTGCCCCGGCCCGGATCGGTGTTTGTGCTTCGTTGTTGCGGCGCAGGATGGGGCGGGGCGGGCGCGAATGCAAGCCTTGCGCGGCACTTATGGTTGCGGGCGCGGGGTGTTTCGCAGTATCACGCGGCGCGCGAATGAATGGAGGCCCGGATGTCCGAGACGCCGAAGAAGCTGCATATCAAGACCTACGGCTGTCAGATGAACGTCTATGACAGCGAGCGCATGGCCGAGGCCATGGGCGCGAAAGGGTATGAGCTGACCGACGATCCGGCCCAGGCCGATATGGTGTTGCTGAACACTTGCCACATTCGCGAAAAGGCGGCTGAAAAGGTCTATTCCGACCTCGGGCGGCTCAAGCCGTTCAAAGACGCCAAGCCTGATCTGAAAATCGGTGTAGCCGGTTGTGTCGCGCAGGCCGAGGGCGAGGAAATCCGCCGCCGGATGCCGCTGGTCGATCTGGTTGTCGGCTCGCAGAATTACCACCGCCTGCCCGACATGGTTCAGGCGGTCGAGCGCGGCGAAAAACCGGTCGATACCGAGTTCCCGCTTGAGGATAAATTCGACCACCTGCCAAGCCGTCCGCAGGCCGCCCGCCCGACCGCGTTTCTGACGGTGCAGGAAGGTTGCGACAAATTCTGCGCCTTCTGCGTTGTGCCCTATACCCGCGGGGCGGAAATCTCGCGGCCCGGTGGCAAGGTGCTGACCGAGGCGCAAAAGCTGGTCGATAAGGGCGTGCGCGAAATCACGCTTCTGGGCCAGAATGTGAACGGCTATCACGGCGAGGGGCCGGACGGCGATTGGGGGCTGGCGCGTCTGGTGCGGGAACTCGCGAAAATCGACGGGCTGGAGCGTATCCGCTATACGACCTCGCACCCGAACGACATGGATGACGCACTGATCGCGGCCCATGCCGAAGAGCGCAAGCTGATGCCCTATCTGCATTTGCCGGTGCAGTCCGGCTCTGACCGGATTCTCAAGGCGATGAACCGTAAACACACCGCCGAGGATTACCTGCGCCTGATCGAGAAAATCCGCGCCGCGCGCCCCGATATGATGCTCTCGGGCGATTTTATCGTGGGCTTCCCCGGCGAGACCGATCAGGATTTTGCCGATACGATGGAGTTGATCCGGGCGGTGAATTACGGCGCGGCGTTCAGCTTTAAATATTCGCCGCGGCCGGGCACGCCGGCGGCCGATCGCAAGGACGTGGTGCCAGCCGAGGTGGCCGATGCCCGCTTGCAGGAATTGCAGGCGCTGGTCACTTTGCAGCAGCGCTCGGCGCAAGAGGGGATGGTCGGGCGCGAGGTTGGCGTTCTGTTCGAAAAGCCCGGTCGTCTTGAAGGCCAGTGGGTCGGGAAATCCGACTATCTGCAAGCGGTGCATGTGCGCGGCGAGGGGCTGCGTCCGGGCATTCTGGCGCGGGTGCGGATCACCGGCACGGCACCGAATTCGCTTGCGGGTGAGTTGGTCGCTGATTTCTGATTGTTTGTGTGGTGAGGGGGCTTCTCTCTGGGTGTTCAGTCCCGGCATCTGGTGGATCGGGTTTGGGAAGAAACGTTCCGGCTCTGATGTCCTGATTTTGCAGATGTGGGCGTTGCGTTGAGTGTGACCGGATCGCGACCAAGAAGGCCACCCTTCGCCGCTCGCGACAGGCCGCCCCCGTAGTCCCGGCACAGCCGAGCACACAGCCGCAGGCCGCGCCGAGCCAAGGGGGTATGGGCGGCAAGCGCGAGCGCAAGCAGCGCGCCAAGGTGGTGCTGCTGGGGGAGCGGCTTGAAGAACCGAGGCCGTGGGCATGGGATGGGGGTAAGCGGCGTGAGCCGGTGCTCGACCATGACCACAACCCGCCCCTTGTGGTCAGGAAGGTCGGTTGGCGCGTGTGCATGTGCTGCGCCAATCGCTTCTGGAGCACAGACGTCATCCGGCTCCGGATGTGCGAGAACTGCAAGCTGCCGCCCTCGGGGCGGAGACGAAACCCATAACCGCGTGATTGGAGTGGCGTCACGCGGGGCAGGCTCGCCACCTGCACGAGCTACAGGAAACCGACGCTCGTTAGTCCATCGGAACCAGCAGGCGGTGACTTCTCTGTAGCCCGCCAAAATTTTTTTCAGTGAGTGACAGATAAAGTTGCAGCAGCGGAGTTTTGCCCGTTCTCAGCTTCTTTGCGCGATCTGATCCCGCCACCAGTTACTGATCGCTGATTTGCCGACACGGCGCGGTTCCGGGAAATGCTCCGCCACCTCATGCGCGATTTGAGCGTATGTCAATCGGTCGATACGAGCAAGGATAAAGGCTTGGAGTTCCGGGTCACTGTCGATTTTCGGCACGCGGCCCATGCGGTGTTCTTTGCGATGCTCAGTCACCGGGACATTGCATTCTGGCAGGTTGTCTAGCCCGTGTTGAAGCAAGTAATCCTCGCACGAGCCGACTGTTTGAAGAGCGTTTGAAAGGGCTTTTAAACCCTCTTCAAACATTGCTTTGCCAGCTTTGATTTGCGCGTAGGCGTCTCTGATTTTGACACGGATATTTTCGCTCATGCCTTCACCTCGTATAGTTCGCCGCGTTGCCATTTCTGCAGATGCCGCCACTTGGAAAAGGCGTCTTACTCTTCTGCGGTGTATTGCTTGACCTTTGGCATGGTTACGCCAGCAACCCTTCAAGGGTTCCAGTTACAAGATCCGCAAGATCGCTCTCATCTTGATCAGATATCCCGAGGTAGGGGCGCGCGGGGATGCCGCTGCCGATTTCATCGCCACCAAAGTGATGATGCGCGGCATAGATCAGGTTTGACCCCACATGGACTTCGACGCCGGTCGAATAGCTGGCGATGCTGTCGCGCAGATCGTCCTCTTCAACGAGGAGCGAATGGCGGTCTTCGCGCGTGTCGTCATAGGCATCTGACCACGGCACCCAGTCCGTTCCATCAGGCGCCGTCTTGGTGTCAAAGCGGTCGCGCGTGGAGCTTTTAAGAATTGCACCCGCTGCATCAGTCAGCTCGGCCATTTCGAACCCCTCAAGGCGGCTCAGCCGTCTGATGGCTTCATCAAGGCCAACGGTTGTAAGTTGGGCAGTAACACCGGCCATTTCCTTTTTCCTTCCAAAGTGGGGCGGATGGCACCCAATCACATGACCATCCGCCCCGGTTCTGACCCCATGAACAAGGCGAAAAAACGGGGCCAGTATGCTTGAAAAATACGGGCAGGCAGATCCTAGACCTTTGGAGAAACTGCCCGCCACGATCTGGCGTGATATGGACAACACGCCAGACGTTCTTTCAGGAGGATCAAGCGCCCAGATAGGGTGACACGATCAGCGAGGCGCTATCTTTCCATGGGTTAGTATCACCGCCCGTCGAGTTTTCCGAGTTCACGATACGGTGGCCCATTTCCTCAAGCTCTGGGCCGACGACAAGCACGGTCGGCTTGATGCCCAGAATGCGGCCTTGATCGCCGCGCAGCTTCATCATAGCGGCACGGGCAGCGGCGTAATTCGCGGGCGTCAACTCAGCCTTGGAGCCGAACGCAAGCTGCCACAGGCCAAATCCGGCATTGACGCGGGCGCGAATGCCAAAGTGATAAATGTCGGAAAGGAACACCTTGAAGTCATTCTGGCTGTTGACCGCCTGAAGCTGATAACCCTCGCGTTCCTGCCAGATCAGCGGTTTGACAAAGCCCAGCGTGAGAAAGCGAAAAGGCGTCCCTTCCCGTTCAAGGTTGATGAAACAGGTGTGTATCGTCAGATCGAACGCGACAGCGATGACGGCACGGTGCGAAAAAGCTGGGTGCGGTTCGGATCGGAATTGCATCTTCTGGCCCTGACACGGAATGACGAAGGCGAGGATTGGGGGCGGCTTCTGCGCGTGATTGACCGTGACGGGCTGGCGCATACCTGGGCGATGCCCGCCGCCCTTTTAGCGGGTGCTGGTGATCCGCTGCGGGCGGAATTGTTGCGGTTGGGGTTCGAACTTGAGCCGCGCCGTGATGCCAAGGCTTGGCTTCTGGAATACCTAATTACCGCTGAGCCTGAAACGCGGGCGCGGTGTGTGGGCCGGGTGGGCTGGCATGGTGAGACCTATGTCCTGCCCGACGGGCCTATTGGCACGGCTGAGGGTGGCGAACAGGTGTTGCTCCAAACGGCGGAAAAACCTGACCACGCGTTCAACATTGCCGGTCAGTTGGCGGATTGGCAGGCGGAAATCGCCACGCCTGCGCTGGGCAATTCCCGGTTGGTGCTTTCCATTTCTGCGGCCTTTGCCGCGCCCCTGTTAGCCTTGGCAGGCGACGAAGGCGGCGGCTTTCACTTTCGCGGCGCTTCATCCTCGGGGAAATCCACCGCCCTGACGGTGGCGGGATCGGTCTGGGGCGGCGGCGGAACGCGGGGGTTTGTACGCCAATGGCGGGCCACGGACAATGCGCTAGAAAGTGTTGCCGCAATGTCGTGCGACAGCCTGCTATGCCTCGATGAATTATCGCAGGTGGACGCGCGGGCAGCGGGGGCGGCAGCATACATGCTGGCGAACGGCAAAGGCAAGGCCCGCGCTGGGCGCGAGGGGCAAGCCCGCAAGGTGCTGGAATGGCGGGTTCTGTTTCTGAGTAACGGCGAAATCGCACTTGCGGACAAGATCAAGGAAGGCGGTGGCCGAATTGCGGCGGGCATGGAGGTGCGTGTTATCGACCTGCGGGCCGATGCTGGCGCAGGCATGGGGATATTCGACAACACGCACGGCGCGGCTGACCCGGCCACCTTCGCCCAGCGCCTGAAGAAATCGGCTAACACCCACTTCGGCACGGCAGGCCGCGCCTTTGTGGCGGCGCTGGCGGAAGATGTGGCGGAATACCGGGAACAGGTGGCAGACCTACGCAAGAGGTTCACTGAGGCCGCTTTGCCGCCCGGTGCTGACGGGCAGGTGCGGCGCGTGGCGGATCGGTTCGCACTAGTGGCGGCGGCGGGTGAAATCGCCACGGCGCTGGACGTGACAAGATGGCCAGCCGGGGCGGCGCTGGGCGCAGCGCAACGGTGTTTTTTGGATTGGCTGGCGGAACGTGGCGGGGTGGGTTCAAGCGAAGTGGCCGAAGCCAAGCGGCGGATTTCTGAGGCACTTCAACTTCACGGCTCAAGCCGCTTTCAGCGATGGGCGCGGTCAAGCTCTGACCGCATGGTGATTACCAACCGCCTCGGGTTCGTGAAAATCGAAGGCAACCCGGATGTTGAGGAAGTCGAAAGCACCTTCTTTTTCATGGCCGAACCGCTCAAGGAAATCTTGGCAGGGTTGGATTTTCGCGCGGTGGTGGCTGAACTCATGGCGGCGGGGGTGATCGTCAGTCAAGGCGGCAAGCCGAATAAGGTGTTTCACGTGTCCAGCGGCGGCGGAAAGCACCGCCTTTACCAGATTGACCGGGACAGGCTGGACGGGGGAGCAGATGGCCCGGAAACCTGATTGGCAGGCTTTGGGCGCATTGTTCGATCAAACGCCCCCAGCGCCCGCCACAGCCCCGCCCAGCACCAACGAGGATGGCACGGCGGTTTACAACGGGGAACGTTTACCCAAGTGGCTGGTGCGCGACCTGATGCAGGAACGTGCCGCTATCCGTGAATACGGCGGTGGCATGACACGCGAGGAAGCCGAAGCCCTGACCCTTCGAGGCTTGCAGCGTGGATAATAGTGCAACAGCGTATGCGAACGCCGTAGGGTATCAGGCAACATCATCAAACACGCTTGCGTCCCAGAAACACCCTAACGGCGCACTCAAACGCCGTAGGGTATCAGGCAACATCATCAAACACGCTTGCGTCCCAGAAACCCCCTAACGGCGCACTCAAACGCCGTAGGGTCTCAGGCACCATCATCAAACACGCTTGCGTCCCAGAACCACCCTAACGGCGCACTCAAACGCCGTAGGGTATCAGGCAACATCATCAAACACGCTTGCGTCCCAGAAACACCCTAACGGCGCACTCAAACGCCGTAGGGTATCAGGCAACATCATCAAACACGCTTGCGTCCCAAGATCGTTAAAATTGAGACTCTAATTGACATTCGCATTGATGCCGCTTACTTCTTGATGAGAGATTTTCCGAAATTCTGGGACACAAATGCGCTACGCTCTAGAAAACTACTCGTTCGAAAACGCTGTAGAATACCATTACGGGAAGTTCCCACCACAAAGCCTAGACTACTCAAGGCTAGTTCGCCCTCTTGCGGAAGCAACGGAGGCATTGGCCAGATATGACCAAATGCTACAATCACTGCACAACAGTGAAATACTTCTGACCTCACTTCGGGGACAAGAAGCAGTTGTCTCATCCCGGATGGAAGGAACAATATCCACATTGGATGAAGTGCTTCAAATTGAAGCTGACAGCGATGACGATGAGGTTTCGTCCGGTAAGGCCCGCAGTGAAGCTATAGAAGTATTTCTATATTCCAGCTCCTTGAGGCGAGCACAAACAGCGCTGGAAGAAGGTCAGCCCATCTCTGAATTCTTGATTCGACAGACACACCGTCACTTGCTGAGCTTTGGAAGAGGGGCCTTCAAAACGCCGGGTGTTTATAAAACAGAGCAAAATTATATAGGCGATGATCGGAAGAAGGAGGTCTACTTTATTCCAATCACTCCCGAGCAGCTTGCTCCGGCTATGCAGAACCTAGTTGAGTTTATGAATGGTGATACCCTTCTAGCTCTTTTAACCACTGCCATATCCCATATCGAATTTGAGGCACTGCATCCATTCAATGATGGCAATGGGCGGATAGGTCGAATGTTGATTACGCTATTGCTATGGAAAAAAGGCGTGATTTCGCGTCCTCATTTCTACATCAGCGGATATTTGGAAGAGGAAAAAGCTGAATACATAGAGCGCATGAGGCAAGTGTCCTTAAACAATGATTGGACGGGCTGGGCAGAGTTTTTCCTCGTGGCTTTAGCCGAACAAGCCCGCAGAAACTTAGATACTGCTCAGAGGATCAATGCGCTCTATGAAGAAATGAAACCGGTGTTCCGAGAAGCACTCGCCTCGCAATGGGCAACGAACGCACAAGATTTTATCTTCACGCAGCCCATTTTCAGAAACAACAAGTTTACAGGAAAGAGCGGCATCCCGAAGCAAACTGCGGCTCGTTTCACGCGTGCTCTTTTAGATCGCGGCCTACTACTTGAACTAGCGCCATCTTCCGGAAGGCGCGCAGCCCTGTACGCATTCGAACCCCTTATTGCTCTTGTTCGAGCATAGTAGTTGCTGCTCCAAACAAAAAATGTGACGTCTTCGCATTGGATTAATGTTTACGCGGCCTGGTGTTTTAGACGGGCTTCGACAAAGGCCGCTGAAAGGCGTTCAGGGTGACGTGCTCCCCTGAAAAGTCCTCGATTTGAGGTTAGGCTGTTCTCCAACTGAGGAGACAGACGATGAAGAGAAGCCGTTTCAGCGAAGTGCAAATCATTGGCATCCTGAAGGAGCA
>NZ_JAWLVI010000003.1:0-385322 GCF_033100795.1 Pseudothioclava alba
GGCAAGTACCCCAGTTCGTCGAGGATCACGAGATCGACGCGGAGTAAGCTGTCCGCCAAACGTCCCACGCGGCCTTCTCTCTTTTCGGCCTCAAGTTTGTTGACGAGATCAACGGTGCTGTCGGTTTCGGTTTTCTCAAAGGGCAGCATCTCGGATTGCAGAAGCTGCAACTGCAGCGGCACCAGCAGCCCGTCTTCTGCCCGGCGCGGGCGCAGGCGCACTAAACACTCGCCTGCGACAAACATCTCGCGCGCGACCATGGCCTGCAGTCCGTAGAAATCGGTCAGACCATCGGCATCTGCTTCGTCCGTCCAGGCCAGCCAGAGCTTCTGGACCTGGTCACGCAGTGCCGCATCCGTAATGAGCGAAGACGGTTTGATTCCGTCGCCGACGAGATTGGCTGCGAAGGCCTCGCAGGCATTGGCTGCGTACCCATTCGTCACCACCAGCTCGCGGGAGCGGGCCAGCAGTCGCGGCCCACCCGAGGCAACCAGCGCATTGATGTTTTCCAAGGGCGGGTTCCAGCCCCGCAAGCGGCGCTTGGCCATCGCCCCCTCAAGCCGCGCACGCATGGCTTCAGGGCCGGCCGGCTTGGGGCGGCGGAACATGTCGAACAATGCCATGTTAGTTAGAGGCCCTTGGTCGCTGTCACGCGGACTTGGCGGATGAGTTTCCGCCCCTCGGCCGCGGCAATCTCGCGGTCCAGTACTTCAATGGCACGGTCGATTTCCGCGACGGAGCGATAGTCCACCGTCTTGCCGTCGTAGCTGACGCGGGCCACTCCGGAGGCGCGCTGTGCCGCGAGCGCATCGCGGCGGGCGCGCAGGTCTGTGATTGTCGACATGTGAGGTTTTCCGTTAATGTGCGGCGAATGCAGCAGGACTATTGCCGACGCCCATGATCGAACCCATCGCCCGCATCAGGATCGAAATCGAAGACACAAACCCGCTGGTCTGGCGAGAACTGGATGTGCCACTCTCGACCACCCTGGCCATGATGCATGACATCATTCAGGTCGTGATGCGCTGGTGGGATTACCACCTGTACGAATTCGAGATCGGGGACAGGATTTACGGCGTGCCGTCTTCTGATGACGATCTCTACGAGCGCAAGGTCTACAAGGCGAGCGGGCTCCGTCTTGCAACTGTTCTGGAGCGCGGCATTCGGGAATTCCTCTACGTTTACGACTTCGGCGACAATTGGCGTCACCGGATCACTGTCCTCGATGTCCGGCAGGGGGATGCCGATGTCGAATATCCACGTTTCATCGCTGGTGCGCGCCGCGCGCCACCCGAAGATGTCGGCAGCATCAGCGGTTTCGAGGAGTTTCTTGAAGCGGTCACGGATCCAGAGCACGAGCAGCACGCGCGCATGTTGGAATGGTACGATGGGCCATTCGATCCCGATGACATTGATGAACAGCACCTGCACATGATCATCGGTGATTTCGCAGCCCGGCGACGTGGACCGTTGATGAGCCATCGCGGCACGGGTCGCAAAAAGCCCTCGTGACCGGGTTCGTCTATGTCCTCGGTAGCCAGACCTCCTGTGGCTATCGCACCTATGTCGGATGGACCCTCGATCTTGACCGCCGTCTGGCCGAGCATAATTCGGGCACCGGAGCGAAATCGACGCGCGGCAATGCATGGTCTCTGCTCTATGCCGAACGTCTGCCAACCCGGATCGAAGCCATGCGTCGCGAATGGCATCTCAAGCGGGATCGCCGCCTGCGCCGCCTGTTGGCATCATGGGCAAAGGGATTTGATCACCCCATGTAACTCGACCGCGCGAGGCGGCGGACCTGTGCTTTGCGGGTCGATTGCCGCGCCGCTCCGGTCGCGGAGCCACCTGCATCAGCGACCGCGAACTGCGCGGCCAATTCATCCCATCGTGCATTTGACCAGCGGTCGGCACCAAGGATCCAAGCGGCCGCGCGAGCATAGACCCGGCAATCCAGCGCTTCATTCCGTTCCCGCAGCTTTTGCCATTCGAGCTTCGCGAAGCCGCGTTTCGTGCGGACCGTCACCAGCTGTTCAGCCACGACCTGCTTTAGCCATTCGGTTTCCACCCATTTCGGCAGGTGGATCGTTCCCGGTGGAAACACCGCCCCCTCAGCGCATTCCTCGTCCGTCGGCCGATCCAGCCGCAGGAAGCGGTAGGTTTCGGCCTTGAAGGTCGAAACAGCCACCGTCCAGAGCCGTGCGCCACGCCGGAGCCGTTTGCCGCCCTCGGTCGCATCGACAAAGGTCGGCCCCGAAACAGGGCTCGAGCGGTTGAACCCTTCGACACCCTTTATCGGGGCCACCTGCGCGAAGCCGACCTTTCGTGACCAGGCATAGACCGCCGGGGCCTCATAGCCCGTGTCGATGGCCAGCCGGGCGATCTTCAGATGCGCCCCACATTCGTGGGGCCAGCTGCGATCCAAGAGCGCGGTCAGGTCTGACCACGCATCAGGCCGATCCGGGCCGCCCTCGATAACAACGTGATCGACGAGCCAGGACTCAAAACCGCGTCCCCAAGCCCAGATATCGACCTCGATCCGGTCCTTCTGCACATCGGCACCAGCCGTCAGGAAGAGCCCGCCCGTCGGAACCGTTCCGGGTTTCCAGGTCTCGCGGCGGTCATAAAGCCGCTGCCAGTCGGGCGCTTCGCCCGTTTCGATCCAGGTCTCGCCAAGGGTCGTGTTGCGGAAGGCCTTGATTGCCTCGTCCGAACCCTGTGCTGCCTCCCAAGCCCGGGCGATCTGCATCCAGCTCATCCAGCCGATGGGGGAATAGAGGGCGGAAAGGTGATACCCCACGGTTTTCGGGTCGGCGGATGCGCTGGTCGCACGCCATTCACCGGCTTCCAGCATCGCCGTCTTGTGATGCTCTGCGATGGTCCTGTCGCAGGCCTCGCAGTGATATTCGGCCATCTCGGGCTGGCCCTTTTGCCACTGCAGCCGCTCGAACTTCAGCCATTGCATGGCGTCGCAATGCGGGCATGGCACGAAGAAACGGCGCTGATCAGAGGCTTCGAACTCGCGCTCGATCCGGCTCAGCCCCCGGATCGTCGGGGTCGACACCAGCAGGATTTTGCGCCGATGCGCGAAGGTCAGCGAGCGCGCCTCGGCCAGTGAGACCGGATCGCCTTCCTCGTCAGCCGAGGCCGGATAGGCGTCGACCTCATCAAGGAAGATGTAGCGCGCCGGGGTCGAGCGCAGCCCGACCGCCGAGTTCGCGCCCGTCATGATCAATATGCCGCCCGCGAATTCTTTGGACAGCATCGTATTGCCCGCGTCGCGGGATCGGGCCGGTTTGACCTTCTCTCGGAGCTCGGGACTTTCCTCGATCAGCGGATCGACCCGCTGGCGCGAGTTTCGCTTGGCGAGTTCCACCGTCGGCTGGACCGCCAACATTGGCCCTGGTGCCTGATGGATCGCAAAGCCGATCCAGTTATTGCCTGCCTCGGTCGCTCCGACCTGTGCGGCCTTCATGAACACGACGCGTTGCGTGGGGTCACCCGGCGACAGCCGGTCCATGATCTCGCGCATATAGGGCGTGCGCATGGTGCGGTATCGCCCGGGTTCTGCGGCCGACCGCCCCGACAGCATGCGGTGCCGGTCTGCCCATTCAGAGACGGTCAGATCGGAATCTGGCGTAAGGCCAGCGCCCCAGGCGCGCAGGATCTCGGCCGCGCCGTCGAAATCGTCGAGTTGTTCGCCTACCGCTTCGCTACTTGAGGCGTGCGCATCACCGAAGGTCGGGTTTGACCTCGGCGAGATCGTCGAGCTGGGCACGGACATGTTTTTCCAAAACCTTCTGCATGGCAGCTGGCTCTACGCCGAGGTCGGCGGCCATGAGGGCCGCCGCACGAGCTGGCCAGTTGACCCAGACATCGCGTTCCTGTCGGGCGAGCCGAAAAACCAGCGACAATGCGCGCGCCCGGTCGATCAGCTCCCCCTTGAGTTTTTGCAGCCGGATCCGCCGCTCTTGTGCTTTCAGCACCTCGTTTGCGGTTTTCGCCTGCAGAAATGTCGTCCCACCACCCACCTGCGGTGCGCTCAGCCCCTGTTCGCGGAGCGTTTCGCCGACAGCGGAGACCGCCGCCTCGGAAACGGGCTTCAGGTTCGGCTGCGGGGTTTTGCGGGTTTTTGACGGGTCTGTCGCCTGAGTGCGTAGCGCGTCGCTGGCAACCGCATCAATGCTGCCATCGTCATGCAGGACCAGCCGCCCGGATGCCTTGGCCTTCTGGACCGCGCCGCGCGAAAGGCCGACACGGGTCGCGTATTGGCGCTCGCTCATGCCCTCCATGTCGCGCTCCGATTATCATTCGAAATCATGCTCTTATATCGTTGATAAGCCTCCGCATCAGAGCGAACCTGGGTTCAGAAACGGATGAAATTCCAGCCTGAGGAGCCACCGCCATGACCCGCCTGAACCGAACCCGAGAACCGCGCCAGAGCCAGACCGCAGCCTTGACCGCGTTCATCGAGAAAAAGGCAGAGATCGACACCATGCTCGCGCGTCTACAGGCGCTGAGCGCAGAGCATTTCAACATCCACCCCGACGAGGTCCATTGGGGCCATGTCGGCAACCTCGACTATTACGCCGAACTCCTGAAGCGCATCACCGACAGCGCCTTCAAGGAGGGCGAACACGCGGAGTGAACCCCATGGAAACCACCAGCATTCGGCTCCCCATCCGGAAACTGCCCGAGCATTTTGATCGCAGCCGTATCACCGTCGTCCTTGAGGAGATCGAAATGGCCCTGATGGACGATGGGGGCGTCTACGGCAAAACCTTCGCCGACAGCTTCACGATCACGGTCGAGGTTCCGACCCATCAGCTGATGGATACGGCAAGCTGCCTGAAAGACCTCGGCCTGATCTAGCCCTCGGGAATACGCACGAACTGCGCGGGAAAATACCCATGACCACGCTTTACGACACCTAGACAATCGTTCTGTTATGCGGAGCGCCATGGCCGGGCTACCTAGAAGTACCGCAAACGGTTCGAGCTGCACAGTTGCTTAACATTTGGCTGAAGCGTAACCATTTATGATAAATAGCTGACGGAGCCCAACAATGGCCGAGTTCGAACGTAAAGGGCACTGGAGAACCCTGCTGGATGGAACCCGAACTTGGGTCGCTCCTCATGTCGTTTCACGCGATAGCCAGCCCGCCTCGGAAGTTTTCCCCACACACGTATTGGAAAGACGATTAGAAGAGATCAAAGCAAAGGTAGAGAAGAGGAAGGCCAAGAAAGCGCGGCGCAAGGCCCAACTCCGTTCAAAGAGAGAAGCTCGGAAAGCAAGAATAAAGTCAAATTAACCCCGGACTTGCTCTGGTTTGTGCGGTGGTGTTTCAACGTACACCGCGCACCCGAATGGCCTCGAAGAGCCGCCGTAGCAGAAACGAGCGAGCCAAGCTGACGCAGGTGAACAGCAAGCCCATTTGCAGATTTTGCGCGAGCGTCGTGTGCAGCCCGAAGATCGGGATCGAGGGCGAGTCTATAGCTTGCCGCGAGGCTAGCGCCACGCACCACGCCCATCGAAATGCCGTCGTCCCTCGTGGCGGCGGCTTCTTTGTATCACAGCGAAATGTTCCAGTAGTCGAGCACCTTCCGGACATCATCCCGAGGATAGTGCGGCCCAGCAGATGCGAGGTCCTTGCGAATAGCGGTCTTCCTTCGATCTGCCGCGTCCTTAATCCGCGCCGAAAACTTGGCTGTGCCGAGAGGAAGCGAGGACCGATCTGGTTTCGGCCAGCTTTCCGGGTAAGCGTCCCAATCCGACCATTCCGCGACCTGCCGGGCGGTGTCTGCCACCTCCTCATGGTCACAAGACCAGCCGTAGAGCTGCAACGCGCATACCCGCAGCATCATCTTTACTTCGGTCATGACGTCCGTAAATGCCTTCAGCGGTGTGGGGAGAAGGACCATGTTCGCCACGCAAGAAAAGAAGCGCCGATCCTGAACCACAGCATTGCTGATCTGATAAGCGGCATCATCCACACCCCATATATGGCAGCACGACCAATTCGGTCGTTCCGCCGCACGGAGGCCCAGTGCGAGCGTAAGAGCCTTGTTAGCGTGGATGTTTCCTTCGAACTTGTGAATAGTCGCGCCCGTTTGACGATTGCGGTTCATCTGTGGCTCAGACCAGTTTGCCTTATAGAACAAGCTCCGCCGGGCGTGTTCTGGATACCAGACTGGAAGGTACTGGAATGTCTGTGGATCGACCCACTGCGCAGTCCGCTCAATCAAACCCATCACATCGTTGAGGCCGAGCTCACGCCGCAACGCTTCGAGACCGTCTGGCAGCAAATCGGAGTCTCTATTTTCCTCGTTTTCGTTGTGCAGCAACACAAGCCCGATCCTAAATCTCCGCACCAAAATTATGGCCCGGCAATGTTTTCCAACTCAGAGAGATCATAGGTTCTGAGTGCGTTGGCGGCAACGTTGGAACCGTTTAGGCGAGATCGCCTCGACGGAGGTAGTCCTTGTCGCCAGCAAGTCGGATCGACTCGAACACCCTCCGCAGGGCGAAGGAACGCGCTATCGACACGATGGTAAACACCGCGCCCATCTTCAGATTTTGCGCGAGCGTCGTGTGCAAGCCGAAGATCGGGAAGATCAGAATCTGCGTCACGACCGCAACGCTGTACCCGACGATCACGTTGGTGATAGCCTCGACCAGAGACATGAGGCGAGACTGTTTCATGCGGCCTCACGTTCCGCCGTCAGCGCATCGAAAGTGGTGTCACTGCCCTCAAGCAACGCCTGCTTGCCCGTAAACTTCTGCCAACGCTGGACAGCCACATCGATGTAGGCCGGGTTCAGCTCGATGCCGTAACAGACCCGGCCCGTGGTCTCGGCCGCGATCAGCGTGGTGCCCGATCCCATGAAAGGCTCGTAGACCGCCTGACCCGGGCTCGAGTTGTTTAGGATCGGCCGGCGCATGCATTCCACCGGCTTCTGCGTCCCGTGGACGGTCTTTTCGTCCTGATCCTTGTTGGCAATTTGCCAAAGCGTGGTCTGCTTGCGGTCACCTGCCCAATGGCCCTTGCCGGATTTCCGAACAGCATACCAAGCGGGTTCGTGCTGCCAGTGATAATCGCCCCGGCTCAGAACCAGTCTGTCCTTGGCCCAGATAATCTGGGAGCGGATGGTGAAGCCAGCGACTTCGAGGCTTTCCGCCACGGTCGCCGCATGCAGCGCGCCGTGCCAGACATAGGCGACATCGCCGGGGAACAGGGCCCAGGCCTCACGCCAGTCCGCTCGATCATCATTCAGCACCTTGCCCGTGCGTTTGGTCTTCGCCGCGCCCGCCTGGTTGCGCCAGCTGGGATCGTATTCCACACCGTACGGTGGATCGCTGACAAGCAAGAGCGGCATTACGCCGTTCAGCACTCTCTCGACATCCGTGGCAACCGTGCTGTCGCCGCAGAGCAGCCGGTGGTTACCGAGGATCCAGAGATCGCCCGGGCGGCTGATCGGATCCTCGGGGGTTTCCGGAACATCGTCCTCACCCTCCTGCGGACCGGTGCCTTCCTCAAGACTCGACATGAGTGCGTTGAGCTCGTCATCGGTGAAGCCGGTCAGCCCAAGGTCAAAATCCGCCTCCAGCAGGTCCGCCAGTTCGAGGTTCAAGAGGTCCTTGTCCCATTCCGCGTTCTCGCTCGAGCGGTTGTCCATGATCCGGAACGCGCGCGCCTGGGACGCGGTAAGTCCCTTGGCGACATGCACCGGCGCGGTCTTGAGGCCGAGCTTGCGCGCAGCCTCCAGCCGGGTGTGCCCAGCCAGCACGACCATCGCCTCGTCCACAACGATGGGCTGTCGCCAGCCGAACTCCTGGATCGAGGCCGCGACCGTGGCGATCGCCTGCTCGTTGCGCCGCGGGTTGCGCGCATAGGGAATGATCTGCTCAAGCGGCAGGTCGACGACGTCCATGGTGATGTCCTTGGGGATGCCCGAAAGCGCAATGGGGTCAGTCCCCCGTTTCGGTTCAGGCGTAGGTTTCGAGGCCGTCAGGCCTTTGTTTTGTTGGGGTTCGCGTCAAAGCGAAACGAAATGGGTATTTTCAGGGATGTCACTGGGAAACCCTCGGGCCTCGCCCCCCCGAATACAGTCACGAACAGGAGGGACCCGTTCAATTTCAATGGGTTAGCGGCTTGGATTCTGGCTGGACCCCGGAGGCCACGGGGGCATCCACCAACGAAAACGGGGAGAGACGTCTCCGCGACGTACTCTCCCCATCATATGCTTCACATAGCATGAATTTGTTGCAGCTGTCGAAAACAAAAGTGTTGCAACACTTTATGCAGCTGCAGCATTGAGCCGGGTCGCGATCTTGGTCAGCGCGAGCTTGTGCTGCCGCCATGCGGTGCTGCGATCGACGCCCAGTTCGTAAGTGATCTCCTTCCAGGGACGCCGAGATGCCCGCCACCAGATCAGACGACGTTCGTCCTCGCCGATCCACAGCACCCAGTCGAAGGTCTGCTCGAGCCGGGTGATCGCAGAGGTCGACGGCCAGACCCGCATCGGCATGGGCTCCATCGCGAGGATTTCACGATCGGTCCGCACGATCTGAGGCCAGGCGTTGAAATAGCCCTGCACCTTTACCGGAGGCAACTTGCGCAGGGTGCGGAACGCCTCCTCGAAATGATCGGCGACGTCGTCGGCGGTCCAGTTGCGTTCAGCCATGACGCACCTCCCTCGTGGCCGGATGTTTGCCATAGAGTTTTTCGCCAAGCTGACGGACGAGTTCGCGTTCTGGCCAGGTCAGGCGTGGGTCATTGAGCGACACGGCGAGCATGCGCTGCTCGTGCCAGCCGTCCCGTTTGACCTGTTCGGGATCGCGGCGCAGGCCGCCGTAGCCCTTGGGGTAGAGCCTCATACTGCACCTCCCTGGTTCTCCAGAGCCCAGTGCAGGATGGCGATCGCGTCAGCCTCGTTGTCGTCCGCAGGGCTGTAACCGCGCGCGCGGGCGGCGGCGATCATAGCCTCTTTAGGTGCGTTTCCGTGGCCCGTGGCGTGACGTTTGATGGTGCCCACCGGCACGCCCTCGTATGGAATGCCGCGCAATTCCCCCCACGAGGTCAGTGAGGCCATAAGGCCCCCATAAACGTGGGCGGCGTCAGTGCCCGCATGGCGGCGCACCTCCTCGAACCAGATCGCCGAAATTGGACCCGACAACCGGTCGAGTTCCGTCAGCCAGTTGGTGAAACGCAGGTAGCGCATACCGCCGCCGTCATAGCGTCCGGGCCGGAAACTGGCGGTGCCGGTCGTGATCAGACCGTCATAGCCACGGATGGCCCAGCCGGTGGTGGTGCCGAGATCGAGCGCCAGAATGCAGCGCAGGTGTTCGTTGGATTGGGTCATCTAGACCTCCTCTTCGCTTTGGCGAGCGTGGCGAGAGGGCTGGCCGGTGAAGGCTGCGGTCTCGCCAGGCCCCGAAGGGTGGTCTGGTCATGTCAGGCGCGGGGCGAGCGGGCCGCCCGGGACTTCTTTCAATTCCTTCAAAGGGGCATCTTGAAAGAAGTCAGCCCCTAAGGTGTTGATCTCTATATATAATATAACTTCTTTCAATATTTCAATTATTTCATGAGGTACCTCATCCTTATTTTAACCGCGCGCGCGAGGATACACATACACAGGTATCCCCTTGAAAGATTGAAAGAAGTGAAGGAAGTCAAAATACCAATTTCTTACAGGCACTTGGACCCAAACTTCTTTCAATTGAAGAAACCCCCAGTTTGAAGGAAGTCCCCGGATTACGCCACAAGCCGGTAAACCATGGCCCGCCGCCCGCCGGTATCCCGCATGCCAGTTGTGATGTCCCCACTCTCGATCAGGGTGAGCAGGATCTCGTCGCGGTCGCGGGATTTCAGCCATTGCGAGGCCCGAGTGATCTCGGACTTGGTGATGCCCTTGGCACCCGAGCCTCGGATGATTTCCTTGAGCCGCTTTAGATGTGCCTCGGTCTCGGTGTCAGCGACATGCCGCTCGACCGCTTCCATGGTGCGCTGCGCATAGTGCCGCACGAAACTGATCGCCCAGTCTGCCGCCGTGATCTCGATCTCGGGCCTGATCGGATCACGGCCCACCGCCACGATGAGCGCAAGCTTTAGGGCGTTCTCTCCAATGCGGGCGAGGATGGCCGTGAAGGCCGTGCCAGCGGCAGCGCGCAATTCCTCGGTCAGCTCGATACTGAGCTGGCGGAACCGGTCGCGCGCCTCCTCGGTCATGGATACGATCATCGGGTTCACGGCGGTGTTTTGATCTGCCGTCTTGCCCGCAAGATTGCCCTTTTGTGTGCCCCCACCCGATGCAATGAGCTGCAGCCCGTTGATCAGTGCCGGAGGGGCCTGTCGGATGCCGACGGCGATGTTTTCATCGGGGTAGTCCTCGTCGCTGGGCAGGATCAGGAAACGGGCGAGCGAGCCGTCGACCACGTTCGCCCCCTGCAGCGCGCCCCAGAAGTGCAGCGGTGTCGTGGTGCCGTAGACGCAGAGGCAGGGCTGGTTGATGTCGCGCCGCTCGTTCGTACCATCCCGGTTGGCGTATTCCGCGCCGAGGAAGATCCCGCCCGCCGAGGTGTAAAGCTCGGTCATGTTGTCGAGGATCTCGGTGATATGTCGCGGGCTGCGCTTGCGGTCGGCCGCCGCCGACAAGAACATGCCAAACTCGTCGATCTGGAACAGAATCGCAGGCTGGCGGTGCAGTGCCGTCAGCAGCCCCGCACCAGAGGCAATCTTGTTGCCGCCCAGATGATGGGCCAGCCCCGCTTCGAAGAAGGTCTCGTTGATGATTTCGCGGGCGTGGTTCTTGCCCGATCCGCTGTCGGCGATGCCCACGACATAGAGGTTCGAGCGCAGATTGCTTTCGGTGCGGTAATTCCGACCCATCAGCGCACCGATGGCGCAGAGGCTGGCTCCCAATGACAGGAGCGGCTGCGGGCGTCGAGCGGTGGTCAGCATGTAACCCGTGAGATCACCCACTAAACCGTCAGGGATGGTCAGCGAGAACGGAGGCTTGGCCGGGGTCGGAGCAGCCGTGCTTGTTGTCACATCCAGCCTCGCGAGAAGCCCCGCCGCTGGGTGGTTTTCGACCTCGGACAGGCTGCCATCAAGCCGCAGTTCTGCATCTGGCTGCCAGCCGCGTTCCATTGCCAGATGGTAGATCGTGCCAGCGCCGATCCGGTCGGGCTTGAAGCTGGCCCAAGCCTTCAGCGTGGTGGCCGGCACATCCTTTGCCGCCTGCGCTGACCAATCCGCAAAGAGATCGGCCCCGGCCTCGCCGAGTGCCCCTTTCAGGGCCATGCCGACGCGCATCCAGCTGTCGTAATCCAGCTCGGCATTGGGCAACCAGGCGAGGGCGGCGTCTATCGCGGGCAAAGTACCGATCTGGCTGTGGATGCGCTCGACATCACCCACAGGTGCAACGGCAGCCAGCCCCCGCTGACGCAGCGTTTCCGGCAGCAACGCATAGGCCTCGTCGAGAAACGCCAGCGCAACTTCGGCCGTGATTTCGGGCAATTCGGTGATGTCGAGGTCCGCCAGCCCTTCCTCGGGCCAGGCATAGGGTGCGCCAGTGTCGGGGTGGATGGCATAGGCCACAAACTGTTGCCCAAGGCAGAGCACCTCCAGCGGATGGCGCTTGATGCCCCGGAACGGCGCAGCCGTGCGATAGACCAGCATGCGCTTCGGGGCCCGGCCAATGCGCAGGGCGGGTGTGTCACCGAGGCGCTCGCGTGCCAAGCGCTCAATTTTCAATGCCAACTCTGCGTCGTCTTTGATGTCGATATCGACCGCAGCAACTGCGCCGCCCACGATCCCAATGCCGCAGTCGGGCCAGGACGACCATGTGGCCACCTCGACCTCGGTAGTGCCACGCTCGGCATGGCGGTTCCATTCCGGATAATCCGCCCATATCCCACGCTGGAAGCGGCCGGGTTTTTTCGTGCCGGGGCCGATGGGCAGGATGGCATAGCCATTGGTCACAAGCCGCGCGCCGAAGCGCGCCATGAAGGATATGCTGGTCATAAGAAGGGCACCTCAGGGGTCATGGCGTCGAGCCGCGTGCGGTCCTGGCCCGCCAGCTCGCGCAAGTGATCGCAATATCCGGTGACAACCGCATCGATGAAGCGGTCCCACTCGGTCTCTGTGAGGGTGGCAAGATCGGACTTACCGATGCTTTCGAGATACGCGCCGCCCATCTGGCCGCCGACAGTCATCGCCTGCATCTCATTCGGGGTGGGATCGATCATGCCCGTCCTCCTGTGACAGATGTCTTGGCAGGTCCGGCTGCAGAGGTGCTTGCGGCTGGCATCGCGGCGTGGGTCCGAGACCCGGAAATTCCGGTCGAACCAGCCAAACCCACGAGGTTGCCGGTGGCAGACGGCGCAGAGGCCGGGGGAACTTTGGCGCATGGGTCAAACCTGTAGCCGGAGACTTCGACATAGCGGCCCGCGGGACGGACCGAGATCGCACTGGGGCGCATCAGCTCTTGGGCCTGCAAAATGGCCTCATCCACGCTGAGCGGCACCGGACAGCCGGGCGCGCGCTTCCGCCACCACTCGGCCGCCTTCTGGCGGGCATAGCCCTGATGCTCGATGCAGACCCATTCGCTGTAGGATTTGATCCCGCAGCTATAGGTCACCTTCAGCGAGGGCTGCCCCCCGAGCTTGTCATGGCGGCTGTAGGAGACGCCGTGAACCGGCAGCCATTGGACCTTCGGCGACAGGACGGGAAGTGTGGCCGCCGTCGGCGCGATTTTGACCTCCCGGGGCGGGAAGACGTGGCCGCAGTCCGGGCATTCCGTCGCCGAGAGCGCGACGATGCTGTCGCATTCGGGGCAGAGCTTGGTCGGGGCCTCACCGCCACCACCTTCGCCCGGGCGTTTCGGGCGCACCAGATCGATCGGCCCGTGGCGGCGGACATTGCCGGCAAAATCGAGTACGAGGCAGTTTTCTTTGCACGGCGCGAGGCGCGTGCCGCGGCCGACCATCTGCACATAGAGGCCTGCGGACTTGGTGGGGCGCAGGAGCGCAATCAGATCGACACCCGGCGCATTGAAGCCGGTGGTCAGCACGCCCATCGAGGCCAGCGCCCGGATTTCGCCGCGCTTGAAAGCGGCAATGATGGTATCCCGCTCGTCCTTCGGCGTGTCGCCGAAGATGGTGCTGCAGATGATGCCTTGGCGGGCGAATTCTTCGGCGACATGACGCGCGTGCTCGACGCCGGAGCAGAAAGCCAGCCAGGATTTCCGGTCACGACCGTGCGCGATGATTTCGCTGACCGCTGCCCGGGTGATGGCCTCCTTGTCGACCGCCGCTGCCAGATCGCGCTGGATGAAATCGCCCGCCCGGGTGCCGACCTTCGATACATCGAGCCGCGTAGCAGGCTGTTTCGACACGAGCGGGCTGAGATATCCAGCATCGATCAGATCGCGCACCGGTGCCTCGTAGGTGATGTCGGTAAAGAGCGCGTTCTTGCCCTCGTGCAACATGCCGCTGTCCACCCGGAACGGCGTAGCCGTCAGCCCGATCACTTTGAGCGCCGGGTTGATGCGGGTGAGGCCATCAAGGAAACGCCGATACATGGTACTAGAATTGCCGGGTATGAGATGTGCCTCGTCGATCAGCACGAGATCCGTGTGGCCGATTTCTTGCGCGCGGCGGTGGATCGACTGGATGCCTGCGAAGAGGATCTGCGCCTGCGCCTCGCGCTTGCCGAGGCCCGCCGAATAGATACCGGCAGGCGCCTCGGGCCAGAGCCCGATCATCTCGGCATGGTTCTGGGCGATCAGCTCGCGGACATGGGTCACGATCAGGATGCGCTGGTCGGGCCATGCCTTCAGCACGCCCTCGATGAAGGCGGCCATCACCAAGCTCTTGCCCCCGGCGGTCGGGATGACCACCAGCGGGTTGCCTTTATGGTTCTGGAAATAGCCGTAGATCGAGGTGATCGCGGCCTGTTGATAGGGGCGCAGGGTCAGCATGGCGCGGCCTCCGTCGTGCGGGCGTCGTTTGCCCAGGTCGAGCCATCGGCCATGCGGTAGGTGAGGATATCGTCGCCCGCGTCGATGACATCGCCCGGAACGAGATCGGGGATGAAGAGATGGCGGATGCAGGCCGCACGCTGCTCGGCGGGTGCCAGCATTCGGTCGTGGCGGGCGCAGTGCCAGCCGCCGTCAACGGGCGTCGCATGCAGACAGGACCGGCAGGTCACGGCCGCCCCACCACCCTCGTGGCAGACGGCATGGTGGTCGCAGAACCGGCATTCGAACCAGGCCGGGTCCTCACTGATCCGCGTGGGCGGATGCTGGGCGAAGATGATGCGCCCGGCCTTTTCCAGCAGGCGCTCGGCCATGGCGCTGTCGGCCTTGATCCGCTCGATGTGCAGTGCGTCAGTGTCCTTGCAGACCGCCACATACATCGCGCGGGTGATCCCCGTCAGATGCATGTAGATCTGCATCTGCGCGGCATGCTGGGGCTTGGCCAGCACCACGCCCTTGGCGGTCAACTCGTTGAAGCTCTTGACGCCGTGGGTCTTGAACTCCAGCACATGCCATGTCTTTGGCGCCTCTAGGAGCCCAAGGGCAACGCCATCGAGCGACCCGCCAAAATGACCGTCATGGGCCTCAACACGGAACTGGCGGCCGGTTTCGGGGTCGACCTCAAGCACGGTCGCGCCGGTGGCGCGAAGGTTGCGCACGAGGCGGTCCTCTTCCAACTGGCCGGTCTCAAAAAGACGCAGCAGGCGGCCAGAATGACGCGCAGGTGTGACCCAGCGGAAATCATACCAGAGCGCGCGTGCGCAGGACTTGCCGATGATTGAGGCCCCGAGGTGATCGCGGAAACCATCGCCCTGGCGGGCCTCATAATCGGCATAGATCGCCGCCAGCGTCGGCGTGGGGGCTTCGGGAAGCTCGGCCATCACAGACCCTCCCGTGCGCTGCGGGCCTGCGCCTCGGCCAGAATCCTATCCCAGGTCTCGGGGTCATGGCGTTCGCGCAGGATGCCGATCAGCGCGTCCTTGAGTTTTTCGCGGCGACGGCGGCCGGTGCCTTGGGCCAAGAGTTCCGCGCGCTCGCGGCTGAGATGCCGGAGTGCCGTGCGGGCCCGGTGGAACCAGTCCGGATCGATCGGCCTCGCCCCGCGTTGGCGGGCCAGATCGGCCGTCGCGATCTGCGTGCGGATCTTGGCGATGGCATCGTCGAGTTCGATCAGCCGCCGCTGGTCTTCAGGCAAGCCGGGGCTGTTCACGGCCACAGGGGCCGCGTTGGTCATGTCAGTCATGGAAATGTCCTCAGATGGGGTTGCGCGCTGCCCCGTCAGTCAGGGCGCAGGGCAGCGCGAAGGCTCAGCCTTTCTTGTTCCAGGGCGCGGAGGCCATTTTCGGCGGCACCGAAGAACCGGCCGGGTCAGACACGGGCTTCGCCGGACGGGCAGCAGCGGCCGTGCCCTTGTCGGGCGGCAGGTAGGCAATCGCGTTGCTCTCGCCGTAGCCGTTCTTCGGCGGCTTGATTTTCACCTGGATCGTCATCGGGATCAGGTGCAGTTCCTCGCTGTCGCTGACATGCATCCGGCCCGTGGCATGGCAGATCGCCGAAAGCGTGCGCTGCGCAATTTCCACCGTAGTCGGGTTCGGGTTCACGAGGTTCAGCTGGTCGAAGATCTTCCGGCCCTTCTGCTCACCCTCGAGAATGTCGATCATCAGCCACAGAAACTGGCCCATGCCATTCTTGGTGACGCGCATCTCGCTTTCCACGATCTGGGCGCGGTATTTGCCTGCGGGCAGCAGCTCATAGGCGGTGGTGGGTTCGACGCTGGTCGCGTCAAAAGAGGTGTCGAAACGTGCCATGGTCTTATCCTTTCAAGGCAATCATTCAGGTTGGGGCATGGCTGCGAGGAGCTCCGACCACTCAAGCGGCAGGGTGTCCGGCAGGCCGTAACGGTTCTTGGCAAGGAAGGCGGGGCGCTCTTCGGTGTGCATGACGCGCGCACCGGACCCGAGCGCCCGGGTCACCTTCTTGTTGAAGCCGACATCGGATTTCGCGACCGAGATCTGATAGTTGGCGAAGAGCACGACGTCGGAATGCTCCTGCAGCAGCGCCGAGGCGCGGGCCTGCAACTTGATCACATACCGGTCGTAGGGTTCGTGCTCGGGGCTGTCGAAGCGTTTGATGTCGGTGTGGGCGATCTGGATGACCACCATGCCTTTCTGGTCCCGAAGCGCATTCAGCTTGTCGAGATATTCCCGCCAGACATTCAGCGCTTCGGCATAGCCTTTCCCAAAGCCCGGTGCCTCGATCGAGACCCAGTTGTTGCGCTTGCAGGTCTCGGCCCAGATCAAGGGCTCGAGCCAATCGATGCTGTCGATCACAACGGTGCCGAAATCGTGGTCCTCGTTCAGCAGCGCATCCAGCGCCTCGGCAACCTCCGTGTAGCTCGTTGCCAGCGGGAAATGCGGCACCTGCAGTTTGCCCAGACCATCCTCGGTCATGATGAACACCGGCCGATCCGCAGCGGCGGCAAAGGTGGATTTGCCCACCCCGGCCACACCGTGGATCAGAATGCGCGGTGGCGTCAGCGCAGAGGTCGTGCGCAGGGATGCGAGAGAAATCGCCATCAGAACTCTCCCATGTCAGGTTTGGGGTTGGAAATCGTCGCCACGGCGGTCGTCTTTTCGCCGGTGACAGCCGCGTAGAGCGCATCGAGCCGGTCGGCTTCCGCGAGGCATTCAAGTCCCTTGCGCCGCATGAAACGCCGCGCATCGTCGAGGAGATCAGGTTCAGCGATCAGGTCCGGGACCACGACGTATTCCTCGGCGCTTTCGACGAAGTAGGACTTCGAGCGCAGATCACTGACGAGCGGCGCAAACGCATCGCACCGGTCGGCGAAATCCGTCTGGGTCAGCACGTCATGACGGTTGCGCAGGATGCGCTTAACTTCCGAAATGATCCCGATGCGCAGCATGCGCATCGCGCCTTCCGCCCGTGCCTGCGAGCAGGTCAACGGGAAGGCTTCGCCCATGATGTCATCGGCGATTTTCGGAGCATTGTTGCCAAGCTGGGAGGCCACCTCCCAGACGCGTTCGGCGAAGGCAGCTGACTGACTGTCAAGCATCGAACCACTCCTTGATTTTGGTAAAAGCTTCCGCCCCGGCCGCGATGGCGGCGATGTCGAGATGGTGAAACTGGCTGCCCTGAGCCTCGTTCATGCCCTCGCGGGCCAAGGCGAGCGTGTCATCCGAAGCCCATTCGGCGAAGGCGCGGAACGTGCCGGTGACATGCTGCCAGGCGGCCTGTTGCGGCGTCGGCGGGACATAGAGCGGGTTCCGGCGACTGGGTTTGCGCTCAGGGCGCATTCCCCGCATGGCGGCATCGACCACCATCTTGCGCAGTGCCGCCCGGTTCGGTTCCTCACCACGCTCGAGTTTCTCGTCGAGGGTGCGGCGTACGATGCCCGGTTCAGCCTCTTCCGCGTCGCGGATCAGGCGCGCATCGTGAATGGCTTTGCGTGAAAGACCGATGTCTGCGGCGGAAGGAACAACCTCGTTCCCCTGCGAAACGAGGTCCGTCCGTACCCCGCTCTTGCCGACCTCACCTTGGGCTTGTGCCATGTCATATTCATCGGCGAGGCGGCGTTTGGCAGCGGCTTCGATTTCCAACGCATCAGCCTGGGCGCGATGGGCCGCCGCAATTAGATCATCATGCGCGGACTTGGCCCGGCTGAGGCGCGCGGCACGCTTTGCGACATCGTAGGCAAGCCCTGCGGCCTCACGGGCTTCGAGAACTTCCGCCGAGGTCTTCGCATTCGAAAGCATGGTCGCGGCACGATCAATCAAGCCGGGAAGGCTCGGATCGCCCTGGGGGATGGGAAGAAGTGCCGTCACGACGCACCTCCGTTTAAAACGAAACGGAACTTCGGCTTGCCAGTGCGGACGGTCCGGGCGGGTTCGAACCCTTTGCGCCAGCTTTCCGGCAGGGCACCGTATTTGCGCTCGGAGACCGATAGCTTGGTATCGATGAACTCTGCAGGGTCTTCGCCGGCCGAGGCGATGTTCTCGGCGATCCGGGCGAGCTTGACCTGATCCCAGTCGATACGTTTGGCCAGTTCGGCGATCACGGTGACACCGTCATCCTCGAACCGGATGGTGCCCGTATCCTTGCCTTCCCCATGGCGCGTTGTCTGAGCGCGGTCCGCATATTTCAGGGAAATGGCGCCATCGAGCCAATCCGCGAGAGACTTGGCTTGCGCCAGTTGCTGATCGGCTACGTCTTTCAGCATCGCCAACTGATCAGCAGGCAGCGCGGCAATCTCGCCCACAGGCATGTGGGGAAGGTCGGCCAGGGTGATGTGGTTTGAAATTGTCATGTCGTCCCCCTTCACGCCGACATCGGGCGATGGGGTTCGTGATCCGCGCCGCGGATCTGTTCGGCCTCGAAGGCCTCGACATCCTCGAGCCGGTAGATCACCCGGCCGCCGAGTTTGATGAATTTCGGGCCTTCGCCCGTCCACCGCCAGCGCTCCAGCGTGCGGTGCGATATATTCCAGCGAGCCGCCAGCTCGATCTGGGAAAGGTGCCTGATCGCCATGTGAACCTCCTTGGGATTTGCGCGAACACTTGCGGGATCACCATGGCGGAGGGGCTGGGAGGCACCGTGGAGGCAGCCGGGAGGCAAAACGGGAGGCAGCGCATATTGATGCCCGAAAAAGAAAAAAGGCCGCCCCGAAGGACGGCCTTTTCATGGAAACGCGCAGGGCAAGATCAGGGTTCGATCCAACAATTTCCATCGTCGAATTTGATGAACCGCTGCCAATCGGTGCGACGGCCAAAAGCCTTCTTCAGAGTATTCACCTGACCGCCATACCCGGCCTCTTCAAGGACATGCGCAACGCGCAGGACCGGCGACTTGACCTCATAGGCTGCGAAAAGCAGTTGCAAGAGCAGACGCTGCTTGTCCCCGCCAAAAGTCAGCATTTCACCCCTATGCCAGACGATGCCGCAACCATCCGAATGGTCGATCGGGAACTTGCGCTGGACATGACCCGGAAAAACCCGCGCACCAAGCGCAGCTGGTGAAATCGCAAGCTTACCGGGGGCGATTGCAACATCGGCCACGTTGATGACGACATTTCGCTTGTTCACGGTGATCGGGATGCGATCGCCCAGTGTAGACGTCAGGATGACGCGCACCTCGTCTGGTTGTTGGCGCGAGAACCGGGCATCGACAGGCTGCCAGACGGCAGGGTCAGCCAAGCGCCGGGCAAACCAGATTGGCACCGGCGACTTGGCCCCAGCGAGCCGAATGGTGCCTATGTCCCACGCAAAGCCATCGATCAGAGAGACGGGGCGCGCGGGGGCAACGCGTTCGAAGCCGACCAGCATCTTGGCGAAGACCCTCTGATAATCGACTGCCAGGGCAGCGATCTCAGCGGCATCGACAGCGACCCACCGGCCCACGCTGTTAGTGTAGCCGTACTGCCTGCGCTCGGCGCACCATTCCGCCGGGATGGGCTCATCTTCGAAGTGGTCCATCGCCGTGACGACCGGGATATGCCCGGACGCCACCAGAAGTTCGGCCTCAACCAACTGATCCGTTGCCCGAGGTGACACTTGCCGCAAGGTCGTTGCCTGCACCTTGGCTGCGCGGGTTTCCATCACCTGAAGCAGCATATCGACGGCCCGCTTACTCAATGAGATCACCGAGATCAGCGGTGTCGGTCAGGATGCCCCAGCGGCGCAGATACTTCTCACCGATCAACCGCTCATGCGGGGTCATGTCCTTGAGGTTGCAGCCATGTGGCATGGTCACGGTCAGCGTAAGGGATTTGCCACGCCCACCACCGGGGCCGGGTTGGAACTTGATCGTGAACCGGGCGCGGGTAACAATCCATTCCGGCATCTCCGACGCGATCGACAGGACATGCCCGGTGCCGCCGATGTCGAGCCCGATGCGCTCTTCGGCCATTTCCCAGACAGTGCGGTCGGCACCTGACATGGATTCGAGAATGATCCGCTCGTTGGGCTGACCGACCTCCATCAAGCGCAGTTCTTTCACGGTAACGCCAATGATTCCGTCTTTGACGTCCGTCGGGAAGTCGAAGGGCTTCAGCAACATGCTGAGATCGTATTCCCGAAGCGGGATCGGCTTTTCCTTGAAATCGATGCCAAGCAGGTCCCGCGCCATATAGGCCGTCAGATCCCTCCGGTCTTCCAGCGTATTGGCCACAACCTCGATGACGCCGGTATCCGCCTCATAGGTCAGCGACGCTTCGAAGACCGGCTTCACGATCCGACGCGACAGCGTGCTGTTCGCGTCGAACCCCAGCATGTCTTCGGGGCGGCCTTCCCGGTAAACGGCAACCTGAACCAGGTCGCATTCCTGGTCTTCGAGGATAACGCGGTGCCGGTCGAAAATATCGACATGCACATGCGGGGTGTCGAAGCGGTCGCGGATCGCCTTGGTAAAGGCGGCAACAGACATCGGATCGCGGCGAACGGCGCAGTCCTTCTCGACCTCAAAGCCATTCCACGACCGCGTCCGACGGCGCTCGTCGTTGTAGCGCACCTCTTCCGCAAGGCGGAAACGGTCGTTCTCGTTCAGAAAGACCCAGAGCGACCGATTGTTGGCCCCCTCGAGCGTGTCAAAGACGGAGCGGTTCTGGACGACGTTGTGCAGGGCATTTTGCCCGGGCTCATCCGCCAGCGCCGCAACGCGGCCAGCATCAAGGACAACGCGCTGCTTTTCATCATCGGTCATGCCGTCCACCGCTTTGATGAGCGGTTCGACGATCTCGGCCTCGGGCTTTGTCCAATCGACGGGAGCGAGCGACGTGAACCCGCCAGCCGTGAAGTAATCCCTCAGGCGGACAACAGGGGTTTTGCGGAGGAAGGCGGAAATAGCAGTCATGGGCAGACCTTTCGAGACCGGGAGCAGGGAGAATCGGCGCATCGCGATACGCAGGCGTTCGATATATACCGAACAAATCGCCGAGTCTACTTGCACAGCACGTTTTTGTTCGGCATATCGAACAAATGTCCTGAACCCAAGGAAAACAAGGATGAAACGATGACCACGTCCCTCGGCGCGAAGATCAAGCGCCACCGCCAGGAGAAGGGATATTCCCTCGACAAGCTCGCCGAGCTGACCGACTCGAGCAAGAGCTATATTTGGGAACTCGAGAACCGCGACACCCGAAAACCCTCCGGCGAAAAGTTGACCCGCATCGCACAGGCCCTCGAGGTCACGACCGATTACCTGCTCGATGAAAGTGAAGAACCCAGCGATCAAGTTCTGAAGGAGGCGTTCTTCCGCAAATTCAGCAAGCTCAAACCGGAAGATCAGGAAAAGATCACCGACATGATCGACCTGTGGAGCAAAAAGAGTTGAGTCTGCGCTTGTCGCCCAAAAGCTGGGCAATCCGTCTGACACAGATTCTCTCGGCCGTTCAGGGCACGCACGGGCTGCCGCGGTTTCCCATCGATGTGGCAGCATTGGCGCAGGATATCTCGCGCAACCTCTTTCCGGATGCGCCCATCACGATGGTCAGGGGCCTCGATCTGTCAGATGGCATCGAGGGCATGCTGATGCCGCACCCCAACGGCTCGGGTGAATGGGGTATCATTTACAACGATAACATCCCGTCCGAGGGACGGCGCAATTTTACGCTGGCCCACGAACTCGGGCATTACCTGCTGCATCGGCATTTGCACCCCGCTGGCCTCGAGTGCACCAATCGCAACATGGCGGACTGGGACGAACGCCGGAACAAGATCGAAGGCGAGGCCAACACCTTTGCCTCCTACCTCCTGATGCCGCTTGATGATTTCCGCGCGCAGATCGACGGCCGCGTGATCGACATCGACCTGATGACTGAATTGGCCGACCGCTATGCTGTTTCGTTGACGGCGGCGATCCTGAAATGGATGACCATCACCCACAAGCGGGCGATGATCGTCGTCGGCAAAGATGGCTTCATCGACTGGGCTTGGTCCAGCGAACCGCTTCTGAAATCCGGCGTGTTCTACCGTGCCCGGCAGATTGTGACTGAGTTGCCAGCGGCATCTCTGGCCGCGCAGGAAGTGGACTGGGATACTGGCCGTCACGGCCATCACCACCCGGCCGGTGTCTGGCTCGGCAGCGAACCCGTGCGCGAAATGACCGTGTTCTCACCTGGGAACGAGATGTCGATTTCGCTGCTCCTATATCCCGACCGCGGACCGTCGCGGTGGGAGATGGCCGAGCTCGAAGAAGAGCCCGAACTCGACACGTTCGACAAATTCATGGGCGGCGACGCGCGCTGATTCGCGGCCCATTGCGCCTGACGAGGTCACCAAGGCCGGGGATTGCGTGCGCAGATTTTCGCGGCATTACGCATAGCGCGATGATGTCCTCAAATTATTGAAAAACTTGTAATTTCCTGATTTCGCGATACCTTTTGACCATCATCCCAATCGCGAAAAGTCGCCATGTCTTATGTACCAGAAACCCCGATTTCGGGGCCCAATCCCCTATGCCCTGACCGCATGTCGGCCGACGCGCGCCTCTCCGAGATCGGACGCATCCTGGCCGCAGCCGTCGTTCGGCTGAAGGCTGCACAGTCCAGCGGTTTATCTGCCGAGAACGGAGACAGTTTCGTGGACTTCTCGCACCGAAAGAGCGGTGGTCGTCGTGCAAAACGTATCCGCATCGGAGGAACTCATGAAGCATCACAATAAGATAACCCCTGCGCAGCCGGGGGATGATCCAAGCCTGGATCAGACGGTGCTGTCGCGCCTGGCCGCCCTGAAGGCGATGTCAGTCAAGGAGTTGAAAGCCGAATGGGAAAAGCTCATCGGCACCTCGGCACCGAACAACAGCCGCGCGTTTCTCGAACTTCGGATCGCCTATCGGCTTCAGGAGCTGACCTACAGCGGCCCCGACCGCGAGACCCGGCGCATGCTGGATCTCTTGGCCGATGAGGTCGAAGGGCATGCCCGGCGCAAGCATCAGATCGCCGACCCCCGGAATCCCGTGACGGGCACAAAGCTGCTGCGCGAATGGGATGGCGTCGAGCATACCGTCATCGTGCTGAAAGACGGCTTCGATTGGCGGGGACGCAAATTCAAATCCCTCTCCGCCGTCGCCCGCGAAATCACCGGCACCCGCTGGAACGGGTATCGCTTCTTTGGCCTGCGGGAACGCCAGCGGGAGGACGTGTGATGGACTTCAACACCCGCCCCAACCGCCGCCTGCGCTGCGCCATCTACACCCGCAAGTCGAGCGAGGAAGGGCTCGACATGGAATTCAACAGCCTCGACGCCCAGCGGGAGGCCTGCGAGGCCTATATCGCCAGCCAGAAATCCGAGGGCTGGGTCGCTACGCGCGAACGCTATGACGATGGCGGTTTTTCGGGGGGTAATCTGGACCGACCCGGCTTAAAGCAGCTGCTGGCCGACATCGACGACGGGCTGATCGACGTCGTCGTGGTCTACAAGATCGACCGTCTGTCGCGCTCGTTGATGGATTTCTCCAAGCTGGTCGAGGTGTTCGACCGCAACGGCGTGACCTTCGTCTCGGTGACCCAGTCCTTCAACACGACCACATCCATGGGGCGGCTGACACTGAACATCCTGTTGTCCTTCGCCCAGTTCGAACGCGAGGTCATCGGCGAACGCATTCGCGATAAAGTGGCCGCATCCCGCAAGCGCGGCATCTGGATGGGGGGCTATGTACCCCTCGGATACGATGTGCAGGATCGCAAGTTGGTAGTGAACGAGGCCGAGGCAGCCGCAGTGCGGGGGATTTTCCAGCGGTTCATTGATCTGGGCTCGGCGACCGTGCTGGCGCGGGAGCTGCGTGGTGAGGGCTTCCGCAACAAGCAGGGCACGCTGATCGATAAGGGCTATCTTTACCGGCTGCTGAACAACCGCGTGTATCGGGGCGAAGCTCTGCACAAGGGCAAGGCCTATCCCGGTGAACATGATGCCATCATCGACGCAGACCTCTGGGATCGCGTGCATGCCATCCTGCAGGAAAGCCCTCGCAAGCGGGCCAACAACAGCCGGACGCAAACGCCTGCACTGCTGAAGGGGCTGATCTTCGGCGAATCTGGTGCCGCCATGACGCCGACCAGCACGAAAAAGGGGGCCAAGCTCTACCGCTACTATGTGTCCATGGACGTGATCCGGAACCGCGAGACCGGCGAGGAAACCGCACCGATGCGGCTCGCCGCCGGAATGGTCGAAAATGCGGTCGTGACCGAAGTGCGGCGCATTCTGCAAACGCCAGAGGTCGTCACGCTGGTCTTGGCTGCGCTGAAACGCGACAGCGGTGGGGCATCGGAAAAGGATGCCATCGCGGCCCTTCGCGAGTTCAAGGCCCTCTGGTCGCAACTCTTCCCGGCTGAGCAGGCCCGCATCATCCAGCTCTTGGTGCGGCGGGTCACGGTCACCGCCGCCGGGCTAGAGGTCGACATTCGCCGCGAGGGAATCGCCGGGGTCATCCGCGAGATGGTGGCGCCCAGCAGGCTGGAGGCTGCGGAATGACCAAGCCTGACGACACCATCCGCGTTCTCATTCCCCTGACAGTTCGCAAGAAGAACGGGCGGCCGAAAATCGTGCCGCCCGCCGACTACCGCGCCAGTGAGGATCAGGCCCAAGATCCGCACATCCTGCGGGCCATCGGCCGGGCATGGGGGTGGCGGCGGCGCATGGATGCCGGTGAGTTCGTGACCATCCAGGAACTGGCCGAGGCCGTTGGATTGGCGGAACGACATGTCAGCCGACAGCTGCGGTTGGCCTATCTGGCACCGCATGTGCTGAAGCGGCTGACTTGCGGGCGCGAGGCGTCGGCGGTCAGTCTTTACGACCTATGTTTTCTGGCGGGTGAAAGCTGGCCGGAGCAGGTGGGGCGGACGGTCGACTGACAAAATTTTAATACTTTGCTGAATGGTAAGTTGATCGTCGCTGTAGTGCGTGGCAACCTGATGCAGCGTATTGCCGCAAAAGGCTACGTGGCCATGCCCGAACCGCACGCCCTTTGGAAGGAAAGAAAAATGCACATCAGTAACACACTGAGAGTCGCTTTCATCACGGGATTTATGGCTATTGCCGCGCCGGTCCAGGCTGACACATGCGATTATCGGCCTTCGCGCATACTTGGTGACAGTGGAAGTACAGCAGTCATCGGTGGTGGTATAGCGGTTACCTCGACCACAGGCGCAGCCACTGCATTGGGCGTTTACACGCTGGTCAATGCTGGAAGCGGTTTGACGATGCTCGGTTCGACTATGGCGGGAGCATCGGGTGCTGGAACAATTGGGATTATTGCTGGCACAGGTGGCGCAATTGGAACCGCAGGTGCCATTATCCTAAATCCGTTTGTCTGGGTGCCAGCAGCAATTGTAGGCGTGGGCGGTGGGGGCTTCGAGGCGGCGTGTGCATTTCTCGTAGATGAGAGAATAACTGAATACGACGAAGTTCTAGCAGTAATGCAATCCTTTGCCACACACGCCGATCCAGAGTATTTTCGCCTTGTAACGAACGCTATCCCAGCGTTCATCAGTCTATACGACGGAGCGGGAACTTGGACACGCTACGATATTGATAACCTTTATATCGCTGATGGCGTTTTGAAACACAGAGACTGGGGACGCAATACAGTTATTGGACGAGTGGTGCTTCTCAGCGACTAGGATGCCGAGTTAACCGAAAGTGAATAAAAATATATAAAGGTCATATAAACTGATATGACAACGCTGATAGCTGTCAGATCCCACGTGATTGTATACGCGCTTCCTGAACAGCTCGGGCTTTTGGCGCTGCCAGTCCTTGAGGGCGTTGATGGGCGTTCGGCCCTTCAGGGCTGATTGCGGGAGCTGGCTGTTGTAGAGGTGGACCTAGCGCAGGAGGGTCTGTTGCAGGTCCTCGCCGCTCTGGAAGCGATGGCTCTGCAAGACGTCCTCGATCCGGCCGTTGAACCTCTCGACCATGCCGTTCGTCTGTGGCCGCATCGGCGGGGTCAGGCGGTGCTCGATGCCAAGCTCGGCGCAGAGCAGGTCGAACTCGTGCTGTCCGGTGGCTGCGCGTTTGCGCAGGCCAAACAGGCGGTCGGTGAAGGCCTTGCCGCTGTCGGTGAGAACGCGGGTGATCTTCATCGGGGCCGCGCGCTCCAGGTCGCGGAGGAACCTCCGCGCGTTGGCGGCGGTCTGTGCCGGATAGATGCGCACGAAGACCCAGCGCGTCGCCCGGTCGATGGCCACGAAGAGGTAGCGGCGGCGGTCCTCGTCGGCCATCTGGGGCAGGTATTTCACGTCGATGTGCAGGTAGCCGGGTTCGTAAGCCTTGAAGGTGCCGTGCGCGGGCTTGGGCTCCTTCGGCTTCAGCGCCTGCAAGTTGCCCACCCCATGGCGCCGCAGGCAGCGGTCGAGGCCCGAGCGGGAAACATGCGAATTGAGGAACTCGCGCGCCACGGCGAGCAGGTCGTCGAGCGGCAGGAGAGCGCCTTGCGCAGCGCCACCACGACGGCCTCCTCCGCCGGTGTCAACGTCGTCTGCAAACGATGCGGCGTGTGGCTCCGGTCGTGGACGTTTTCGCGGCCTCGCCATTTCCAGACCGTCTGCTCGGAGATCCCTTAGCGCTCGGCCACCATCCACGCCGGTTCGCTGCTCGCCTGGATTGCGGCCCGGATCTTCGGCGTCGTCGTCGCCTGCTTATGCAGAGAGATCAGCATGCTCCCATCCCCTCCCGCACCTCGCGCAGAACCGATCTTGCCATGAACAGAGCGGAGCGGCGAGGGTCTATGTGATCATCCGGGATGGAACAGATAGCCAAGGTAGACGTCGTGATCATCGAAACGTTGTTGACCAATAAGGCTGCTGCATGCCGACGACCGGCCTAGCGAGGACCAGACGCAGGATCCGCGTATTCTCCTCTCCATTGGGCGGGAGTAGCGTTGGCGTTGGCGAATGGATGCTGGCTATTTGAGAACAATTCAAGAACTGGCGGAAGCCGTCGGGTTGGCCGAGCGCCATGTCAGCCGCCAACTACGGTTGGCCTATCTGGCACCGAATGTGCTGAAGCGGCTGACCTGCGGGCGAGAGGCGTCGGCGGTCAGCCTGTACGATTTGTGTTTTGTGGCAGGGGAGGTTTGGGGCGAACAGGTGGGGCGGGTGTTATGAATTCAGCGGCCGCGATTCCCTCCGTTGCTTCGGCAAGCATCGCCTACTAACTTCAACCAAATGATCGGTGGCGGGCTTCAACGAAGGGGAACAGTCTATGGCTGGCAGCGTGAATAAGGTGATCATCGTCGGCAACCTGGGCGCGGACCCAGATGTTCGAGACCTGCCAAGCGGCCAAAAAGTGGCCAACCTGCGAGTAGCTACCAGTGAACAGTGGACAGATCGTGCTTCAGGTGAAAAACGCGAGCGAACGGAATGGCATACCGTCAGCGTCTTTGACCAGAATGCCGCACAATACGCTCAAAATTACCTGAAAAAGGGAAATAAGGTCTATATCGAAGGCCGAGTAGAAACGCGAAAATGGCAGGCACAATCAGGTGAAGATCGCTACAGCACAGAAATTATTGTGAACCAAATCGGTGGAAAGCTGATTGGCCTATCTGATAGACAAGAAGCACGGGGGAACGAAGAATACGACCGTAACCATTCTACATTGCCGCCTGCAATCGATGACGTGATACCATTCTAGAAGGCAGTTGCAACACTCGGCGCGTCTGAAGATTTCCATCCCAATCTAGCTAAGGGAGGTCCAGCCCTTCCGGAAGCTATTGAACATGACAAAAACAGGATGAACGCGTGACTGATCAGGCAGCCGCTCTCGAACTTCTCAGGCTTGCACTTTGCAATGGAGCCGCCGAGTTCCGCGATGGGCAGTGGGATGCGATTGATGCACTTGTGAACCGGCGAGAGCGGTTGCTCGTGGTCCAGCGGACCGGGTGGGGCAAGAGCTCCGTCTACTTCATCTCGACACGCATCCTTCGCGACCGCGGACGCGGACCAACTCTCATCGTGTCCCCGCTCTTAGCTTTGATGCGCAACCAGATCGAAGCCGCAGAGCGGCTAGGGGTCCGCGCGCGCACCGTCAACTCGACCAACCGAGACGATTGGCCTGACGTCGAGCGTGCCGTCAGGAGGAACGAAGTAGATGCGCTGCTGGTGTCGCCTGAGCGCCTCGCAAATGAGGAATTCGTGGAGAAGGTTTTGCTGCCTATAGCTGAGCGGATCGGTCTGCTCGTGGTAGATGAGGCGCATTGCATTTCCGACTGGGGTCACGATTTTCGTCCGGACTATCGCCGACTCGTCAACATCTTGCAGCGCATGCCCGCCAACGTCCCGATCCTCGGCACCACCGCCACCGCGAACAACCGCGTGATCGAGGATGTTCACAACCAGCTTGGTGACATCGGCATTCAGCGTGGAAGCCTGATGCGCAGCACCCTCGCCCTGCAGACTGTTCAACTGCCAACCCAAGCCGCACGGTTGGCATGGATGGCAGAGCACGTCAGTGCTTTACCCGGAACCGGGATCGTCTACACGCTCACGAAGCGAGACGCGAAGCAGGTTGCCGACTGGCTACAATTGCATGGGATCGATGCCCGAGCGTATTTCAGCGGCGTGGTTGGCGATGGCTTTCAGGACTCGGATGCGTATCGTCAGCACCTCGAACGCAAACTGTTCAACAACGAAATAAAGGCTCTGGTCGCAACAACTGCGCTCGGAATGGGCTATGACAAACCCGATCTTGGATTCGTCGTACATTACCAAGCGCCGGGCTCAATCGTCGCATACTACCAGCAGGTCGGTCGTGCCGGTCGCGCCATAGACCATGCCGTCGGTGTGCTGATGTCGGGCGAGGAAGACTCGCAAATCCATGATTACTTCAGGAAAAGCGCATTCCCCAAGGAGAGGTGGGTCCTCGCCATTCTGGAGGCGCTTGAGGAAAGTGATGGTCTGAGCGTCCTGCAACTTGAAGAGGCCGTCAACCTACGGCGTGGCCAGATTGAGCAGGTGCTCAAGTTCCTTTCGGTGGAGAACCCGGCGCCGGTCCTCAAGTCAGGCTCAACATGGCAGCGGACACCCGTGCCCTATCGAATGGACCACGAAAAGATCGAGCGCTTGACCGGACAACGCGAGACAGAATGGGAAGAAGTCAAGAGCTACGTCGCAGCGCAGAGCTGCTTGATGGAGTTCCTGGCAAAAGCGCTCGATGATGCCGATCCTCAACCATGCGGAAAATGTGCCAAGTGTCTGGGGCGACCGATTGTAGACCCGGACTTCACCCGTGAGATAGCTATCTCAGCCGCGCGATACCTCCGTCACGCGGAACTAGAGCTGGAGTGCAACAAACAGGTCGCCAGGAACGCACTGCGCAAATACGGGCTCAGCGGGAACATCCCCGCAGCACTCCGCGCCGAAACCGGTCGGATCCTGTCGCGATGGGGCGACGCCGGCTGGGGACAGTTGGTCGCCGCCGACAAGCACGCTGGCTACTTCCGAGACGAACTGGTCCATGCAGTCACGGAGATGCTGAACGATCGCTGGCGGCCCACGCCAAGACCGGCATGGGTGACCTGTGTGCCCTCGTTGAACAATCCCACTCTCGTTCCCGACTTCGCCCACCGTCTTGCCGACGCACTGGGACTGCCGTTCAAACCGGTGGTAAAGAAGGTAAAGGGAAACGAGCCACAGAAAGTGCAGCAGAACAGATTTCATCAGTGCAGGAACCTGGACGGCGTCTTTGAGATCGACGGACCGGTGCCAGCTGGCCCCGTGTTGCTGGTGGATGATGTAGTCGACTCTGCTTGGACGCTAACGATTGCCTCTGCCCTTCTTCGAAACGCCGGCAGTGGCCCCGTTTGGCCTTGCGCTCTCACAACCTCGAGCATTGGGGCCTAGAATGAACCTGAGTTCCCAAGCACAAGCGATCATCCTCCTCACAGTCCCCTTTGGCAAGACAGACGCCAAGCCACTATCGGTCAGGGAATGGGGACGGTTCGCTCTCTGGCTCAAGGACCATGAACTGGAGCCATCGCGACTCCTCAAGGGTGACCCGCAATCCCTTCTTTCCGGCTGGATGGACCGTACCGTCACCCTGCAAAGGATCGAAGGCCTGCTGGATCGTGGCGCAGCACTCGGCCTGGCGTTGGAAAAATGGCAGCGGGCTGGGCTATGGTTCGTTACCCGATCTGAGCCCGACTATCCGGAAAGACTTAAGCGCAGGCTGCGCCTTGACTCTCCTCCGGTACTCTTTGGTTGCGGCAACAAAACGCTTCTCAACAAAGGCGGCGTCGCGGTGGTGGGATCCCGTGATGCCGACGAAGCAGACCTCAACTTCTCAGCGAGTTTGGCTCGAGCCGCCGCCAACCAAGGTCTGTCGGTGATTTCCGGCGGTGCTCGTGGCGTGGACGAGAGCGCGATGCTCAGCGCCCTCGAAAGTGAGGGCACATCAGTCGGAGTGCTGGCAGATAGCCTTCTTCGCGCAGCGACATCTGCGAAATATCGCAAGCACCTGCTCGCCGGCGACTTGGTTTTGGTCTCGCCGTTCAACCCGGAGGCCGGCTTCAACGTCGGCAATGCCATGGCAAGGAACAAGCATATCTACTGTCTGTCCGATGCTGCCGTGGTCGTGAACAGCACGCCCGACAAGGGAGGCACCTGGAACGGCGCGATTGAAGACCTGAAAAGCGAATGGGTACCACTCTGGGTGCAGCCGAAGGACGACCCTGCATCCGGCAACGCGGCGTTGGTCCAGAAGGGTGCGCGCTGGTTTCCGCGAGATGTGCCGGTGCTGTCAACCTTGTGGGAAATGGTTGCCGGCGGGGATGCGGCACCCGAAGAAGCGGGATTACCGCTACTGCAATCCGAGACGGTGAACGCTGCTGCTGAAACAGCCACTACACCCACGAAGGCCACTTCTGCAGAGAGTGATGATGGGGCTGCCGATGCGCCGCCCCCAGGCAATCCCATCGCGAAGACCGACGCAGACTACAGCTCTTCAGAACCTGCGAGCGACTTCTACAGCTTGTTTCTCCTGCGCTTGCGGGAGTTAACCGATGGCGACCCAATGAATGTCGAGGATATCGCTGCGCGTCTAGAGTTGGAGAAAGCGCAAGTAAACGCCTGGCTGAAGCGGGGAACTGCGGACGGGCAGATAAGGAAGATAAGCAAACCTGTTCGCTATCAGTCAGCATCGTCTGAGGAGCGACAAGCATCCCTTTTTTGACAGCGGTAAATTGGCATAAAGCTAAGGCGATTTTGAGGTGCCATGTAACGATTTTAGGCTGATATGATCACTGTCGGCTTGTTTCTGCTTTCGGACCTCGGTTCAAGTATCAAATTGGGCAGCATGCCCTGCAAATTGCGCTCCAACCCGCACGACCACGCCGCCTTCTGGTGTCTCTGTTCGCACCGAGAGCAGACGAACCCGCTGCAACTGCGGCGCAATTCGATTTCGCCAACTTACTGAAAGTGCGTTACTTTTTGAATCCGCCTCGATTTGGGTGAAGGGCGGATGGAAAGAGACGCGGGGCGTTCAGAGACCGATTTCTGCCCAATCGCCAGTCTCCGAAAGTCGGACGGCCTCACTAAACTCCTTTGAAACAAAAAGAAAAAAGGCCCCGTCAGGGACCTCATATCGGTTTTGCAATGTGCAAGTGGCGGACGGGAAGGGATTCGAACCCTCGAGACGGTTCCCCGCCTACACACTTTCCAGGCGTGCGCCTTCGACCACTCGGCCACCCGTCCGCCGGCGGGTCTATCCGAAACCATGTGCAGGATGCAAGGGGCTGGTGCGCTTAATTTCGATCAATCGCGCCAGCATATATGGGCGTCGCTTGTCATGGGCTTTGCCCCCCTCTAGCATGGGGTTCGCGGGCGAAGGGCTGGCAGAGGAACGATGGATCGCAAAGCAATGAAAGACCACTCTTCGGGACACGAGACAGCCCCTGCCCTTACGCACGAGCGGCGGCGTGAGCCGCGGCAACTTACAAATGTGCTACTGGGCATTATCGCCTTTGCGCTGGTGCTGTTCTTGCTGGTGCAGGCGCGGTTTATCCTGATCTCTCTGGCAATCGCGATTATCCTGTTCTCGCTGACCTCCGAGGCGATCAACACTATGCGCAAGGTCCATGTCGGGCCGGTTCGCATTCCGAACTGGCTGGCCTCGCTTGTTGCTCTGGCGATGATCGCCTCGGGGCTATTGTCGCTCTCGGCAATTCTGATCTCGCAGGCGAACGAGGTCGTTACGATGATCCTGGCCTATGCCGAGCCCGCGCAGCGAGCATTCGCCCAGATGTTCCGCTGGATGGGAACCGATGTCGAGGCAGCCGTGCTGGATTCGATGCGCAATTTTCAGGTCGCGGGATACCTCAGCTCACTGGCCGGACAGGCCTCGAACCTCTTGTCCGCAACCGTCCTTATCACGCTGTTTGTCGGCTTCCTCTTTGCCGAGCGCATCTGGTTTCACGCAAAACTTGTAAGCCTGATGGGTGACGAGACATCGGCGCGGCATGTAGCGCGAATGGGTGCCTCGATCATGCATAGGGTCAACCGCTATCTGCTGGTGAAAGCGATGGTTTCAGTGATCACCGCCGCAGCCGTTTACGGCGTATTTGTCGTGGGCGGCTTCGGCCTGGCGATGCCTGTCGCGATTCTGACATTCGCGCTGAATTTCATCCCCTCGATTGGCTCGATCATCTCGACAGTAGTGGCCGCGCTGGCGGTCTATGTGCTGACGCAGAACGTCTCGAGCGCCTTCGGGGTGTTTCTTGTGACCGGCTCGATCCAGTTCGTGATCGGCAATATCATCGACCCGATGCTGATGGGGCACGCGCTGCGGCTCTCGTCCTTCGGGATCATCATCTCGCTGGCCTTCTGGGGCGCGGTCTGGGGGCTGCCGGGGATGTTTCTGGCAGTGCCGATCATGGTGGCGCTGATGATCGTCTGCGCGCAGTCCCCGACGCTGCGCCCGCTGGCGGTGATCCTGTCGCGCGAAGGCCTGCCTGAACAAGAGGATTAATCCGGCGCGCGGGCGCCGCCAGCCCCGGCTTTATTTGAGGCGCCGCCTTGAAGCCTCGCGCAGGGGGCCGTATATTGGTCACGTCCTTTCGGGGACTATGGACATAAACGCGCATGTAATAAACGGATCGGACCCGGGGGCGGTACCCGGCGGCTCCACCAGACATCCCTCATTGGGGGCGAATGGGGCCGAAACAGGATCGACGAACGTCTAAAGATGTTAGCTTTGTCTCGGTGAGCTACCACCGTTATCGGTGCAAAACGTACAGTTGCCAATGACAACCGTGCTCCGGCAATGGCTCTGGCTGCGTAAGCAGTTCGGGTCGCCGAAACTTAAGTCCTAGCGCTTAGCAGCCCTAGGCGGGGTTCGCAGGTACCTGGCAACAGAAACCTGCACTTCCCTCCCCCGTTCATGCAAAGAAAATCTACAATCGCGCCCTTGGCATCGCGCGAAGACTTGCTGTCTGACGTGGGCCTAGCCCGAGTCGTTCAGGAACGAGGTCGCATCCGCCGCGCTCAGATGGCGCGCGCGGATCAGCACATCAACCTTTTGCGTCGTGTGGCGCGCGCGATCCTCGACGGTGGCGCGCTCCTGATCAAGGTCGATCTCGTCCTTGAAGCTGTCAAAGCCGACCTTCATGTAATGGATGCCAAGGAACAGAAAGCCCATCCCCGCCAGCGCATACCCGATCCCGCGCAGGGGTTTGGCCTTTTGAAACACCAGCACGATAGAGAGCGCGATCATCGGCATTGCAAAGGCGGCGATATTCACCTTCAGCCCCAGCCCCGCCACCAGCCATGCGCCCGTTGTCGTGCCTATATTCGCGCCGAAAATCACCCCGACCCCGCCGATCAGCGAGATCAGCCCGGTGCTGAGGAAGGAGATCGTGATCACCGACACAAGCGAGCTGGATTGCAGCAGCGCGGTCGAGACCGTGCCGAACAGCACCGCGCGGGGTGTCGAGCGGGTCGAGGCTTGCAAAATCCGCTCCAGCAGGCCGCCGCTAAGCAGCCGGAACCCGTCTTCAAGCATCAGCATCCCGAACAGGAAAATCGCAACCCCCGCCGCGATGTCCTGCACGCTCGGGTTCAGCCAGAAGGCAAAGATCAGCGCCCCAAGCGCGACCGGCAGGAAAAAACGTCTCACTCGGATCTCCGTTTGCACCACCCCGCGCAGGATGGCGCAGATCGGCGCAAAGCGGTAGCCCCGTCGGTCAGACCCCGAAATATCCGCTCATATCAGGCTACAGCGCATGATCCCAATGGCGCACACGATCCGATGTCCTCCCCCGAAGGCAGGCACTACTTTTTGGGGCATCCTGTCTGCAGGGGGCGCATAGGGGAAAACCAAGGCCCCCTCTCCGCCCGAAAGCGGAGAAGGTTCAGGCAGATCTCAGAGGTCTTTGACCAGACGCAGTGCGTCGTAAATGGCGGCGTGGGTGTTGCGCGCGGCCACCGCATCCCCGATGCGGAACAGGCGGAATGTTCCTGCAGGGTTGCGCGCGACAGCCTGCGCACGGCCATTGGTCAGCGCCTTGTAGTCTACCTCGCCAAGGTTCGACGATTGCGGCTTCAGCTCGAAGTAAAGCTCATCAAGCGGGCGGGTGCCGTGGTTCACCACCACCTGATCCACCACGCGCTCGCGGGTGAAATCGCCGTAGTCGCTGCCAAGGCGCGCGCGCAGCTGGTTGCCCTCGCGCGCCACATCCATCAGCCGCCACGTCACGGTAAAGGTGGTATCGCGATGTTGCAGGTTGCGCATGTAGGGCACGAGGTTCATTGCCATCACCTCGGGCGCAAAGCTGCGGTCCGGCGTGACGATTTCCACCCTGGCGCCGGTGGCCGAGATTTTATCGGCGGCTTGCAGGCCCGCATGGTCGCCCGCGTCGTCAAACACCAGAACATTCTGCCCCGGCTTCACATCGCCCGAGAGAATATCCCAGGTGGACACGACCAAGTCGTTGCCCTGCCCCAGCACCTCGGTATGCGGCATCCCGCCGGTGGCAATGATCACCTCGTCGGGGTTGGTGGCCAGAATGTCCGCCGCCTCGGCGAATGTGTTGAAGCGGAAGTCCACGCCCTTCGCCTCGCATTGCGCCATGCGCCAGGCGATGATCGAGATCATCTCGCGGCGGCGCTCGTCTTGCGCGGTCAGGCGGATTTGCCCGCCGGGCTGGTCGGCAGCTTCGAACACGGTCACCGCATGGCCACGCTCGGCCGCCACGCGGGCAGCCTCCATGCCAGCCGGGCCGGCGCCCACGATGGTGACGCGCTTCTTCGTTACCGCCGCCGGAATGTCGTGCGGCATCGTTTCTTCGCGGCCCGTTGCGGCGTTATGCAGGCAGAACGCCAGACCGCCCTGATAGATCCGGTCGAGGCAGTAGTTCGCGCCGACGCAAGGCCGGATGTCATCTTCGCGCTTTTCAATGATTTTGCGCACCAGATGCGGGTCGGCCATATGCGCGCGGGTCATGCCCACCATATCAAGCTTGCCGCTCGCAATGGCGTGGCGCGCGGTAGCAACGTCCGGAATTTTCGCCGCGTGGAAGGTGGGGAAGCCCGTCGCCGCACGAATTTCACCCGCAAAATCAAGGTGCGGCGCGTTGCGCATACCTTGGATCGGGATCAGGTCGGTCAGGCCGGGGTCAGTGTCGATATGGCCCTTCACCACGTTCAAAAAGTCTACCAACCCGCTGTCTTTCAGGCGCTGGCTGACCGTCATACCCTCGGCTTTGGTCATGCCGCCGGGCAGGTCTTGATCGCCCGTGTAGCGCAGGCCCACGATGAAATCTGGCCCACAGCGTTTGCGGATTGCACCGAGCACATCAAAGGTAAACTTGAGCCGGTTTTCAAGGCTGCCGCCATAGGGCGCCTCAAGGTCGTTCGTGAGCGGCGACCAGAATTGCTCAAGCAGGTGGCCATAAGCCTCAAGCTCGATGCCATCGACGCCCGCCATCTTCATCCGCTCCGCCGCATCGGCGAAATCCCCGATGATGCGGGTCATATCCCAGTCTTCCATCCGCTTGGGGAAGGCGCGGTGCGAGGCTTCGCGCTCGTGGCTCGGGGCCACCACGGGCAGCCAGTCGGCCTTGTCCCACCGGGTGCGGCGGCCAAGGTGGGTGAGCTGGATCATCACCGCCGCGCCGTGATCGTGTACCTCGTCCACAAGCTGCTTCATGTGGCCCACAACCTCATCCTTCCACGCAAGGATGTTATTGAACACGGGCGGGCTATCCTGCGCGACCGAGGCGGACCCTGCGGTCATCGTCAGCGCCACACCGGCCTTGGCGCGCTCCACGTGATAGGCGCGGTAGCGGCCCTTGGGCATGCCGTCCTCGGGGTAGGCCGGCTCGTGGCTGGTGATCATGATGCGGTTGCGCAGGGTGAGATGCTTGAGCTTGTAGGGCTGCAAAAGCGGGTCGTTGGACATGGGGCGGTCTCCTCTCGAGTCTGCGCTATTTCACCCGTAATGTTCACAACTGTCAAGTTTTCAGTCACCACAGAACATTTCTTGTGAAAACCTCAATACTCGCTTAGGGTAAGCGCATGGACGAGACCGAAAAAAACGAAACCGGCTGGCGTGGATCGCGCGAGGGATGGCTGGACGCCGCCTATGGCGCGCTGATTCGCGAAGGCGTGGATGCGGTGAAGATCATGCCGCTAGCCGAGAGCCTCAAACTCTCGCGCACCTCGTTTTACTGGTTCTTCAAGGATCGCGCGGCGCTGCTGAGCGCGCTGGCCGATATGTGGGAGGCGCGCACGACCGCCCCCCTTACCGCCGCCACGCGCGAGTTTGCCGAGACCGAGACCGAGGCGATGCTCAACCTGCTCGCCTGCTTTTTGCAGGCGGACACCTTTGACGCAAAGCTTGAATTCGCGATGCGTGGCTGGGCGCTGAAAGATGCGGCTATCCTTGCACGCATCACCGAGGCCGACGCGCACCGCCTGGCGGCACTGACCGGGATGCTGATCCGTTGGGGGCACGATCCGCGCGACGCCGACGTGCGGGCGCGCACGATCTATCTGGTGCAGATCGGCTATATCTCGATGCAATCCGAAGAGCCGCTGGAAACCCGCCTCGACCGTATCCCGCATTACGTCGAAATCTACACCGGCCGCCCGCCCGAGCCGCGCGAGATGGCGCGATTCCGCGCGCGGTTCTAGCGCGAGGCCGTGGGCCGCCCGCCCTTGATCGGGCGATTGAACTTGGTCGGTGTCACCCCGAAGCGCGATTTGAAGCTTTTGGAGAAATGCGCGACCGAGCCAAAGCCGCAGGCCAGCGCCACATCCAGAAGCCCCAGATCGGTCGTGGACAGCAGATTGCGCCCGCGATCTAGCCGGATGCCGCGATAATAATCACCGGGGGACTCGCCCAGAACCGACAGGAACATCCGCTCGATATGGCGGCGCGAAAACCCTGCCGCCTCGGCCAGATCATCCAGCGACAGCGGGTCTTCAATATGCGCATTCATCAGGTTGACGATGTTCAACAGCCCCGGATTGCGCGACCGGATCAGCACCGCCATCGACGAGCGCTGCTCTTTCTCGATCCCCACCATCACCTTGCGCAAACACATCTCGGAGACCATCGCGGCGAACTCGGTGCCGTAATCCTCGGCGATGAGCGAGAGCATCATATCCGTCGCCGCAGCCCCGCCGCCACAGGTCATCACCCCGTCTGAGACCTCGAAACGGTTCACGGTCGGGCAAAGCGCGGGATAATCTTCGGTAAAGGCAGGCTGGTTTTCCCAGTGCAGGGTAAACGCCCGATCGGCCAGCAGCCCCGCCGCCGCCAGCGCCACCGCGCCGGTGCAAATCCCGCCCACGGCGCCCCCGAACCGCGCATGGCGCTGGATCGCGGCAACCACTTTGGGAGCCGCCGCCGCCGAGGCCGGATTACCCGCGCAGACAAAAGTCCGTGTCGCGCGGTCCATCGGCGCGAGCGCCGCATCGACACAGACCGAAATGCCCGACGAGCTGGCCACCGGCGCGCCGGTCTCTGACAAAAGCTGCCACTTATAGAGCGGCTGCTGCGACAACTGGTTGGCAATGCGCAAAGGCTCGACCGCCGAACTAAAGGCCAAAAGCGTGAACCCCGGCACCAGAATAAAGGCATAGCGCCGCGTGGCGCTGCCGGCTGGCACCGGAAAATAGGCCGCCCCAAGGGGCACAATGGTTTCGTCGGCTGGCATCTTCGCGTTGGCCCTGTCATGCAGTTTCGACCACCCTATACCGCATGTGCGGGGCGGAACAAACGGTCCTGTCAACCGCGGGCTTAGCGGGCTATGTTGGGTCAAGCCGCAGAGAGCCGCCAATGACACAGCCCCACCTTCCGCACATCCCGAATGTTCTGGCGATAGCTGGCTCTGACCCCTCGGGCGGGGCGGGAATTCAGGCCGACATAAAGGCGATCTGCGCAAATGGCGGCTACGCGATGGCGGCGATCACCGCGCTGACAGCGCAGAGCACGCGCGGCGTGTCCGACATCCGGCTTTTGCCGCCAGCGTTTGTCGCCGCACAGATAGCGGCGGTGCTTGCGGATATTCGCGTGGATGCGATCAAGATCGGGATGCTGGGAACTGCGGAGATCACCGAAGCGATTGCCAAGGCGCTGCGCGACCACCCTGCCCCCGTGATTCTGGATACGGTAATGCGGCCCAAGGGTGGCAATACGCTGCTTGCCACGGACGCCCTTCCCCCGCTACGCGACCTGCTCTTGCCGATCTGCGACATCGTCACACCCAACCTGCCCGAGGCGGCCGTGCTTCTGGGGTGTGCCGAGGCGACATCGCGCGCCGAAATGGAGGCGCAGGCCCGCGCCCTGCGCGATCTGGGCGCGCGGGCGGTCTATCTGAAAGGCGGGCATCTGGCGGCAGAGGACTGCCCCGATCTGTTTTTCACCGATGCGCCCCTCTGGATCGAGGCACCGCGCATTGCGACCAAGAACACACATGGCACAGGCTGCACGCTGGCCTCGGCGCTGGCGACGCAGCGCGCGCACGGCCTGCCCCCGGCCGAGGCGGCAAAAGCCGCCAAAGCCTATACCCTTGGCGCGATCCGCGCGGCGGATGGGCTATCGGTCGGTCAGGGCCACGGGCCGACCGATCATTTCTTTGCTATGCGAAAATAACGGGCGAGGGTTCACCCCGCGCTGCAGGCCTTTGCCTCGGGCGCGACCTTTGCGGCCCATGCGTCCAAAGCCGCCGGATCGGCGGGCAGAACGGTGGCGAAATCGCCCGCGAACTCGGCGAATGCCGCCTCGTTCAGCCCGTTCAGGCCCACAATCACCGGAATGCCCTGCGCCAGAGCCTCGGCAATGACCTCGCGAAAGCCCCGGCCCTCGGCCTCGTGCTTGCCGAATTTATTGACGATCATCAGATCAACACCGCGGGCGAGCTGTTCCTGCGTATGCCGCACCGCCGTTTCCAGAACATGCGGGTTCAGCCGACAGCCGCGCGCCTCTGGCCCCAGCGATTGCGAGATGCGCAAGACCGGCCCCGCGGGCAGCACCGTCACATCCATATCGCAGTGATGCGTGCCCTCAAGCGGCGTATTCACCTGCACCGTCCCGCACAGCCGCAAGCCCCGCGCCGCAGCGCGTTCCGCCAGATCGGCCAGAAGGCGGTTGGTATCCCCCCGCTCGGGGGCATTGAGGCAAGCCAGTTCCATCGCGCGCTTTCCGTAAAAAACGGGCGCAGCCGGATAGCCGCGCCCGAATAAGGTTCTTAGTTCGAGCTGGTGTTGTCCAGATAGGATTTCACCTGCGCGGCCTTGACCTTCGGCGGGTCGATCACGCCGTCGGCCTCAAGCTCGCTGACCACTTCCTTGTAGCGATCCAGATAACCGGCGGGCAGATCGTGGGCGATCCCCTGGTGGCAATCGATGCAGGTCTTGCCCTCGTCCAGCGCCTTCTGGTGGTTAGAGGCGGCACGGTTTTCCTGAAGCGTGAAGTCCATGAACTCGAAGTTGTGGCAGTTGCGGCACTCGCGCGAGTCGGTTTTCTTCATCCGCGCCCATTCATGCGAGGCAAGTTCGATACGCTTTTCCTCGAACTTTTCGCGGGTCCAGATCGACTTTGAAATGAAGTGACCATAAAGCTCTTTCGATGCCTGGATCTTGCGAATGATCTTGGGGCCCCAGTCTTTTGGAACGTGGCAATCGGGGCAGGTTGCGCGCACGCCAGAGCTGTTATTCTGGTGCACTGAACCTTGGTATTCGGCGTAGACGTTATCCTCCATCTCGTGGCACGAGGTGCAGAACTGCTCGTTGTTGGTCATCTCCAGCGCGGTGTGGAAACCACCCCAGAACAGAATACCCGCGACAAAGCCCACGACCAGCAGGAAGCCGAGCGAAAAGACCCCCGAGGGGCTAGCGAGGAAGCGCCAGATCCGGCTGATCAGGCCAGGGCGCGGTTCATTATTTGGTTTATCGGACATCGGATTGATCCTCGAACGCGGGCCTTACTGGCCGAACGGCTTGAAGGTGTTTTCAACAAGATCAGGCGCGTTGACCTGCGGAACGTGGCACTGGTTGCAGAACCAGCGGCGCGCCGAAACGGTCTCGCTTTGCACGCCGTTGCGATCGACGTAGTGGGTCATCGACAGAACCGGCGCGCCACGATCCGGGGCGTTTGCCCATTCGTGACAGCCAAGGCACTCGTTGGCCTTCATGTCGATCTGGTATTTGTCGATCGTGTGCGGGATCAGCGGCGGCTGCTGGCGATAGGCGCGGTCAAAGCGCTGTTCTTCCTGATGGAAGACAGGTTCGACGCCGACCTCCTGGTCGACTTGCGCCCCACGCAGGGATTGCACGGCGTCTGCCGATTGCGACAATGCGCTGCCAGCGGCAAGCGCGAAGGCCGCAGCGGCCAGAACACTGAGAAGAGCGGGCTGTTTCATGGCATAGTCTCCATCTGAACTCAGGCGGCACGCGTATCGGGTGCCGGGGAACGGGTTGCATCATCCCGACCCGCCGCAGGGCTGGTATCGAAACGATGGGTGAAACGGAACACATCGACGGCGCAGACATCGATGCAGCGACCGCAATTGGTGCAGTCGGGTGACAGGATCAGCGGCGTCTCCTCGCCTTTTCCGCGCAGCGCTGGCGAGATGACGTGCATTTCGGGGCAGACGGCAAAGCAATCCATGCAGTCGTCACAGGCCGCGCGGTTGCTGGCCGAGACGCGCAGCACCGATTTCATGCCGAGCAGATCATAGAAGGCGCCGACGGGGCAGATATGGCCACACCAGCCACGGCGCGAAACGAACAGGTCGAACAGGAAGACCGCGATCACGAAGGTCCAGGCGAAACCCGCGCCAAAGACAAGACCGCGGTGCAGCATGGTCACGGGGTTCACGAACTCCCACGCGATTGTGCCGGTCAGCGCCGAAACCGCAAAGACCATCGCGAGCATCCAGTAGCGGGTATTGCGCTTGGGTTGCCAGCCTTTTTGCAGGCCGAGCTTGTCATGCAGCCAGTGCGCACCATCCGTCACCGGGTTGATCGGGCAGACCCAGGAACAATAGACCCGCCCGCCGATCAGCGCGTAAGTCACGCCAACGATCAGCGCGCCGGTAATGGCGGTCAGCTCCGGCCAGTGCCCGGCCGCGATACCTTGCAACAGAACCAGCGGATCGGTCAGCGGCAGCACATCCAGGGTCAGCGACCCAGCCAGATTGCCCTTCACCCACCAGATGCCGAACCACGGCCCGATCAGGAAAATCGCAAGGAAGGCGATCTGCGACAGGCGCCGCAGCAGCAGGTATTTATGCGCGCCGAGCCAGCCTTTGACGCGGATCGCCTCGGCGGCGGTGGGGAGTTTGGTCTTGGCGCTCATTGTGCACCTCCGACCGGCAGCTTGAAGGCAGGTTCGAACCCGCCCGGCGCCGCAAGGTTATCGGTTCCGGGGCCGGGCAGACGGTCAGGCAGGTCGATCAGACCATCCACCAGCGCGCCGCCGTTTTCTTCCATCTGCTCCCAGCCAAGGCGGTAATGCTCGCCCAGTTTGCCGCGTGCCAGTCGCTCGGGCAGAACCTTGATCGCGGCTTCTGGCAGCACGCAGGATTTCTCGCATTTGCCGCAGCCGGTGCAGAACTCGGCATGGACGACAGGCATGAAAATCGCGTGGTGGCCCGAGCGTTCGTTATGCTGGCGCTCAAGGGTGATCGCCTCGTCAATCACGGGGCAGACGCGGTAGCAAACATCGCAGCGCAGCCCCAGCGAATTGAGGCAGTTCTCCTGATCGACCAGCACCGCGACACCCATTTTCGCGTCGTCGATCACGGTCAGCGCCGGATCAAGCGCGCCCGTCGGGCAGGCCTGAACACAGGGGATGTCGTCACACATTTCGCACGGAATATCGCGCGCGGTGAAGAAGGGCGTTCCGGTTGCCGCGCCATCGACGCCAAGTTCAGCCAGCGCCAGCGTGTCATAAGGACAATCGCGCACGCACAGGCCACAGCGGATGCAGGCGGCAAGAAAATCGTTTTCAGCCAAAGCACCCGGCGGGCGCAAGGCTTCGGCGGGCAGCGCGCGGGCATCGCGCGCATAGACCCCAAGCAGCGTGCCCGCCACCGCACAGCCCGCTGCCGCGCGCGCCGCATCCATCAGGAAGCGCCGGCGATCGACAGGTTTGGCTTTTGCTTTGGCGGCGGACATCGCCTTTTCTCCTTAGCTACTGGTTGGTGGGGCGGTTATGCCCGCTCCACCTTGCAGGCGCATTTCTTGAAGTCGGTCTCTTTCGAGATCGGGCAGGTTGCGTCGAGCGTCAGCATGTTGGTCAGCTGGCCTTCGTCGAACCACGGCATGAACACAAGCCCACGCGGCGGCTTGTTCCGGCCACGGGTCTCGACGCGCGACGAGATCGAGCCGCGACGGGTGGAGATGCGGATCTCCTGACCACGCTTGAGGCCGCGCTCTTTCGCGTCTTCGGGGTGCATGAAGACCACAGCCGCCGGGAAGGCGCGGTGAAGTTCAGGCACGCGGCGCGTCATCGACCCCGAGTGCCAGTGCTCAAGCACACGGCCCGTGCAGAGCCAGAGGTTGAACTCTTCATCCGGGCTTTCTGCCGCAGGCTCGTAGGGCGCGAAGATGATCGCGGCCTTGCCATCGGGTTTGCCGTAGAAGCGCACGCCCTCGCCCGCAGGCACATAGGGGTCATAGCCTTCGCGGAAGCGATACAGCGTTTCCTTGCCGTCAACCACCGGCCAGCGCAGGCCGCGCGCCTGGTGATAGGTGTCGAACGGAGCAAGGTCATGCGCATGGCCGCGCCCGAAGGCTGCGTATTCCTCGAACAGACCCTTCTGGATGTAGAAGCCGAAGTCGCGGCTGTCGTCGTTTTCGAACCCTTCAGCCGTTTCCGACAGCGGGTATTTGTTGACGACACCGTTCTCGAACAGGACCTCATACAGCGTTTTGCCGCGAAGCTCGGGCTTGAGGGCGAGCAGTTCTTCGCCCCATGCCTCTTCGACGGTGAAGCGCTTGGAGAATTCCATCACCTGCCAGACGTCCGACTTCGCCTCGCCCGGAGCCTGCACCTGCTGGCGCCAGAACTGGGTGCGGCGTTCCGCGTTACCGTAGGCGCCTTCCTTTTCGACCCACATCGCGGTGGGCAGGATCAGGTCAGCGGCCAGCGCCGTCACGGTCGGATAGGGGTCCGACACGGCGATGAAGTTCTCGGGGTTGCGATAGCCCGGGAAGCCTTCTTCGTTCATGTTGGGGGCGGCTTGCATGTTGTTGTTGCACTGCACCCAATAGGCGTTCAGCACACCGTCTTTGAGCATCCGGTTTTGCAACACGGCGTGGAAGCCCGGTTTCGCCGGAATGGTGCCCGGCGGGATGTTCCACGCGGTTTCGCAGATCTCGCGGTGCTTGTCGTTCGCGACCACCATGTCGGCGGGCAGACGGTGGGCGAAGGTGCCAACCTCACGCGCGGTGCCGCACGCCGAGGGCTGACCCGTCAGTGAGAAGGGCGAGTTACCCGGCTCTGCGATTTTGCCAACCAGAAGGTGGACGTTATACATCAGCGAGTTGACCCACGAGCCGCGGGTGTGCTGGTTGAAGCCCATCGTCCAGAGCGACATGACCTTCTTGTTCGGGTCGGCATAAAGCTTGGCCAGACGCAGCAGCTTATCGGCCGGAACGCCCGACAGCTTGGCGGTTTTTTCAAGCGTGTATTCCGCGACCATCGCCTTATAGGCTTCAAAGTCGATCGGTTCCATCTTGCCCGCGCCTGCGTTGGCAGCGGCTTTTTCAAGCTCGTGCTCGGGGCGCAGACCATAGCCGATGTCGGTCGCGGTTTTCGTGAAGTTGACGTGCTTGTTCACGAAGTCCCAGTTCACCGCATCGTTTTCGATGATGTAATTCGCGATGTAGTTCAGGATCGCGAGGTCGGTTTGCGGCGTGAACACCATACCGTTGTCGGCCAGTTCGAACGAGCGGTGTTCGAAGGTCGAGAGAACGTGCACTTCGCAGCCCGGCTTGGTCAGGCGGGTGTCGGTGAGGCGCGACCACAGGATCGGGTGCATCTCGGCCATGTTCGAGCCCCAAAGCACGAAGGCATCCGCGTGCTCAAGGTCGTCATAGCAGCCCATCGGCTCGTCGATACCAAAGGTGCGGATGAAGCCCGCCACGGCCGAGGCCATGCAGTGACGTGCGTTCGGGTCGATGTTGTTCGAGCGCAAACCGGCCTTCATGAACTTGGCGGCGGCATAGCCTTCCCACAGCGTCCATTGGCCCGAGCCGAACATGCCGACCGAGGTCGGGCCTTTCTTCTTGAGGGCTTCTTTCCATTTCTGCGCCATCACGTCGAAGGCTTCATCCCAGCTGACGGGGGTGAATTCGCCTTCCTTGTCGTAAACGCCGTTGGTTTTACGCAAGAGCGGCTGGGTCAGGCGGTCCTTGCCATACATGATCTTGGACAGGAAGTAGCCCTTGATGCAGTTGAGGCCGCGGTTCACCGGCGCCTCGGGGTCGCCCTGGGTTGCGACCACGCGACCATCTTTGACCCCCACGAGAACCGAACAACCGGTTCCGCAGAAGCGGCATGCGGCCTTGTCCCAGCGGATATCCGTGCTGGGGGTAGCGGCCTGCGCCCCTTCGGGCAAGGTAATCCCGGCAGCCGAGGCCGTCGCAGCAGCGGCGGTGGCTTTCAGGAAGGAGCGGCGAGAAGTATCGAGCGTCATGTGTCAGTCTCCCGGTCAGGAAAGGGTCTGGGGCGCCGGCTCGTCGTCGAGCGCCTCGAAATGGTGGTAGGTAAGCGTCACGCCCAGAACTCCGGGGATCTGGTGGATCTCCATGATCTGGTCAGAGGCACGCATGTCAGGCGTATCCTCGACGGTGATAACGATCCGCCCGCCCTCATGGGCGTGGACTTCTCCGCCCTGGGTCAGATTGATCGCATTGATGACGGCCTCGGTCAGGTCCGGTTGGGTCTGCACGAGACAGCCGCAGATATTCAGCATGGGCGGGTCTCCATCGGTTCGGATGCAGGAAGGGATTGGCTGGCGGGGACAAGCCCGAGAGCACCGTTCGGGCAGGACGAGGCGCAAGCCCCGCAGCCCGTGCAGGCCTCGGTGTCGATTTCAGGAGTGGCGCGACCGCCGGTTTGCAGCCGGAAGCGCAGGGCGCCCGCTTCACACTGGTCTTCGCAGGTGCGGCAGGAAACGGCATTGACCGACAGGCAGCTATCGGCGCTCAGCCCCGCGACCCAGCCCCAGGGCGTGCCTGCGACAAGCGCGCCGGTCTGGCAGGCCTCGATGCAATCACCGCAGAAGGTGCATTAGCCCTCGCGCACATCGACAACGGGAAGCCCGTCGGCGTCGCGCAGGATGATACCTTCGGGACAAACGCGGGCGCAATCGCCACAGCTGTTGCAAGCCTCTTCAAAGGCCATCGCCTCGATCGCGCCAAAGGGGCGCGGCACCGACGGGCGCGCGGCACGACCACGCAGGAACGCGCGGCGCGAGGCGGAGGGACGGTCGGATTGGGAACGGGAAGAGGCACCGGAATCGGAAACCGAGTCAGTCACGACATCCCCTGCGCCTGTCTTGGCGGGTCGTGACAAAATGGAACGCATGGCTTGCCCCTAGCACTCGGCTTGCTTGTTGCGTTCGGGCTATCACGCCTCTGTGAGTCTGGATTTGACTAAAGTCATATCGGGGGCGTTTTGCGCGCTATGCGTGCATTACCAGCCCTCAGCCTCGTCTATAAGAGAGCGCGCCCACCGGCCCGTCGCCCATGTCGCCGGAACCCCCAGCAGAACCGAGGCGATAACCGCGTTGACCGGCGCGATCGCGGGCCATCCGATCCACTGCCACAAGAGCGACAGCATGAACAGGTTGATCGCCACAGCCCCCGCCGAGAACGGATACAGCAGAACCCCCAGCTTCCAGACCGGCCAGCGCGCATCATAGCGGGCCTGATCCTCGGGGGTCCGCTCAGTGGCTGGTTCCATTTTCGAAGGTGATCTTGTTCCAGACATTATACTTCCCGACCGGCTTGCGCATCGGCAGCCGCTTGATCTCTTGCAAGGTCTTGGCGTCGTAGATGATCACTGCGCCGTCATCCTCCCAGATCGACACAAGCGCTTCCTCGCCATCCTTGGTGAATTCGACATGGGCGACCGTCTTGCCCGGCTCGGGGTCAAGCGTCTGCACGATCTCGAGCGTTTCCTTGTCGATGATATGCATCTTGTCCTTGTTCGGGCCAAAGAACACATCCGCCCAGGCATAGGGCGAGGTATCGTGCGAGCGCATGAAGAACCCCGGTCCCATCGTCGGGATCTGCTTGACCGTCTTCCACGTTGTCATGTCGATCACCGAAATGACCGAGCCTTTGAGATGCGGCGTCGCCAGAACCGTGGTGCCATGCCACGGCCATGTGATCCCCGAGCCAAGGTGCGGCATACCGGGCAGGTCCACCGATGCGACCTCTTTGCCGATCTCCATATCAAGCACCAGCCCGCGCGCGCCATCACGCGAGGCGCCGATCAGGTGGACATAGTCGGGGTCGAAAAAGAAATCGTCCATGATGTCGGACACGGCAATCTTGCGAACGGGGAACGGCTCGTCCGATGTAACAGGCGGCTCCATCCGGTAATCATGCTGGAAGCCCTGGACAGGCGGGTTCTCGCCGTAGAATACCTCCCAGACCTGCGGAATATCCTTGAGCGCCAGCACAAAGCTTTCGCGCGGCGGTGCCTGATAGACGGCCGACACGCGCGAGGGCTTGCCCCCCGGTCCGGTCACGTCGATCACCTTTTGCACGCTCAGGTCTTCGGTCGACAAAAGCGTCAGCGTCTGCGGCAGGTAATTCGCCACCGCTAGCCATTTACCATCCCCCGACATGGCGACATTGCGGCTATTCAGACCCGCGCGCACCTGACCCACGACCTGCAAGGACCAGATGTCATATTTCTGCACCCAGCCGTCGCGCGACACCACAAAGACAAAGCGCCCGTCGGGCGAGAACTTCGGCCCCCCATGCACTGCGAAGGGCGTGGCAAATCGGTCGAGCACCTCGAAACTGTCGCCATCCAGCACCGAGATATGGTGATCGCCGCTTTCGACAACCAGCGTGATATTCATCGGATCGCCCGAGAAAACCGGCTTGTCAGAGGGCGTATACTCGGCGTTCAGGTCCAGACTGGCGGCAACGTCCTCGATGCTCCAGCGTGGAACCTCGGCCAGAGGCGTGCTGATATAGGCCGCCAGCGCCGCGATTTCTTCGGCGCTCAGATCATCCTTGAAGGCGGCCATCTGCGTGGCCGCGCGGCCTTCGGCGATGACCTTCTCCAGCTTGGGACCGCCAAGGCGCCCCAGCGTTTCGGGGATCAGCGCAGGACCGGTGCCCCCCAGGCGGCTTTCGGCATGGCAGGACGCACAATGCGTATCGAAAAGCGCTTTCGCGTCAGGCTCGGCCAACGCAGGCGCCCCCTGCCCCATCAGCGCGACAAGGGCAACAGCGCCCCAAAGGCGGCGCTTAGAAGAAACGATGTTCCGGATCATGGCTCTTTCCACGGAAAGGAGTAACGGTGACGCGCGCGCCCTCTTCATCAAGGCCGATCTCTTCGGCGCGCATGTAGCAGGCCGGATCTTCGGCCCACGGATCACCCGTCAATTGCAGCGCCCGAATGCGGGTATTGCCGCCACAAACGGATTTATAGGCACAAGCCCCACAGCGGCCCTTAAGCGGGCGCGGGCGCTGGCGCAGCGTCGCAAGCATCTGGTCGTCGCCGGTCCATAGCGTCGAGAACGGGGTCTCTTTGACCGAACCGATCTTATAGTCCGACCAGTAGGTATCGGGGTGAACGCGGCCAAGCGTGTCGATATTGGCAACACCCAGCCCAGAGCTATTGCCGCCCCAAGCCTCCAGATGCGCGCGGATATGTGCGGCTTTGTCGGGGAAGTTCTTTTCGACCCACCGCAGGAAATAGACCGCATCGGCATCGTTATTGCCGGTGACGATCTCTAGCGGCATATCCTCGGCCACGGCGACCCAGGCGCGGTCCAGAAGATCGTCCATCGCCTCGCGGGTGCGTTTGTGTTCGGTGTCGTCGCCGCGGTGCTTGTCACCACGGCCCGCGTAGACCAGATGCGAGAGGTAGAACTTGTCCACACCCTCGCGGTCGCACAGGTCCATCATATCGCCAAGCTGGTGGGCGTTGTCGTCCGTGATGGTAAAGCGCAGGCCAACCTTCACATCGCGCTTCAACAGCTCGCGCACGCCGGTCAGCGCCGCATCATAGGCGCCATCCAGACCGCGGAACCAGTCGTTCATCTGGCCGATCCCGTCCAGCGAGATGCCGACATAATCGAACCCCAGATCGGCAATGCGCTGCGCGTTCTCGGCGTTGATCAGCGTGCCGTTCGTCGACAGCGACAGATGCCGGAACTGCAATTCCTTCGCGCGCTCGGCCAGTTCGAAAAAGTCGAACCTTGACAGCGGCTCGCCGCCCGACAGGATCAGCGCGGGGATACCAAAGCCCTTAAGGTCGTCCAGCACGCCCATCGCCTGTTCATGGGTCAACTCCCCCGGAAAATGCACATCCGCCGAGGTCGTATAGCAGTGGCGGCACCGCAGGTTGCACCGCCGCGTCAGGTTCCAGATCACCACCGGCTTCACCGGCCCTTTGCGTTCGCGCACCGGCGTCGGTTCGACCAGTTCGCGCATATATTGAGTCAGACGGAACATCGCTCAGCTCTCCGGTTTGAGACGCATCCCCGTCTTTTTCAGGATACGCGTGGAATACAGAATATCGCTTTCGCGGCAGGCGGGTCCAAGGATCGCGGCTATCTCGCGGCGTTTCTCCTCGACCTCGTCACGCGAAGCGCCGTGGATCATGGCAAACAGGTTGTAGGGCCAGCCCTCGGCGCGCGGGCGCAGATAGCAATGCGAAACGAATTCAAGCGCACCGATCTGCGCGCCCAGTTCGGTCGCGCGGGCATCCTCGACATCCCAGACGGACATGCCGTTCGCCACCATGCCAAGGGCGTAATGGTTGGGCGCAAGTGCAACGCGACGGATCACGCCACGCGCCAGCATCGCGCGCAGCCGCTCGATTACCTCGGCCTCACTGACGCCGGTCTGGGCAGCAATCGCGGCATAGGGTTCGTCCGTCAGCGGAAGCCCCGCTTGCGTCGCCCCGATCAGCCGTTTGTCGATTGCGTCGATTGTCATGCCGTGACCTTGAAGCCGATGAAAAACTCTTCGAGTTTGGGGAAGCGGAGCACCCTGAGCCCCGTTTCCCCCTCGATCAGATCCGCCACCCGGTCGATGCCTTCCGGAGCCATATCGGCAAGCACAAACCACATATTCAAGCGGTGATCGCGTTCATAATTATGCGCAACCTCGGTGTGGGCATTGACCAAAGTCATGACGTCTTCGAAACGCGCGGCGGGAACCTCCATCGCGCAGAGGCAAAACGCGCCGCCCATCGCGGCCGCGTCGAAAAACGGGCCAAAACGGGTGATCGCGCCGATCTCGCGCAGGTTCAAAATCCGCTCGATCAGCTCCGCCCCCGAAAGCCCCAATTCCGCGCCCGCCTTCTCGAACGGCGCGGGTTCGATCGGGAACCCCTCTTGCAGCACATTCAGGATCTTGCGGTCGGTCGCGTCCAGCGCGTCGTCGGGAAGGGGTTTGCGTCTCATGCGGCATGCACCTCGCGCGGGCGGTCCAGCATCGCGCCGGTCTGCTTGAAGCAACGGATCGAGAACAGAACCTGTTTTTCGGCACCCGCCATCTCGGGCAGGGCGGCGGCGGTTTCAAGCACCTGCATCGCCTCGGAGCGCGATTTCGCATGGATCATGCAAAACAGCGGGTAATCCCATTTTCCGGCAACGCGGGTGCGCTCGTAGCACAGCGTGACACCGGGCACACGCAACAGCGCCTGCCCCGCCGCGCCGATTTTCTCATCGGGCAGGTTCCAGACAACCATCGCATTCGAGCGCCAGCCAAGCGCGCGGTGCCGCACGATCACGCCCATGCGGGTAATGATCCGCGCCTCGGTCAGAATGCGGACGCGGGCGATCACCTCTTGCGTGGACATCCCCAGACGCGCCCCCAAGGCAGCGTAGGGTTGTTCCAAAAGCGGCAGGCCGTTGGTCAGCGCCTGCATCAGGGCGCGGTCCTTTTCGGTGATGACGCTGAGATCGGGGGGCGTGTCGGGCTGCAGCGCGTGGCGCGGCCCTTCCAGCGCAAAGCCCAGATCAATGTTGAACGCGCGCTTCAAGGGCAGCGCCAGAACCTCCAGCCCCGAGCGCTCCTCGATCCGGCGCAGCGTCGCGGCCAGATCAGCGGCATCGGGGGCCGTGGCCACAAACCAGAGGTTCCATTCGTTTTCGCGCAGATAGGAATGGTTGACACCGCGTTCAGAGCCAACGATTCCAGCCACTTCCTCGACCCGCCATTCCGGCACAGCCAGCGCCGCAAGCGTCGAGGCGCCCATCGTATTGGGGCGGCACGTCGCGCCCACCCGCGCCACAGTCCCGTTTGCCTGAAGGTTGCGCAATTGCGCCAGCACTTCGTCCAGCGGCACCTCAAGCTTTTGCGCCATCACGTCAAAGGGGCGCGGCTCCATCGGGAAATCGCGCTGCCAGTCATCCAGAATTCGGGTCTCAAGCGGGGTCAAAACAGACATGATTACAATCCAAGCCTATGGGCGCGCGCGGTAAAGAAAATCCCCGAAGGGCTTTCAGCCGCGATCTCGCCGATGGGTTCAAGCGTTGTGGTGTCATAAATCACCACCTTGTTTTCATCGCGCACCGAGACCCAGGCTTCCGTCCCGCGCGAGGTAAATTCCATATGCAGGACCGCTGGCCCTGGTTTCATTTCACCGATGATTTCATGGCTCATCGTGTCGATGACCTGCACCGTGTCGTTATCAGGGTGGGCGAAATTCACCCAGACCTGACGGCCGCCCGGGCGCGCCATCGCAAAGACCGGCTGGCTGTGAACCTCGGTCCGGCCGGTTTCCTCAAGCGTGCGGGCATCGACCCAAAGCACTTCGTGGTGGTGGATCGCGGGCAGCACGATCTGGTCGCCCGCCTTCGCCCAGCCTTCAAGGTGGGGCATCTTGTAGACCGGCATTTCCTCGGCGCCGCGCCCGTAATGGGGCAGGATGCGCCTGGCTTCGGGGGTGTCGGCCCACAGGTCGATCGCGGTCAGCCCGTCCTCGCCAAAAAGACCCGCAATATAGGTGCGCCCGTCGTCGGTAACGAGCGCGTCATAGGGGTTCTCGCCAATGTCACTAAGGGTCGTGATAACCGGATCATTACTGCCCGAAAAATCGACGATCTTGGTTTCGTTCGTGTCCCAGACCGAAAAGACGAACTTGCGGCCCGCCGCATCCTCAAGCCCAAGCGCCTTGCCGCCCGCAGGGATCGAGGCCACCTGCTCCAGCGTATCGGCGTCAAACACATTCACGCCGCCCGGTTCGTAATTCGCAACCGCCACCAGCTTGCCATCGTCCGAGATCGCGCCGCCGATGGAATTGCCGCTTTGCACGACGCGGCCCACGATTTTCTGCGTCAGAATATCGACCTTGGTCAGCCCGCCATCGCGCCCGAAGACAAAGGCAAAGCGTTCGTCGGGCGAAAACACCAGCGAGGCGTGGGACAGATCTCCCAGCCCCTCGACACGGCCAATTGCGGCGTGCTCGGACTGGTCGACGATCAGCACCGATCCGGTCGCACGCTCAACCACGACCCCCAGATCGCCCGTGGCCCGCAGCTCTTGCGCCAGCGCGGGCGATGCGAGGGCCGAACACAAAAGCAGCACAGCAAGACGGGTCATTTCGAAGGATCCTTCAGAAGAAAATCGGCAATCCAGTAGGCCTCGGCCTCGGTCATCAGCGGGCGCCACGGCGGCATCGCCGTGCCCGGCATCCCATCCAGAATGACCAGCGCCAGCGAGTCGCGGTCGCGCCCCTCAAGCGCCTCATAGGTCAGCGGGCTACCCAGCCCACCCTTGCGCGTCAGACCGTGGCACGAGCCGCAATCCTGCTCGACCAGATGCGCCAGCGCCTCGGCGCGCTTGGGGCTGATCTCCTCGGCCAGGGCCGGAAGGGTCAGCACCGAAACGGCAAGGGCCAGGGCAAAGGCGCGCTCAGGCATGGCAGCAGCCCCCGCCAGCGCAGCACCCCTGCGCCTCGGTCAAAACAGCCGCCTGCATCAGACGATCCGACAGGCCAGCCACCTTGCCGATGATAAAGATCACGGGGCTTTCAAGACCCGCGCCCGCCATATCCTCTTCGATCCGGTCCAGCCGGGTCGAGAGGCGCTGCTCTTCGGTGGTAGTGGCCGAAGCAACCGCCATCACAGGCGTATCGGCAGGCAGGCCATGTTCTTGCAGCTTGTCCGAAATCAGCCGGATCGTCGCCTTGCCCATATAGAACACCAGCGTCGTCTCGGGATCGGCAAGACCGGCCCAGTCGAGGTCCAGCATCTCGTCGGCTTTGCAGTGGCCCGTGATATAGCGCACCGAGCGCGCCAGCCCGCGATGGGTCAGCGGCACGCCGGTCGAGGCGGATGCCCCTTGCGCGGCGGTAATCCCCGGCACGACGGCAAAGGGCACGCCGGCCTCGGCCAGACGCGCGGTTTCCTCGCAGCCACGGCCAAAGATGAACGGATCTCCGCCCTTCAGGCGGACCACATCGCGGCCCTCAAGCGCGTAACGCACCAGAATTTCGTTGATCTCGTCTTGCGGCACGGGGTGATGGTGGGTGCGCTTACCCACATTCACGCGCTCGGCCGCAACCGGAATCATCGCCAGAATTTCCGGCGCGACAAGGCGGTCGAACACCACCACATCCGCCGAGGAAATCAGGCGCGCAGCCTTGAGAGTCAGGAGTTCCGGATCTCCGGGGCCAGCGCCAACCAGCGTGACTGTTCCTACGCGTCCCATAGGATACTCCTTCATCTTCTCGGGTGCACTGTCCGGACCATGCCAAAGCAAGCCCCGCAGACCCTTGACAGAAGTCAAAGCTGCGCGGGTTATTTGGCAAACCAGCCGCGAAACAGGATTATTTCGGGATCACAATAACCTTGCCGACCATATCGTGACTTTCCCAATGCGGTCCGCACAGATAGCCCCATTCGCCAGGAATGTCGAAGGTCTGCTCGGCGGTTTCATCGGGGAACAGGCGCTGGCTTTCGGCCTCGCCCGCATCCTTGAACCAAGTCGAGTGCGAGGTGCGCTTGTCGACATTCACCCAGCGAACCGTCGTGCCGACAGGCACCTCCAGCGTCACGGGGCAGAAGGTGTATTTATACATCAAGGCGACGGTCACGCCCTCTGCATCAGAGGGGGCATGGCCGTAAATCTCGGTATAACGCGCATCCGCCTCGGCACAGATTTTCGCGATTTTGTCGGGGTCGGTCTCGGCCAGCGCGGGCTGCACCGACAGGGCGAACAAAACGGACGAGGCAAGCAGACGCATCATATATCTCCGGCTTGAAACAGACCAAGGGCGGCCAGTTTCCTGACCGCCCCCAAGTTTAGCATGGTTTTACTGCGCTGTGGCGTTGATCTCGACACCCGGATCATCCAGACCCAGACGCCAGTCCATCGACACATGGTGGAACCGCGCCGAGGTGAAGTCATCGTGGATCGCGAAGCCGACGGTATAGACCTTGCCGGGTTCGATCTTGATGTCGCCAGTCGCGCCGGTATCAAGCGGGCGCTTGATCACAGCAGTCCAGGTGTTGCCCTCAAGCGTGACCGAGCTTTCGATCGCCCCGCCCGAATTGCTGACACGCTGCTCAAGGATGTGACCGTTGTCGCCACCGGCCGACGGGCTGGCACGCAGCACATCCATGAACGAGCCACCCTCCAGAAGCGCGGTGATCTCACCCTCTTCTTTCAGCTTGTCCCAGCCGCCAAGCGGCTTGCCGCCACGGCCTTTCAGCTCGATGTCAGTGCGGCTTTCGGCGATGTATTTGGTCACATAATCAGTCGCGCCGATCCGTGCAGCCACATCCCCCGCAGCACCCAGAGCCGCCGCATCCGGCGCATCGGGCATATAGCGGTTGTCGTTGTGACAGGTCGCCCAGCAACCGGCCTGATCGACATACTCGATGCCCGTGCCCGCGATCATCATCGCAACCTTCACCGGATTTTCCGGGTCCATCTTGCCGCCGTCAACGAAGGGCACGGGCGTATGCGGCGCGGCCTCCCATTGCAGCTTGAGATACAGGTTCTCGGCGTCATGCGTCGCTTGCAGCGTCACGTCGATGGAACCGCGCTTGCCGGGGATCGGGGTCGGCTCGGCCTTTTCGCCTTTGACGATCTTGGCCCCCATATTCGCAAGTTCCTTGGCGTGGCAGGTCGAGCACTTGTCGCCGCCCTTGGTGAAGGGTCGTGCACCACCGTGCGTTTTACCGTTCTGCACCCATTCAAAGCTGGCTTGCCCCGGATAGAACAGCGTCACCGGAACCGGAGCCGCAGAGCCCCAGTCCAGATCACCGCCGACCGTGTCACCAGAAGCAGCCGCGGGAGCAGCTTGACCCGAGGCTTTCGCCTGCTCTTCGGCGCGTGCCTTCTCGACCGCGGCTGCGATCTGTGCGGCGACGGCCTCTTGCTGCGCCTTGGCAGCGGCAGCAGCGGCGTCGGCCTCTGCGGCTTCCTTGGCCTCGATTCTGGCAAGGCTATCAAGGTAAAGCTGCGGAACCTTGCGGGCATAGTCCGGGTTCGGCGATTCCAGCTCGGCGAGATATTCCTCGTCGGCGCGGTCGCGCAGATCTTTGTGCGCGATCCCCTTGTGGCAGTCGATACAGGTCTGCCCTGTTTCGATCGCGTTCAGGTGCTGCTGACGCGCGCGCGGGCGCTGTTTTTCGGGCAGCATCGATTCGAAATCGTGGCAGTTGCGGCACTCGCGCGAGTCGGAACCTTTCATCCGCTCCCATTCGTGCATCGCCAGTTCAAGGCGTTTGGCATCGAATTTCTCGGGCGTCGCGATCGAGCCGGTCAGCTTGCCCCAAACCTCTTTCGAGGCCTTGATCTTGCGGATGATCTTATGCGTCCAGTCCTTCGGAACGTGGCAGTCCGAACAGACCGCGCCTACACCCGAGCGGTTCACATCGTGGATGGTGCCCTGATACTCGGCGTAGACGTTATCTTCCATCTCGTGACACGAGATACAGAAGGTCATCGTATTGGTGGCTTCCATGGCGGTGTTGAACCCGCCCCAGAACATGATACCCGCCACAAAGGCGGCGGCGGCACCCGCGACGGGCACCCCGAAGTAGACATAGCGCCGCCACAGGCGGCCGGTTTTTTGCGTTTCTTCGCTCTCTAGCGGCATGATGCGGCTCCTGTGAAAAAGGCCAGCCTTGACGGCATCTCAAGCCGAAGGCGGCCTCTTACAAGTCCTTGAGGATAAAGGGAGGCGGGCCACCCCAAGGGCAGCCCGCCGGTCCCACATCAGGTGACGTGGTTGGTGCGGTTGTAGACGTTGAATTTGCCGGTCGGAGCATAAAGCCCTTTGACCCGTGCTTTTTCTTCAAGCGTCTCGGCGTCGTAGATCACCATCTCGCCATTCGGCTCTTTCGAGTTCTTCAGGTTCCACTTGGACACCCAAACTTCGGTGCCGTCTTTGTTGAACTCGAAGTGGACAGCCGCGCTGCCAGCCTCGTCCGTAACCTGGATGGTCTTGGCAATCTCGCCCGTGGCTTTGTCGATAACCTGGATCGACTGCTGCACTTCCGGCTCCGGGTGTTTGGTCTGGTCAGCCCAGACATACTTGGAGTTCGGGTGCGTGCGGACGAACAGGCCGGGGCCATCGGTTTCGACCGTGTAGCAGACCTTCCATGCGTTGTCGGCGTGGCCTTCGGGGTCGTTACCCCAAACCGTCACGGTGCCTTCGCCAAGGTGCGTGGTGCCGGCAACCGGACCGCAGTTCGGGTCTTCCCAGTTCGCGCCCGGACCCGGGTGCGGCAGGGCGCCGACGTCGATCATAGCCTCAAGCTTGCGCTCTTTGGTGTCGACCACGACCATCTTGTTCGAGGCGTTCGCCGCGATCTGGAAGTAACGGCCGGTCGGATCGAAGAAGCCGTCGTGCAGGAACTTGGCCGAGTTGATTTCTTCGATACGCAGGTTGTCGAGATCCGAGTAGTCCACCTGCCACATCTGACCAAGCTCTTTGACCGCCACAAGGAAGGTCGGCTCGTTCGGCGTGGTGTAGATAGCGGCCACACGGGCTTCTTCGACATAGTTGCCGTCGACGTTCACGCCACGGGTCGAAACCACTTTCAGCGGCTCCATGGTCTGGGCGTCTGCGATCACGAAGTGCGGCGGCCAATAGCCCCCACCGATCACATATTTGCCGTCGCCCGACACAGCAACGTCACGGGCGTCGTGTGCGATGTCGACTTCGGCGACCAGCATCTTGTCCGGCGTCTGCCAGAGGTCGATCTTGGTCATCTTGCCGTCGCGGCCCATGGTGTACCAGAAGCGGCCCGGGTTCTCCATGTGCTCCACATTGTGGTGCTCGGAAGCCTTGATCACGTGCACGGCATAGCCGGTCGGGATGTGGGTGATGACTTCTTTGGTGTCGCCGTCGATGATCGCGACCTTGCCGACATCACGCTCGATGACGACGAAGAAGTTTTCCCAGTTGCGGCCGTGCTGCGGCTCGGTCGGATAGTCGGCCGGGTCCACATAGACCTTGCGCGAGGCTTTCATCTGCTCGAGCGACCATTCCGGAGGCTTCGGCGCATCCATCTGGATGTAGGTCGCCATATCCTTGATTTCCTGCTCGGACAGGATGTCCGAGAAGTTGTTCATCCCGCCTTCGGTGCCGAAGGAGATGATCTTCTCAAGGCGTTCCTGACCAAGGGTCAGCGTGCCGCCTTCGGTGACGGTGCCGTCTGCTGCGGTTTTCTTCCACTTCGGCTCGAGGTTCTTACCGGTCGCGCCTTTGCGCAGGACACCGTGGCAACCTGCACACTGCTGGAAGTAGATCTCTTTCGAATGCTCGAAAGCTTCTTCACTCAGCGTGGGTGCGTCCTGGGCGAGCGCAGGAAGCGCCACGCCAGCAAGGAATACGGCGAGACCCGCACTCGGGGCAAAGCCGAAGCGATTGTTCTTTTTCTCAAGTGACATGATCACTCTCCTGTGGGGCGATGAGGCAAGTGGAACCTCGCAAGACGGGGGCACAAGAGCATTGACCAAAGTCAAGACTTTGTGAGCATCCGTGATCGCACCGCACGGCACCCATCAAGCCACTGATTTATAATAATTTATTTACCTGCGACTTTGCGCCCCGCCTGCATCTTGACTTTCGTTAAGGTGACGCAGGCGGGCAGCTTGCATCCTGACCCGGAACAGGAATTTGACCCGCCCGCGCAACTGCGCGCGCGGACTATAGGAGATGCCCCGAATGCAAGGCTTCAAACGGCTGTTTTCCGAGGGCTTCCGAATCTTCTTTCTGGCTGCCACCCTCTTTGCCATCGCGGTTATCGCGGCTTGGGAAGTGAGTCTTGCTGGCGACTTGGGCGGGCTTGACCTGATGCCCTTCCCGATCGCCCCCGCCCCGACGGGCTGGCACGCGCACGAGATGATCTTCGGCTTTGCCACGGCGGCACTTGGCGGGTTCTTCCTGACCGCCGTGCCAAACTGGACCGGCACGAAGGCCGCGCAGCAGATGTTTATCGCCTCGGTCGCGGGGTTCTGGTTTGTCGGGCGGCTGGCGGTCTGGTTTTCCGGCGTCCTGCCGCCCGCCCTTGTTGCGCTGGCCGCGCTATCCTTCGTTCCGGTTCTGGGCGCCAAGATCGCCAGCCAGCTTATCAAGCGTCCAAAACCGCAGAACATGATGTTTCTGGGGATTCTGGCGGCGCTTTGGGGCGGTGAGCTTTTGGTTCTGGCCGAATGGATGGGCCTTGGTTGGGGCGACGCCTCGCGCGGGTTGCGCGTCGGGCTGTTGGCGGTTTGCGCGATGATTGCGGTGATCGGCGGACGGATCACGCCTGCCTTCACGCGCAACGCGATGGTGCGGCTTGGACGTGAGACCGGATTACCCGACTCGCCCAAGCCCCTCGATGTCGCGGGGATCGCCAGTGCAATGATCCTCCCGCTTGCGATTCTTTTTGGCCTCCCCGCAGTAGTGTCAGCCCTGATCGCCTGCCTTGCCGGAGCGGCGGCTCTTGGGCGTCTGGCCTTCTGGCACGGGTCATGGACGCGGCCCTTCCCGATTCTCTGGACGATGCACCTGTCCTATGGCGTGCTCGGGCTTGGCTATCTTGCATTTGGTTTCTCGAACCTCGGGTTTGGCGACGAAATCCCCGCGCTGCACCTGTTGGGGATCGGGGCGGTCGGCGGCATGGTGCTGTCGGTGATGACCCGCGCGAGCCTTGGCCACACAGGCCGCCCGCTGATCGCGCCGCGCGAAGTGATCCCCGCTTTTGCCCTGATACCCGTCGCCGCGGTCCTGCGCTGGAGTGTGACGCTTGCGCCGTCCTATGATCTGGAAATCTCACTTGTGGCGGGGGCTTTGTGGCTGATCGCCTTCGGGCTGGCCGCGCGCGCCTTGTGGCCGATTTTGCTGGAGCCGCGCCTGCCGCGCGCGTAACCCGCGACGCCTGACTTTTTCCTGACTGATGGCGTCAAGAATGGCGGACGATTGACTTTCGTTAAGGCGAGTCACCCCCCGTCACGGTCATGTGAACACACCATCAACCGCTCCGAAAAGGAGAGCGCAATGCGCGAAGTCATGACCAAGAGCATGGCCCGTAACATTTTTTATGGCGGGTCACTGTTCTTCATCATCATTTTTGTGGGCCTCTCGGCACAGTCCCACTTCCATATCGTCAATAACTCGACAAATGCCGAAACGCTCACCGACTCCGTTCGGGCGGGCAAACGTGTCTGGGAAGAAAATGCCTGCATCAACTGCCACACGATCATGGGGGAAGGCGCCTACTTCGCACCTGAACTGATGAACGTGATGACCCGTTGGGGCATTGAACCGGGCGACCACGAAGGCGCCAAAGACTCCCTCGCTGCCTGGATGGACGCTATGCCCACGGGTATCGAAGGCCGTCGCCAGATGCCGCAGTTTAACCTCTCGGACGAAGAATACCAAAACCTCGCCGACTTCCTGCTCTGGGTCGATACCATCGACGCACAGGGCTGGCCGCCGAACGACGCCGGTTGAACGAGAGGGAAGGAGAAACGGATATGAAATATCAATCCCAGAAAGTCGCCCTCATCTATATGCTGACGGCGCTCGCACTCTTCGCAGTGCAGGTTTCGATGGGTCTGGTCATCGGCTGGATCTATGTCGAACCGACCTTCCTGTCAGAGCTTCTGCCCTTCAACATCGGGCGGATGCTGCACACCAACTCGCTGATCGTGTGGCTGATTACCGGCTTCTTCGGCGCGGCCTACTTCCTTGTGCCCGAAGAATCCGAGCGTGAACTGCACTCGGTGAAACTCGCCTATATCCAGCTTGCCATCCTCGTGCTTGGCACCGCTGGTGTCGTTGTGACCTATCTCTTCAACCTGTTCGAAGGCAACTTCCTGCTGGGTAAAGAGGGCCGCGAATTCCTTGAGCAGCCGCTCTGGGTGAAAGCGGGTATCGTGGTCGCTGCGCTGATCTTCCTCTACAACATCACGCTGACGGTGCTCAAAGGCCGCAAGACCGCGATCACCAACATCTTGCTGTTGGGCCTGTGGGGTCTGGCGCTGCTGTTCCTCTTTGCCTTCTACAACCCCGGCAACCTCGCCCTCGACAAGCAATACTGGTGGTATGTTGTCCACCTGTGGGTTGAAGGCGTGTGGGAACTGATCATGGCCTCGATCCTCGCCTTCCTGATGCTCAAGCTGACGGGTGTCGACCGCGAGATCGTCGAGAAATGGCTCTATGTGATCGTCGCTGCCGCACTGTTCTCGGGTATCCTGGGCACCGGCCACCACTACTACTGGATCGGCACTCCCGCTTACTGGCAGTGGATCGGCTCGATCTTCAGCTCGCTCGAGGTTATCCCGTTCTTCGCGATGATGGCGTTTGCCTTCGTCATGGTCTGGAAAGGCCGTCGTGACCACCCGAACAAAGCAGCCCTTCTGTGGTCGCTCGGCTGTGCCACGCTCGCCTTCTTCGGCGCTGGCGTCTGGGGTTTCCTGCACACCCTGCACGGCGTGAACTTCTACACGCACGGCACGCAGATCACCGCTGCGCACGGACACCTTGCTTTCTTCGGCGCCTATGTCTCGCTGAACCTTGCGATCATGTCCTATGCGATGCCGATCTTGCGGGGCCGCGATCCCTACAATCAGGTGCTCAACATGGCCTCTTTCTGGCTGATGTCGGGTGGCATGGTGTTCATGACTTTTACGCTGACCTTTGCCGGCACGGTGCAAACCCACCTGCAACGCGTTCTGGGCGAAGGCTTCATGGATGTGCAGGACCAGCTTTGGGTCTTCTACGTGATGCGCTTCGGCTCGGGCGTGGCAGTTGTCCTTGGTGCTCTGCTCTTCATCTACGCGCTGCTTGCACCGCGTCGTGAAGTCATCAGCCAGGGTGTTGCTGCGGAATAACGCAAGCCAGAACAGGACATCAGGAAATGAACGCGCAAACAAACAAACTGGAGGGGGCGGCGAAAGCCCCCTTCTACCTCCCGCAGGGCGATGAGTGCGAGATCTTCGCAGCCGCCTATCAGAATCAACTGCCGGTCCTTCTGAAAGGTCCGACCGGCTGCGGCAAAACCCGCTTTGTGGCCCATATGGCCGCGCAGCTTGGTCGTCCGCTTTATACCGTTGCCTGCCACGACGATCTGTCGGCCGCCGATCTGATCGGTCGCTACCTGCTCAAGGGCGGCGAGACGGTCTGGGTTGACGGCCCGCTGACCCGCGCGGTGCGCGAAGGGGCGATCTGCTATCTCGACGAGGTGGTCGAGGCCCGCAAGGACGTAACAGTCGTCCTGCACCCGCTGACCGACGACCGGCGCATCCTGCCGATCGACCGCACCGGCGAGGAACTGGAGGCAACGCCCGGCTTCATGCTGGTCGCCTCGTATAACCCCGGCTACCAGAACATCCTGAAAACGCTGAAACCTTCGACCCGTCAGCGTTTTGTCTCGATGGAATTTGACTTCCCTGCCCCCGAGCATGAAGTGCCCGTGGTCGCCCGCGAATCCGGCCTGTCCGAAGATCGCGTGCAACCGCTGGTGCGACTGGCCAACAAGCTGCGTGGTCTTAAGGGGCAGGACCTTGAAGAAGGCGTTTCGACCCGTCTGGTCGTCTACGCTGCGACCTTGATTGCGCAAGGCATGAGCCATGAACGCGCGATCAATGCCGCGATGATCGAGCCGCTCAGCGATGATGCGGACGTGAAACGCGGGCTCCACGATCTTGTCACGGCCATTTTCGGGTGAGGCACACCGTGTCCAAGATCGACTTCGAGCCATGGGAACCCGAAGAATCCGTCGGGAAGCTGTGGCACGCCCTTGCCAGCCGTCTTGACGCCCCCGAGGCGTATGATGGAGCCCGTGTCGACCTCTCCGAGGTCGGCGGACGGCTGGCAGTCCTATTCCGCGCCCTTGGGGGTGCTGCTTCGGTCGAAGTAAAACCGGTGTCCGAGGAAATCTCGCGCCACCGGCTCAGCTTCCTGCGCCGTCTGGGGACCGAGGCCGAGGCGCTGCCGCGCGCCTCTTTCGACGGGGCGGCGCTGCGCCTGCCCGCGTCGCTGGCGATTTTCCCCTCGCGCGAGGCGAACGCCGCCACCTATCTGTGGCTGGCCGCTATTTCCGCCCATGCGGCACAGACCGACGAGCGCCCCGAAGACCCGCTTCAGGCGGACCTTTTGCAACTGGCCTATGCAAACCGCATGGTGCGCGACACGCTGGCCGATGCAACGGGCCTGCGCTCGCTTTATGCGGACCTTTGCGCGGCCACGCTGGCGCTGCGCCCGACGCCCTCGCTACCCACAACCGAGGCCGCGATCGAGGCGCTGATCCGCGCCGAACTGGGGGACACCGCGCCTCTTTCCCCCGCCGCGCAAGAGCTGCGTTCGGCGCTGCTCTCCGGCGATATTTCCGCGCTTCAGGCGCCCCGCGGCTATCAGCCCTTCCGCCCCGTAGCGCTTTGGCCCGACCTGCGCGCTGTTGGCAGTTCGGCAGGCACCTCGGTCGAGACACGCACGACCGAAGGCACCCCCGAAGAGGGCGAGGGCAACAAGACCCACCGCGCCAAGCGCCGCAAAGCCGATCAGGCCGAGCGCCGTGACAGCCTGATCTTGCACAAGTTCGAGGCGATCCTGTCCTGGGCCGAGTTCATGAACCTCAACCGCCGTGTCGAGGATGACGACCCGGACAGCGCCAAAAAGGCCGCCGACGATCAGGAAGAGATCGGGCTGGGGCAAATCTCGAAGGCGCCCGCGACCAAGCTGAAGCTGCACCTTGACCTAGCCCCCGAAGACGTGGACCGCGAGGCGCTGTCGGGCGAGTTCACCTATCCCGAATGGGACGTGCGCACCGGCGCCTATATCCCCGCCCACGCCCGCGTTCTGGCCAGCCGCGTCGACGAAAGTGACGAAGACCCCGGTTTCCGCAAAGACCCGCGCGCGCATCGGCGCATCCGCGCCGTCAAGCGCCAGTTCGGAGGGCTGCGGCCGGGTCGCGTGTCGACCAGCGGGCACCTTGACGGCGACGAGCTGGACATGGAGGCCACCGTGCGTGCCGCCTGCGATCTGCGCGCAACGGGCGCCCCGCAAGAGCGCATCTGGCGCCAGACCCGCCCGCTCAAACGCGATCTGGCGGTGTCGATCCTGCTGGATGTGTCGCGCTCGACCGAAAGCGCGGTCGCGGGCCGCGCCGTCATCGACATCGAACGCGAGGCCTTGGCCGCGCTCGCTTGGGGGCTGGATGCCTGCGGCGACGATTTCGCAATCAACGCGTTCTCCTCGCTCAAGCGCAACCGCGTCTATTTCCTGAATTGCAAACGCTTCGGCGAGCCGATGACGCAAAACGTCGAGGCCCGCATTGGCGCGCTGCGGCCCGGTTTCTATACGCGGCTTGGCACGGCGATCCGCCATGCCTCGGCCGATCTGGCAACGCAGGGGCGCAAGCGGCGGCTGTTGCTGGTCATCACCGATGGCAAGCCGAACGACCTTGACCACTATGAGGGCCGCCACGGCATCGAGGACAGCCGCATGGCCGTCCTGGAGGCGCGACGCGCAGGCCACGCTGTCTTTGGCATCACCATCGACCGCGAAGGCAAATCGTGGTTCTCGCGCATCTTCGGGCGGGGCGGCTTTGCCGTTATCCCGCACCCCGACCACCTGACCGCCGCCCTCCCCGAGATTTACCGGCAACTGGTGGGCGCATGAGCGATACCCGCACCCCGGACGAGCCGCTTCATCCGCTGGAGCAACTCCCCGGCGATCTGATGATGTGGGTGCTGATTATTTCAGAGCTTCTGGTTTTCGGCGCGGGGCTTGCGGCCTTTCTTGGCGTGCGGATCACCGATCCGGCGGGTTTTGCCGAGGCGCAGGACGCGCTCCACCGCACTGGTGCTGGCATCAACACGCTGGTGCTGGTGACATCGGGCTTTTTTGCCGCGCTGGCGGTGCGCATGGCCGAACATGGGCGCAGAATGGCAACGCGGGCGTGGCTGGCTGCAGCCTCGGCGCTTGGGGTCGTGTTTCTGGTCATCAAGGGGCTGGAGTTTCTGGACAAGGCCCGCCACGGCATCGGCCCCGACACCCACGCCTTCTATACGTTTTACTACCTGCTGACGGGTTTCCATGCCGCACATGTGGTTGCGGGGATCGTAATCCTCGGGCTGGTCGGCATCCATTGCAAACCGCGCACCGTCGAGGTTGGCGCGGCGTTCTGGCATATGGTCGATCTGGTCTGGGTGCTCTTGTTCCCCGTGATCTATCTGCTGAGGTGAGGAGAATGGGCTGGCTCTCTGATCCTTTGATCCGCGCATGGGCCTGGCTGATCGGGCTGTCTGCGGCCTCGACCGTTCTGGCAGCGGCGGTTTCGGCGGGATGGCTGGCAGGCACAGGCGTCACAATCGGAGGCGCGGCGATCCTGACGCTCGCCTGGGCAAAGGCAGGCGTGATACTGTCGCGATACCTCGGGCTGGCAGCCGCGCCCTTCTGGCATCGCGGCTTTTCAATCGTGCTGGCGCTTTATGCGATCTTGCTGCTCGCGCTATACCTGATCGGTTAGCCCTTTTGCCACGCGGTCGCGGGGTCTTCCTCGGCGTAATCGCGCAGGCTTTCGAGGTGTTCGATCACCGCGTGGTTCTGCTTTACCTTCACCCCGTGCTCGCGCAGCTTGGCAAAAGCGCGCGAGAGGCTTTCGGGTTTCATCCCCAGACGCCCCGCGATCAGCACCTTGTCATAGGGCAGCTTCACCTCGACCTTGCCGCTGGCATCATCGGGGACAAGCTCCAGCAGGAACTCGGCCACGCGCTGCGCGCCGGTTTGTGCCTTGAGCTGCTCGATCTGCGCCACCAGCCGGTGCAGGTGGGCAAATGTCGCGGACAGAAGCGAGAGCGCAAACTCGGGCTTGTCACGCACCATGCGCAAGATCGCGTCGGTTTCGATGCGGATCAGCGTGCAGTCGGTCGCGCATTCGGCCGACACCGGATAGGCGTCATGGGTAAAGGCGACGGCCTCGCCAAAGCTGTGGCCTTTGGTGAAGACACCCACGACGGCTTCGGCGCCATTAGGCGCGATCCGATACAGCTTCACCCAGCCTTCGATCACGATATAGACCGCTGCCGCGCGCTCGCCTTGCAAGAACACGGTCGCTCCGCGCTCGGTCTCGCGCACGCGGGCGCGCTCCAGAATCGCCTTGGCGGCATCCTCTGGAAGACCTGCAAGCAGAAGCGATTTCCGCGCGACCTGATAGATGGACGACAGCATACCCCATCCTTTCGAAAGCAAAAAAGACCCCGCCCCCCACAAGCACGATCAATGCAGTCTTTCCCCTGCCAGAGCCTTGCGGAAATGTAAATGCGGCGGATCAAACGAATCCGATTGAGCGAAGTCAAGGTGGCGATCTGCCTCTATGATAGCCCGAAGCGACCCCATGACGAAGAGGACGCAGATGACGCGCGCCAGCAAACTTGACGAGATGCGCACGAGCTTTGGCTCGGAAAAAGTGTCGATGGACGAGCGGCGCTCGCGCGTGACCGCGTTGTTTGACCGGATTGCCCCGCACTATGACCTGATGAACGACCTGATGAGCTTTGGCCTGCACCGGTTGTGGAAATCGGTGATGGTGCGCGAGACGCTAAAGGTTCTGGCGCGGCGCGAGGGGCCGCTGGTCGATCTGGCAGGCGGGACGGGCGATATTGCGCTGGCGGTCAAAACCGCCGATCCGTTACGTCACGTCATTGTGGCCGATGCCTCGTCGGGGATGCTGGCCCAAGCGCGCGAGCGGGGCGGCGAGCGGTTGGGCTATATCCATGCGCCCGCCGAGGATCTGCCGCTTGAGGATGGCGCGGCGGCGGCGGTGACGCTGGCCTTCGGGCTGCGCAACATGACCGACCCGACCCGCGCGCTCTTCGAAGTCGCGCGTATCTTGCCGCAAGGTGGCGCGCTCGTGTTGCTGGAGTTTTCCGAGCCAGACCGCTGGTTCGCGCCACTTTACGCACTTCACGCGCGCTTTGTCATTCCCGCGCTTGGCGCATTGGTTGCCCGCGATAAGGGCGCCTATCAATATCTGGTCGAGTCGATCGAGAAATTCCCCAACCGCGAGGATATATCGCGCGAGCTTGCACTTGCGGGGTTGCAGCTTGTGCGCGAACGCGCCTTCATGTTCGGGATTGCCCGCCTTCACATTGCCGTAAAACCATGACGATACAGACCGATGCCCTGCGCGCGCGACTGGAGCGCCTGCCCCGCCCCGCCCTTTGGGCGATTGCCGCACGCCTGAAAACCCTCAGCCTGTCGGTCGCGCCGGTGCTGGCAGGAAGCTGGCTGGCCGCGACAGCCGGATCATGGCGCCCCGATGTGACGCTGGCGGCGGTTGTTTCGGCCGCCGCGATCCAGATCGGCACGAACCTGTGGAATGACGCTGCCGACGCCGCAAGCGGGGTTGACCGGCCCGACCGGCTTGGCCCGCCGCGCCTGACCGCGCTTGGCCTCTTGCCCGCGCCCGAGGTGCGGCGCGCCGCGATGCTGGCTTTCGGAGTGGCGATTCTGGCAGGGCTTTATCTGGCAGCACTTGGCGGCTGGCCGATTGTTGCGATCGGCCTTGTATCGCTGGCCTTGGGGTATCTTTATTCGATGGGACCGTTCCCGATGTCGGGCCTGCCCTTTGGCGAGGCTTTGGTCATCGCCTTTTTCGGGCTTGTGGCGGTGTCTGGCACGGCATGGCTGCAAGGGGTGGCGCCACTGGCACCGCAAACACTGGGGCTGGGGCTGATGATCGGCTTGCCCGCCGCTGCCGTATTGATCCTGAACAACCACCGCGACCGGATGCAGGATGCCCGCGCGGGGCGGCGCACTCTGGCGATTCTGATCGGCCCGACGGGCGCGCGTCTGTTCTATTTCGGCTTCCTTTTGGGGGCCATTGCGACAGCCGCCACGCTTGCGCCGAGCCTTTGGCTACTCGCACCTTTCGCGCTGGCGCTCTGGCTGGGCCACGCGATGTGGCACTGGCCGGTATCCGCACGGCTGAACGCCCTTCTGGGGCAAACGGCGCTGTTCCAGCTTTTGCTGCTGCTCTGCGTCGCCCTTGCGTGACCCCCTGAAATGACGAAGACCGCCGGTTTCCCGACGGTCTCATCAAGCGCATGAACTGGAAGGGACGGTCAGTTCATTGCGCCGGGCTTCTTGACGGGCAGCGACACGGCCACCTCGCCTGCTTGTTCGAAAATCAGGGTCACATCGACGACATCGCCCTCGGCCAGCGGGCCGGTCAGGTCGATCATCATCAGGTGCAGGCCGCCGGGTTTCAGCTCGACCATGCCGCCTGCGGGCACGTCAATCGCCTCGACCTGACGCATCCGCATGATGCCGTTGTCGTTGATATGGGTGTGCAGCTCGGGGCGGTTGCACTGGGGCGAACGGAAAGCGACCAGACGGTCGGCCTCGCCCTTGGAGCGGATGGTCAGAAAGCCCGCGCCATTCGGGCTGACCGAGGCGCGCGTGAACCCGCCTGAAATCTCAAGCGTATCGGTCTGCGCCTCTTGCGCGAAGGCCGGAAAAGCGGCGGTCATCGTCAAGGCAACGGCGGCGAAAAGGGCGGTGCGGCGTTTCATAAGGTGGTCGGCTCCTTGCAGTCGAATCCCGCTCAAACGGGTGCAAAGCCTTCTTCGCGCAAATGACACATCTGATCCTTAACATATGTCAAGGCGACTCCCCTCTCGATCATGTGATGACAAAGCAGGCACAGGCAACGGACCACTGTGCCTATGGGAAACGCGTTTCGCTCTGGGTCCGAAAGCGAGGGCAAACAATGGGTAAGACCATTTATCAAAGCCTATTGGCCACGACGGGAATCGTTGCCATGGGCGTCGCGATGAGTGCTTCTGCGGAGACGCTCGACGAGGTCATGGCGCGCCGGGGACTGTCCCAACAGGATCTGGTTGCTGCGGCAAAAACGTATACGCCGACCGGCGGACGTGACGAGTTCATCGTATTTTCTTCGGGCGGTCAGTCGGGCCAGGTGATGGTCTACGGCGTGCCGTCGATGCGCATTCTGAAATACGTCTCGGTGTTTACGCCCGAGCCGTGGCAAGGCTTCGGCTTTGACGAAGAATCCAAAGCGATTCTCGAAGCTGGCAAGGTTGACGGCCGCGAACTGCACTGGGGTGACACGCACCACCCGGCAATTTCGGAAACCGACGGCAACGTGGACGGCGAATACCTGTTCATCAACGACAAATCGGCGCCGCGTATCGGCGTGATTTCGCTGCATGACTTCGAAACCCAGCAGATCGTCGTGAACCCGATCCTGCAATCCGAACACGGCGGCGCTTTTGTCACGCCGAATTCGGAATATGTGATCGAAGCCGCGCAGTATCCGGGCGTTCTGGGCCGTGGCTATGCGCCGCTGTCGCAGTTCAACGAGAAGTTCCGCGGTGCAGTCACCTACTGGAAATTCGACCGCGAGGCAGGCCGTATCGACCCGTCGCAGTCGTTCTCGATCGAACTGCCGCCCTATAGCCAAGACCTTTCGGACGCAGGTAAGCTGGTTTCCGAAGGCTGGTCGTTCACCAACTCCTTCTGCGCCGAGCGTTATGTCGGCGGGATCGAAAACGGCCGCCCGCCCTTCGAGGCAGGCTGCTCGCAGAACGACACCGACTATCTGCATGTGATCAACTGGAAGAAAGCCGAAGAGCTTTATAAGGCTGGCAAGGTCACGATGATCAATGACCACCCGGTCATTTCGATGCAGACCCTGATCGACGAAGGCGTTGTCTACCTGATCGCCGAACCGAAGTCGCCCCACGGCGTCGACGTTTCGCCCGACGGTAAGTTCATCGTCGTCGGCGGCAAACTGGATACCCAAGCCTCGGTCTATTCGTTCGAAAAGATCATGGCAGCGGTCGAAGCCAAGAAATTCGCTGGCACCGACCCCTACGGTATTCCGGTCATCGCGATGGAAGACGCCATCCACAAGCAGGTGCCGCTTGGCCTTGGCCCGCTGCACAACCAGTTCGACAGCAAGGAATGCGTTGTCTACACCTCGCTCTATGTGGACAGCCAGATCGCCAAGTGGGACTACTGCGAAGGCAAAGTGCTCGACAAACTGTCGATCCACTACAACGTCGGCCACCTTGTCGCGATGGAAGGTGAATCCATCAACCCGGCAGGTAAATACCTGATCTCGCTCAACAAGCTGGCAATCGACCGGTTCAACCCCGTGGGTCCGCTGCACCCGCAGAACCACCAGCTGATCGACATCTCGGGCGACAAGATGGAGCTGCTCTACGATATGCCGGTGCCGCTGGGTGAACCCCACTACGCAACCGCTATCGCAGCCGACAAGCTCAAGCCGCTGGTCCGTTATAAGTACGGCACCAACTCCCGCACCGGCGGTCGCCACGAAGGCGCTGTCCGTCCGGGTCAGGAGCGCATCGAGCGCGACGGCACGAACGTCAAGGTCTACATGACCGCGATCCGTTCGCACTTCACGCCTGAAATCGTCGAAGTGAACGAAGGCGATACCGTCGAGTTCATCATCACCAACTCCGAGCGTGCGCAGGACGAAACCCACGGCTTCTCGGTCTCGACCTATGACGTGAACCTCTCGCTGGAACCCGGCAAGACGGCAACCGCCAAGATCGTCGCAGACAAGCCCGGCGCATTCTCGTTCTACTGCACCGAGTTCTGCTCGGCGCTGCACCTCGAGATGACCGGCTACCTGATGGTGAAACCGAAAGGTTATGTTGACGAGACTTCCGGCCAGATGACTGAAGGCCAGGCCTACACCCAGGCCGATTACGAAAAGCAGACCGCGAACAACGTGGCGACGCAAGAAGTGATCGACTCGGTGGTCGTCTACATCACCGAACGCAACTACGACGCGTTCCCTGAAGTTGTCTCGCTCGTCGAAGACGCTACCGACCAGCTGAACTTCGCAGCAGACGCCAAGGCGAAAGCCGAAGACGCCGCCGCGAAAGAAGACTGGCAGAACGCGACCCTCTGGGCCGGCCAGTGGTGGCAGTATCAGGTTAAAGCGGCAGACATCGGTCTGCGCGCCAAGACCTTCCTCGACGAACATGGCGCTGTGAAGAAATAAGCACCCTCGGAAGGCGGCGGTTTTCTATCGCCGCCTTCCTCCATCCGAATACATTCAAATATTCACAAGGAACCGCGATATGCGCCCGATCCTGAAAAGCCTTCTCGCCGCAGCGTTCGCGCTTTCCGCGACCGTCGCCTCGGCGGATGCAATCGCTGACGGCAAAAAGGTCTACATGACCAAATCGTGCATGGCCTGCCACGGTATCAAGGGGGCCAAGCCTGTGCTCTCTTATCCGATGCTCGCCGGTCAGAACGAGAAATACCTGCTCAACCAGCTCAAAGACATCAAAGCCGGCAAGCGCGTCGGCACAGTCGACACCACCACTGGCGCCCCCTTTGTGCAAGGCATGATCGACATCATGCATCTGGTTGATGACAACGACCTGAAAAACGTCGCGAAATACCTGTCGTCGCTGCCGCCCGGCAAGCCGAAGCCCGTCGACCCGCCGTTTGAGGCCGACCTTCTGGCCGCTGGCGAAAAAGCGTTCAACTCGCTTGGCTGCAAATCGTGCCACGGCGCGAACGGCGTGAAGCCCACCGCCAAGACCTATCCCTTTATTGCCGGCCTGAACGCGCAATATCTCGCCCGCGCCATGACCGAGATGCGCGACAAAGTGCGCGTCGGCGGCCAGTCGAAACTCATGTTCGGAACGATCAAGAAAGCCTCGGATGAAGACATCACCGCGATGTCCGCCTGGCTCTCGCAGATCGACCGCTCCGCGAACTAAACACAAAGGAAACGACCCATGAAAACCCATCTCCTCTCCGCTGCCCTGATCGCGCTGGCGCTGCCCGCGATGGCAGAGGGCACTGTTGATACCTCGTCGTGGAACCAAGGCGGCGGCGAACAGGACGAAGCGCTGACCCTGACGCCGAACCACGAGCACGGCATCGAAGTTTACGAGGTCTGCTCGGCCTGTCACCAGCTTAACGGCTGGGGTCTGACCGATGGCACCTTCCCGCAGATCGCGGGTCAGCACTTCAACGTCATCATCAAGCAGCTTGCCGACATCCGCGCGCTGAACCGTGACAACCCGACGATGTATCCCTTCGCGCTGCCCTCGGAAATCGGCGGCTCGCAGTCGATCACCGACGTTGCTGCCTATATCGAAAAGCTGCCGATGAATCCCGAAAACGGCGTCGGCGAAGGCACCGATCTTGAGCACGGCGAAGCGCTGTATAAAGAGAACTGCGTGCGCTGCCACGGCGAAGAAGGCGAGGGCAACAACGAGAAATACTACCCGCGGATTCAGGGTCAGCACTACAACTATCTTGTGCGTCAGTATCAGTGGATCAAGGAAGGCAAGCGCCGCAACGCGAACCCGGACATGGTGCAGCAGATCCAGACTTTCACCGACAAGGACACCAAAGCTGTTCTGGACTATGTCTCGCGTCTGAAGCCGCCGGCTGATATGCTGGCCGCGCCGGATTGGGTCAACCCCGACTTCGACTGGTAAGACCCCTCAGATACGGGCGGAGCTGGCCGGTTCCGCCCGTTGACTTCATAGCCAAAGGACCTCACCCATGGACCAGGCCGCTTCGCGCAAGCGCGGTATCATCTACCGCGTCCTGACCCTTATATCTGTCTGTCTTATCGCCTTTTCCTTCGTCAGCCCCGGCTGGTGGGTGTCTTTGACCGCCCCCAACTACCCCGAGGCGACCTTCCCGCAGGGGATCAAGATCCTGTTCCATATGGACTCGGTCCGTAACGGCTGCACCATCCGCGCCAGCCAGGAAGTCGAAGAGAACGAAGCCCTTGATTGCGTTCACGAAATGGACACGATCAACCACTACGTCGGCATGTATCCGATCGCCTCGGGCGGTCCGGTCGAGAAGGCGTTTTCGCCGTTCCTGTTCGCGATGATGGGCGTGATGCTTCTTGCCTTCGCGGCCCCCGGTCGCAAGTCGCGCATCGGCGTTTCGGTTCTGGGCTATGGCGCGATTGCCGCATGGATGGCGATGGCGATGTATGGCGAGAACGGGATTTCCAAGCATACGTCAGGCTATCTTGAGGGGCTTGTGGTTTCGCTTGGTCAGGACAGCAAAGAAGCGGTCGATGACAGCAACCTCTCGCCCATCGTCAAGATGCTCAAGCAATCGCTGGCCGAAACCGAAGATCAGGAAACCAAGGCCGTCGCCGCCAGCGGCGACAAGCAATCGCTGATCGACAATATCCGCGCGAACTATAACATCGACAACAACAAGAAACCCGCCGCCGAACAGGAAGAGTGGAACGGTTCGGTCATGCAGGTGTTCCAGTGGCACTATGCCAAATCGCTGGCACGCTGGTTCAACGAACCCGAGCGCAACGACCCGCTGGTCGCTACGATGAGCTCGGTCGCGCAAATCCTGTTCGTCGTGATCATCGCCTTCATGGCGCTGATGGTCTTTGCCGCTTTCTCGGCGCGCTCGGTGTTCTACTGGCTTTTGGTGATCGTGCCGATGGCGCTGCCGGTTGGCTTTTTGGCGGAATACGCGGGCTGGCTGTGGTGGTATGGCCATTCGCTGAACGAAATGGGGGCGTTTACGCTTAAACCCTTCATGCCGACGGTGTTCGGTGACGGTAAGGTCGCGCAGTTCACGACCCACTCCTATCCGGCACAGGGCTTTGGCCTGATGGCGGCCTCGTCGCTGGTGCTTGCACTGGCCGCGCTGATCCGGTTCAAACAACTCAGGCTGGCGGGTGATGCCGCCAAGGAGATGTGAGACCTGACCATGCGTGCCCTGCCCGCCCTTCTGACTGCTCTTTGGGCCTCGCTGGCGGCGTCAACGGCGCTGGCGAGCACCCTGCAAGAGCGGATCGACATGGCCCCCGATGGCGCCGAGATCACGCTTGAAGGGGTGAATGAAGGCCCGATCGTGATCCGCCATCCGGTGGTGATCGACGGGCAAGGCAGCGCCGTGATCGACGGCGGCAGCACCGGCACGGTCGTGACCATCGAAAGCGATGCTGTCACGCTGAAAAACCTGACAATCCGCAACTCGGGACGGCTTCATAACAAGGTCGATGCCGGGCTGCGGATCAAGGGCAATTACAACGTCATCCGCGATGTCCGCATCGAGAACTCGCTCTTCGGGATGGACCTGACGCAGGCCTCGAACAACGTGATGCGGCGCAATTATATCACCTCGAAGGACATGCCGCTTGAAATGCGCGGCGACAGCGTGCGCATTTGGTATTCGAACGACAACGTCTTTGAAGACAATCTGATCGAGCATTCGCGCGACTTCGTGATCTGGTATTCGCAAGGCAACAAGATCCGCAACAACCGCATCCGGCACGGGCGCTATGGCATCCATTTCATGTATGCCCACGAGAATTTCGTCGAGGACAACGAAATCTCGGACAGCGTGGTTGGCGTTTTTCTGATGTATGCCAATAACATCAAGGTGACGGGCAACCAGATTTTACGCTCTTGGGGCGCCAGCGGTATGGGCGTCGGCTTTAAGGAAACCTCGGGCGCCGTGGTCGAAGACAATAAAATCCTCGGCAACGCGGTCGGCATCTATATCGACCCCTCGCCCTGGGACCCGGACATGACGAACGAGTTCCACCGCAACCACATCGCCTATAACGGCATCGGGATCGAGTTCCACACCGATTGGGTGGGTAACAACTTCTCGCAAAACAACTTTATCTCGAACTTCACGCAAGTCTCGGTGCGCGGACGCGGCACGGCGCTGCGCGAGGGCTGGAACGGCAATTACTGGGACGATTACGCGGGCTTCGACCATGACGGCGACGGCATCGGCAACGCCCCATACGAGATTTACAACTACGCCGACCGACTGTGGATGGACCGCCCCTATGCGGCTTTCTTCCGCGGCGGCATCGCGCTTTCGGCGCTTGATTTTGTCGAACGGCTGGCGCCCTTCACCGAGCCGCAGCTACTGGTGCGCGAGGCCGCGCCCCTGTTCGAGCCTGTTGACCACGCTGCCTCTCGCGCCGAAACCCGCGCGCAGAGCGGCAAACCCAAAACCGCCCTGGAGATGCTGACGCAATGACCGAGGCAAACACCCCTCCCGCCGCCCCCAAGAAAAAGCGCCTGACTCGGCGCGAACTGGAACGTCGCCGGATGCTGCTGCGCTCGCTTGGTGCAGGCGTGGCCGCCGTGACGGCGGGGCTTGTCGGCTGGTATCCCGTTCACAACCGGATTTTCGACCGCCTGCGCCCGCCGGGCGCGATCCCCGAGGATGATTTTCTGGCCGCCTGCATCAAGTGCGGCCAATGCGTGCAGGTCTGCCCTGTCGAGGCGATCAAGCTGGCCGATGGCGACGAGGGCTACGGTCTTGGCGTGCCCTATATCGACGCGCGCGCACAGGCGTGCGATTTCTCCTGCGACGCAGTGCAATGCGTTCTGGCCTGTCCGACGGGCGCGCTGAGCCACGAGATCGCACGGAAGGAAGAGGTCTCGATCGGCTATGCCCGCCTTGCCCGTCCCGATAGCTGCCTTGCCGTCAAGGGCGAGGGCTTCAGGGGGCTTGCACGCGGCTATGATTTCGAGGGGCTTTTGCGCTACGAAGAGATCGACCGCTGGGACCCGCAGCCCGTCGCCTCCTATCCCTACGACCTTGATCTGTGCGACCTGTGCCTGCGCGAATGTCCGATCGAGGGGGCCATATCGCTGGAGCCCCTCTCGGATAACCCCGATGACAAGCGCCGCATCCCGACGATCCACAAATCCTGCGTCGGCTGCGGCACCTGCGAGATGATGTGCCCGACCGAGCCGGCCTCGATCATCATCGACACCGAACTGAAACTGGAGGCGCAGGCATGAAGTGGTATCTGCACAAGCTCGCCATGATGTTCGGCGCGGAGGGCCGCAAAGCGACCCCCGATGAAGAAACCGACGCCGCGCGCGAGATGAAGAAGCTCAAAAAGACCCCCGAGCAGGTCCAGAAGCGCAAAGAGATCATCGAGCACGAGCATAAGTATCCGGTCATCAGCAACAAGTGGCGCAACCTGCGCTGGCTTTCGATCATCGTGATCAATGCGATGTTCATCGTGTCCTACGCGTGGGATGTGCAGCTTGTCGAAGGAGCGCTGACCGCCTCGCGCTTCCTTGGCTTCCACATGGCCGACCCGAACGCGGCGCTTCAGGTGATGCTTGCCTTCAAAGAGGTAATGCTGAACCTTGTGATCGGCACCGTGACCGTGGTCGTGATCTGGTGGCTGGTGGGCGGGCGCGCGTTTTGCTCATGGGCCTGCCCCTATCACCTGCTGGCCGAATGGGCCGAGGCGATCCACCTGTTCCTTGCCCGCAAAGGCTGGGTCAAGGACCACCCGTTCCACCGCGGAATGCGCGTCGTGCTATGGGTGATGTTCATGGCGCTGGCTTTCCTGACCGGCTACACCGTCTTCGAATATATCAACCCCGTCGGCATCATCAGCCGCGCGTTGATCTATGGCCCGACTGTCGCCGTGATGTGGGTGATTTTCCTGCTTGGCATCGAGATTTTCTTCTCGCGTCGGTTCTGGTGCCGCTACGTTTGCCCGATGGGTTTTACTTATGGCATCACATCTGCGGCAGCACCGATCCAGATCAAATACGATCTCGAGAAATGTGTGCATGAAGGGGAGTGTCGGGCCGTCTGTCTGGTGCCGCATGTGCTCGAGATTACCAAGATGGGCTATGCTTCGGATACCACCGAATATGTCGGCCCCGATTGCACCCGCTGCGGTCTGTGTGTAGATGCCTGCCCGCAAAAGGCACTAAGTTTCACCGTCCGGGGGCTGGACAAGATCATCTGAGGACCCTGTCATGATCACCATCGACCGCCTCACCAAACGCTTCGACCGCCGCGCAGTGCTGGACGAGCTGACGCTTGCTATCGACGCGGGCGACCGCATCGCACTGATCGGGTCGAACGGGGCGGGCAAAACCACGCTGTTCCGCTGCCTTCTGGGCCATTACGGCCATCAGGGCAGCATCAGCTTTGCCGGACAATCGGGCCGCCGCCGCGCGCCTGAACAACTCGCCCGCGTGGCCTTTGTGCCGCAGCTTCCCCCGCCCTTGCGGATGCCCGTGGGCGAATTGATCGGCTTTGCGGTGAATGGCGCTGGCGCCGACCGCGAAGCAATGACCGAAATCGCGCATCGCCTTGGCATTGATCTGGACGAGGTGCGCACCCGCCCCTTTTACCGGCTGTCGGGCGGGCAAAAGCAGAAGCTTCTGGTGACGATTGCGCTTGGCCGCGCCGTGGACCTGATGATCTTTGACGAGCCAGCCGCGAACCTTGATCCGGCTGCGCGCGCGGTGTTTGTCGACCTGCTGGCCGAACGGCGCGAGGCCTCGATGCTGATTGCCTCGCACCGGCTGGAAGAGGTCGCGCCCCTTGTGAACCGCGTGATCGAGTTGGACCGTGGCCGCGTTGTGCTGGATGACAGCATGGTGGACCGGCTGCAAGCGGGCGAGTTGCGCACCGCGCATATCGTGCTAAGCCAGCCGCACGCGCCCTTCGCCGCCGCGCTGACCGCTTGGGGCTTTACCGTCGATCCGGCGGGCTTACGGTTTTCGGGCGCGGTTCCAGCGGCTGAAACCTTCCGTTTTCTGGGGCTTCTGGCCCGCTATGGCAGCCTGATCGAGCAGCTTTCGCTTGACGAGCGCCTGTCTGAAAAGGTCTGAGCTATGTGCCGCCATTGCCATATGATCGACCGCCGCAGCTTGCTTGCCCTGATGGCGGCAACGCCCGTGCTGGCCGCGTGCAAGCCGCAAACCGAAGGCCCGGAAGACATCCGCTGGGGCCGCGAGCCATGCGAGATTTGCGGCATGATTATCTCGGACCCGCATTATGCTGCCGAAGTGCGCGGCGGTCCTGAAAAGAGGCTGGTCAAGTTCGATGACATCGGGGATGCGGTTCACTGGCTCGACCAGCAGGACTGGAAGGACGATCCGGCGGTCGAGTTTTGGGTCATGGACAGCGACACCGGCACCGAGTGGCTGGACGCGCGCCAGGCCCAGTTCCGCGCGGGCGCCCTAAGCCCGATGGATTACGGCTTTGCCGCGGTGAAGCTGCCCGCCTCGGACACGGTCGATTTCACCTCGATGCGCAAAGCCGTGCTGGAGCGCGGGTTGACATGGCGCTGCCTGCCCGATGGGCAAATTGTAGGAAACACCAGCGAATGAACGCGATGAGCTTTGATCCGAACGCACAGCCGGAACCAACCCTGATGCCACGCGCCACCGATGTTCGGGGCGCGAGCCTCGGCCTTTCGATGCGCCTTGAGCTGGCGGAATCGCTGCGCTCGCGCTGGTTCCATTTCTATTCAGCCGTGGTGATCGGGCTGATGCTTTTGCTGGTCACGACCGGCATTTCGGAAAGCCGCGTGCTTGGCTTTACCGGCCTGTCGCGCCTTTTGGTGACCTATATCCAGATCATGATGGCGGTGCTGCCCTTGTTCATCGTCATCACCACCGCGCGCTCGATGGTGGGCGACCGCGAGGCGGGGAACCTTGAGTATATGCTGGCCTTCCCGATCTCGCTGAAGGTCTGGTTCTGGGGCCGGTTTCTGGCGCGTCTGGCGCTGATCGTGCTGCCGATTGCGGCCTCTCTGGCGCTGGCGGCGGGCTATGGCGCGGTGAAGGGCCACGCGATCCCGTGGACGCATATCGGCCTCTATTCCGCGCTTCTGGCTGCGCTGACGACCTGTTTTCTGGGTATCGGTTTTCTGATTTCCTCGCTCGCGCGCTCGACCGAGGTCGCCCTTGGCCTGAGCCTTCTGGTCTGGATGGTACTGGTCGCGCTGCTGGATCTTTTGCTGCTTTCGATCCTGATCCAGGGGCAGTTTCTACCTGACTTCGTGATCGGCATTGCACTGGCGAACCCGCTGCAATCGTTCCGCACCGCGTCGATGATCCTTTTCGACCCGCAGCTTATCTTGCTGGGGCCGTCATCCTATGTCATCCTCGACCACTTTGGCGTGAATGGCTATGTGATCTGGGCAACCGTCTATCCGACAGTTCTGGGCGTGGTGATGGCGGGGCTTGGCTACCTGCGCTTCTCGCGCGGCGATCTGGTCTGATCTAGAGCAGGCTGCGCAGCCAGTCCTGCGTGGCCTGATCGTCCCATTGCGCCTCGGCGGCGATGGAATGGGTCACATGCCCGTCGGGCGCGACAATCAGCGTTGTCGGCAGGTTTTCCAGCCCGAGAACCGCCTTGAGGTTCTCGCCGTCCCCCATCAGCACCGGCAGATTGTCGATGCCCAGTTCCGCAAAGAACCGCCGCACCGTCACCGGCCCGCGCCAGTCAAAGGCCAAGGGCACAACGGCGATTTCCGGCATCACCGCCGCCAGCGCGGCGACCGAGGGCATCTCGCGGCGGCACGGAATACACCACGGTCCCCAAAGGTTCAGAACCGCAAGCCGCCCCTTTGCCACCGCGTCATAGCTGGTTGGCTGGCGCTGCCCGTCGCGGATGTCCAGATCGCGGGCGTTCCCGGGCGTGCTGAAGGCGCGCGCCAAACTGGCCGCAGGCGGCGCGAACACCCCCTCCGAAGCGATCAGCGCGCGCGGGAACACAGCCGCCGCACAGGCCGCCCCGCCCGCGCGCAAAATCTGGCGCCGCCCGAGGCGCATCATTGCGCGGCCTTGTCGATCTCGGCCGCGATGTCCTTGGCTATGTCCTCGGCGCTGGTCCCATGCGGGAAGCGCTTGATCAGCATCCCCGCCGGATCAAGCAGGGCCATCGACGAGGTATGATCGACCGAGTAACGCTTGGGGTTCTCGGGGTCTTCGATGTGAAACTCGTAGCGCGCGTTGAACGCCTTGACCATGTGATCGGTATAGGCTTTGGGGCCGCGCAAAGGCACGATCCGCGTATGGAACATCGCGGCGTATTCACGCAACAGTTTCGCCGTGTCGCGATCCGGGTCCACCGTCACGAACAAGGGCACCAGCGCATCGGCCTTGTCGCCCAGAATATCCAGCATATCCCCCATCGTCGACAGCGAGGTCGGGCAGACATCGGGGCAGCCGGTATAGCCGAAATAGACCAGAACGAATTTGCCCTGATAATCCTCGTTCGTCTGCACGTTGCCGTAGGTGTCTTCCATCATATAGCGGCGCGGCATTTCGGGCAGGCCATCGGAGGCCGCCGCTTCCTCGGTCACACCAAGATCGACATGCTGGGCAAAGCCCGCAATGGGCGTTGCAAACAGCCCCGCGCAGGCGGTGGCAAGAAGGGTTCTACGGCTAAGCATCTGCGACGTCCTATGCTGAATTCACGCCGACACTAGACGCACAAACCGGTATCGGCCTTGACTTTGGTCAGAGTAAACTACGCCACAAGCAGGCAGTTCGAAAGGCAGAGGAGATCACATATGCAGCAGCTTCTATCCATTTTTCTTCCCGTCGCGATGATGATCCTGATGGTGTCTTTGGGGCTGCGGCTGTCGCCCTCGGCGCTGATGCGGGCCTTCGGGGCGCCGAAGCCCTATCTGGCGGGGCTGACGGTTCAGGTTCTGGGGCTGCCTGTGCTGGCTCTGGCGCTGGCGCAGGCCTTTCAGCTTTCCGCGCCCCTGACGTTGGGTCTGATACTGGTGGCAGCGTCGCCGGGCGGAGTGACCTCGAACTATGTCACGCTACTGGCCAAAGGCTCGGTGCCGCTGTCGGTGGCGATGACCCTGACCACAAGCCTTATCGCCCCGATCACCCTGCCGATCGTTCTGGCTGTGGCGGGAACGGTCGCGCCCGATCCGGCTGGCCTTTGGAAAATCAGCCTTGGCATGAGCGGCGTCGCCCTTGTGCCGCTTCTGATCGGCGTCGGGCTTGGCGTCTGGCTGCCGCGTTTTGCCGCCGCCCTTGCGCGCCGCCTTGATCCGGTCGCGAAACTGCTGTTCGTGCTGATGGTGCTGGCGACCTTTGCCCAGAACTGGGGTGCCATGCGCGAGGCTTTCGCCCAAGTCGGGCTGGCTGTGATGGCGCTTAGCCTTCTGGCCCCCGCCCTTGCGCTGATCACCGGACGCGGGCTGCGCCTGCGCGGGGCCGAGACACGCACGGTCATGGCCGAAGCCTCGCTGCAAAACGTCGCGATCACGATCTTCGTCGCCTCGCAGCTTGTGGGCGACCCGACGCTGGCCCTGCCCGGTCTGATCTATGCGGTCCTGATGAACATCGTCGCGCTTGTGCTGATCGGTCACGCCCACCTTGGCAGCCGCAACGGGGCCGAACAGACCGCCTGATCTTTTCCGAACCTCCCTCCTGCCCGCGTCAACTTTGTTTGGCGCGGGTTTTTTCTTGCCCATTGCAACGATATTCATTATTCAAACACTGTTCCACTTTTGGAATCAGGAGAAGCCATGTCTTTCAGCCATACCGAGCGCAGCCTGCGCGCCCTCGAAGTTCTGGCCGAAGCGCCCGAGGGGCTGCAACTGGCGCAGATCGCGGTGGAGCTTAAGATGCCCAAGCCCGGCGCGCACCGCCTCATGGCCGAGCTGATCCGCCTTGAATATGCCGCCCAAGCCCCGAACGGTGCCTACCACCTGACCCCGCGCCTCGTGTCGGTCGCCTTCCGCCATCTGGCGTGCCTTGGCACCGTCGATGCCGCGCAGCCGGTGCTGGACGATCTGGCGCAAGCCTCGGGCGAGCTGGTGCGCCTGTCGGTCACCGATAGCCAGCGTCAGGTCTTTGTGGCCAAGGCGCAGGGCGCGCGCGGCGGGCTGATCTATGACCCGCAGATGGGTGAGGCGGCGCATCTGGCCTCGATGGCGACGGGGCAAGCGTGGCTTTCAACGATGGATGATGTGTCCGCGATGCGATTGGCGATGGCACAGGGGCTTGCCGCAGCGGGGCTTGGCCCGAACGCGCCTGCCTCTCCTGCCGCGTTGCTAGACCGTCTGGCCGAGGCCCGTGCGCACGGGCTGGCCATTGCGCTTGATAGCTCTGCCCCCGGCATGTCGGCCCTTGCCGCCCCGATCTACCACCCCGCGACCGGCGCCTGCCTTGGCACGGTTTCCATCGGCGGCCCGTCTACGCGGCTTACGCCCGAACGGATCGACGCCCTGACAGATACCCTTCTCGAGGCCGCCCGCGCCCTTTCGGATCGCGTTGCCGGATCAAGCTATTTCACCCCCGCCCGCGCGGCGATCTGAGGAGAGACCTATGGACCTGACGCTCAGCCACGAGCAACGCCTGCTTGTCGACACCGTGCGCGACTTTATCGCGACCGAACTGGCACCGCTGGAAGAAGAGGTCGAACAATCCGGCGCGCTCGCCCCCGAAAAGGCAGCCGCGATTTTCCGCAAAAGCTCGGAACTTGGCCTTTACGGCATGAATATCCCCGAAGAGCACGGCGGCGGCGGGCTGTCCGCCCTCGACACCATGCTCGTCGAAGAGCAATTCGGCCGCACGACCGACATCCTGATCCGTCGCGCCTTCGGCAATGTCTACGAGGTTCTTCTGGCCTGCACCGGCAATCAGGTCGAGCGCTGGCTGCGCCCCGCCGTGCGCGGCGAGCGGGTCTGTTCCATCGCCATCACCGAGCCGGGTGCGGGATCGGATGCGGCCTCGATCACCACCAAGGCTGTCGAGGACGGGCAAGGCGGCTGGCTTTTGTCCGGCGCCAAGCATTTCATCTCGGATGGGCTTGTGTCGGATTTCTTCGTCGTCTCGGCCGTGACCGATCCGGGCAAGGGCGCGCGCGGGATTTCGCTGTTCTTGGTTGATAAGGGCTGCGAAGGGCTGACCATCGGGCGCGATCAGCCGATGATGGGTCTGCGCGGCACCTCGCATGTGGAACTGGCCTTCGATAATGTCCGTCTTGGGCCGGAAAACATGCTGGGCGCGCGGGGCGAAGGGTTCCGCATGGCGCTTGGCGTCCTGGGGCGGGTGCGTCTGGCACAGGTTGGCGCGCGGTCCATTGGCAAGGCGACGAAGGTGCTTGACCTGATGGTCGACTACGCGCGCGAACGCAAACAGTTCGGCCAACCGATTGGCGAGTTCCAACTGGTCGGCCAGATGCTTGCCGACAGCGCGCTTGAGATCAACGCCGCACGGCTGGCGCTGTGGCAAACCGCCATCGAGATTGACGAGGGAAAAGACCCGCGCACCCGCATCAGTCTGGTCAAGGTGCAGGCGGCGGAAACCCTTGGCCGCGTCGTGGACCGCGCGGTGCAACTCTTTGGCGGCATGGGGTTTTGCAAAGACCTGCCGATCGAGCGCTATTACCGCGACGCACGGATTTACCGCATCTTTGACGGCACCTCCGAGATCCACCGAACCGTCATGGCGCGTATGCTGATGAAGGGCGAATCCACGCTTTACGACCCCTTCAGCGGTTGATCCATCCGGCCCTGACAAAGCTCTCAACAGGGCCAAAACGAAGGCGCGGGAGACCCCTCTCGCGCCTTTCGCGGTGCGGTGGCGACGCCACCGGCGCGGCAAGGGGGTTCGACGCCCCCGCGCCGCGCGCGCCCCTTACAAAAGGTGCAGCGCGTCCTCGGTTTCAAGCTCGCGCAGCTGCGCCAGCATCCGCACCGGCGCATTCGCCGCGCCCATGCCGGTATAGCCGCGCCGCTCGACCACCTCGAAGAAAACCCCATTGATCGCGCGGGTATAAAGCTGGAAATACTCGCCCCCCGCATCGCGATCATAAAAGATATTCAGCGCCTTCATCTGTTCGATCAGCCCCGCATCCAGATCGAAACGGCACGCCAGGTCTTCGTAATAATTCGCGGGCACCTGCAGCACGTCGAACGGCTCCATCGTCTGCGCGAAGGCAAAGATGTCATCGCTATGGAACGCGATGTGGTGCCACGGTGCGAAGCCCGATTTCTCAAGGAAGCGCTGCGTCGTCGTGCCCGCCCCGAAGGACGCATTCAGCGAAATCCGCACAGCCCCCGTATCATTGGCCAGCGTGCGCGAATGCACCGTTCCGTGTGGGTCGAGCACATCGCGGATTTCCTCGGAGCGCATGTCAAAGATCGAGCGATAGAACATCAGCCCCGACAGGAACAGATTGGGCTGGAGCGCCTGCGCGCAATGGTCGATCCGCGAGATCAGGGCGGCGGGCACCTCTCCCGTCGGCGCGAACCCTGCGTAACCTGCGGTGGTCTCGATCGGCCCCGAGGCCAGATAGAAGACCGATCCACCCGGCCCGCGCAACACCGGCAGCCCGTAGGGAGGCTCGGCGGCCTCGCCCACGCGCTCGCCATGGAAGAGACCAATCCGCGCGTCCATCTCGTTCAGGTCGTCGACGATCACACCAAGGCCCGAGACCGACAGGCCTTGCAGCAGATAGATCGAATGGGCCAACCCCTCGGTCATCTGGTTCAGCGCGATCACCGCATCGCCCTGCCGCCACAGCGCCACCTGCCCCGCCTCATGCGTGCGCGCAAACCCCATCGCGCGCAGCAGGCTTTCCAGATCGGCGGCCTCATCCTCTTGCGCGACAAATTCGACAAACGACGGTGCGACCAGATCGGAATGGGGCTGCGTGTCGCGGCGGTGGGTCTCGGCCAGCAGGTGAAACGCCCGCATCCCGTCGCGCGCGATCTGCGAGGGCGGCAACGAGCGGATCTGGTCATTGAAGGTTTCGATCGACATCGGCGCACTTACGCCAAGCGCCAGAAGTTGGGAATAAAGTGCGGCCACGGGCAGGTTGCCCTGCCCCGGAAACAGGCGGAAGGATTGGGTCAGAAGCGCGCGATCAATCCGCGTCGTGGGCGCGTCGGCCAGGTGCACCAGTGCGATCCGCTCGGGCGGGATTTGCGCCAGAAACGCCGGATCGGTCTCCATCGCGAACAGATGCACCGCGCCAACCACAAGGCCAAGGTTCGGCGCCGCGACGTTGCGCACGACCTCCCACGCGGCCTCAAGCGTGTTGATATGCGCGGATGTCGCCAATGCCTCGTAGCCAAGGGTCAGCCCGCGATCCGCCGCCATCCGCGCAAGCTCGGCCAGATCGGCGGCAAGGACAGCGGTTTCCGCAGAGGCCTCGGGGCGGGTGTTGGCGCAGACGATCAGCATCGGCGCCCCCACGCGCCTGGCCAGATCAAGGAACCGCTCGGCACGACGCAAGGCGGCCTCGCGGGCGTCCCCCGCAAGCCCCTCAAAGTCGCGCAGGCTTTGCAGCGAAACAATCCCGATCCCCGCGTTTCGGGCAAAAACCGGAATATCCTCGGGCGCGCCCTCAAAACCGATAATGTCTTCGCGGAACAGCTCGATCCCGTCGAAACCCGCCGCCGCAGCGGCCTCGATCTTGTCTTCGAGCTGGCCCGAAAAACTGATCGACGAAATTGAGCGGAACATGTCTGTCCTCCTGCGAAGGGTTGCGGCAAGTGCCTGATTTCACCGCGAACGAAACGGCCCCGGCAGGCCACAAAGAGAGGTTATCGCCTGCGCGTCAGCCGCGCAAACCGAAAGCGAAACCCGCCGCATCCTGAAGGGAGGATGCGGCGGGCAGAGCCATGCCGCCCACGGTGGAGCGGGCAGCATGTCAGCCTTGCGCGGGGGCATTGGGCCCGCCCCCGCGCGGAGGCGATTACGAGGTCGAAACGTGCCCGACACCGCCCTCGGGCGAGTAGATGTCGAGAATGTTCCAGTGACCCGAAGTCGGCGTCGGGTTGTTGATCATCGCCACGTCGATCACCGTCGGACGTCCCGAGGCAATCGCCGCTTCAAGTGCGGGCTTGAACTCGGCCGCTGATCCCACACGCACCCCGTCCACACCATAGGCGCGGGCGATTGCGGCGTAATCGGGGGTCTGTTCCATGATCGAGTTCGCCTTCTGGAAAGTCGTCCCGTAGGTCAGATCGTAATGCGCCTTTTGCAGGCCCGCGATGGTGCCAAACGCGTTGTTGTTCATCACGACCCAGATCACGGCAAGGTTCTCGGCAGCAGCGGTCGCCAGAACGGCGGGGTTCTGGCCAAAGCCACCATCCCCCACCAGCGAGATCACCACGCGATCAGGCGCAGCCACCTTGGCACCAACAGCTGCGGGCGGGCCAAAGCCCATCGTCGCGAAACCGCCGGGGATCAGGATCGAGCCGGGGGTATAGATGTCGAACTGCTGCGCGACACCGTTCTTGTTCCAGCCCACATCCGAGGTCAGGATCGCATCGCGCGGCATTGCCTCGCGCAGGTCCGCCAGAATGCGCTCGGGCATCATCGGGAAGGCATCCGAGGCCTGCATCGCGGCATTGCGCGCTTTGAACTCGGCACGGAAATCCCCGATGGCCTTGACCAGATCGGCACGTTGCACACCGTTCGGCGCCATTTCCTTGGCGACGCGGGTCAGCACTTTCAGCGCGGCCTTCAGGTCAGCCACCGCACCAATCTCGACCGGATAGTTGCGCCCGATTTCCTGCGGTTCAATGTCAAGGTGGATAAGCTTGGTCGCCCCTTCCCCGATGTTGAACGTGTATTCGGGATACCACGAGGAGCTATCCGCCTCTTTGAAGCGACTGCCAAGCGCGATGATCCAGTCGGCGTTGAGCGTTTGCGCGTTGGTGAACTCGGTCCCCCAGAAGCCCGTCATCCCCAGCACCAGCGGGTGATCATCCGGCAGGCAGCCCTTGCCCATCAGCGAATGCGCCACCGGAATTTGCAGGTGGTCAACAAATTCGCGCAGCTCGTCCCATGCTTTCGCCAGCGCAACACCGCCGCCCGCATAGATCACCGGACGCTCGGCGCTTAGCAGCGCGCCGATGATTTCACGCGCGGTTTCGTCGTCAAGCGAGGGCTTCTTCAGAACCTTGGTATTGGCGTTCTGTTTCTCCCACAGGACGTTCGGGATCTGCGCCGAGAAGTAATCCATCGGCACGTTGACCAGAACCGGCCCCGGCTGGCCGCTCTCGGCCAGTTGGAACGCCTTTTCCATGATCTCCGGCAGCAGCTCGGGCGTATCGACGCGCCAGGCGCGCTTTACGAAGGGGCGATAGATTTCATATTGCGAGCCATCGGCGTGCAGGTTCACCTCCTGATGGGGGTGCTTGCCGTAGTAATAGCTCGGGATGTCGCCCGCGATCACCACCATCGGGATGCAGTCCAGCGCCGCGTTGGCAACACCGGTCGCCGCATTGGTCAGGCCGGGCGAAAGGTGCGACAGAACCACCGACGCCTTACCTGTGACCCGCGCATACCCGTCTGCCGCGTGGGCCGAGATCTGCTCGTGGCGCACGCTCACGAACTCGATCCCGCTTTCGGCCATCGCCGCCAGAACGGCGATGTTCGTGTGTCCGCACAGACCAAAGACGTGACGCACGCCGCGGCCCTCAAGATAGCGGCAAAGCTGATTGGAAATCAGGTCCTTGCCCGGTTCAATGTTCTTCGTCGCCATTACATCACCTCGGTGTTGTAGAACTCGCCAAAGAGTTCTTCGTCAGAGGGGCGGTCAGCCGCAATCGGGCGCGCCACCCAGGTCACATTCATGTAGTGCTTGAGAGAGACGTTCTCGTTCGTGATGTTGCCCCCCCAGATGCCGCAGCCAAGGCTGGAGGTCATCGGCATACCGTTTTCGAACGAGCCAGCGTTCGCTTTCGATTGCGGCTGGCGCACCATGACGCGGCTCACCGGCGCGTTCATCGCGTGACGGATGATATGATCCTCGTTGAACGAGTAGATCCCGCACGAATGGCCCTTGCCGCCGACGTTGTAGATCGCGCGGACCTTGGCAAGCGCATCCTCGAAATCGGCCGCCTTATACAGAGCCATCGTGACCGAGAGCTTCTCGCCCGAGAACTTGTGCTGGTAGCCGATCTCGTCTTGCTCGACCATCAGGAACTTACGATCCGCAGGGATCTCGAAGCCTGCGAATTCAGCGATTTTCTGCGCGGCGATTGCCACGGTCTCGATGCGGCGGCCGCCATCCTCTTTCCACAAAGCCTTGGCCAGCAGTGCTTTTTCGTCAGCGTTGCACAGATAGCCGCCCTCTTTGACCAGCGCCTCTTTCATCGCGTCATAGATTTTCGAGTGGATCACAAGGTTTCCATCCGCCGAGCAGCCCGACCCGAAGTCCGAGGTTTTCGAGATACGCGAGTTCATCGCGGCTTCTGCGATGTCTGCGTCCTCGTCGATCACCATGGTCGCATTGCCCGCGCCCACGCCGTAGGCCGGCTTGCCCGAGGAATAGGCCGCCTGCACCATCGGCTTGCCGCCGGTGGCCATGGTCAGATCGCAGTTTGCCATCAGGTAATCGGTCAGCGGGATCGAGGGGTTCTCGACGCACTGGAAAATGTCCCGCGGCGCGCCCAGTTTCGCCAGCGTCTCACGCATCACGCGGACCATCTCGAAGGTGGTCGCCTTGGCGCGCGGGTGGGGTGAAAAGATCACCGCATCCTTGCACTTGATCGCGTAGATACCCGTGACCGGCGGGGTCAGCTCGGGGTTGGTGGTCGGGATCAGCGAGGCGATCACACCAGCGGGTTTGGCGATCTTGGTCAGACCCTTGACCGGATCTTCCTCGATGATGCCGACCGACTTACCGCGCAGCGCATCACGCAGAACACCAAGGATCTTGAAACGCTTGCCAGCGCGGCCAGCACGGTCACCGATGCCGCTTTCATCAACGCCCATCTGGGCGATGCGGACAAAGGTGGTCTCGTTGCCGCAGTTCCAGCCAAGCGCGCGGGCAAGGCGGTCAACCTGCTCCTGGTCATAGTCCTTGATTTCTTCCATCGCGGCGCGGGCGCGGGCGATCAGGTCGTCGGTATAAGCCATTTCTTCGGAGGTAAGTTCACGGGCCATTGGGGTTTCCTTGTCTATAGGTCGGGCCGCTCAGGCGGCAGAGGTGGCGCGAACATCCGCGCCGTTGTCAAAAAAGCGTTTGGCGCCCTCAAGGCAGCGGCGCGCGTGTTCCGTGTGGCCGTATTGGGCCGAGCGCGCCGCATTGGGCAGTTCCAGCGAGATCGCCGCATCCGGCAGCGCCGCCGCGATCAGCGGGAAGGAGATCACACCCTCGCCCGGATAGAGGCGGGCGTCGCGGGCGATATGGATCATCTCTTCCTTGTTGTAGGCGACGTGATCGGTGTCGCAGACATGCAGAAAATTGACCCATTTCTTCGGCACACGGGCCAGATCGGCCAGCGTGCCGCCGGTGAAGTGGTGGTAAAGCGTGTCGATCAGCAGCCCCTGGTTGGGGCGCGCCGCCAGACGCAGAACCTCCAGCGCATCGTCGATGCAGCACAGACGCGAGAAGGCGGGGTATTCAAGGTTCACCGTCAGATCGTATTGCGCCGCCAGATCGCAAATCTCTGCAAAGCGCTCGACGACGAAGCCTTTATCGTTGCGCACATCGGTCCAGGCCGACGAGATCACCTGACGCGCGCCAAGCTCGGCACCCGCGGCGAAGGCGCGCTCATAGGCACTGGCGGGGGTGGCGCGCAGGATGCGAGCCAGTTCGATGTCATAGCAGGTCAGCCCTGTATCATTCAGCGCGGCCTTGGTCGCCCGCACGACCTGCGGATCGCACGGATCAATATCGGGTTCACCGGCCACACCCATCTGGATCAGGCGAAAGCTGGCGGCGTCATAACCCGCCTCATGCGCGATATGCACCTGCTCGACAGGCGTCACACCCGGCACGGTCAGATAGGCAAGCGAGTAAATCCGGCTCATGCGCAGGCTCCCAGGTCTTCGGTTCCGGCATCGCCGGGTTGGTTGATGTGCCCCATACGTCCGGGCAGGCGACGGCCCAGCATCTCTTCGGCGCGGGCAATGGCGGGTTTGAGCGCCCGCCAGTCGATCCCCGTCGCCATCCCCATCTCGGTCAGGGCGAAAACGGCGTCTTCGGTCGCAATATTTCCGGTGGCTTTCGGAAGGAACGGGCAGCCACCAAGCCCGCCAAGGGCCGCATCAAAAATGCGCACGCCCGCCTGAAGGCCGGCCACCATATTCGCCAGCCCTAGCCCGCGCGTGTCATGCAGGTGGAGCGAAAGCTGGACCTCGGGGCGGATCACATCACGCACCACGCGACACAGGTCGAAAATCTGACGCGGGTTCCCCAACCCCGAGCTATCGGCAAGGTTGATCTCATGCGCGCCAAGGTCGGACCACTGGCGCGCAATATCCAAGACCACAGCCGGATTGATCTCGCCTTCAAAGCCGCAGCCAAAGGCCGACTGGATACCGGCACGCACCGCAACACCCTCTGCCAGCGCCTTCTCGATGACAGGCGCGATGCGGGCACGGGCGTCCTCGACCGAGCGGTTGGTATTCTTCATCGAATGGGTTTCCGAGGCCGACACCGAAATCGACAGGTGCTTCACCCCCACATCCAGCGCACGATCCAGCCCCGCCTTGTTCAGGATCAGCGCGGTGTAGGTCACCCCCGCTTTCGGCGTGATGCGCGAAAACAGCTCATCCGTGTCGGCCATGGAGGGCACCCACTTCGGATGCACGAACGAGCCAAGCTGGATACGGCGACAGCCCGCAGCCTCCAGGTCGGTCAAAAATCCCAGCTTTTCTTCGATGGAAAACAGGCGCTTTTCATTCTGCAAACCGTCGCGCAGAAATTCGTCCTCGATCAGGACATCGCCTTTCAGATCGTACACGGCATTCCTCCCATAGGGCTAACCCTTTGAAAGAACGATACCCGCAACAGAAACTAACAACAAATACCACTCTGGACGCCGGTGTAGCCTTTATGTTAATTTCTGAAAAACGGAGGACGCCATGCTGACGCTCAGACAGATCGAAGTGATCCGCGCGATTCTGATTACCGGCACTGTGAAAGGGGCTGCCGATCTGCTGGGCGTCTCGGCGCCCGGTATCAGCCGCGTCATGAAGCACACCGAAAGCCAGCTTGGGCTGCGGCTGTTTTCGCGCGCACACGGGCGCTTTGCCCCCACCGAAGAGGCCCGTCACATCTTCGGCCAGATCAACGAGGTCTTCACCAAGGTCGAGAACCTTCAGGAATCGATCGACATGCTTAAACGCGGCGAAAGCCGGATTTTCGCCTTCGCCTCGGTGCCCTCGATCGCGCAAAGGATGCTGCCGAACGCGGTCAAACGCCTGCGTGAGCGCTACCCTGATCTGCGCATGACCATCGACCAGACAAAGATCGAAGAATCCATCGACTACCTTCTGCTGCGCAAGGGAGAGCTGGTCGCCAATTCGTTCAAGATCGACCATCCGGGGTTGATTTCGCTGCCGATTGGCACAGGCCGCGTGATGGCCCTTTTGCCCGAGGATCACGAGCTTGCCGCCGAGGAAACCGTCTCGGTTCACGATCTTGCGAAAAACCCGATGATCGGGATTTCACCGACCGACCCTTATGGCACGATCATCTCGCGCCCCCTGCGCGACGCGGATCTGCCGGTCGAGTATCAGATCGAAGCGCGTTTCGGGCAGACGGTGCAGGCGCTTGTGAAAAAGGGGATGGGGGTTGCGCTGATCGACGAGTTTTCGGTGGCCGACCAGAGCCTTCCCGGTCTTGCGGTGCGCCCCCTGCGCGAGCCGACGACCTTCCGCACCTATGCCGTCGTGAATGCCGAGGCGCCGCGCTCGATCTTTGCGGAAACGCTGATTGATCTGCTCAAGCAAGAGATGCGTGCCGTCACCTCGCGCAAGCACTAGGGAAATTCTTGGCATCGGCGCAGTTTTGAGGCATCAAATTGATCTTATGACCGATCAGATGCCTCCAAAGCCCCGAATCGTAGACATCGCCCTGCAAGCAGGCGTCGGCACCGCCACGGTTGACCGCGTGCTGAACGGGCGGCCCGGCGTCAAGCCGAAGACCGTGCAAAAGGTGATGGAGGCCGCACGGTTTCTGGAAGAAAGCGGCGGGCGCCCGACGGTGCTGGCCCCTACCCCCGCAGGGCTGAAGCTACGCGCCTTTCTGGGTGGCTCACCGGGGTTCGCGAATGAGATTCTGGCGCAGGCTCTGCGCGAACGGGCGCGCGCGGCAGGGTTTCCGCTACGCCTTGAGTTTGTCCGCCGGACCGAACCGGCAGCACTGGCACAGGCGCTTCTGGACTGCGGGACCGATGGCACCAGCGGCGTGATTGTGCAACCGGTCGAGCACCCTTTGGTGCGCGATGCGCTCGCAACACTGGCGGCAAAAGGCGTGCATATCGCGACCGTCCTGACGCAGATCCCCGGCATCGACGGGCTTGGATATGCCGGACTGGACAACCGCGCAGCCGGGCGTGTCACCGGACAAATCCTTGGTCATATCATTGGAAAACAAGGTGATATTGCGATTTTTCACTCGGATGCCCTCTATCGCAGTCATGAGGAACGCGAGGCGGGGCTACGCTCGATCCTGCGCGAAGATTTCCCGATGGTCCGCATCATCGAGACCGCCTCGACCGACGACAACCCCGCTGAATGCCTGCGCATGACGCATGACCTGATTGCCCGTCACCCTGACATTTCCGGCATCGTCAATTTCGCAGGCGGCAATCGCGGGATCGAGCGGGCCTTGCTGGACGCAGGCCGCGCGCAGGACATCACCTATATCGCCTTCAACCTGACGCCGCTCACCCGCAAGGCGCTGATCGAGCGGACGATTGATGTGGTTATCCATCAGGACATGGGTCGGATCGCGGAATCGGCGCTCTCTGCCCTGCTGAGCGCCCATCAGGGCGCACCGATGCGGATCACGACCGTCCACGCCGAGCTGATCCTGCGCGAGAACTTGCGCGATATATGATCGCCAAATGATGCATCAATTTATATTATGATGCATTATTTTGGATTTTGCGTCATAAGAAGGCGGCAAACTCATAGTTGCGGATTGGGCACCTGGCGGGCAGCGGATATGCCTAAGAAAACGCACCGATGAGGTTCCCATGACCGACCTTCCGCTAAAAGGCATCAAGGTTATCGACTATTCGCATTTTCTGGCCGGCCCCTTCATGAGCCGCACGCTGGCTGCCCTTGGGGCCGATGTGATCAAGGTCGAGCGCCCGAAAACGGGCGACGCTGGCCGCGCCAGCCCCACGCAGAAAGACGGGATCTCGGGGTATTTTCTGCAGCAGAACATGGGCAAGCGCGGGCTTTGCCTTGATCTGCGCCACCCCAAGGCGGTCGAGCTGATGAAGCGCCTGACCCGCACGGCGGATGTTTTTGTTGAAAATTACCGCCCCGGCGCGCTGGCAAAATTCGGTCTGGGCTATGAGGATCTGGCCAAAGACAACCCCGGTCTGGTCTATGCCTCGGTCTCGGCGTTCGGGCACACCGGCCCGCTGTCGGAACGCGCGGGCTTTGGCCTGATTGCCGAGGCGATGTGCGGCGCGATGTCGATCATCGGCAAGAAGGGAGAGGCTCCGCCCCTGTTCCGAATGCCGCTGGCCGATATGTATACCGGCATCCACGGCACGGCGGCGATTATCGCGGCGCTTTATGGGCGCGAAAAGACGGGCCTTGGCCAGCACATCGACCTTGCGCTTTATGACTGCATGGTCTCGATGCACGACTACGCGCTTCAAGGCTATCTGATGTCGGACGGCCAAAACCTGCCCGAGCAGACGGGCGACAACCTGCCTGACTCAACGGTTTACGGCTGCTTTGCCGCGCCCGATGGCTATCTGGTGATCGCCGCGCAGGTCGATGATACATGGATCCGGCTGGCGAGGCTGATCGGAGGCGACGCACTGGCAAATGACGCGCGCTTTATTGGCGCGGCCAACCGCAACGCCCATAACGCCCAGGCGATCGCGCTGGTCCGCGACTGGTGCGCCGCGCAAGAAAGCCGCGCCGCGATTTTGCAGATGCTTGATGCGGCGGGTGTGCCTGCGGCCCCTGTCCAGACGATCGACGAGGTGGCGAATGATCCGCAAATCGCCGCGCGCGGTATGATTATCGAACAAGACCACCCCAAGCTTGGCAAGGTTCGCCTGCCCAACCTGCCCTTCCGCTTTTCGGGCTACGATCTGGGGGTGCCCAAAGCCGCGCCGGAGTTGGGCGAGGACAACGCCTCGATCGCGCAAGAGCTTGGGTTTTCGGCGGATGAGATTGCCGAAATGCGGGAAACGGGCGCGCTGTATCAGGACAGCTAAGGCGGGGGCCAAGCCTCCCCCGCCCCTTTATTCACCCAGAACCACGCGCTGCCCCGTGGCCGCAGAGCGCTGCACCGCCTCGATCAGTTCGATCGTGCGCAGCCCCTCGCGCCCCGACACAAGCGGCGCCTCGCCGTCACGAATGACGCGCGCGAATTGCTCGGCCTGCAAAATCAGCGGATCGCCATTGCCGCGCGGGCTGTAGCGCGCGGTCAAAGGCTCCCACCAACTGCGCTTGGCCGGATGGCTCCAGACCCGCCCCGAGGGCAGATCAAGCGAGCCATGCGTGCCGCCGATCTGGTAGCAGGCCTGCTGCGTCGGTGCGTAGGCGGGGTTCTCGCCCGTCGTCAGCTCCCACGACCACGGCGCCACAATGCTATCCGAGATATTCGCCGTGCCAAGCGCGCCGTTTTCGAACTCGAAGGTCAGCACACAGGTCTCTTCGATCTCGTGGCCCCTGATCGCGTTCGAAGTCACCGCCTGAACCGCGCGGACCTCGCCAACAAGGTGGCGCATCAGGTCGAAGTCATGCGCAAGATTGGTCAGGATCGGACCCGCGCCCTTTTTGCGGCGCCACTCGACATCGAAATAATCGTCGGGTTTCATCAGCCAGAACATCGCGTGAGCCGAGACGATCCGCCCCAAGGTGCCCGCCTCGATCTCGGCCTTCGCGGCCGCAATCAGCGGGTTATGGCGACGGTGATGCCCTGTCAGCAGCGGCACGCCCGCGGCCTCGGCCGCTTCGACCATTCGGCGCGCCGCAGCCGTATCTGAATCCAGCGGCTTTTCGACCAGAGACGGAAGCCCTGCCTCGATACAGGCCATCCCTCCCGCCGAATGAAGCGCCGTGGGCGTGCAAAGATAAACCCCGTCGCAGGCCCGCGCCGCGATCAGCGCGTCAAGCGTCGGGAAATGCGCCACGCCAAGTTTCGCCGCGAAATCAGCCGCCTGCGGGGCCGGATCGACAATCGCCGACACCCGCGCCCCGTCGGCTTGCGCGATTGCGGCTGCGTGGCGCTGACCGATCAGCCCCGCGCCCGCAATCGCGAACCGGACCCCGGTCATTCAGCCAGAACCGAGCACGCCCGCTGCACGCAAAGCTCGTAACCCTGCACACCAAAGCCCGCCATCACGCCATCGGCGCGCATCGAGACATAGGAATGGTGGCGGAAGCTCTCGCGCTTGTGCACGTTCGAGATGTGGCATTCAAAGACCAGGCCGTCGAAGGCGTTGAGCGCATCAAGGATCGCAACCGAGGTATGTGTATAAGCGCCGGGATTGATGACAATGGCGCAAGCCTCTTCGCGGGCCTTGTGGATCAGCTCCACGATGCCGCCCTCAAAATTCGACTGGTAAAGCGCAACCTCGAAGCCGCGCTCGGCAGCGACAGCGGCGCAATTACGCTCGACATCCTCAAGCGTGTCATAGCCGTAGATCTCCGGCTGGCGCTTGCCCAGCAGGTTCAGGTTCGGGCCGTTCAGGATGTAGATCAGTTTGCTCATGGGTTCCTCCCCTAAAGAAGCAGATGCGCCCGGCGAAAACCGGGACCGTTGCAGAATTCGTAAACCACCTGCCCCCGTCTGGCGAGGGCATTGGAAGAGGTTAGGGATGCCTTTTTGTTACATCTCCAATATCTGATCTCAAAATAAACGATTATTTTTATAATTTCATTATTATGACAGATAATTAATTTCATCAATCTGCATAAGATATTTTCTGGACAGATCGACTCGAATCCTTCACCCTCCGCAACGCGCCCCTTTGGAGGAAGGGGAATCCGACATTTTCAACGGGAGGAACCCTTGATGACCGCTACCTTCACCCGCCGAGCCATTTTGGCTGTGACCGCCGCCGCGACGCTTGCGGTTTCAACGGGCGCCTCGCTGGCTGACGGCAAAACCCAGTTGCGCCTGTCATCGGTGAACTCCGAGACCGACCAGCGCGCCATCGCTCTGGTCGAGAAATTCGGCCCCGCTATTTCCGAATTTGCCACCTTTGAACCGCACTGGAACGGCACGCTGTTCAAGCAAGGCACCGAGCTGGAAGCCATCGCCCGCGGCAATCTGGAAATGGCGATCACCTCGGCGCAGGAACTGGCCGAGTTCTTCCCTGAATTCTCGATCTTCTCGGCGGGCTATGTGCACCAGTCGGCCGAACATCAGGTCCGCGTTTTCAACGCGCCGCTGATGGATGCATTCAAGCAAAAGGTCGAAGACGAGCTGGGGATCAAGCTGCTCGCGGTGATGTATCTGGGCAAGCGCCAGCTGAACCTCAAGGGCGACAAAGCGGTCAGCGCCCCCGCCGATCTGGCGGGCGTCAAGCTGCGGATGCCCGGCTCGGAAGCCTGGCAATTCCTTGGCCGCGCGCTTGGCGCCGCGCCGGTTCCGGTCGCTTTCACCGAGCTTTACACCTCGCTCCAGACCGGCGCGGTGGACGGGCAGGACAACCCGCTGCCGACCGTTGTTGACGCCAAGTTCTACGAGGTTACCAACCAGATCATCCTGACCTCGCACCTGGTTGACCTGAACTACATCGCGATCTCGAAGGCCGCTTTTGACGCGATGACGCCCGAGCAGCAGGCGACCGTCACCAAGGCTGCGGAAGACGCCGCCGAGTTCGGCCGCCAGAACCAGCTCAAGAAAGAGGGTGAGCTTCAGGCGTTCCTCGAAGAGAAGGGCATCAAGTTCTCGACCCCCGATGTCGCCGCCTTCCGCACCAAGGTGCAGGCCGACTATCTGGCGTCGGATTACGCGGCAAGCTGGCCCGAGGGCGTTCTCGACCAGATCAATGCGCTTGGCGACTAAGCGATGAAACGGCTGACCCACTTCCTCGGAATGGGCGCGAATATGGTGGCGGCGGGGATGCTCGCCGCCATCTTTGCAACCTTCCTGATCCAGATCGCGGCCCGGTATCTGCTGACGCAGTTCGGGGTCCAGCTTGAGCTGGGTTGGACGATCGAGCTGAACCTGACGCTCTGGCTCTGGCTGGTTTTATTCACTTGCGCCTTTGTCCTGCACGAGCGCGACCATGTGAAATTCGACCTGATCTATTCCCACGGCTCGATGCGGCGCAAACGGGTGTTCGCCGTGCTTTCGGCCCTGTCGATCATCGTCGCACTGATCGCCGCGATGCCCGACACATGGGACTACGTCAGCTTCTACAAGATCAAGAAATCGCCCACGATGCGGATCAGGCTGAACTATGTGTTCTCGATCTACCTTGTCTTCGCGGGCGTGATTGCGTTGCGCTATGGCTGGCGCCTGATCGACGTGGTCCGCGGGCGCGATCTGACGCGCGATGACCGCGATATTCTGGCGGACTGACGGGGGACGATATGAGCTTTGCCTTCGCGATCTGTCTGGCCGTCCTGTTTGGCGTGGCCGCCCTTGGGACGCCCATCGGCTATTCGATGCTGGTGGCCTCGATTGCCTATCTGGCGGCCTCGGGAGCCGACCTGTCACTGGCCGCCGAGCAACTGATCCAGAACATCTATACCGGCTACATCCTGCTCGCGGTGCCGCTGTTCATCGTCGCCGCCAATATCATGAACGCCGGCGCGATTTCCGACCGCCTGCTGGAGTTCTGCATCGCGCTGGTCGGGCGGTTCCGTGGCGGGATGGGTTATGTGAATATCGCCGTATCGCTGATCTTCGCGGGCATGTCCGGCTCGGCGGTGGCGGATGCCGCTGGCCCCGGCAAGATGATTATCGGAATGATGACCAAGGGCGGGCGCTATTCGCGCGGGTTTGCCGCCGGCATCACGGCGGCCTCGGCGACCATCGGGCCGATTGTGCCGCCCTCGATCCCGATGGTGATGTATGCGCTGATCTCGGACCAATCCATCGGTTATCTGTTTCTGGCGGGCGTCGTGCCAGGGTTGCTGATGGCGCTGGTGCTGGCGGTGATGAACTACGTTCTGGCCAAGCGGGGCGAGTTGGTGCGCGAAGAGCCTGTGCCGTTGCGCGAGCTGCCGCGCCTGACGCTGCGCGCGATCCCCGTTCTGTTCATGCCGGTGATCCTTTTGGGCGGGATCTACGGCGGCGCCACCACACCGACAGAGGCCGCCGCGATCGCTGCCCTTTACGCGCTTGTCCTCGCCATGGTCTTTTACCGCCAGCTTAGCCTGCACGGTCTTGGGCAGGTGTTCTCGGAAAGCGCGCGCCAGGCGGCAACAGTCGGCATCGTCATCGGCTCGGCGCTGATCTTCAACTACATCGTTGCGGCTGAGCGTATCCCCGATGCGTTGGCGGGCTTTCTGGCCGGGATCAACCTTGGCCCCGTCGGCTTTATGGTGCTGGTCAATATCCTGCTGCTGCTTTTGGGCACGCTGCTGGACGGAGGAACCATCATCCTCGTCGTGCTGCCCCTCTTCATTCCTGCCGCCCGTGCGCTTGGCATCGACCTGATCCATTTCGGCGTCGTGGCGGTTGTGAATACCATGATCGGGCTGGTGACACCTCCCTATGGCATGTTGATCTTCGTGATCAATGCCGTCACTGGCATCGCGATCAAGGACATCATTCGCGGGGTCCTGCCCTTCCTTGCCGCCTTGCTTATGGCTTTGGTGGTTTTGGCGGCTTTCCCGGACCTCATTCTATTCCTCCCCCGACTGCTTGGATACCAAGGATGACCTCTCAACCCTCTTCCGCCTGTTCTCCTGCCCGGTCTTTCCGGCTTGGCCTTATCGGCGGCAATATCAAAGAAACCCGCTCTCCGATCCTGCATATCTCTTGCGGGCTGTCGCACGGGCGCAATGTCACTTACGACCTGATTATCCCCGCCGAGCGGGGCGAGGAATTCGCGGCCCTGCTGAAGCAATGCGAAGAGGCCGGCTTTGACGGTGTGAACATCACCTACCCGTTCAAGGAAGAGGCCGCCAGGCTGGTGCCTGCGGGCGATCCGGTGGTGGCGGCGATGGGATCGGCGAACACCATCAAGTTCACCCCGCAAGGGCCGCGCGCCTTCAACACCGATCACTCGGGGTTTGTGGCCGCCTATCATGCACGTTTCGGCGCGGTCCTGCCCGGTCGTGTGCTGATGCTCGGCACGGGCGGTGTTGGTCGCGCGGTGGCCTTTGGTCTGGCCGATCTGGGCGCCTCCGAGATTGTGCTGTTCGATCTGGACGCCAGCAAGGCCCAAAGCCTCGCCGCGGCGGTCGAGGCCCATGCGCCGGTGAAGGTCACGCTGGCCACGCCCGAGATGCTGCATGATCTGACAGGCTTTGACGGTGCGATCAACTGCACCCCGCTTGGCATGGTGGGGCGTGATGGCTCGCCGCTGCCCGCAGGTGCAACGGGGGCTTTGCGGTGGGGGTTTGACGCTGTCTACACGCCGATCGACACCCAGTTCCGCGCCGAAATCGAGGCGATGGGCGCCGACTTTCTGAACGGATACGAGCTGTATTTCCATCAGGGCATTGATGCGTTCGAGATCTTCACCGACCTGACGGTTTCCGAAACCGCCTGGGTGCGCTCGATCATCACGCACAGCCCCGCGAAACGCTAAGCCTGTTCTGCGCTCTGGTCTCTTTGCGCGGCCAGAGCGTGTTTGACCCCGCCCTCGATGTGGCGGGCCAGAACGCCCTTGGCCGTTGCGACATCACGCGCCAGTGCCGCCTCTTTCAGGTGCAGATGCTCGACGCGCGAAATCTCGCCGCGATCTGTCAGGAAGAGCATCTGGTAGCGCAGATATTTGTCGAAGACCATCGCATGAACCGCCATCAGCTCCTGCGAGCCGCAGGCGGAAATCAGCGTCTGGTGGAACTCCCAGTCATAGCGCCGCCAGTCGTCCAGCGTGGCAGCGTCCTTGACCCCCGCGCCCTCGACCCGCGCCAGCTTGTGATGGGCCGCAACGACGCGCGCCTCCCACTCCATATCACCGTTGCGGATGGAATGCTCCAGCGCGTCCATCTCGATCAGGCGACGCAGGCTGGCCAGTTCCAGCAGGTTCTCGGCCGAGATCGGCGCGACCGCGAAACCGCGCTGGTCCTCTGCCACGACAAACCCTTCAGAGGCCAGCCGGTTCAGCACCTCGCGCAGGGTAGGCACCGAGGCGCCATAGCTCGCGCGCAACTCGTCCAGCCGCAGCTTTCGCGACGGCGCCAAACGCCCGAAAATGATGTCCGCGCGCATCTGCATAAAAACGGATTGCGCCAAAGAATGCGACATTTTGCGGCCTCCCGGCCCTGAGTATAGAAAGCCCGGCCCAGCCTCGCCATGAAAATCTGACAAAATCGGAAAAATCAATTTTTGACCAAATCATTGCCTGAACCTGTTGCGCCGACTATTGTGACCTCACCTTTCGGCAGGAGATCACATGGCGCGCGACACGACCCGCAAAGCAACGCATTCCTCGCGGATTTCAGCAGAGTTGCGCGAACAGATCCTGCGGGGCGATCTGGCTCCGGGTGAGAAGATCAACCTTGACCGGCTGCGCGACGCTTACGCCATTTCCATCAGCCCGCTGCGTGAGGCGGTGTCGCGGCTGGTCGCAGACGGTCTTGTCAGCTTTGAGGACCAGCGCGGCTATACCGTCACCCCGATTTCCACCGCCGATCTGGCCGAGGTCACGCAATTGCGCGGAGAGCTTGAGGTGATGGCGCTGGCGGCCTCGATCGCCGAGGGCGACCTTGACTGGGAAAGCCGGATCATGGGCGCGCAATATCGGCTCAGCCGCACCCCAAAGGCCGACACCGACTGGGAAACAGCGCATACCGAATTCCATCTGGCGCTGATCTCGGGGTGTAACAAACCGCGGCTATTGCAATTTTGCACCGTGCTGCGCATCCAGCATGACCGATACCGTCGCGTGCTTTTGTCAGGGGCGGAAGCGCGGCGCATCGACGAGGAACATGCCGCCATCGCCGGGGCCGCCGTGCAGCGCGAAAGCGCCCGCGCGCAGGCATTATTGCGCGCCCATATCGAGGCGACAGGGGCGGAGCTGCGCGCCCTTTTGCAAGCGCGCGCAGTCTAGGTTCAGGCGGATCTGCGCGCCAGTTTGCGCTTGATCCAGGGCCAGGCAGGCGTATTGGTCACAAAGATCATCACGACGGCGGCAAACAGCACCAGCGACAAAGGCGAGCCAAAGATCCCCGCGAAGAAGCGCGGCAGGCTTTCCTGCTCCGAGATGATCGCGCGGCGCCAGTTATCGTCGATCAGCCGCGACAGGATCACACCCAAAATCACCGGACCGACCTGATAGCCGTAGATTTTCATGAAGTAGCCCAGAACCCCGAAGCCCAGCATAAAGTAGACATCAACGATCGAGTTGTTCACCGCAAAGGCACCGACGATCGACAAAAGCAGGATCAGCGGGAACAGGATCGCACGCGGAAGTTCAACGATTTTGACGAAGAGGCGGATGCCGGTCAGGCCAAAGATCAACATGAAGATGGTCGCCAGAACCAGCGCGCCAAGGATGAACCAGAACATCTCGGGGCGCTCGATCATCAGCATCGGGCCGGGATTGAGGCCGTGGATGAACATCGCGCCGATGATAATCGCCGTCACCGCATCGCCCGGAATACCCAGCGTCAGCATCGGGATAAACGCTCCACCGACGGCTGCGTTATTCGCGGTTTCGGGTGCGACCAACCCCTCTTTCGCGCCCTGTCCAAAGGGAACTTCGGGGTTCTTGGTGGTGCGCTTAGCCTGATCGTAGGCCATCAGCGCCGCAATATCGCCACCCGTGCCCGGAAGCGCGCCGATGATAACCCCGATCAGCGACGACTGGATCGAGACCGGCAGGTATTTGACCATCGCGCTCCATTGCGGGACGACGCGGCGGATCACCTGCTTCACGGCCTCGGTATCGACATGCTGAAGCTGCAACAGCGCCTCGGAGACCCCAAAGAGGCCAATCATCACCGCGATGAACGAAATCCCGCCCCACAGCTCGACATAGCCAAAGGTGAACCGCTCTTGCGCGGTCAGCGGATCAAGGCCAACGGCACCGATAAACAGACCCAAGCCCCCCGCGAAGATGCCCTTCATCAGGCTTTCGCCCGAGAGAGAGCCGACCAGCAGGATGCCAAGGATCGCCAGCAGCAGATAATCGCGCGGCTGGAAGGTCAGCGCGAAATCCGACACGGCGGGGGCAGCAAACCCAAGAACCGCGATGCCGATAAAACCGCCAAGCGCCGACATCGTGGTCGAAAGGCCAATCGCCTCGCCCGCAAGCCCCTGTTGCGCCAACGGATAACCGTCAAGCGCGGTCGCAATCGCCGAAGGCGCGCCCGGGATATTCAGCAGAATTGCCGTGCGAGAGCCGCCATAGACACCGCCCATATAGATGCCGATCATCAGCGAGAGCGCGTCATACATCTCCCACGAGAAGGTAAACGAGATCAGGATCGACACGGCCATCGTCACCGACAGCCCCGGAATAGCACCAACGTAGATGCCCGCGAACGTGCCAAGCGCCACAAGCCCCAGAAGCTGCGGATCGAGCCATGAAATCAGGAAATATTCTAGGTTCATCAGTTCGCTCCTCCGCCAAGGGCCGCGCGCAGATAGGCAAGGATTTCGCGTTCCGGCACAACGCCTTCGGGCATCAGCACCGAGAAGACGAGGCGGAACACCACATAGACCAGCGCCAAAAGCAGCACTGACAGGATCGCCGCGCGCCAGACCGGAATACGCATCATCACCTTGGTCGAGATCATCAGGAACACGAACGAGGTGGGCAGGAAGCCGACGGGTTTAAGGGCAAAGGCGTAGAACACCATCAGCACCGTCATGAACACCACAAAGCCGGGCAAAATCGCACGCCAGCCATGTTCGTCCGTGGCGGGCAGGCGCAGGGTTTTGAGCGAGATCAGAAGCGCGGTCAGCGCCATCAGGCCGGTCGCAAACATCGGGAACGAGCCGGGCTCGGACAGCCCCGCAAAGCCGGAAATCAGCGTCGCCTGATAGAAAAGGTAAAGGCTAATGCCAGTCAGCAAGAGGGAAAACAGCCCCTCTCCGGGCAGCCTGCGGTTCGGGTTATGCATGGGTCCTCCCCCCGGGTAGTAAAACGCCGCCCCCAAGGGTCAGGGGCGGCGCAAGCTCTGTCAATGCCGATTACGGGCGCGGAATGCCGAACTCTTCGGGCGACTTCTTGGCAGCACCTGCATCGTAGACCAGCCACGAGGTGACCGACTGCCACTTGTTCAGGAACGCACGGGCCTCATCGCCAGCAAGGTTCAGAACCGCAAAGCCACGGCCTTCGATCAGCGAGACGAACTCGGGGTTCTTCACGCCTTCTGCATAAGCGGCCTGAAGTTTGGCAACTGCGTCTTCCGGCGTGCCGTTTTTCACGAAGATGCCGAAGAACGGCCCCCAGGGCAGGAACTTCTCATAACCCGGATACTCGGCGGTGATCGGAGCCACACCCGGAAGGGCCGCGTTTTCTTTGGTGTCGACGAGGGCGATAACCTTCATGCGGCCAGCCTTCACGCCTTCGATCGCAGCGCCCAGAACGGCGGGCATCACGTCAATTGCGCCACCCTGAAGGGCGGTCAGCGCCGGACCGTCACCGTCGTAAGGAACGAAGGTCACATCCAGAGCAACTTCCGAGGTCAGCATCGCGGTCACAACCGACGGCAGGCCGCCCGGGCCGGTCGAGCCGAACTTCACCTCTTTCGGGTGAGCCGCGACATACTCGACCATCTCTTTGAACGAGTTGAAGGGCGCATCGTTATTGGCAACCAGCAGCGGAACGCCACGCGCGATCACGTTGATCGGGGTGAAGTCTGCGTAGTCGGTGTCGCCAAGGCCCATGACCTTGTAAAGCTGCGGGTTTTCAGCGCCCATCAGCAGGGTGTAGCCATCAGCATCCTGAGCGCCCACGAATTTGGTCGCAATCGCGCCAACGCCGCCGGTCATGTTCTGCATCACGACCTTGCCGCCCAGAACGGCCTCGGCGTGCGGCGTCACAGCGCGCATAACGGTATCGGTCGAGCCACCTGCACCCCACTGGATGATACCCGCGACTTCTTTCTCGGGATATTCAGCCAGCACCGGAGCGGCAGCGACCAGCAGCGCGGCAACCGCGCCAAAAAGTTTGGTTTTCATGTCATCCTCCCAGTTGGATAAACCGTCTCAACACCACGGCACGGGGTCGTCCCGCGCCTCCTCCGGCCTTGAGATCGAACACGCGCTCAGTAAGCGGATACAGGGCCGGATGGTCAATTGATTAGACCTGCGCTCGGAATAACCTGATGTTAATTTTTGCGCCATTCTTGCGCATATTGTCCGCCGCGACATTTTGATGCATCAAACCCGCCTCTGTTCAAAAGGGCGCGGCTGTTCTATGCATCCCCTCAACCCCTAATGACGCCAGAAACGGAAAGAGTCGAGATGCCCCATTACCGTTCCCGCAAATCCACCCACGGCCGCAATATGGCAGGCGCGCGCGGCCTTTGGCGCGCAACCGGCATGACCGACGGCGATTTCGGCAAGCCGATCATCGCGGTGGTCAACTCGTTCACGCAATTCGTGCCCGGTCACGTCCACCTCAAAGACCTCGGTCAGATGGTTGCGCGCGAGATCGAGAAAGCGGGCGGCGTTGCCAAGGAATTCAACACCATCGCCATCGACGACGGGATCGCGATGGGCCACGACGGGATGCTCTATTCGCTGCCCTCACGCGAGGTTATCGCGGATAGCGTGGAATATATGGTCAACGGCCATTGCGCCGACGCGATGGTCTGCATCTCGAACTGCGACAAGATCACGCCCGGTATGATGATGGCCGCAATGCGCCTGAACATTCCGGTGATCTTTGTGTCCGGCGGTCCGATGGAAGCAGGCAAGATCAGCCCCGATGTGATCGACCATGACCTCGACCTCGTGGATGCGATGGTCGTGGCCGCTGACGACAATTACACCGACGAGCAGGTTCTCGAAATCGAGAAAGCCGCCTGCCCGACCTGTGGCTCGTGCTCGGGGATGTTCACCGCCAACTCGATGAACTGTCTGGCCGAGGCGCTTGGCCTTGCGCTGCCGGGCAACGGCTCGATGCTGGCGACGCACGCCGATCGCAAGGAGCTGTTCCTTGAGGCGGGTCGCAAGATCGTCGAGATCACCAAGCGCCACTACGAGGGCGAAGAAAAGGGTCTCCTGCCGCGCGACATCGCCTCTTTCGCTGCGTTCGAGAACGCGATGAGCCTTGATATTGCGATGGGCGGCTCGACCAACACCGTGCTGCACCTTCTGGCGATCGCCTACGAAGGCCAAGTCAACTTCACGATGGACGATATTGACCGCCTCAGCCGCAAGGTGCCGGTGCTGTGCAAGGTCGCCCCGGCCCTGCAATCGGTCCATATGGAAGACGTGCACCGCGCTGGCGGCATCATGGGCATCCTGGGCGAGATGGGCCGCGCGAGGCTTCTGAACACCGATGTCGGAACCGTGCATTCCGAAACCCTTGGCGAAGCGATCCAGAAATGGGATGTCGTCACCGCCAATGATCCGGCCGTGGACGAGTTCTACCGCGCCGCACCCGGCGGCGTGCGCACAACGCAGGCCTTCTCGACGCAGAACCGCTACAAAGAGGTCGACCGTGATCGTAAGGCGGGCGTGATCCGCTCGGCCGAGCACGCCTTCTCGAAAGACGGCGGTCTGGCGGTGCTCTTTGGCAATATCGCCGAAAAGGGCTGCATCGTGAAAACAGCGGGCGTGGACGACTCGATCCTCAAGTTCACCGGCACGGCCAAAGTCTATGAATCGCAAGACGACGCGGTTTCGGGCATCCTTACCGGCAAGGTCACGGCAGGCGAAGTGGTCATCATCCGCTACGAAGGCCCGCAAGGCGGCCCGGGTATGCAGGAAATGCTGTATCCCACCAGCTATCTGAAATCGAAAGGTCTGGGCAAATCCTGCGCGCTTCTGACCGACGGTCGCTTCTCGGGCGGCACCTCGGGCCTGTCGATCGGCCACGTCAGCCCCGAAGCCGCCGAGGGTGGCCTGATCGGCCTTGTCGAGACCGGCGATACGATCGAGATCGACATCCCGAACCGCACGATCAATCTGGCCGTGGACGAGGCCACGCTGGAGGCCCGCCGCGCGGCAATGGGACCGCTGCCGTGGAAACCTGCCCAGGCCCGCCCGCGCGCCGTTTCGACCGCGCTCAAGGCCTATGCGCTGCTGGCCTCTTCGGCCCATATGGGCGGCGTGCGCATCCTGCCGGGCGAGTAAGCCTGCGCCAACAGACACATGTTTAAAGCCGCGCCCGAAAGCGCGGCTTTTCTTCTGCTCGATCACTGCTCTCTTTATCTGTGACGCCGTCAGGCAATGCCGCCAAACGCCAGAAGCGGCAAGAACGCGGCAAAGAACCCAACATCCATCCCGCCAGCACCATCGTCGCCACCGTCTTCCGCAGCTTGTTCTTCTTCGTCCTGCGTGTCGTCATATTCGGGGATCTGAACGAGCGGCAGGTCGACAACCGGCTCGTCAATCCCGACATCGGCAACTTCAAAAATCGCGTCGTCAAGGACCGCATTGCTGGCCGCGAACACCTCTGCAAAGTCATCCGTCGGCGTCACATCATGGATCACGACCTGCATGATTTCGCCCGGATCCAGCGTCACGCTCAGATTGCCGTTCGCGTAGATGCTGGCAGGGTTCACCGTCTCGACAACCGCATCAGACTGGTTGCTACCCGCCGCCTGACCATCCGCAACACCAAGAACCGTAACCTCCATCGCGCCGTGCCCCGCGATCAGGCCCGAGAAATCAAGCGCCGTTGTTGCGGTCGCATCGGCGTTCGACGTAATGTAGAACACCACGTCGCCCTCACCTGCGAAGCCGTGAACGTCAACTGTATCGGTCTCGAGCTGGGTTTCGCGGTCGTTCGGCGTGAAGTCGAGCATCGACTTGCCGGGCAGGTTTTCGGCCATCATACGGAACATCTCGGCAGGCGAGTTCATGCCGGTGTAATCAAAACCGCTGCTCAGCGCGTTGCGCGTGTTCTGGATCAGCGGCCAGACATGGGCTTCGGTCACGTCGTAGGTCATGAATTCCTCGACGATCTCAAGCATCTCTTGCGCTTGATACAGACCGTAGTCCGCGTTCGGGTCGAGAGCGGTCGTGGATTTCAGGTTCCATTCCGTGACGTGAATGTCGATGTCGCGAAATGCCGGATCGTCACGCCAGATATGGTCGATCGTCGAAAGATCGTAGGCTTTCGAGTAATCATCCAGTTCGCCAGTCGAATAGACATGCGCCACGATACCGTCGACGGCGTCCTGTTCCTCGACCGTGTCGAAATTCACCTTGATCAGCTCGTTATTGACTTCGGTCCAGTTCAGCGTGCCGTTGGCGCGGATATTGGCATCGGTCAGATTTGTGCCGTAGGCGCTGTTGATCTGGGCGATAGCCTCGTGCGCATCCATCGCACCATATGTGTCGGAAATCCGCGAGGTGCCGTAGTTCAGACCCATCTGAACCAGAATATCGGTCTGATTGGTGTCGATCTCAGGGTGCGCGTCATTGACGATGCGCAGCTGATCGTCGATGAGCGTCGCCATTTTCGAGGCAAGACGACCGTATTCGGTCGCGTTCATCTCGCCGCCGCTCCAGTATTCGTTGCCTATTTCGAAGGCAGAAACCTTCGCATCGCCATAGACACCTGTCATGACATCATTGACGAAAGTGCGCAGCGCGTCTTCGTCAATATGCGGAAGGCGGTCGCCATTTGCATCGACGCTATCGGTCAGCAGATCGCGCGTCGGGATTACGATCGTCACCGGATGCCCTTCGACAGCGGCAAAGTTCATGAAATCGCTCAACGGGATGAAGTCGGTCGTTTCGCCTGTGCTTTCGTCGACACCAATCTCGGCATTGGGGTTGCTGATGTCGAAGAACTGCTCGGCGAGCGTCCCGCCAGGATAGCGAAGCGAGGTGACACCCATGTCATTGATCGCTTCGCCATAAGAGCCGTCACCGGCCATATCACTGCGCGTTGCAAGAACATTTCCACCGAAAAGATCTGCACTTGCGATGCTGCCTGCGAGTTCGGGGATATTGAGCGTAACCATAACAATCGTCTCCTTTGGTTAAAGGAGAGCGCGGAATTAACCTGATTGGAAAAACGCACCGGAATAGATTCCGGCCCACATTGGTTAATCGGATGACCGTGTGGGATGGGTATTTTGCCCCAAGGGATGTAGGCCGATACCTGCGTATATATCCTGCTGGTATCTGGCGGACGTATCTTTGCTATCTTTTGATTTTTTACGGTAACCCTAACCGATGGTTAACCTGCCAGTTTTGGGTATGACCATACCTATCGTTAACCCTTTTGGGGTGGTGATTCTCGAAGGATTACGCCCTTCGGACTGCCGTGGCGCCTTATGGATATGTCAGGAGAGCCGCGCGGCCTCGACCCTGCGAGGCGCCAAAAACACCAAAGCCGCCCCCTTCGGAGCGGCTTTTGAGTGGTACCGCCTCCCTGGCTTGAACAGGGGACCTCTGGATCCACAATCCAGCGCTCTAACCAACTGAGCTAAGGCGGCACTGCGCGCGGATTTAGCGCCCGCGCGCGCCGAATGCAAGAGCGCATCTTGCGAAAATCGCAATGACACGCTCGGGGCTTGTGAGATAAGGAACAAAGGGCTAGGGCCAAGGTCAGGCACCAGCCCAGTTCAAGGAGGCGATCATGGGGATCAACAACGAAAGCGATATTGCGGCGAATCTGCAGATCGGCCCGACAGACGTCGGCATGGTCCGCATCTACCTTGAGGGGGACGGCATCGACCTGCCGCTGGACTTCGACCCCGAAGAGGCCGAGGAAATCGCTGAAGAGCTTTTGGCCGCGGCCGAAGCTGCCCGCCAGATCGGCGCCGGCTCCAAAAAGAAGAAGTAATCAGCGCCGCGTGTCAAACGGTGGGCGCGGGTCAAGCACCCCATGCAAGCGCGTCGCGGCACGGCGCGCAAAATCGAGCGTAAGCACCTTGCGCCGCGCAGGCGCAAGCGGCGCATAGACAGCCTCGCGGACGATCTCGGCCCCGAAACCGTCCGCAAGGATGATCCCAGTATCATCGGGCAGAACCTCCTGCGGGAAGGCCGTATCAACCGCCCAGAAATACCGGTCGCACCATTCCAGATAGCCTTGCCACTTGCGATCGGCCTGAAAATCAGCGCGCGAGGATTTGCACTCGACAATCCAGACCTCCCCCTTCGCGCCAAGAGCCATCACATCGGCACGCAGCCGCCCCTTCAGCGGCATCTCGACAACGCTGGCGAAGCCGTGCCCCGCGAGCGCGCGCTGGACACCACGCGCAAGGATTTGACCGGGAGGGGGATCGGAGATACGGACCATCCCCGGAACATGAACGAAAAGAGAACGATTGTCGAGAGATCAGAACCCCACGACCCAGATCAGCAGCACGAGATGCGCCATCATCGACAGCGCAACGGCAAGCGACCCAAGGTCTTTGGCATGTTTCGCAGTTTCCGACCAGTCGGGTGAAACGCGGTCCGTCAACTCTTCGATGGCCGTATTGAGCGCCTCGAAAGCGAAGGTCAGAAAGGCCAGCATGACGAAGAGCACAATCTCGAAGGGCGTCGCATGGGCCGCGACATAGACTGGCAGCAATAGCCCCGCCGCAAGCACCTGATGGCGAAAAGCCGTCTCGCGCCACAGCCGACCGAGCCCGTCAAGCGAATATCCCGCAGCCGCAATAATATGGGGAAATCCGGCCACGGCATCCGGTGCGGAACGTTTGCGTCCGCTCTCCTCCTCTGCGTCCATTCCTGCGCTCCCTGACTGACAGTTCGCCCGCCTGCGAACCGCAATGCTAGGCGACAAGACCGACGACCTCAAGCCGTTCGCAGGGGCTTGCCAAGCGGCTGGCACGCTCCTATCTGGGGAACTGGTGGTTACTGCTCTGCGCGTGTAAGGCCCTTTTCCAGTGGCCGATAAGCATTTCCGAGGGAGCTGGCTCTGTCGAGATCCTGGTCTCGTTACCTGGCGCCCACCTGATTAGTCAGGCTCTCGGGAAATTCACGCCTTCACGGCTGCTGTGGTTTCCACCACCCCAACTACTCGGCCAGCCTCTGGACGCGCGCCAGCTTGAGCCCGAAGCCGATGAAGACAACTCCGGTTACCCCCTTGAGCCAGCGCTGGAAGCGTCCGCTCCGCGCCAGACCTGCCAGCTTCGCGAACAGCACGACCATCGCCCCGAACCAGAGCGCGTTGACCATCGAGTGCAGGAAGACAAGCAGGAACGCCGCCCCCGTCGCGCCCTCGCCCGCGGGGATGAATTGCGGAAACGCGGCAAGGTAGAACATCGACACCTTGGGGTTCAGCGCATTCGTCAGAAAGCCCTCGAGCCAGGCGCTGCGCAATCCGCGCCTGCGATGTGCCGGGACATCGGCGCGCGGCACCTCCAGCCCCCTATAGGCCGCAACCAGCGCTTTCAGGCCAAGCCAGACCAGATAGGCCGCCCCAAGATATTTCACGATCGTGAACAAGGTCGCTGACTGCACCAGAACGATCGAGATGCCCAGAATGGAAAGCGCCCCGTGCAGATAGAAGGCGCAGACAAATCCGGCGACATTCATAAACCCCGCAGCCCGCCCGGACGTCGGAACAATTTTCGCGATCAGCGCCCCGTTCGGCCCTGGCGACATGACGAGAAGGGAGACCACAAAAACGAAGGTCAGAACTTCGGAGAACGTCACTTGCCCCTCGCTTTCAGTGGATGCTGATTGCCCTTGCCAGCAGGCTAGCAAAGCGAGGCACGACGACCAAGCCGCGGCTGGCAGCGTCCCGCACCCGAGTGCTTGCCCGTGAGCAAAAACGTCCCGTATCGGATTGTTCAGCGGCGCAGCTGCTTGCGCGATTGCGGTTCGACCGGCACGCGCACGGGCACCATTTCGGCCACATGCTGCGCGGGGATCGCATCGCGCTTGCCACCGCCGGGGGGAGTTTCATCCTCGGCCATACGCATAACCGCAATCGCGAACTGAACACCCGCGAAAACGATGGTGTTAAACACGACCAGCAGGGCCAAGGCGATATAACCGACATCCGAGGTCGAGATCAGGTGCCACAGATTCGCGACATTGAACCACAGCAGAAGCCCGACAAAGGCGACCGCAAGGCCAAATCCCATCACGATATTCTTGATATAAAGCCTGACCAGTTCCGGCATAATGTTCCCCCTAAAGCACACGCCAATCTTACCCGCCACGCGGGCAGAATCAAACGCGCAATCTCGCCGTAGGCAAAGATAGCGCGGATTTGGCGAAGATCGGGTAAATTTCAGGCGGTCAGAACGCGTCGGCGCGCAGTTCGTGGGCCATATGGTCCAGAACGGCGTTCACGAACTTGGGTTCCTTGCCTTCGGGAAAGAAAGCACGGGCCACATCGACGTATTCGGTGATAACCACCTTCGGCGGCGTCGCGGGGGTTACCATCTCGGCTCCGGCGGCGCGGAACAGCGCACGCAGAACCGGGTCGATCCGGTCGATCGGCCATTTCGCAACCAGCGCGCGGTCGGTCGCCTGGTCGATCTTGCCCTGCCACATCACCGCATCATCCAGAACGCGGCGGAACAGAGTGCTGTCGCCCTCGGCCATTTCGGTGCCGTCCTCATCGACCGCACCGAAGCGGTAGCTTTCGAACTCGCGCGCGACACGGTCCACGCCCTGCCCGCCGGCTTCCATCTGGAACAGCGCCTGCACCGCATAAAGGCGCGCAGCCGATTTGCGCTGGCGCTTCTCTTCGAGGGTCAGCTTGCGCGGCTTTTCAGCCGGAGTTTCGGGCGTGGTATCGTCGGTCATGCGGTGGTCGGTCCTTCGGTGTCGCCTGCGATGCGGAACGACTCAGCTTCCGGTTTGAAGCCGATGCCGCGCGTCAGGCCCGCCCATTTGCGCGACAATGCGACAAGATGCAAGGCCGCAGCCGCCGCGCCACCGCCTTTGTCCTGATCGGCGGGGTCAGCGCGGACCTCGGCCTGATGCCGGTTCTCGACCGTCAGGATGCCATTGCCGATGCAATAGCCCTGAAGCCCGAGCATGGTGATTGCGCGCGAGCTGTCATTGCAGACCGTGTCGTAATGGGTGGTTTCGCCGCGAATAACACAACCAAGCGCGACAAAACCGTCGTAATTGGCCATCCGCCCCGCCATACCGATAGCGGTCGGGATTTCAAGCGCGCCGGGAACCTCGACCAGATCGACCTCGGCCCCCGCCTTGGCCGCCATTGCTTTGGCGCCCGCGATCATATTGTCCGCGATGTCCTTGTAGTAAGGAGCGACCACGATCAACAGCTTCACCGGCTTGTCGAAGCTGGGCAGATCAAGCGTGTAATGGGATTCATGCGCGGCCATTGGATTATTCCTCGGAAATCGGGCGCGTGCCGACGATTGACAGGCCATAGGCGTCCAGACCGACATAGCGCGTTTGCGGGTTATCGGTCAGCAAGATCAATTCATGCAGACCCATCGACGAGAGAATCTGCGAGCCAAGCCCGATCTGCTTGATCGTGCGCGGCCCCTTTTCCTCTTCGCGGAACAATTTTGCACTCGGATCACGGAACAGGCACACCGCGCCACGCCCTTCGGCGGCGACGATCTCCATCGCGCGGGCCAGCTCACCCGCGGGGGCGCCGACACCCAGAACGTCCTCAAGCACATTCAGCGAATGGGTGCGCACCAGAACCGGTTCGGGCGTGGTGATGTCGCCCTTGGTCAGCACGATATGGTCGATGCCTTCGGCCTGATCGGTGAAGACGCGCATCTCCCACTCGCCGCCATGCAAAGCGGTGACGGTCTGAGACAGGGTCTCGCGCACAAGGTTATCGTGACGGCGACGATAGGCGATCAGATCCGAGATCGTGCCGATCTTCATCCCGTGTTGCTTGCCGAACTCGATCAGGTCGGGCAGGCGCGCCATCGTGCCATCGTCCTTCATGACCTCACAGATCACACCCGACGCATCGAGGCCCGCGAGGCGCGAAATATCGACCGCAGCTTCGGTATGGCCCGCGCGCACCAGAACGCCCCCATCGCGCGCGCGCAACGGGAAGACGTGACCGGGCGAGGCAAGATGCTGCGGCCCTTTCGACGCATCAATCGCCACGGCAATCGTTTGTGCGCGGTCATGCGCCGAGATGCCCGTCGAAATCCCTTCGCGCGCCTCGATCGTGACGGTAAAGGCCGTCTCGTGGCGCATCGAGTTCGAGCGCACCATCGGCGGCAGTTCCAGAGCGTCCACACGCGCCGAGGTCAGCGGCAGACAGATCAGCCCGCGCCCGTAGGTCGCCATGAAATTCACCGCATCCGCCGTGCACTTCTCGGCCGGGATATAGAAATCGCCCTCGTTTTCGCGGTCTTCGTGATCGACAAGGATCACCATCCGGCCCGCGCGGGCCTCGGCGATGATTTCCTCGGTCGGCGAGATCGCGTGACGCAGGCTTTCCTCCACCGCGCCCGGAACATCGTGCGTGCCGGATTTATCGACGGGTTTGATCATGCGTTCCACTCCTGAAGGCGGGCGACATAGCGCGCCAGCGTATCTATTTCGAGATTGATCCGGTCACCCGTGCGCGCAGCGCCCCAGACAGTGACCGATTTCGTATGCGGGATGATGTTGACGCCGAAGTCACAGCCTTCGACCTCGTTCACGGTCAGAGACGTGCCGTTCAGCGCAACCGAGCCTTTCGGCGCGATGAATTTCGCCAGCGCCTCGGGGGCGCGGAAGGTAAAGCGGGTGCTGTCGCCCTCGTCACGCATGGCGACGATCTCGGCCACGCCGTCCACATGGCCCGAGACGATATGGCCACCCAGCTCATCCCCGACCTTCAGCGCGCGCTCAAGATTAAGGGGCTTGCCCACCGCCCAATCGCCGATATTCGTTTTCGCCACGCTTTCCGCCGAGATCTGCACGTCGAACCAGTTTTGCGGCTCGGTGCCGGTGGCGATGACCGTCAGGCAAACCCCGTTGCAGGCGATGGACGCGCCCAGATCAATCCCCGCCACATCATAGCCGCACCCGATCCGCGCGCGCAGGTCGCCCGCTTGTTCCAAGGCAAGAATGGTGCCGACATCGGTGATAATTCCGGTAAACATCGCGGTCCCCTTCGTTTCTGCCTCTGCCTAGCCCGAGGCGCGCCCCCGTGCAAGGCCCGCCGCCTTGCGCAAACGCAGGGAAAGTTAAGCATCCATGCACCGTTCTGCCCCATTCTGGTCGCACCCTTATGCGACAAATGCGCATCGTCAGGTGACATTCGCGCCAAAATCGCGCAAAAGCATGGGTAAAGCCGGATACGAGTATGAACCGTTTTACAGATCGTCGCTTTCTTCTGTTGCAGGGGCCGCACGGGCCTTTCTTTGACCGGCTTGGCCGGATGCTGCGGGCTGCGGGCTGCGATGTTTGGCGCGTCGGCTTCAATCAGGGGGACGAGGCGTTCTGGCGCGACCGTCGCTCGTTCATCCGATATGCGGGCTCTGCAGCAGGCTGGCCCGCGACTGTAAGCTCCCTGATCGCGGACAAAGGTATCACTGATCTGGTCCTTTACGGCGACACCCGCCCGATCCACGCCGACGCCATTCTGGCGGCCCGCGCGGCGGGGTTGCGCATCCATGGGTTCGAAGAAGGTTACATCCGGCCCTATTGGGTCACCTATGAGCGCGGCGGCGCCAACGGCCATTCACGACTGATGGAAATGAGCGTGGCCGAAATGCGCACGGCTCTGGCCCAGTCCGAGATTGAATGGCCCGACGCCCCCCCTCGCTGGGGCGATATGCGCCAGCATATGTTCTATGGCGCGCTCTATCATTTCTTCGTGCTGGCCCTGAACCGCCGCTATCGTAACTTCGCCCCCCATCGCGGCGTGACCGTCTTGCAGGAGTTCCGCCTTTATCTGCGCCGCCTGCTGATGCTGCCCGCGCATATTCTGGAACGGCGCCTCGCAACCGGACGGATCAAGCGGGGCGGCTTTCCCTATCATCTGGTGCTGATGCAGCTTGAGCATGACGCCAGCTTCCGCATGCATTCGGAGTTCACCTCGCAGACGCAATTCATCGAAGAGGTCATCGCAGGCTTTGCCGAAGGTGCGCCGCGCCATCATCATCTGGTCTTTAAGGCCCACCCGCTAGAGGACGGTCGCGCGCCCGTCACAGCAGCGATCAAACGCGCGACCGAACGCTGGGGGCTGAAGGGGCGCATCCATTTCGTGCGCGGCGGGAAACTGGCGGGGCTGCTTGCGCAGGCGCGCTCGGCCGTGACGGTGAATTCGACCGCCGCGCAACAGGTGCTCTGGCGCGGTCTGCCGCTCAAGGCCTTTGGTCGCGCGGTCTTTGCCAAGCCCGAGTTCGTCTCGACCCAACCTCTGCGCGAGTTTTTTGCCGAGCCTGCCCGCCCCGACACCCGCGCCTATCGCGACTATCGTCACTTCCTGCTGGAAACGAGCCAGGTTCCGGGCGGTTTCTACTCCGCCAGGGGGCGGCGCACCTTGTTGCGCCAGGTTGTCGACATGATGCTCTCTGACGTTGACCCTTATGAGGCGCTCATCGCAGGCAAAGCGGCGCCACGGCAACAGTTGCATGTCGTGAAATAACCCTACTGGCTTTTTATCAACTCTTTCTGTAGGGTTGCACCCAAAAGATAATGCAAGCATCCCGCAAAGAGGAGCTCGAGCAGTGACGACCAAGACTTCCCGCAGGGCCGTTCTGGCTGGCCTGTCGGCGGCGCTTATGGGCGCGGCTTCGTGTGGCATGCCCCGTTCCGGCCCCAGCAAACGTGAAATTTTCGCCGGCTCCGTGCTGAAAGAGGGCGATGCCTTCGTGGTGTCGGTCAACGATTTCGTGACCCGCACCACCGGCGTCCAACCCGCGCTCGGGTTCAGTTCCGCCTTCCGCAATGCGGGTGTGGTCGGCTCTGACATCATCCGCCCGGGCGACACGCTTGGCCTGACGATTTGGGAAAACGTGGACGACGGGCTTCTGGCCTCGCAAGGGGTCAATGCGACCGCGCTGACCGAAGTGCAGGTCGATGGCGCAGGCTTTATTTTCGTGCCCTACGCAGGTCGTGTCAAAGCCGCGGGCAACACGCCCGACGGGCTGCGCAAGGTTATCACCTCCAAGCTGGACCCGCAGACGCCGGACCCGCAGGTCATGGTGACGCGCGTTGCGGGCGACGGTGCGACCGTGTCGATCATGGGCTCGATCAACGGGCAAGGTGTCTACGCGATCGAGCGCCCGACCCGCACCCTGTCTGCCATGATCGCGCGCGCAGGCGGCGTGGCCATCAAGCCCGAGGTCGCCAAGGTGACCGTGACCCGCGGCAAGGCCACGGGAACGATCTGGCTGAAAGATCTGTATAAAAACCCGCAGATGGACATCGCGCTGCGTCCGGGCGACGTGATCCTCGTCGAAGAGGATACGCGGGCCTATGTCTCGCTTGGCGCGACCGGAGCGCAGGCGCGCGTGCCCTTCGACACGCAAACGCTCTCGGCGCTCGAAGCCATCGCGACCGTTGGCGGGCTGCAAACCAATCTTGCCGATCCGACGGGTGTGTTCATCTTCCGCAACGAGCCGGTCGAGATTGCCTCGGCCGTTCTGGGGCGCAACGATCTGATCGGCGATCAGCGGCTGATCTATGTTCTTGATCTGACCGAACCGAACGGCATGTTCCTTGCGCGCGATTTCATCATCCGCGACGGCGATACGGTCTATGTGACCGAGGCGCCTTATGTTCAATGGACCAAGGTGCTGAGCGCCATTACCGGCGCGGCGAATTCCGCGTCGAATTTCAACAGCCTCGCCACAGGAAACTGATGACGGGCGAGATGCGAACGAATGCCGCCGGAAGCGAACTCCGGCGGCTTTTCTTTTACAACGGCGGCTTTCTGCGCAACGACCTCCGCGCGATCTTGCGGGCGGGCGGCTTTGCTGCGCGCATAGGCCTGCCCAAGCCCGGCGACATGGTGGCCGTCTGGGGCCGCAGCCCCTATGCCGCGCGAGGCGAGGCGATCGCCGCGAAATACGGCGCCCCCATTGTGCGGGTCGAGGATGCGTTTTTGCGCTCGATCCACCCCGGACGCGCCTCACGCGAAACGCCGCTCGGGTTGATCATCGACGAGGACGGGGTGCATTTCGACGCCTCCAGCCCGTCCAAGCTGGAAAATCTGCTGGCCAAGCACCCTCTGGATGACACCGATCTGCTGAACCGCGCCCGTGACGGCATGGCCCGGCTCAAGCAGCTTGAATTGTCGAAATATAACAATTTCGACCCGCATATCCCCCCTCCAAAACCGGGATATGTGTTGGTTATTGACCAGACCGAAGGCGACGCCTCAGTGACTTATGGCAAAGCGACGCCCGCGACGTTCCGCGAAATGCTGGCCACCGCGCAGATCGAGCACCCCGGCCAGCGCATCCTGATCAAGACCCACCCCGAGACCCGCGCGGGCCTGCGCCGCGGCTATTTCGGGCCAGAGCATTGCGACGCCCGCACCGAACTGATGACGGATGCCGTTTCGCCCTGGGCACTGCTGGAGGGGGCGATTGCGGTCTATTGCGTTTCGTCCCAGATGGGGCTTGAGGCGATTTTTGCGGGCCACAAACCGCGCATCTTCGGCCAGCCTTTCTATGCCGGATGGGGGCTGACGCAGGACGAAAATCCGGTGCCGCGTCGCACGCGGAAACTGACCCGCGCGCAGCTTTTTGCCGCCGCCTATATCCTTGCGCCAACGTGGTTCGAGCCGTGCCGCAAGCGCGCGTGCAGCTTTGAAGAAGCCGTCGATCAGCTTGAGGCCGAGGTGCGCACGTTCCGCGCGGATCGTAATGGCTATGACGCGGGCGGGATGCGCCTTTGGAAGCGTCGGCATTTGCAGGCGTTTTTCGGGCACCATGCGCCGCTGCGCTTCATAAAAAACGCAGACACCTCTGACCGCCCGCTTCTGTGGTGGGCTGGATCGGCCCCGCCTGACCAGCCCCTGATCCACGTCGAGGACGGTTTTCTGCGCTCTCGCGGGCTTGGGGCAGAGCTTGTGCCACCGCTGTCGCTGGTCGCGGATCAAAGCGGCATCTACTACGACCCGACGCGCCCTTCCGATCTGGAGACCCTGATCGCGCAGGAACCTCCTGCCGGCGGGCGCCTGCGGGTCGAACGATTGATCGCCAAAATCCGCGCGGCAAAATTGTCAAAATACAACATTTCCGGCGCGATGCCCGAACTGCCCGAAGGCCGTCGCATCCTTGTTCCGGGACAGGTCGAGGACGACGCCTCGATCCGTCTTGGTGCAGGAGATATGTCGACCAATCTTGCGCTTTTGCAGGCTGCGCGCGCGGCAAACCCTGATGCGATCATCGTCTACAAGCCTCACCCCGACGTCGAGGCCGGTCTTCGCAAGGGCCACATCACGCCTGAAATCATCTTGCAGTTTGCCGACATTATCGCGGATCACGCCGATCCGGTCGCGCTATTGGAAAACGTCGAGGAGGTCTGGACGATGACCTCGCTTCTGGGGTTCGAGGCACTGCTACGCGGCAAGAAAGTCACCTGTGCCGGGATGCCATTTTACGCGGGATGGGGACTGACACATGACCTGATGATCCCGCCTGCGCGGCGGCAGGCGCGGCCCGATCTGCTGCAACTGGCCTATGCGGCGCTCATCGCCTATCCGCGCTATCACGACCCGATCAGCCGCCGCCCCTGCCCGCCCGAAGTTGCGGTCGAGCGGCTGGCCTCGGGCACCCTGCCGCGCGCGGGCGCGGCAAACCGGATCCTGTCAAAGCTTCAGGGGGTCTTCGCCTCAGCCGCGTGGCTCTGGCGTTAAACTGCCAGCCAACGGTGCAGAATATCGACGCCAACGGGGCGGCTTTCGACCAACCGGAAACGGGGCGCATCAGCCAGATGCGCTAGCCCCATCGGCCCGATCGAGGCGCGCCCTTCGGATCCAAGCGCGACACCGGCGGTAAAGCCGATCAGCTCGTCGACAAGCCCCTCGCCCAGCAACGCCGCCGCCAATTGCCCGCCGCCTTCGCAGAAGACCCGCGTCAAGCCGCGCGCAGCCAATTCCGACAGCATCGCTGCCGCCGAAAGCCCCTGCGGCCCCGTCGGCACCTCGATCAGTTCGGCCCCGCGCGACATCCAATAGTCGCGCGCCTCCGATGGCGCCTCGGCACCGTGCAAAATCCAGAGCGGCGCCGCGCCAACCGAGGCCGCCAGCCGCCCGCGCGGCAGATCAAGCCGCGCCGCAGCCACCACGCGCACGGGTTGGCGCAAGGGAGCAAACCCGCGCACGGTCAGCAACGGATCGTCAGCGCGCGCCGTGCCCCCACCGACCATCACCGCATCGAACCGCGCGCGCAGCGCATGGACATGGGCGCGCGCCTCGGGGCTGGTGATCCACTGGCTTTCACCGCTGGCGGTCGCAATACGGCCATCAAAACTGGTCGCAAGCTTTAGCGCGACCCAAGGCCGCCCGCGTTCGATCCGTGACAGAAAACCGCTTTGCTGCGCGCGGGCCTCGGCCTGCATGACGCCGGTTTGAACCGCGATCCCCGCTTGCCGCAGAATATCGTGCCCCCGCCCCGAGACGCGCGGATCGGGATCCTCTAGCGCACTGACAACCCGCACCACGCCCGCCGCCACAAGGCTTTCGGCACAGGGCGGGGTTTTGCCGTGATGCGCGCAGGGTTCCAGCGTAACATAGGCTGTAGCCCCTCGCGCCGCCTCGCCCGCCTGCGCCAAGGCCCGCGCCTCGGCATGAGGGCGCCCGCCCGGCTGCGTCCAGCCCCGACCAACGATCCGGCCGTCGCGCACCAGCACGCAACCGACCGCAGGGTTAGGCCAGACATTGCCAAGCCCCCGCGCCGCCAAAGACAGCGCGAGGGCCATATAACGGCGGTCCTCGCTCAAGGGTTACTCCGTGTCCGCAACCGGCGGACGCAGTTCTGAGACGAATTTATCGAAGTCGTCCGCAGCCTGGAAGTTCTTGTAAACGCTGGCAAACCGGACGTATCCGACAGTGTCGATCCGCGCGAGGGTCTCCATCACGATCTCACCGATGGTCTTGGAGGGAATGTCGGTTTCGCCCATCGACTCCAACCGGCGCACGATCCCCGAGATCATCTGGTCGATCCGCTCGGGTTCAACCGGACGCTTCTGCATCGCGATGCGGATCGAGCGCTCCAGCTTGTCGCGGTCGAAATCTTCGCGCTTGCCAGAGGATTTGATCACCACCAGATCGCGCAACTGCACGCGTTCGTAGGTTGTAAAACGACCGCCACAGGCCGGACAAAAGCGACGCCGACGGATCGCAACGTGATCCTCGGCGGGGCGACTGTCTTTTACCTGAGTGTCAACATTACCGCAAAATGGGCAGCGCATCGGCTTCCCCCTTCTTCCTGTTCCCGCCTCATGATGGGGTCTTTTCGCCCCAGTTATCCACAAGACTATAGGACGGGTCCGAAATTTTGGGTAGCGAAAATATTGCCCCACCAGATGTAGGCAAAAACCTGTGGCACATGAGACTCAGCAAGCATCGGCCAACGCAACCTATTCGCAATACCACCCGCCAGGCCCGCGCTTCCAGCGGTCCACCGCGCGGCAATACCCCTGCGCGACCAGTGCCTCGCCCAAGGGAGTGAAATCGGCGGTCTGTTCGCCCGCGCATTCGATCTCGGCAAGCGGTTCCTCCCCGCGCAGCACGGCGACGCCTGTGCCGGAGCTGCCCGGATCGCTGTCGTCGATCGGACGCTCCACCCATGTATGGACGGCGTAGGTGATGCCCTTGTTGCGGATCTGGACATCCTCCCAGATCGTGCGCCCGACGCCGGGCCACGGGGTGTAGACGACGTCTCCGACATCGCGCTCCAGCACCAGTTCCGGCGCTCCTTTAGGGCCAAAGCTGTAGCGCAGAGCACCGCCCGTCAGGCACAGATCCAGCCACTTGGACGACCCTTTGATCTGGCACGACACAAGCACCGTTCCGGCGCAATCGGCCAGAACCGGCACCCCAGACAACAGGGCCGCCAGTGCGACGACGCCCAACCGGATCATTTCTCGGCAGCGGGCTGTTCGGGAGCGGGCCGCGCCATCGAGCGGTCCTCGGCAATAATCGCCAGACACTCGGGGTTCACATCCATGATCCTGCGCTCTTTCGCCCAAAGCGCGTCCAACGCCTTGGCGCTCAGCCCCCGCTTGACCATCGCATTCGGCGTCTTGCTGCCATCACCCACACCCGAGGTCAGCGTAAAGCGCCCCGACGGCTCGGCGGTCACATAAAGAAAGCAGGTGCCTTCCCGATCAATCCGGGGCTTTGCGGTTCCATCCGGATTATACCCCTCCATCTGGCAGGCTGCGAGCAGCGCGAAAACCGAAGTGGCGGCAAAAAAACGGATCATCGTAACCTCAACTGAAAACCTGTCATCAAGGGATAGCAGAGAAATCGCGGCGCGGAAAAGGGCGCCAGAAAAGAAAACGCCCCCTTTACGGGGGCGCCTTGATTACTGGTCGAGGAAGGAGCGCAGCTTGCGCGACCGTGACGGGTGCTTGAGCTTGCGCAGCGCTTTCGCCTCGATCTGGCGGATACGTTCGCGGGTAACGCTGAACTGCTGCCCCACCTCTTCAAGCGTATGGTCGGTGTTCATGCCAATCCCAAAGCGCATCCGCAGCACGCGCTCTTCGCGCGGGGTAAGGCTGGCCAGAACGCGGGTCGTGGTTTCCTTCAGGTTTTCCTGAATCGCGGAATCCAGCGGCAGAACCGCGTTCTTATCCTCGATGAAATCGCCAAGCTGGCTGTCTTCCTCGTCGCCGATCGGCGTTTCAAGGGAGATCGGCTCCTTGGCGATTTTCATCACCTTGCGGACCTTCTCAAGCGGCATTTGCAGCTTTTCGGCCAGTTCCTCGGGCGTCGGCTCGCGGCCGATTTCGTGGAGCATCTGGCGGCCGGTGCGCACCAGCTTGTTAATCGTCTCGATCATATGCACCGGAATACGGATGGTGCGCGCCTGATCGGCGATCGAGCGGGTGATCGCCTGACGGATCCACCACGTCGCATAGGTCGAGAATTTATAGCCGCGGCGGTATTCGAACTTATCGACCGCTTTCATCAGGCCGATGTTGCCTTCCTGAATAAGGTCAAGGAATTGCAGGCCGCGGTTGGTGTATTTCTTGGCGATCGAGATCACCAGACGCAGGTTCGCCTCGACCATCTCTTTCTTGGCCTGACGGGCTTCTTTCTCGCCCTTCTGGACCTGGTTCACGATGCGGCGGAATTCCGAAATATCAACGCCGACATATTGACCGACCTGCGCCATCTCGGCGCGGAGTTCCTCGATCTTGTCGGTGCTTTTCTCGACCAGCATCTGCCAGCCACGACCGGCCTTGTCGGCCATCCGCTCAAGCCAGGTCGGGTCAAGCTCGTATCCGCGATATTCGTCGATGAACTCGCGGCGGTTAATGCGCGCCTGATCGGCAAGCTTCACCATGCCGGAGTCGATCGACATGATCTTGCGGTTGATGCCGTAAAGCTGGTCGATCAGCGCCTCGATACGGTTGTTGTGCAGATGCAGCCCGTTCACCAGCTCGACGATCTCGGAGCGCAGTTTCTGATACGCCGCTTCTTCGGAAACCGAGAACGAGCCGTCCTCGTTCAGTGTCGCCGACATCCGCAGATCCTGCATCTCGGCCAGCGTCGCATAGTCGCGCGCGATCAGTTCGAGGGTTTCCAGAACGCGCGGCTTGAGCGCGGCTTCCATCGCGGCGAGCGAAAGGTTCGCCCCCTCGTCATCGTCGTCATCATCCGACTGGATCGGGTTGCCGTCGGCGTCAAGCTCCTGCTCGGACTCTTGGGTCTGCTCGCCCTCACCAGAGGAAACGCCATCAAGCGAGGTCTCGCCCAGTTCGTCGTCCTCTTCGCCTTCCATCGAGTTGCCGAAGGTCGCCTCAAGGTCGATCACGTCGCGCAGCAGGATGTCTTCGTTCAGAAGCTCGTCGCGCCAGATCGTGATTGCCTGAAACGTCAGCGGGCTTTCGCACAGCCCGAGGATCATCGTGTTGCGCCCCGCCTCGATGCGTTTCGCAATCGCGATCTCACCCTCGCGGGACAGCAGTTCGACCGAGCCCATCTCGCGCAGATACATGCGCACCGGATCGTCCGTGCGATCCAGCGTTTCGGTGGTCGAGGAAGACAGCGCCACCTCGCGCGAGCCGGAATCCGTCGTGGCGACCTGCGTGCTGCGATCCTCGTCCTCGACTTCCTCGGCCTCGATCACGTTGATGCCCATTTCCGAGAGCATCGACATCACGTCTTCGATCTGGTCCCCAGACACCTGATCGGGCGGCATCACCTTGTTCAGCTCGTCATAGGTAATGTATCCGCGCTCTTTCGCGTCGGCGATCATCCGCTTTACAGCGGCCTTCGACATGTCGAAGGAGGAGTCGTCGTCGCTGGAGGTATCCGGCTTGTTCTCGTCGATGTCTTTTGCGGCCATGGGGGCTCCTTGGTCGGCTTGGCGGTGAAGCGTCCCTCACCTTGGCTCCGAAGGCATGACCACTCGAATCATGCCGCTTGGTTGTATCGAATCGCAAAACCGAATCACAGGGGCGAATCGCAGATTTCATCTGCCTGCGCGCGTGCCGTGTCCGGCTTTGGCTCTCTCTCATGTAATGCGCGTTATTTTTTGCGCCAGATCTCCTTGTCGATCATCGCCTGCAATTGGGCAGACAGGGCCGAACGATCCTCGCCCATATCGCTGTTATCGTCCAGTTTCGAGCGTTCTGCCCGATGGCGCGCCGTCGTCGCCTGATTAAGCCGCCACGTCACGCCCTCGTCCGCCAGCCCCTCCAGATCTTCCATGGCCTCCTCGACCTCCGCGCGGATTGCGCGATCAGCCGAGAGTTTGGCCAGTTCTTCCGCCAGACACATGCGGGCAAGCTCGGGGTCGTCGGCCTTACGCACGGGCGGCGCAGTTCGGACATGGGGAAGCGCCATCAGCTTTTCAAGATCAAAGCTGGCCTCTGCTTCCAGACGCGCGCGCAACTCCTCGGGCGGGGCATCCACATGCATCAGCATCAGGTGGCGCAGCCGGTCATGGGCGGGATCAACCAGCGGCACGCGGTCAAGCTGGCTTTCGAATTCGGCGACAAGGGCGGGGTGGGCAACACAGATACCCAGAACCATCGCCTCGCGCAGATGCTCGGTCACATTCTCGCCTGTCGCCGTCGCCAACAGGGTCGAGCGCGTCGAGGGAAGCGGCTGCACTGGCGCGCCCTTCCAACCTGCCTGCCCCGAACGCGCAGGACGCCCACCGCCAAACCGCCCACCCGGGCGCGCGACCGGACGCCCGGCGCGGAACAACTCTTGGCGCAGCGCTTTGAACTCTTCACCGTAATGGGCCTTGATCGAGGGGTCCTTGATCCGCGAGATCGCCTCGTGCAGACGCTTCTCCAGCGCGGCTCGGCGCTCGGGGCTGTCGAATACGCGGCCCTCGGTCTCGCGCGACCAGATCAGATTGACCATCGGTTGCGCGCCATCCAGCACCTTTTGCATCGCCTCGCGACCCTGCGCTTTAATCAGGTCGTCCGGGTCCAGCCCCGCCGGCATCATCGCGATACGCAGCGCCTTGCCCGCCTCGATCAGCGGCAGCGCCAGATCGACAACCCTCAAAGCCGCCCGCTGCCCCGCCTGATCCCCGTCGAGCGCAATGATCGGCTCGTCGTGCAGGCGCCAGAGCAGTTGCAACTGCGTCTCGGTCACGGCGGTCCCCAAGGGCGCAACGGCACCGTTAAACCCCGCCTCGGCCAGCGCGATCACATCCATATAGCCTTCGGCGACAATCAACTGCCCGCCCTTGCCACATGCCTCGCGCGCGGGGCCGTGATTATACAAAGAGCGCCCCTTATCGAAAAGGATCGTCTCGGGCGAGTTAAGGTATTTCGCGTTATCGTTCGGGTCCATCGCGCGCCCGCCAAAGGCGATGCAGCGCCCACGCGGGTCGCGGATCGGAAACATGATGCGGTTGCGGAAGGCGTCATACGGGGCTTTGCCGTTCTGGCTCGCCTTGGCCAGCCCCGCTTCAAGGATCAGATCATCCGCGATCCCCTTGGCGTGCAGCGCATCGCGAAGGTTCTGCCATCCCCCCGGCGCAAAGCCGATCTCGAAACGCCCCTGCGCCTGTGCGGACAACCTGCGCCGCGCCAGATAGTCGCGCGCCTCGGCCCCCGCCTGCGTGGACAATTGCAGACGGTAGAACTTCACCGCCTCTTCCATGACTGCCGCCACCTCGCTGCGCCGGTCGGCCTTTTCCACCGCGCGCGGATCGCGTTCGGGCATCTTCAGGCCAGCCTCACGCGCGAGGATCTCGACCGCCTCCATGAAGCCCACATTCTCGGTCTCGCGCACGAAGCTTAGCGCGTCGCCCTTCGCGTGGCAGCCGAAGCAATAGTAATAGCCCTTCTTGTCGTCCACATGGAATGAGGCCGATTTTTCGTGGTGGAAGGGGCACGGCGCCCACATATCCCCCTTGCCCATGTTGGACTTGCGCATATCCCACATGACTTTGCGACCGACCACTTGGGCGATCGACACGCGGTTGCGCAACTCGTCTAGGAATCCGGGCGGCAGGCTCATGCGGCCTATATTGGCCGGAGTGCGCCCAGAGTCGAGAGGGCAGAGACGATTCGTCTCCTCTCATCAGCGGCGGTAATATTGGTTAATCAAATGACTATTGGTTACTGACAATTTTTCGCAAATCCGAACGATTGCCGGAATTAAGCGCGATTTAACACATATCCCCCCACAATAAGGCGGTTTCGCCCGTTCCGTGCCATTTTTTCGCCTCAGGTCTTTGCGACACCAGCATGAGAGAATTTCCATCTTTGCGTTCTCGGCGGGGCAGCCCCGCCGCGGCACAGGGAGACGTAGAATGCAAGATTATGACCGCCCGAGGCAGCACCTTCACCACGCGACGAAAGCGGGGTGGTTCAAGCGGTTTGCGCGCGAAGAGGACGGCTCGATCCTGATCCTCTCCTTGCAGATTTTCATCATCATGCTGGTCTGCACCGGCATCGCGATTGATATGGTCCGGCAGGAAGAGCGCCGGACGCTGATCCAGGGCACGGTCGACCGCGCAGTTCTGGCGGCGGCAGCGCTGAACCAGCAGCTTGATCCCAAACTGGTGGTCAAGGACTATCTTGCAAAGGCCGGACTGGACTACCTCGAGATTGACCCTGTGATCGAGCAGTCGGACACCTCTTCGGGGCAGGCGCTGTCGTGGCGCAAAGTGTCCGTGTCGGTCAAGGACAACATGCCCACACTGTTCGGCCCTCTGATGGGCGTCACTTCGCTGGCGTCGAACGGGACAAGCCAAGCAGAAGAATCTGTCGGCAACGTCGAGATTTCGCTGGTTCTCGACATCTCGAACTCGATGAACACCTCGACATCCAGCGGCAAGACACGCATCCAGTTGCTGCGCACCGCAGCGCGCAATTTCGTGGCACGCATGTTCGATACCGTGCAGCCTCCAGACATGCCCGGGGACCGTCTTTCGATTTCGATTGTGCCCTACAACCAGCAGGTTGTTATCGGCAATGATCTGGCTTCGGTCCTCAACCTGTCGACCGATCACACCAAAAATACCTGCGTCGATGTGCAGACCCTTGGCTGGAACAGCACGTCGATTTCGCCGACAACGCCGTTGCTGCGCACCCATTACGCTGACAACTTCGACTTTTGGTATTACTGGCAACTCTACTACGGCAACACCTCTAACACCGGCGCCTACAAAACCTATACGGTCGACAGCACCGGCAATGCGAACTCGTCGATTCCCGGCTGCGTCCAGAACAATGCCGCTTCCATCATGGCCTTTTCGACAAGCCGGTCAAATCTGCAAAGCAAGATCGACACCCTGTCCTACATTGCCGACGGGAATACCTCGATCGACATAGGTGCACGGTGGGGGCTGGCGCTTCTTGACCCGGCCTTCCAGCCCGCGACGGCGGAACTAGTCCAGAAGGGCAAAGTCGCGGGGTCTATGGTCAATCGACCGCTGGCTTTCGACACAAACGGCGTAACGGTCGACGAGACCGCGCTGAAAGTGCTCGTGCTGATGACGGACGGCGCCAATACGACATCCTACTCTTTGAAAGAGGAATACCGTCAGGGCGCGTCGGGCCTTTACTCGACGATCAGCTCCACCTCCATCCGCCCCTACGGCACCTACTACGGAAACGTCTACGAGGAATGGAAACAGCTCTATTATTATGCGCCTTCGCGTAGCAAACCCTGGTATTCCTTCTATAGGAACAGCTGGTATTCCGAGAGCGACATCAAGTCCGTCACGGGCTACAAGAAGCTCTACTCGATCGACTGGAAGGTCTTGTGGGACAATAAGCGCTATACGCTGCAATACTCGATCGAGGCGTTCCTGCAATACCCGTTCAAGACGATCTACTATGATCTGCCCAATGACGCGGCCCGTCGGAAAGCCGTCTATGACAGCATGGCACTTCAAGGGGAATACGACGAAAAGGACGACAACCTTCGCAGCCTGTGCAAAGTCGCCAAGGACTCGAACCACCGCATCGTGATCTACACTGTCGCCATGCTCGACGGGATCTCGGGCGCCTCGGTTCTGAACGACTGCGCGACAAGCTCAGCCTATGCCTATAACGTCAATTCGTCAGATCTGAACAATGCCTTCGCGGGGATCGCCACCTCGATCACGGCATTGCGCCTGACCAACTGACCCGAAAAACGAGCCCTGCGCCATGACCAGTAACCTCGCCACCAGACACAAGCCCGAACGTCGGCAACGACGCAGCCTTCTGGCGCGCTTTCGCCGCGCTGAAGATGGCGCGGTCACGATTCCGGCGGTTCTGTTCCTGCCACTGTTCATCATGATCATGGCGGCCTCGGTCGAGCTTTGCGTGCTGGCCTTCAAACAGACCCTGATGGAGCGCGGTGTCGCCCTGTCGGCACGGGTCATGCAACTGGGGATGTCAGATCTGCCGGATCACACAACACTCAAACGCTCCATCTGCCAGAACATCGCCTTTTTGGGTAACTGTATGGACGATCTGCGGGTCGAAGTGTTCGAAGTCGACAAAACAACGTGGAGTTCGTCACGGTCGGGCACCAGCGCGACATGTGTCGACCGTAGCGATGTCACTCAGCCCGACCCCGACATCGAGGGCGGAGCCTCCGACCAGCTTATGATCATGCGCGCCTGCCTGTTGGTTGACCCGATGATGATGGTGAACCCTCTCGCCCGCGCATTGGTGCAAGGCACAGAAGGCGAATACGCACTCGTCACCATCACCAGTTTCGTCAACGAACCACGCATCTAGACCGTGAGGACACGGGCTTTCGCCGACCAACAAACGAGCAGGAACCAGAACAATGTATAACATTTTCAATCGGTTCAGAAAGAACGAAAGCGGCTCGATCCCGATCGAGGGGGTGATGGGTGTGCTATTGCTTCTTGGCTGGTATGCGATTGCCTTCGAGTTTTACGATGCGTTCCGGATGCGCGCCAAGGCATCGAAGGCCGCCTACACGGTTGCCGACCTTCTCTCCCGTCAGCAAGAAGAGATCGGTCCTCGTTTCGTCGGCGGCATGAAGAAAGTATATGATTATGTAGCCGAGGCACGCATCAGCGAGCGCAGCTGGATGCGCGTCTCGCTCATCGAGTGCCGCGCCGATAATGATGACTGGGATCCCTGCGACGGCGTGAACAAGAAAGTCTCCCTGATCAACAGCTATTCGACCGACCCCACCGTCGATACGCACACAGATACCACCATCAAGGATGAAAGCTTCCGCATCCCGATCATGTCTGCGGGCGAAACTGCCTCCATCGTCGAGACCTCGTCGCACTACAACCCGGTGATCGGCATTGGCGACAAGGTTTTGATCATGGGCGGAGAGAGCACACGGATCGGGCTGTCCTCTTCGGTGCGGTTCTCGAATTTCGTCGTAACCCCTCCCCGCGACGAGCGTCACATCTGGAACACCTCGAAGTAATACACTCCGGCCGGTTCGCGCATTTTCACACAGGCGCTCTGCCCAAGGGCGCAATTGCTTTGCGCCCCGTTCCCCCTATGTTTGGCTCAAGACTAGGGGAGACCACATATGTCCATTCGTCCTGTTCTCGACACCCGCCAGGCCCGCCCGACGCTTGAAGGCGCAGGCGTAAAGCTGCATCGCGCCTTCGGGTTCACCGACCCGTCCGAGTGCGACCCGTTCCTGATGTTCGACGATTTTCGCGGCGACCATCCCGCCGATTACATGGCGGGTTTTCCGTGGCACCCCCATCGCGGCATCGAGACGATCACCTATGTTCTGGCAGGCAGCGTCGAACACGGCGACAGCCTTGGTAATCAGGGCACTCTTGGTGCGGGCGATGTGCAATGGATGACCGCCGGTTCGGGCATCATGCATCAGGAAATGCCCAGTGGAAACGCAACCGGCCAGATGCACGGCTTCCAGCTTTGGGCGAACCTGCCGTCGGATCTGAAGATGACCGCGCCGCGCTATCAGGACATCAAATCGGGCGATATTCCCGAGGTGATCGACGATGACGGCACCCGTGCGCGCGTGATCGTGGGCGAGTTCTGGGGCCAGCGCGGGCCGATCGACGGTATCGCCGCCGACCCGCAATATCTGGACATCTCGATCCCTGCGGGCGTGAAAAAGCGCATCAAGATCGACACCTACCGGCGCGCCTTTGCCTATGTGTTCGAGGGGTCTGCCTATTTTGCCGATGCCGCAGCTCCTCAGGGGGTTCTGCTGGAAAAAGAGGTCATGGGGCAAGAGGTCAACATCCGCGATCTATCCGGCAATCGCACGCTGGTGCGTTTTGGCACAGGCGACGAGATTGTGGTTCAGGCGGGCGAGCGCGGGGTCCGCTTTTTGTTGATCTCGGGTGCACCCATTGAAGAACCCGTCGCATGGCATGGCCCGATTGTAATGAATACCCGATCCGAGCTGGAGCAAGCCTTCCGCGAATTGCGCAACGGCACTTTCATCAAGCCGCAGCACTAGACAGCGGGGGCACAATGCCCCCGTTTGCCTCAGGCGCGCACCGATTTGCGCACCATATCCCAATAGATCCCCTCGACGGTCTCGCGCGACAGGCGCCCGCCTTCACGGAACCATGTATTGACGCCGGTCAGCATCGCGATAATCGCCATTGTTGCCAGCTTGGTATCGGGCAGATCGAAGGCGCCGTCCGCCTGCCCCTGCTTCAGGATGGCCTCAAGCTTGGTCTCGTAGGACTTGCGCAGCCCCTCGATGACCGCGAAATTCTCGGGGCCAAGGTTGCGCAGTTCCATATAGCTTAGAAACACCGCATCCGCGCGCTCAAGGTTATAACGGATGTGAAAGCGCACAAAGCTTTCCAGCCGCGCCAGCGCGCCGGCGCCCACCGGCTCTGCTGCCCAAGCCTCCAGCAACCCGTCCATATGGGTTTTCAGAAGGTCGAACAGCAACGCCTCTTTGTCGGGCGTATAAAGATACAGTGCCCCTGCCTGCACCCCCACCGCCGCCGCAATCTGGCGCATGGATACAGCCGCAAAACCGTGGCGCGCGAACAACCGCTGCGCCTCGGTGCGGATGCGCGGGCCTGTGATTTCAGAATGTGATCCGGTCTTGCGTGCCATGACGCGACGCTAACTGAACGGTCGTTCAATAGCAAACGCCAAAGCACCTCTGGAAACGCGGCCCGCTTGCGCATACTGTGCCGCTGTCTGAAGGTGAGGTCCGATGCGCTACCTTTCTGTTTTGTCCGTGTTGTTTCTGCTCGCCGCCTGCGCCACAGGCCCGGAGGCGGACTATCCGCGGCTGGTCCCAAAGGCCTCGCTGCTGGAGGCCGCGCCCCTGCCTGACGACCCAAGCGCTGCAGTGCTTGCCCGCGCGGCAGCGCTGAATTCCCGCGCCAATGATCTGCGCGCACTGGACGACGGCACCCAATAGCATCGGGCAGCGCCACCCGCGCGTTGCAAGCCTCGTGCGAAGGCTGTAACAGGGCGAGGCAAACAGAATGAATGAGGTTCCCATGTCCGCCCAGACCGCATCCGGCAAAGCGCTTCGCCTTGGCATCGCCGGTCTTGGAACCGTGGGGATCGGGGTCGTCAAGATCGTGCAGCGCCACGCTGAGATGCTTGAGGCCCGCACGGGTCGCCCTGTGGTGATTACCGCCGTTTCCGCGCGCGACCGCAGCAAGAACCGCGACGCGGATCTGTCGGAATATGCGTGGGAGACGGATCCGGTCGCCCTTGCGACGCGCGACGATGTTGACGTGTTCGTCGAACTGATGGGCGGGCATGAAGGCGCAGCCAAGGATGCGATGCTTGCCGCGCTGAAGGCGGGCAAGGATGTGGTCACGGCGAACAAGGCGCTTTTGGCCCATCACGGGCAGGCTTTGGCCGAGCTGGCCGAGACCGAGGGGCGCGTGATCCGCTTCGAAGCCGCCGTGGCTGGCGGCATTCCGGTTATCAAAACTCTGACCGAAGGTCTGGCGGGCAACCGCCTGCGCCGCGTGATGGGCGTGATGAACGGCACCTGCAATTATATCCTCACACGGATGGAAGATGCGGGTCTGCCCTATGATGTCGTCTTCGAAGAGGCCAACCAGCTTGGCTATCTCGAAGCCGACCCGAACCTTGATGTCGGGGGTATCGACGCCGGTCACAAGCTGGCGATTCTGGCCTCGATCGCCTTTGGCACCAAGGTCGCATTCGACCATGTCCAGCTTGAAGGTATCGGCCGGATCTCGATCGACGACATCCGTCGCGCCTCGGATATGGGCTACAAGATCAAGCTGCTGGGTGTCGCGCAGATGACGGGCCGCGGCCTTGAGCAGCGCATGACGCCTTGCCTTGTGCCGGCTTCCTCGCCGCTGGGGCAATTGACCGGCGGAACGAATATGGTCGTGCTCGAAGGCGACTCGGTCGGCCAGATCGTGCTGCGCGGTGCGGGCGCGGGCGAAGGCCCGACAGCCAGCGCGGTGATGGGCGACGTGCTGGATATTGCGCGCGGGCTGCGTCTGGCAACCTTCGGGCAGCCCGCAACCACATTGGAAGAGGCCCAACCCGCCGTTTCGGCAGCGCCTGCGGCCTATTACCTGCGCCTCAACCTGATGGACAAACCGGGCGCGCTGGCCAAGGTGGCTGCTGTTCTGGGCGAGGCAGGCATCTCGATCAGCCGGATGCGCCAGTATGGCCACGCCGACACCGCCGCGCCGGTTCTGATTGTCACGCATAAAACCACGCGCGACGCGATCGACCTTGCGGTGGGCAATTTCCTTCCGACCGGTGTGGTCGAAGGCGATGCCATCGCGATCCGGATCGAGGAACTCTGATCCACTCCGCAATAAAAGCGGCCTGTTAGCGTTCCCAGACTTGCCCTTTCGGGCGAGATGGGGCTTTTGTGGCGCAGGCCCGAAAGCGTAACGCAAACAGGAATGTTCGATGACTCCTCAGACTGATTTTTCCGACCGTATGCTCAGCCTCGGCTTGGCGCGCGTCTCCGAAGCTGCCGCCCATGCGTCGGCCACGCTGATCGGCCGCGGCGATGAAAAGGCTGCCGACCAGGCGGCGGTCAACGCCATGCGCGACCAGCTGAACCTGCTCGACATCAAAGGCGTTGTCGTCATCGGCGAGGGTGAGCGCGACGAAGCTCCGATGCTCTATATCGGCGAAGAGGTCGGCACCGGAGAAGGTCCGGCAGTCGACATCGCGCTTGATCCGCTCGAAGGCACGACGCTGACCGCCAAGGACATGCCCAACGCCCTGACCGTTATCGCAATGGCACCGCGCGGCACGCTTTTGCACGCGCCCGATACCTATATGGAAAAGCTGGCCATCGGGCCGGGTTATCCGACGGATGTTGTCTCGCTTGAGATGTCTCCGACCGAGCGCGTGCTGGCTCTGGCGGCCGCACAAGGTGTGAAACCGACCGACATCACCGTTTGCATTCTTGAGCGCCCGCGCCACGAAGACATGATCCGCGAAGTGCGTGAAACCGGCGCCGCGATCCGCCTGATTACCGATGGCGACGTCGCAGGCGTGATCCACTGCGCCGAGCCGGAAATCACCGGCATCGACATGTATATGGGTCAAGGCGGCGCCCCCGAGGGCGTGCTGGCGGCTTCGGCGCTTAAATGCATGGGCGGCCAGATGTGGGGCAAGCTCGTGTTCCGCAATGATGACGAGCGTGGCCGCGCGGCCAAAGCTGGCATCACCGATTACGACCGTATCTATTCGCGCGACGAAATGGTGCGCTCGGACGTGATTTTCGCGGCGACCGGCGTGACCAATGGGTCGATCCTGCGCGGCGTGAAGCGCGAGCCGAACTTCATCGAGACCGAAACGCTACTCATGCGCTCGAAAACCGGGTCTCTGCGTCGCATGACCTATCGCAACCCGATCAAGCGCTGATCGCGGCTCAAAATACCCATAGAACGGCCCTGCCTCTGGCGGGGCCGTTTGTTTTTTGGCATGAGGGGGCATGAGCAATTCACAAGCCTATCTTGGAGTAGAAGCCTCGCTGAACGGGCGCCGCTGGGTCGGCCCCTCACCCGAGGCTGACCGTCTGGCCGAAGCCATGGTGCAGGCAACCGCCCTGCCCGAGGCGCTGGCGCGTATCCTTGTCGCGCGGGGCGTATCGCCCGAAGAGGCGGCGGGTTTTCTGGAGCCGACGCTGCGTGACCTGCTGCCCGATCCGCGCTCTCTGAAAGACATGGAGCTTGCGGCGCGGCGTTTTCTGGCCGCCGTGAAAACCCGTGAACCGATCGCGATTTTCGCTGATTACGACGTGGATGGCGGATCGTCAGCGGCCCTGCTGATAAGCTGGCTGCGCGCGATGGGCCGCGAGGCGACGCTCTATATCCCCGACCGTATCGACGAAGGCTATGGCCCCAACGAACCCGCGATGGAGGCCTTGGCCAAGGATCACAAGCTGATCGTCTGCGTCGATTGCGGAACCCTTAGCCACGGGCCGGTGGCGGCAGCCAAGGGGGCCGATGTCGTCATTCTGGACCACCACCTGGGCGGCGAAACCCTGCCCCCCGCGCTGGCCTGCGTGAACCCGAACCGGCAGGACGAAAGCGGCGATCTGGGGCATCTTTGCGCGGCAGGCGTCGTCTTTCTGATGCTGGTCGAGGCGAACCGCCAGTTGCGCGACGAGGGCGTCAAAGGCCCGGATCTGATGGGGCTTCTGGATCTGGTGGCGCTGGCAACGGTCGCCGATGTCGCACCTCTAACGGGCGTGAATCGCGCGCTTGTCCGTCAGGGGCTTAAGGTCATGGCGCGGCGTGAACGTCCGGGCCTTGTGGCGCTGGCCGATGTCGCGCGAATGGACCAGACGCCCAATACCTACCATCTGGGCTTTCTTCTGGGACCGCGCGTGAACGCGGGTGGCCGGATCGGGGCGGCCGATCTGGGCGCGCGGCTTTTGGCCACGACCGACCCGCACGAAGCCACCGCTTTGGCCGAGCGGCTGGACATGCTGAACACCGAGCGCCGCGACATCGAAAACCGTGTGCGCGACGCAGCCCTTGCGCAGGCCGAAGAGCGCGGACTTGACGCGCCGCTGGTCTGGGCCGCGGGCGCGGGCTGGCATCCGGGCGTCGTCGGCATCGTCGCCGCGCGTCTGAAAGAAGCCACCAACCGCCCCGCCGTTGTGATCGGGCTTGAAGACGGGATCGGCAAAGGCTCGGCCCGTTCGGTTCCCGGCGTAGACCTTGGCGCAGCCGTGCAGCGCGTCGCCGCCGAGGGGCTGTTCCAGAAAGGGGGCGGGCACAAGATGGCGGCGGGCCTGACCGTCGAAGAGGGAAAACTTGAGGCCGCGATGGAACGGCTGTCCGAGCTGCTGGCAAAGCAAGGCGCAGGCGTGGGTGGCCCTCGTGACCTGCGGCTGGACGGGCTTTTGATGCCAGGCGCCGCAACGATTCGCCTGATCGAAGAGATCGAGCAGGCCGGCCCCTTCGGCCAAGGTGCCCCCGCGCCGCGCTTTGCCTTTGCCGATGTCGAGATTCGTGGTGCGCGGCGGATTGGCGAATCCCATCTGCGCTTCCGCTTTGGCGACGGGATGGGCGCGCAGATCGACGCGGTCGCCTTTGGTGCCTTTGACGGTCTGTTGGGAGAGATCCTCCTGACGCCGGGCGCGGGGCGTTTTCACCTTGCGGGGCGGCTTGAAATCAACACTTGGGGCGGGCGTTCGAACGTGCAGCTCCGGCTGGAGGATGCCGCGCGCGCCGGTTAGTCACCCCCCGCGAAAATCGCTGCTTAAAAACCGAAAAAACCTCTTGCGCGGCCATTGCGCCTACCGTATGAACCGCCCACGCCGCTGCGATGGCCCGTTCGTCTATCGGTTAGGACGCCAGGTTTTCAACCTGGAAAGAGGGGTTCGATTCCCCTACGGGCTGCCACTTCAGCGACGCGCCAAGCACGGCCCGTTCGTCTATCGGTTAGGACGCCAGGTTTTCAACCTGGAAAGAGGGGTTCGATTCCCCTACGGGCTGCCACTGCTTTCCCCTTCAATAAAATGTAACGTTGCAACGCTGCCTATCGCTTTTTCGGGATACGCAGCGCCAGTAAAACGACGATCACAGCAAGCCAGGTCCAGCCTTCGGCGGACACTACTTTCATTTGCAGAAGATAGTGCACCACGCCAAGGAACACTGCCGGATAGACCAGCCAGTGAACGCGGCGCCAGTTGCGCCCCAGCCGACGCACGGACCAGTTATTCGAAGTCAGCGCCAAGGGCAGAAGCATTAGGAACGCAGAGATCCCCAGCAGAAGATACGGCCGTTTTATCAGGTCGTTAGCTGCCTGCTGCCAAAGCAAGGTCATATCCAGAACAACCCAGGCCATCAGATGCAGCACCAGATAGAAAAAAGCCAATAGCCCGATCGCACGACGATAGCGGATCAGGTTTAGCCCCCATATCCGGCGCGCGGGCGTAATGGCCAGACCACCAACCAGAAACCAAAGCGCGTCCTTGCCCAAGCGGTGCTCGATCTCCTTCACGGGGTCCACTCCGATGTCGCCGCCGATCACCAGCCAGACGATCCACGCCAGCGGCAAAAGTCCCGCAAGATAAACCGCGCCGACCGGAAGCCGACGCAATGTTCCGTTCAAAGGCGCCACAAGCTGCATCAGTAGTTCTTTGCCAGATCCATGCCCGAATATAGCGCGGCGACCTGCTCCTCATAGCCATTGAATTTCAGCGTCGGTTCACGCGGCGCAAACAGCCCCGCGCCGATTTTGCGCTCGGTCGCCTGCGACCAGCGCGGGTGATCCACCTCGGGATTCACATTGGCGTAAAACCCGTATTCGCGCGGCTGCAACGATTTCCACGTCGTCGCCGGTTCTTTATCGGTCAGGGTGATTTTCACGATGCTCTTGATCGACTTGAAGCCGTATTTCCAAGGCACAACCAGCCGGATCGGCGCGCCGTTCTGCTTGGGCATTTCCTCGCCATACAGCCCCGTCGCCAGAATGGTCAGCGGGTTCATCGCCTCATCCAGCCGCAGCCCTTCGCGGTAAGGCCAGTCGATGCCGCCCGCACGCTGCCCCGGCATTTCCTCGGGGCGATAGAGCGTCTCGAACGCTACATATTTCGCAGATGGCTGCACGCCCACACGGTCCAGAAGCGCGCGCAGTTCGAACCCGATCCACGGGATCACCATCGCCCAGGCTTCGACGCAGCGGAAACGGTAGATACGCTCCTCAAGGGTCACGGGCTTGAGAATATCATCCAGCGGATAGGAGCCGGGACGATCGACCATCCCGCCGATCTCGATCGACCACGGATCGACCGACAGCTTGCCCGCGTGCTTGCGCGGGTCGGATTTATCCCAGCCGAATTCATAGAAGTTGTTGTAGTTGGTAATATCCTCAAGGCTGTTCGGCTTGGCCGATGTTGAAAACGCCGACTGTTTCGCGGCGATCTTTGCCAGCGCGGGCGCGCCCGCAAACCCTGCCCCCAATGCCGCGGCCCCCGCGATCACGCTGCGCCGGTTCAGAAACATCTCCTTGGGCGTGACCTGCGACCATAACAGATTGCGAATTCCTGAGCGCTTCATCTCGATCTCCCTCTACTCACGGCCCAAAGGTAGGGCATCTCCTCGGGCTTTCTCTTCACAATACGATTAGCGCCCTCGAATGTTACATCTTAACTTTTGAATATATCTGCGCCATTGTGCGTCTGGCCGGATGGGAGCCGGCAGGGAGATATATGGATGAATACAATTTTTTCGGGCGCTTTTGCCCTTTTGTGTCTGTCGGCCACGTTTGCCAATGCCGGAGACGGGCATTTCTGGACCGTCGAGGACGATTTCGACAACGTCACCTTCTCGGTTGAAAGTGCAATTCTTGACGCGGGGCTGGTCATCGACCACACCAGCCACACGGGCGAAATGCTCGAGCGGACCAAGGGCGATGTGGGTGCGACACGAACGATCTTTACCGCCGCCGATGTGTTTTCCTTCTGCTCGTCGAAAGTGTCGCGCGCGGTGATGGAGATCGACCCGGCGAACGTGCAATTCTGCCCCTACAACGTCTTCGTTTTCGAGCGCCCCGAGGAACCCGGCCAGATCACGGTGGGTTTCCGCGATTACCCCGAAGGCGAGATGGACATGGTCGAAGACCTGCTTGGCGGCATCATCAAAGAGGCGCTTGGGCTGGACTAGCCCTGCGCGTCACTGCGCGCGCTTGCGATGCGCTCGCGTTCGGCCTGTTCTTCGGCAATCCGGCGGGCGCGGCGCACCTCTAGCTGGCTTAGCCGGACATGGCGCAGCGCCTCGACCAGAAGCGCGGTCAGCAGGCCGATGTTCAGCAGCCCGTTGGCCGCCGCCATGCCACCCAGAATGCGCCACTCATGGGTCAGCAGGATGTCGCCATAACCAAGCGTGGTATAGGAAACGAGCGAGAAATAGACCGCCGACTCCATCGTGATAAAAATCCCGAGCGCGCGAAAGCAGAACGCCCATAGCCAGACGCCAAGCGTGACCAGCGCCAGCGCGGCAAGCGCGGTGATCAGCGTCACGACCATCAGCTTCGGGCGGTGCGGCTCTGCCATCAGCCAGCCATGCGAGCGGGCAAACAGCGCCTCCATCACCCAAGCGGCCATCCCTGCGATGACGACGGTCAAGACCATCATCGCCGAGCCGATCCCGATCTGGATGAACATTTGCTGCGATTCCATCCGTCAGCGCCTAATTCCTTGCGAGATTCCGGTCAAGCGGCTTCACGCCCCTCTGGACAGCCCCCCTGCCCTGCCCTATCTCGGTGCGACCATGGCAAAGAAGTCCGATCCCAACTCCAAGCTGATCGCCGAGAACCGGCAGGCACGCTATCACTACGCTATCGAGGACACGCTCGAAGCGGGGGTCATGCTTATGGGCTCCGAGGTGAAAAGCCTGCGTATCGGTCAGGCGAATATCGCGGAAAGCTACGCCTCGGTCGAGGATGGCGAGCTGTGGCTGATCAACGGCTATATCGCGCCCTACCTGCAAGCCGCGCATTTCGGCCATGAAGAACGCCGCAAGCGCAAGCTTCTGGTCTCGAAAAAAGAGCTGTCGCGCCTTTGGAACGCGGTAGGTCGCGATGGCATGACCATTGTGCCGCTGAAGATGTATTTCAACGACAAGGGCCGCGTGAAGCTGCTGCTTGGTCTGGCCAAGGGTAAAAAGCTGGCCGACAAGCGCGCGACCGAGGCCAAGCGCGACTGGGACCGCCAAAAGCAGCGCCTTCTCAAGCAGAACTACTGATCTGCGGGGTTTTTCGCCCCTTATATCCCGTCTCCCCTTGCACCGATTGCCGCCTTGAGTCTAAGGACAAAATGACAAACAGGAGGTGCGGAATCCCATGGACGATCCGAAAACGCTCGTTTCTACCGAGTGGCTCGAAGCCCATCTGAAAGACCCCGACCTGCGCGTGCTGGACGCCTCGTGGTTCCTGCCCGCCATGAACCGCGATGCAAAGGCCGGCTATGCCGAGGCGCATATCCCCGGCGCGCGTTTCTTCGACATCGACGAGATTTCAGACAACCGCTCGGAGCTGCCGCATATGGCCGCGCCGATCGAGAAATTCGTCTCACGGATGCGCGCGATGGGCGTGGGTGACGGCCATCAGGTCGTTGTCTACGATCAGGCCGGGATTTTCTCGGCTCCGCGCGTTTGGTGGAACTTCCGCCTGATGGGCAAAATGGACATCGCCGTTCTGGATGGCGGCCTGCCCAAATGGATCGCCGAAGGCCGCGAGACCGAAGACCTGCCGCCGATGCCGCGCGACCGCCATATGACCGTGCAGCGTCAGGCGCATCTGGTCAAAGACGTGACGCAGGTCGCCCATGCCTCGAAGCTGGGCGATCACGAGATCCTCGACGCCCGCCCGTATGGCCGCTTCATCGGGCAGGACGACGAGCCCCGCCCCGGCCTGCGCAAGGGCCATATCCCCGGCGCGAAAAGCATCCCGTGGGATTCGCTTCTGAACGCGGACGCCACGATGAAATCCCCTGATGATCTGCGCGCCCTCTTTGCCGCAGCCAAGGTCGATCTTGCAAAGCCCGCGATCTGCTCGTGCGGCTCGGGGGTTTCGGCGGCGATGATCGCGCTGGCGCTGGAACGTGTCGGCCACCTGAACTGGTCGCTCTATGACGGCGCATGGGCCGAATGGGGCATGTATAACGATCTACGCATCGCAACCGGAGAAGCATGATGCTCAATAACCTCAAGCCGCAGGCGCCGGATAAAATCCTTGCGCTCATGGGCGAATTCCGCGCCGATCCGCGCGAGAACAAAGTCGATCTGGGTGTCGGCGTCTACAAAGACGCGGAAGGCAAGACCCCGATCATGCGCGCGATCCACACTGCCGAGCAGCAGATGTGCGACACCGAGGTTACCAAGACCTACGCCGGCCTCGCCGGTCAGCCCGAGTTCCACGCCGCAATGGCCGAAATGGTTCTGGGCAAGGGCTATCCGGCGGATCGCCTGTCGTGCCTGTCGACCGTGGGTGGCACCGGCGCGTGCCGCATGGGGTTCGAACTGGCCCGTATGGCCAACCCCGACACGACCGTCTGGGTTTCCGACCCGACCTGGCCGAACCACCTGTCGATCCTGAATTTCATGGGTCAGGGCTACAAGCTTTATCACTACTTCGACAACGCTACCCGCTCGGTCGATTTCGATGCGATGATGGGCGACCTTCAGGGCGTCAAATCGGGCGACATCGTGCTGCTGCACGGCTGCTGCCACAACCCGACCGGCGCGAACCTGACGCTTGATCAGTGGGGCGCCGTAGCCGACCTGATCGAGGCCAAAGGCGCGATCCCGATGATCGACCTTGCCTATCAGGGCTTTGGTGACGGGCTTGAGGAAGACGCCGCAGGCACCCGCCTGATCGCCTCGCGCCTGCCCGAAGTTCTGATCGCTGCCTCGTGCTCCAAGAACTTCGGCATCTACCGCGAGCGCACCGGTTGCCTGATGGTTCTGGGCGATGCAGCCACGCAACCCGTGACGCAAGGCACGCTCGCCTTCCTGAACCGCCAGTCCTATTCCTTCCCGCCCTTCCACGGGCAGCAACTTGTGACCAAGGTTCTGACCGATCCGACGCTGCGCGCCGAATGGGAAGCGGAACTCGAAGCCGTGCGGGGCGGTATGCTGGACCTGCGCCAGCAGCTTTCCGACGAGCTGCGCAAGCTCTCCAACTCGGACCGCTTCGACTTCGTCGCAGAGCACCGCGGCATGTTCTCGCGCATCGGAGCCACGCCCGAGCAGGTCGCCACGATGCGGGAGAAAGACGCGATCTACATGGTCGGCGACTCGCGGATGAACATCGCGGGCCTGAACGAGCAGACCGTGCCGCTTCTGGCCAAAGCCATCATCGACGCGGGCGTCTAAGACGCTCGCGGAGACATGCAGCAAACGGCGGCCCTTGGGCCGCCGTTTTCATTTGGATCAATCAAAAAAGGCCCGGACATTCGTCCGGGCCTCTCGTTTGCAGGGAGGGAAGTGAAGGATCAGACCTTGAACTCCGGGTAGGCTTCCATGCCAAGTTCCGCCTTATCAAGGCCCATCATCTCGTCTTCTTCCGGCGCACGGATGCCCATCACCGCCTTCAGGATCACCCAGACGATCAGCGAGACCACGAAGGTAAACGCGCCCACGATCACAACCGAGATAAGCTGCCCGCCGAAGCTCGCGTCCGAGTTGGTCAGCGGAACAGCCAGCGTGCCCCAGATACCGCAGATCAGGTGGACCGGGATCGCGCCGACAACGTCATCGATCTTGATCTTGTCGAGGAAGGGCACCGCAAAGACCACGATCACGCCGCCAATAGCACCGATCAGGGTTGCAGCGCCAATGGTCGGGGTCAGCGGCTCTGCCGTGATCGACACAAGGCCCGCCAGCGCACCGTTCAGAACCATCGTCAGATCAGGCTTCTTATACAGGAACTGCGTCATCAGGAGGGCAGCAATAGCCCCACCGGCAGCGGCGGCATTGGTGTTCACGAAGATGCGCGAAATATCCGCCACATCGCCGATGGACCCCATCGCAAGCTGCGACGCGCCGTTAAAGCCGAACCAGCCAAGCCACAGGATGAACGTCCCAAGCGTCGCCAGCGTCAGGTTCGAACCCGGCATCGGATGCACGCGGCCATCCTTGTATTTGCCCAGACGCGGCCCCAGCACCAGCACACCGGCAAGCGCTGCCCAGCCACCGGTCGAGTGCACGACCGTCGAGCCAGCGAAGTCAAGAAAGCCGAACTGCGTATCAAGGAAGCCGCCGCCCCATTTCCACGAACCCACGATCGGATAGATGATCGAAGTCAGGATCGTCGTGAAGATCAGGAAGGGCCAGAGCTTGATGCGTTCAGCCAGCGTGCCCGAAACGATCGACGCCGTGGTCGCGCAGAACATCACCTGGAAGAAGAAATCCGATCCGGTCGAGGCATAGGAATAATCATCCACCGCATCGGCACCAACACCAACCGCTTCCAGCACCGCCACAGCGAAGGCGCCCAGATAACCGCCGGTCTCATCGGCACCAACCGACCAGTTCCCCAGCGGATACATCAGGTTATAGCCGATCAGGTAATACATCGTGCAAGCAATCGCGAAGAGGATCACGTTCTTAAGCAACTGCATCGTCACGTTTTTCGAGCGCACGAGACCCGCTTCGAGCATGGCAAACCCTGCCGCCATCCAGAAGACGAGGAAGCCACCGATCAGGAACAGAACCGTATTGAGGATCCAGACCACATCGGTCGGAACCATTGCGGGCGCTTCGGCGTCTTGCGCAAGCGCGGGAAGGGCAGCAACGGCCAGAGCCGAGGCAAGACCCGAGATTTTGAAGAGGTTTTTCATATCAGCCTAGTCCTGTCGCTATCTCACAAAGCGTCGTCATTGGCCTCGCCCGTGCGCACACGGACGGCCTGATTGACGTCGAGAACAAAGATTTTGCCGTCACCGATCTTATCGGTTTTGGCGGTCTTGAGGATCGTATCGACGACCTCGTCGGCGAGGCCATCCGAGACGACAATCTCGAGCTTGACCTTCGGCACGAAGTTCACGGCGTATTCCGCGCCGCGGTAAATTTCGGTATGGCCCGACTGTGCGCCAAAGCCCTTGATCTCCGTCACCATCATGCCGCGAACGCCGATTGCGGTGAGCGCCTCGCGCACCTCCTCGAGCTTGAACGGCTTGATTGCAGCAATAATCAGTTTCACCTGCTATCCCTTCCTTGATCAGATTTGGCTGGCTGCAGGGCCGGCCTCACAAGGGACAGAAGGCCCGCACCGGTCGCAGCGAACAAGGAAAGCTATGGGTGGCCAAGGGACCGGAGGCGGTATTTTTGCCCAAAAAATGCACAAATCAGGCAACTCGCCTAACTTTTAATCAATCACAAAAGAGAATCGGCGCGGTTCCCCGCTCCACATCCGCAATCGCAGCGTGTAGATTGGCGCAAACAAGAACACAGGCACCGGACCAAAGATATGGCAGGATCAGGTCGGCCTCGCAGGCCACTGGTGGCGGAAAAACGCTATTCGCCCGCAAAAGCGAGCACGGACAAACCGAAGGCGAAACCCGCGAAACCCCCAAAACGCAAAGCGCCGCGCAAACGCGGCCTGATCGGCACGCTTGTCTATGGGCTTCTGGGGTTCGTGCTACGCCTGTTCTGGGGCATCGGCTGGCGGGTCGGACTTGTGGTCGCAGGCATCGTCGGGCTCGCGACATTCTATTTCTACTCGCAACTGCCCGAGGTTTCGGCCCTTCTGGACGGACGCCATCGCGGTTCGGTCACGATGCTGGATCGCGAAGGCAAAGTCTTCGCCTGGCGCGGGGAAACCTTTGGCGGCCAAACAACGGCAACCAATGTCTCACCCCATCTGAAAAATGCGGTCGTCGCCACCGAGGACAAACGTTTCTACGGTCACTTCGGCGTCTCCCCGCGCGGCATCGCCTCGGCGGTGCGGATCAACCTGTCAGAAGGGCGCGGGCCGTTCTCGGGCAACGGCGGCTCGACGATCACGCAGCAGGTCGCGAAACTGCTGTGCCTCGGTGTCAAATACGATCCGGCAATCTGGAAGACCGAGGCCGCCTATGAAAACGACTGCCGTTCGGGTGGGCTGAAGCGCAAGATCAAGGAGATCCCTTTCGCGCTTGCGATGGAGGTCAAATACACCAAGGACGAGATCCTGACGATCTATCTGAACCGCGCCTATCTGGGGGCAGGTGCGCGCGGGTTCGAGGCTGCGGCCCAACGCTATTTCGGTATTTCCTCCGCCAATCTGAACCCGCAGCAGGCCGCAATGCTGGCGGGACTTCTGAAAGCGCCCACGCGCTATGCGCCGACGAACAACCTCAAACGCTCGCAGGATCGCGCCGAGACCGTGCTCGCGCTGATGCACGATCAGGAATTTCTGACCGACGCCGAATGGCGCGAGGCGGTGGCTAACCCTGCCACCCTGTCGGAAGCTGCACAAAAGCGCGCGGGCGGCTATTTTGCCGACTGGATCATGGATGCGGCCCCCGATTTCCTGACGACGCAGACGACCGAAGACGTGATTATCGACACGACCCTTGACCAGCGCATCCAGACAGCCGCCGAGGATGCAATGAAATACATCTTCGAGACCAAGGTGAAAGAAGGTTCCGAGGCCGAGGCCGCAATCGTTGTGATGTCGGCGGATGGTGCGGTGCGCGCGATGGTCGGCGGGCGCGCGACGCAGGTGACGGGCGCGTTCAACCACGCGACGATGGCCAAACGGCAGACCGGATCGACCTTCAAGCCCTTCGTTTACGCCGCCGCGCTTGATATGGGCCACACGCCCGATGACATCGTCGAGGATGCGCCGCTCACGATCAACGTGCCCGGTTCGGGCAACTGGTCCCCCAAGAACTACACCCGCGAATATCGCGGGCCGATCACCCTGACGGATGCGCTGACCCATTCGGTCAACACCGCGACCGTGCGCGTCTCCGAGGCTGTCGGACGCGACGCAGTGCGTCAGGTGGCGCGCGATTTCGGCTTTGCCTCTGATCTGGCGGATGGGCCGGCGGTGGCGCTTGGCGTGTCCGAGTCCACGCTGCTGGAGATGACCGGCGCCTATGCGGGCATCCTCAATGGCGGTTCGGCGGTGAAACCCCACGGGCTAAGCGCGCTGCGCCTGAAGGGAGATAGCGCGCCGCTGTTCACCGAGACACAGGGAATCGGCGAGCGGGTGATCTCGGAGAAGGCCGCGCGGGAGTTGATCTATATGATGCGCTCGGTGGTGCAGAACGGCTCGGGACGGCGCGCAAACCTGCCCGACCGCGAGGCCGCGGGCAAAACCGGCACGACGCAGGCGTCGCGCGATGCGTGGTTCATCGGGTTTACCGCCGATTATGTGACGGGCATCTGGATGGGCTACGATGACAACCGCCCGCTTTCGGGCGTGACGGGGGGCGGATTGCCCGCCGACATCTGGCGCGAAACGATGGTCCGCGTCGAAGAAGGGCTGCCCGCCTCTCCCCTGCCGATGGCTGACCCGTCGGAATGGCGCTATGCCGCACAACCTTGGGCGCAAGAGGGCGTGACGCTTGGACCGGGCAATCGCAAGGATGACTGGTCGCAACCGATGGACGCGCGCCGCCCTGTCGAGAAATCCCCCGATGTCGCTGAATCCATCCTGCTGGAGGTGCTGCGCGCGATTACGGGGGGCAACTGAACCGGCGGGGCCATGGCGGCCCGCCCGCCACGCCGGATCAGCCCGCTTTTTTCAGATCCTTGATCATCGCGTCCAGATCGCCGCGCCGCTTGTCCAGCATCGCGCCGACTTCTGAACGCTCCAGCGTGAGCATGTTCACACCTTCGATGACCAGATTGAAGAACCGGTCTTGCCCGGATTTATCCGAGACATGCCACAGCACCTCGAACGGCGCCTCGCCCTTGAAAATAGCGGTGGTCTTGACCTCATAGAAGGTCTTGACGGGACGAGCGCCCGCCACCTCGAACTTGGCGCCGATAAACTCGCGGAAGCGCTTGCCGTATTTGCGCGACAGATAGCCCTGAAACGCCTTGGTGAAAGCCGCCATCTGCGCCGCCGAGGCCGCGCGCGCGGGCGCACCAAGCGCAGACCGCGCGATAATCGGCACATCCCCGTATTTCACGAAAATCCGCTCGAAATCGGCGTATAGCGCTGTTCCGGTCTTGCCCGAGGAGATGGCCTTGTTCACATCCTCGACCGCGCGGGCAATCAGGCTTTTGGCCTGCGTATCATTCAATGCCAGCGCCGCGCGGGGCATCAGCACAGCGGCCAGCCCCAGCCCGAGCGCCGCGCGCCGGTCCAGCCCTCTATTGCGCATAGGGGTCAAGGTAGGGGTCTTCATAGGGATCGAAGCTTTCGGCATCGAGGTCCTCCTGACCTGAAAGTTGGTGGCGCCGGTTCTGCAGATACAAAAGCCGGCTTTGGGTGTAACTGTCAGCGCTGTCGAACAGGATCGAATTCGCGGTCGCCGCATAGCGCTGGCTATCCACGATCTTCGCGCCAAAGCGCAACGCGACCGAGGCCGCGCGCTCGTTCCCGCGCAGCAGATGGCCGACGGGATCAATCGCCATATCGACGATTCGCCCGAGCGTATCGCGTTCCGTCGAGGGGCCGATCACAGGCAGCTCCATATAGGCGCCTTCGCGCACGCCCCAGACATGGAGCGTCTCGCCGAAATCCGTTTCCTCTTCGGTCAGGTTGAACCAGTGCCCCGCCGGATCGAAGATACCCGCCACCCCGATGGTCGAGTTCACCGCGAACCGCAGCGTGTTCTTCACGGCAGGTTCGGGGCGCCCCTGCAACACCGAGTTCAGCACCATACGCGGCAGGCCAAGGTTATGCCCGACATTCGACACCGCCTTGCCCAGCGGCCCCGGCTCGCCCCCTTTGGCATCTTTCGCGAAAGTCGCAACCAGCGCCTTGTTCATCTCGTGGGTTTCGCGGTTGGATTGTTCGTAGGGATCCCAGACCTGCCCCACAGGCGGGCGCTCGGCCGCGCAACCGGTCAGAAATGCCGCGCACACCGCACCCGTCGTCAGCGTCAGCACCCGACCGGAAACTCCCTTTTCAGCGCGCGAACCCATAAACCCTCCGGTTACCTGCAGTTGCCTATAGTGGCGACAACCGTTTAAATTCCGATCACAAACCTCTGCCCCAAGAAATATTCTTTCCCGCCCCGAAGAACAAGGTCGCCCCAGTAAAGACTAGCTGATACCGAAGTTTCAGAACCCATATTTACCAGTTTCCGGCAGGCGATGGACCGCCGCCATGGAGTGCAGGAGCCAACAGATGCGCACAGCCGAACAACGCAAAGGTGCCGCCGAGTTACATTCGGCCCGCAAGACCGTGCGCGCACTGGTGTTCTCGGCCGCGCTGTTTTCGGCGTTCGTGAACCTGCTGATGCTCACCGGCCCCTTGTTCATGTTGCAGGTCTATGACCGTGTGATCTCGGCCCGATCGGTCGAAACGCTGAGCGCCCTGTTCATTCTGGTCATTTTCCTATTCCTGATGATGGGCATTCTGGACAGCGCGCGGTCGCGGGTGATGAGCCGCGTTTCGGCGTGGATACAGGCGCGGCTGGAGGCGCGGGTATTCACGTCGGTTCTGCGCCGGAACTCCGCCAACCCGGGCGACGCGCTGGCAGCCACTGGAATGCGCGATCTCGAAGCGGTGCAGAGGTTCGTTGCCTCTCCGATCTTGCTGGCGATATTCGACGCACCGTTCACGCCGCTTTTCCTTGCCGCGATCTTCATCTTCCACACATGGCTCGGGCTTTTGGCGCTTGGCGGCGGCGTTCTGTTGCTGTTCGTGACAATCCTGAATCAAAGGCTGACGCAGGCGCCTTTACAGCAAGCGACGGTTGCGCAAATGGCGGCCGACCGTCTTGCAGACCAATTGCGCGACGAGGCCGAGTTGATCCAATCCCTCGGGATGCGCGAGGCCAGTTTCAAGCGCTGGCTCCGCGCGCGTGAAATGGCGATGACAGCGGTGCTTTCCGCCAGCGATCTCAGCTCTGGCTTTTCGGTTTCGACCAAGGCATTCCGGCTGTTTTTGCAATCCGCGATGCTGGCGATGGGCGCGCTTCTGGTGCTGCGCGGAGAATTGACCGCGGGCGCGATGATCGCAGGTTCGATCCTGATGGGACGGGCGCTGGCGCCGGTCGAACAAATGATCGGCGGGTGGGCGCTATTCGCGCGCGCGCGTGATGGCTGGCATCATCTGGAACTTCTGCTGGGCGCGACCCCGCCCGAGCCACCCCGCACGCCCCTGCCGCGCCCTGCCGCCAACCTAGAGGCGAACCAGTTGGCCGTAGTGCCCCCCGGCCATCGCGCGGCCACCCTGCGCGGGGTCAGCTTCAAGCTGCCGCCGGGAACGGCGATGGGGGTGATCGGCCCTTCGGGATCGGGCAAATCGACCCTCGCACGGGCGATCTGTGGCGTCTGGCCCGTGTCGAACGGGTGGATTCGCCTCGATGGCGCGACGCTGGACCAATACGATCCCGATGTGCGCGGCCGGTTGATCGGTTATCTGCCGCAGCGCGTCACCCTGTTCGATGGCACCATCGCGGAAAATATCGCGCGACTTTCGCCCACGCCGGACCCCGAGCAGGTTGTCAAAGCCGCACAACGTGCCGCCGCGCACCAGATGATCCTTGATTTGCCAGAGGGCTACGACACCCGCGTCAGCCAGACGGGCGGGCGGCTTTCGGGCGGGCAGATCCAGCGGATCGGCCTTGCGCGCGCCTTCTACGGCAACCCCGTTTTGCTGGTGCTGGACGAGCCGAACGCCAACCTCGACAATGACGGCTCGGTTGCGCTGAACGCTGCGATCCGCGAGATGAAAGCGGCGGGCGGCTCGGTGCTGATTATGGCGCACCGCCCCGCAGCAATCGCCGAATGCGAGACGCTGATGGTTCTGGATAACGGGCTATGCAGGGGCGTTGGACCGCGCGACCAGATCCTGAAATCCATGGTCACGAATGCGCAAGACATCACACGCGGCCAGACCGGAACGATCCAGCCCGGAGGTGTAGCATGAGCCCCCTGAAACCCTCCACACCTCCGAACGCTTCGAGCGGCGCAGAGCCCTCGGCGCGTGGCCCTCTGATCCTTGGATTTCTGGCGGTTGCGATTCTGTTGGGCGGGTTCGGCCTATGGTCGGTGGCGACCTCGATCTCGGGCGCAGTGGTCGCGTCGGGCCGTGTCGAAGTCGAACAGAACCGCCAGATCGTCCAGCACCTTGACGGTGGCATCGTGGCTGAGATCGCCGCAAAAGACGGGGATCGCGTTCACGCGGGCGACATGCTGTTGCGCCTTGATGGCGAGATGCTGCGCTCTGAACTCGCGATTGTGGACGGGCAGTTTTTCGAATTGCTCGCCCGCCGCGGACGGCTTGAGGCCGAGCGGAACGAAGACCCCGCGATCCGCTTCCCCGACGAGCTTGTCAATGCCGCGCAATCCTCCGCCGAGGTCGCGCGCATGATGGCAGGGCAAAGCGACCTGTTCGATGTGCGCCGCACCTCGTTGCAAAAAGCGCTCGATCAGTTGGCAGAGCGCGGCGCACAGGTCGAAAAACAGATCGAAGGGATCGACGCGCAGCTTGCCGCGCTCTCGCGCCAGCTTGAACTGATCCAGCAGGAACTGACGGACCAGCGCAAACTGCTGGAACGCGGGCTTGCACAGGCCAGCCGCGTGCTGTCTCTTGAGCGCGAAGAGGCGGCGCTGTCGGGACGCGTCGGTGAACTGATCGCCGCGCGCGCGCAGTCGCAAGGCAAGCTGGCCGAAAACGAAATCGAAGCGCTGCGCATGACCGCCAAGCTGCGTGAAGATGCCGAGACCGAACTACGCGACACCAGCACCCGTGAATTAGAACTGGCCGAGCGGCGGCGCGCGCTGCGAGGCCAGATCGAGCGGCTGGATATTCGCGCCCCCGTTTCCGGCGTCGTTTACGCGATGAGCGTGACAACCCCGCGCTCGGTCATCCGCCCCGCCGAGCCGATCCTCTATCTGGTGCCACAGGATCGCCCGCTGGTCATTTCGGCCCGCATCTCGCCGATCAACATCGACGAGATCACCATCGGCCAGCCGGTCACACTACGGTTCTCGGCGTTTTCCTCGCGCACCAGCCCCGAGTTCTTCGGGCAGGTCAGCCGGATCTCAGCGGACGCACTGACTGACGAGGCGACGCAAGTGTCCTATTTTCTTGCAGAAATCGCGTTGAACCCCGGCGAGGAGGCCAAACTTGACGGCCTTGTCCTTGTGCCCGGTATGCCCGCCGAAGTCTTTATCCAGACGCAGGAGCGCAGCCCGCTGGCCTATCTGCTGAAGCCCGTCGCCGATTATTTCAACCGCGCCTTCCGCGAAAGCTGATTACAGCCCGTTCAACAGCGCCCGCGTCGGCCATGCGTCCGCAGGCAGGCCAAGGCGCTGTTGTTCGGCCTGCACGGCGGCGCGGGTTTTCTCGCCCAGAATACCGTCGATCTTGCCCACATCATGCCCGCGCGCAGTCAATTTCTGTTGCAGCGCTTTCATCTCGTTTCCGCTCATCGCAGGATCGGGTTGGCCCAGATCGAACTTCGGCGCGCCCTCAAGACGGGTCGCGAAATAACCCGCCGAGGTGACATAGACGAAGCTCTTGTTCCATTCGAACAGCACACGGAAATTCGGATAGACCATAAAGGCCGGCCCCTTGCGGCCCATCGGCAAAAGCACCGATCCTTTCAGTCCACCGGCCAGCGCCCCCGAGCGCGCCTTGACGCCCATCTGCGCCCATTGGTTTGTGGCCAACTCGGTTTCCAGACCCGTTTTCGACCAATCCAGATTGGCAGGCACAACGACTTCCTGCATCCACGGTTGTCCGGCTTTCCACCCCAACCCGCGCAGCATCCTGGCGCCCGACATCAGCGCATCCGCCGACGAGCCGCGCAAATCGACATGCCCGTCACCATCCCCATCGGTGCCGTTGCGCAAAATATCCTCGGGCAGCATTTGCACCTGCCCGATCTCGCCCGCCCAAGCGCCCTGATTGCGCGCGGGGTCGAAATCGCCGCGTTGGTATAGCTTGGCCGCTGCCAGAACCTGAGGCCGGAAGAGATCTGGCCGACGGCAATCATGCGCCAGCGTCACCAGCGCATCGCGGGTGTTGAAGTCCCCCTGAAACGCACCGAAATCGGTTTCCAGCCCCCAGAAGGCCACGATCACCCCGCGCGAGACACCAAATTTCTGCTCTACCGCATCCAGCGTCTTGCGATAGGCCTTCATCTTCGCCGCGCCGGTTTGCAGGCGATTCTGGCTGATGACCCGGCCTGCGAATTCGGCAAAAGGTTTCTGGAACACGCCCTGCGCGCGATCCGCCTTAAGCACGCGCTGATCCTGCTTCACGCCTGCGAAAAACGCTTTCGCCTGCTTGTCGGACAGCCCCTCGGCCATCGCCTCGCGCTTAAGACCCTCGACAAAAGCGTTGAAACTGCCCCCGCAAGTTTGAGCCAAGGCACCCCCTGCACTCGCCAGAGAGGCGATAAAAACCAACGGGAAAAGGGGAAAGCGGTGCATCGAAGGCTCCTGTTACTTGTTACACGGCGCAGGGTATCGCGCGGGCGTCGGCAGGACAACTCTTCGCTTGGTGCCCGTGTCTTTCGCGCAACCCTATCGAAAGTCATAATTTTTCACAGAGCCTTAGCTTGATTTTTACAATTCCCGACGCAGGATTAACCACGGGGAGACTGGCAGAGCGGAGGGACCAATGGAGTTTCTGCCTAAAGAGCTTGTTCAGGCAATGCGCGAGGCGCAGGCCAAGGCTGCCAAACGGCGTTCGCGCCTGCGGGTTGTTTCGGGAGAAGACAGCTGGCCGGTGTTGCGCAAAATTGCGGGCGGTGTCGTGCTGGACGCGGCCGAGGTCACACACCTGCGTGGCAATGTCGCGCTTTATGAAGGCTCACGCCATCTGTCGAACCTGCTGATCGTCGCCTCGGAAATCGAGAATGGAGAGCTGATCTGCCGCGCCAAGCGCGAGACCTCGGTCACAGAAAAGCCGCCGCTTGATTTCGTGCGCGCGCCGGATGCGCCGATGGGGTATCTGCCCCGCGCGTGAGCGCCCGTCAGCCCAGCAATTCGGGTAGGGTCAGCCCCTTCAGAACCTCGTCTGCGGGCATCGGGCGCTTGCCTTCGCGTTGCGCCAAGACCACGCGCAGCGCGCCCGAACCGCAAGCGATGGTGAACCCATCCAGCGGGGCGCCAGCCGTGCCGGAGCCGTCCGCAGGCTCTGCGCGCAACAGCTTGATCCGCTCTTGCCCCGCCATGCACCACGCACCCGGAAAGGGCGACAGCCCGTTGATCTGCCGGATCAGCTCGGGCGCGGGTTTGGTCCAGTCGATCCGCGCCTCGGCCTTGTCGATCTTATGCGCGTAGGTCACGCCCTCATCCGGCTGCGGAACGGACGTCAGCGTGTCCAGTGACGCCAGCGCATCAACAATCAGTCGCGCGCCCATTTCGGACAGGCGGTCGTGCAGCTCTCCGGTGGTCTCGGTCGCGCCAATCAGCGTCGCCTCGCGCAGCAGAACCGCGCCGGTATCAAGCCCCGCATCCATCTGCATGATGCAAATGCCGGTTTCCGCATCCCCCGCCATGATCGCGCGGTGGATCGGCGCGGCCCCACGCCAGCGCGGCAGCAAGGACGCGTGGATATTCAGGCACCCCTTCGCAGGCGCATCCAGAACCGCTTGCGGCAGGATCAGCCCATAGGCCACGACCACGGCAACATCGGCGTTCAGCGCAGCCAATGCCGCGCGCTCGTCTGCATCCTTGAAGTTCAGCGGAGTGCGGACCTCCAGACCCAGTTCCAGCGCGCGGGCATGAACCGGCGTCGGGCGGTCCTTTTTACCACGACCTGCCGGACGCGGCGGCTGCGAATAAACGGCGACCACCTCGTGCTCGCGGGCCAGCGCGTCCAGCACCGGAACCGAGAAATCCGGCGTCCCCATAAAGATCACACGCATCAGCGGCCTCGCAGCTTTTTCGACTTCTGCACCAGCATCTTGCGCCGTAGGGGCGACAGATGATCGAGATAGGTCTTGCCGTTCAGATGGTCGATCTGGTGCTGCACCGAGGTCGCCCAAAGCCCGACAAAATCGCGCTCTTCCACCTCTCCCGCCTCGTTCAAAAACCGCACAGTCACAGCGCGTGGCCGCTCGATCGAGGCCCAGACACCGGGCAGGTTCGGCGAAGCCTCGTCATGTTTGCGCATCTGCACCGAGGCGTGCAACACCTCGGGGTTTGCCATCCGCACCGCCTGCCCGCGTTTGTCCGATGCATCCACCACGGCAAGGCGCATCGTGATCCCGATTTGCGGCGCGGCCAAGCCGACACCCGGCATTGCCTCCATCGTCTCGATCATATCATCCCAGATCATCCGCACGGTCTCGGTGATCTGCGCCACAGGATCGGCGGGCGTGTGCAGGCGACGGTCATCAAAGGGAATGAAAGGGCGGACCGACATCAGGCTTACGCCTCCTTATCGCGCGCACGCTCGCGTTTGAGCTTTTCCATCTTGCGGGTAATCATCTTGCGCTTCATCGGGCCAAGATAATCAATGAACAGCTTGCCGTTCAGGTGATCGTTCTCGTGCTGCGCGCAGGTGGCCCAAAGACCGTCGAACTGCTCTTCATGCAGTTGTCCATCAAGGCCCAGCCACTTCATCCGCACCTCTTTCGGGCGGGTGACTTCGGCGAATTGCTCGGGGATCGACAGGCAGCCTTCTTCGTAGACATTGGTCTCTTCGGAAATCCACGAAACCTCGGGGTTGATAAGCACCATAGGATCGGGGGCAGCATCCTTTTCCTTGACGCAATCCATCACGAACAGGCGCTTGAGAACGCCGACCTGCGGCGCCGCCAGCCCGACACCGGGCGCGTCATACATGGTCGCAAGCATGTCATCCGCCAGCTTGCGGATGTCATCGGTTACTTCGGATACCGGCTCGCACAGCTTTTTCAGCCGCGGATCGGGATGGATAAGGATCGGTCGTAGGGTCATTTTGCCCATGTAGGCGATCGGCTGCCCTCGCGCAATGCCCGAGCGATTGTCACAAGGACAATTGGGGCTTTGCCAAACCGGCCCGATGCTGTTTGGATGCGGAAAAAGCAGAATAAAGGACGACCCATGGGCCATTTTCCGAATTTCGACGAGCAGATCGACCGCGTCGGCACCCATTCCGCAAAATGGGACCAGATGGAGCCGATCTACGGCGTTTCGCCGCAAGACGGTATCTCGATGTGGGTGGCCGATATGGATTTCCGCCCGCCTGCCGCCGTGCAAAACGCGGTCGAAGGCATGGCCGCGCATGGGGTCTATGGCTATTGGGGCGGCGAAGAGGACTACCGCGCCGCGATCAGCTGGTGGATGAAGGCGCGCCACAACTGGCAGGTTGCACCCGAGTGGATTTTCACCACGCACGGGCTGGTCAATGGCACGGCGCTTTGCGTGGATACTTTCACCAAGGCGGGCGACGGCGTTGTGCTTATGACGCCCGTTTACCATGCCTTTGCCCGTGTGATCCGTGCGGCAGAGCGTAAGGTTGTCGAATGTCCGCTGGCGCTGGTGGATGGCCGCTACGAGATGGATTTCGACGCTTGGGATCAGCAGATGGACGGATCGGCCAAGATGCTGATCCTGTGCTCTCCGCATAATCCGGGCGGGCGCGTCTGGACCAAGGCCGAGCTTGAGGGCGTCGCCGCGTTCTGTCAGCGGCACGGGCTGGTGCTCGTCTCGGATGAGATCCACCACGATCTGGTGATGCCGGGGCAAAAGCACCTGCCCTTCCCCGTCGCCGTTCCCGATCAGCCGGTCATCATGATGTCCGCAACGACCAAGACCTTCAACATTGCAGGCACCCATTCGGGCAATGTGATCATCGCGGACGAGGGGCTGCGTGCGCGTTTTGCCACGCGGATGATGGCGCTAGGAATTTCGCCAAACTCGTTCGGGCTTGCGATGGCGACCGCCGCCTATAGCCCCGAGGGTGCCGAATGGGTCGATGCGCTGGTCGCCTATCTGGATGGCAACCGCAAGGTTTTCGACGCAGGTATCGCCGCAATTCCGGGGCTGAAATCCATGCCGCTGGAGGCCACCTATCTGGCGTGGGTCGATTTCTCGGGCACCGGCATGTCGCGCGAGGAATTCACCGCACGGGTCGAGAAAGAAGCGCAGATCGCCGCGAACCACGGGCCGACCTTCGGGCTTGGCGGCGAAAGCTTCCTGCGCTTCAACCTTGCGACACCGCGGGCGCGGGTCGAAGAGGCGGTCTCCCGCCTCCAGCGCGCATTCGCGGATTTGCAGTAATTCGGACGGGGGCTTCGGCCCCCTGCCCGCTTACTCGGCCCAGCCAGAGATCGACTTGACGTCGCAGAACTCCTCGATCCCCCAGTGACCGCCTTCACGCGCGCGGCCCGAGGCGCCAACGCCGCCGAAAGGCGCGCCAGCTCCGCGGCTTTCGCCGTTCATCTCGACCATGCCTGAACGCAATGCGCGAGCCAGACGATTGCGCCGCGCACCGTCCTGCGACTGGACGTAATTCGTCAAGCCATAGGGCGTATCATTGGCCAGCGCGATCGCCTCTTCTTCGGTGTCAAAGGGCATGATCGACAGCACAGGCCCGAAAATCTCTTCGCGGATCACCGTCATATCGGGCGTGCAATCGGCAAAGACCGTCGGGCGCACATAATAGCCGCGGTTCAGCCCCTCGGGCCGCCCCGGACCGCCCGCCAGAAGTCGCGCACCCTCACTGATGCCGGCCTCGATAAGCCCCTGAATTTTATCGTATTGCGCCTTGTTAATGACCGGCCCGATATGCTTGCCATGCTCGCGCGGGTTGCCCACGCGGGTTTTCTCGGCTTCGACCTGTGCGATTTGCAGCGCGGTCTCGTAATAGCTGCGCTCGACCAGCATCCGCGTCGGTGCGTTACAGCTTTGCCCCGAGTTCTGGAAGCAATGCCGCACACCGCGCGCGACCGCCTTGTCATCCGCATCGGCAAACACAAGGTTCGCGCCCTTGCCGCCCAGTTCAAGACAGACGCGCTTGAGCGTCTCCGCTGCCGCCTTCGAGATCGCCTTGCCCGCGCGGGTCGAGCCGGTAAACGAGATCATCTCGACATCAGGGTGCGCCGATAGCTGCGAGCCAACCCCCACACCATCGCCATTCACAAGGTTGAACACACCCGCCGGAACGCCCGCCTCATGCAGCATTTCCGCGAACAGCAGCGAGGATAGCGGTGCCTCTTCCGAGGGTTTAAGCACCATCGTGCAACCCGCGATCAGCGCCGGAACAACCTTCAGCGTGACCTGATTCATCGGCCAGTTCCACGGCGTAATCAGTCCGACAACGCCCACCGGCTCCAGCGCGATCATCGCGCCCTTGGTGCCATCCCCAAGCGGGCGAACCCAGTCGATCTCTTTCGCGGCGGTGATGAAATTCGCGATGTGCCACGCCCCCGCGCCCACCTGATTGGCCGCCGCCAGATCAATCGGCGCGCCCATCTCAAGGCTCATCGCTTCGGCCATCTCCTGCGCACGGGCCTGATAAATATCGAGAATTTTCTCGACATAGGCCAGACGTTCAGCCGGCGGCGTTGCCTTCCAGCCGGGCAAGGCGCGCTTCGCAGCTGCCACCGCCGCATTGGTGTCTGCCTCGGAGCCAAGGCTGATCACCGCGCAAGCGTCTTCGGTCGAAGGGTCGATGACACTGTGATCGCGCGTGATTGCAGGCGCAACCCATGCCCCGTCGATATAGAACTCGCGTTTCTCGATCATTGCAGCCTCCGTGTGCGCCGTTTCCTGCAACAAGGTGACACCACCGCCCCACAGACGCAAGCTCCCGCACAAGCATGTGACGCGTCGGCAATCCCCCTGTTGAAAACGCCCGCGCCCCCCTATATCCATCTAGAACCATTACAGGAGGGAGCCTATGGGCCTGCGCATTAACGACATCGTTCCGAATTTCACCGCCCAGACCGATCAGGGCGAGATCAGCTTCCACGACTGGATCGGCGATAGCTGGGCTATCCTGTTCTCGCATCCGAAAGATTTCACCCCCGTCTGCACGACCGAGTTCGGCGCCGTGGCGCAGCTTGCGGCCGAATGGGCCAAGCGCAACACCAAGGTCATCGGCGTTTCGGTCGATGGCGTGGAAGAGCACAAGGGCTGGAAGGGCGACATCGAAAGCTTTGCCGGCACCACCGCAGGTTTCCCGATCATCGCGGATACCGATCTGGCCGTTTCCAAAGCCTTCGACATGCTGCCCGCCGAGGCCTATCTGCCCGAAGGCCGCACCCCCGCGAATACCGCGACGGTGCGCTCGGTCTTTATCATCTCGCCCGACAAGAAGCTGCAACTGACGATGACCTATCCGATGTCGGTCGGTCGCAACTTCGCCGAGGTGCTGCGCGCGCTGGACGGCCTGCAAAAGACCTTTGGCGTGCCGCTGGCCACCCCGGCCAACTGGGTCGCAGGCCAGGACGTGATCGCCGCGCTGTCGCTTGATGACGCAGCCGCCGAGGCGAAATACGGCGCGCTGGATAAAAAGCTGCCCTATCTGCGCTTCGTCAAAGATCCGGCCTGATCGCCTGATACAGTCCTCGAACGGCCTCGCAATCTGCGGGGCCGTTTTCGTTTTCCTTCCGGTAACGAGCCATGCGATTTCTGCATCGCGGCAATATCGCAACGGCATTTGTGCAAACGCAGCATTTGCCCCATGTTAGCGCCATCAGCCAAGGGAATGGGCCCAAGGCTGGATCGTAAGGAGAGGCTCAAATGGCACTCGCACATGGACTGCACGCACCGAAACACTTCAACCTGCTCGACGCTGTCGCGCATCTGGCCGCAGTGATCGAAGAAAAGCGCGAGCGTTATTCTGTGTATCGTCAGACCCTTGCCGAGCTTGACGCGATGAGCGACCGCGATCTGTCCGACATCGGCATCGCACGCGTTTCGATCCGAGACATCGCGCGGCAGGCGGCATACGGTAAATAATCCGCTTGGCGGAACTGCGATAGCGAAGGCGGGCCCGGCGGAAGCATGGGCCCTTTTTCGTGTCTGGCGTTATTCTGCTGGGCGGTAGACGTGGCCCGCCTTTGTGCCCCGCTCCCCATCAAAGCGGTAGCCATCACCATCGCGCAGAATTGCGATGCAATCCTCTTGCCCGAGCGGCTCACCATCCAGCGTCAGGCTGCGGCAATAGAAACCGTCCTCGATATGCCACGCGCCGCCCATGACCTTACCGTGAAAATCGCCGCTGATCGTGCCATCCGCATGAATGGTTGCCGTCACCGCGCCGGTTCCAAGCTGGCGATCCAGAATTTCGGCCAACAGGTCTTCGGTCGTCTCGGCCCCTGCGGGCAAAGCAAACCCCGCACATAACATCGCCGCAGCAAAACGTTTCATCTGGTCCTCCTATGGTCGGTCACAAGATGCCCGATCGCGCGGCAGGCGCAACAAAAAAGCCCCGAGGTTTCCCCCGGGGCTTCTGATTTCAACGATGGGCCGATTACTCGGCTTTCTCGTCTTTTTTCTCGGGCGCGATTTCTTCGCCGGTCTCTTGGTCGACCATCTTCATGCCAAGGCGCACCTTGCCGCGATCGTCAAAGCCCAGAAGCTTGACCTTCACTTCCTGACCTTCCTTGAGCAGATCGCTCGGGTGGTTCAGGCGCTTGTTGGCGATCTGGCTGACGTGCACGAGGCCGTCACGCTTGCCGAAGAAGTTCACGAAGGCGCCGAAATCGACGAGCTTCACGACCTTGCCGGTGTAAACCTTGCCTTCTTCCGGCTCGGCCACGATCGAATAGATCATGTCATAGGCTTTCTGGATCGAGTCGGCATTGGCCGATGCGATCTTGATGACGCCGTCATCGTTGATGTCGACCTTGGCACCCGAAACCTCGACGATCTCGCGGATCACCTTGCCGCCCGAGCCGATCACTTCACGGATCTTGTCGGTCGGAATGGTCATCGTTTCGATGCGCGGCGCGTGGGCCGAGAACTCGGTGCGGCCTTCGGCCAGCGCTTTGTTCATCTCACCAAGGATGTGCATCCGGCCTGCTTTGGCCTGAGCCAGAGCCTGCTCCATGATCTCGGGCGTAATGCCTGCGACCTTGATGTCCATCTGCAGCGAGGTGATGCCTTCCGACGTGCCCGCGACCTTGAAGTCCATGTCGCCAAGGTGATCTTCGTCACCAAGGATGTCGGTGAGAACGGCGTAACGGCCGTCTTCTTCAAGGATCAGGCCCATCGCAACGCCAGCCACCGGAGCTTTCAGCGGAACGCCCGCATCCATCATCGAGAGCGAGCCACCGCAGACCGACGCCATCGAGGACGAGCCGTTCGATTCCGTGATCTCGGACACAAGGCGGATCGTGTAGGGGAAGTCGGTCGCAGCCGGCAGAACCGCCTGAAGCGCACGCCATGCCAGTTTGCCGTGGCCGATTTCACGGCGCCCCGGCGAGCCAACGCGGCCAACTTCACCAACCGAATAGGGCGGGAAGTTGTAGTGCAGCAGGAAGTTCGAACGCGAGTTGCCATGCAGCGCGTCGATGATCTGCTCATCATCGCCGGTGCCGAGCGTCGTCACGACCAGCGCCTGCGTCTCTCCGCGGGTGAACAGGGCCGAACCGTGGGTGCGCGGCAGAAGGCCGACTTCCGAAACGATCGGACGCACGGTTTCCTTGTCACGGCCATCAATACGGTCGCCGCCGTTGATGATGTCACCGCGCAGGATGCTCGATTCAAGCTTCTTGATCGCCGAGCCGAGGTTCGCATCAGCCAGATCTTCTTCCGACAGCTTGCCTTTGATCGCCTCGACAGCAGCCGAGATCGCGTTCGAGCGTTCCTGCTTGTCTTTCAGGGCGAAAGCGGCGCGCATTTCGGTCTCGCCAGCGGCTTTCACCTTGGCGTAAAGCTCGCTGTAATCGGGAGCCACGAAATCGAAAGGCTCTTTCGCAGCGGCTTCTGCGAGGTCGATGATCAGGTCGATCACCGGCTGCATCGCTTCGTGGCCGAACTTCACAGCGCCCAGCATTTCGGCTTCGGACAGCTCGTAAGCTTCGGATTCCACCATCATCACGGCGTCTTTGGTGCCAGCGACAACCAGATCGAGGCGCTGCTCGGGGTTCTCGCGCAGCTTCTGCATGTCGTCAACTTCGGGGTTGAGGACATATTCGCCATCCGAGAAGCCGACGCGCGCCGCACCGATCGGGCCCATGAACGGCACGCCCGAAATGGTCAGCGCAGCCGAGGCCGCGATCATCGCCACGATGTCAGGCTCGTTCACCAGATCGTGCGAGAGCACGGTGCACATCACCAGAACTTCGTTCTTGAAGCCCGGGACGAAGAGCGGACGGCACGGGCGGTCGATCAGACGCGCGGTCAGCGTCTCTTTTTCCGACGGGCGCGCCTCGCGCTTGAAGAAGCCGCCCGGAACTTTACCGGCGGCATAGTATTTCTCTTGGTAGTGAACCGTCAGCGGGAAGAAATCCTGCCCCGGTTTCGCGGCTTTCGCGAAGGTCACGTTTGCCATGACCGAGGTTTCACCAAGCGTGGCAATCACGGTGCCGTCAGCCTGACGGGCAACCTTGCCGGTTTCCAGCGTCAGCGTCTCTTCGCCCCACTGGATTGATTTTTTAGTCACGTTGAACATCAGCGTATCCTATCTGGAAGCACTCCGGGCCCTCCCGGTCTTCCGTTTGCGTGGCGGCCCCATTGCCGCCGCCCCTATCCTTTGCATGTGCCCGGGGCTAGGCGTCACGTCGCAGATGCGCTGGCCCATACACGAAAACACCCCCTTTGGAAAGTGGGCACGGGGTCGTGCGCCCCTTTATTCATCAGGCTTGCGGCGCGCATCCCCCGCCCGCGCGGCATCGGCGCGCAACCCCTTGTTTTGCGACCTTTCCAGCAGGTGCGAAAATCTGGCGATAGTAGCGAAAACTATCCGCCCACCGACGATAGTCTCTTCGCGACGACCGCTCTGGTTATGACCGCTGGCTACGCTGCGGCAGAAGTTTCGATTTCGGGTTCGGCTGTTATGTCGGTTACGAGCTGCGCCGCAGAGATCGCAACAGACGCGCCCTCCCGGCTCACGGGCCAGATGAACTTCCCCGCTTCAAGCCGCATCAAATACAGGGACAGTCCGACCCCGTCATGCCAGAGCAGTTTCACCAGATCGCCCTTGCGCCCCCGAAAGCAGAAGATTTCTCCTGCATGCGGGGCGCGGCCAAGACCCTGCCGCACGGTCAGCGCCAAGGTGGTCATGCCCCACCGCACATCCGTCACGCCCCCTGCAATCCACACCTTCGTGCCCGCCGGAAACGCAATCATGACCGCACCATCAAACCGTTCAGCAGATGTGCCGCAGCTGCCATGTCAAACCCGGACGGGACCGTCACACGGCACCGCACCCCCATCCCAACAGCAGCCAGACGGCCTTCCGCGCAGACTTATCTTGGGAGTGAAACTCAAACCTATACACTCAAACAAGAATTAATGGGTGTGCTGCCTGATTTTGGCGGGTATTCCCCCTCCGTTCCCAACCAATAATACAGGGCGTTGGACCTGCTTTGCCTAGCAAATATTCGTTGTAGGCCGCTTTGTCCTTCCGGCCAGCACACCAACCATTCGGGACACTGTGCCGAACTCCGGCACAAAGACAAAAATTAGTTTTTCAGGAGGTCTTGCAAAGCCCTTATTTTACAGATACCTCCCGGCCTTGGAGACGTGGCCGAGTGGTCGAAGGCGCTCCCCTGCTAAGGGAGTAGGCCCGGAAGGGTCTCGAGGGTTCGAATCCCTTCGTCTCCGCCACCACACATTGATTTTATTGAAGAAATTGGCGATCAGCCAATCCTACCCATGAACTACCCATGCGATTTTCAGGGTAAGATGTGCGGCGAGAGGTGATAAATTGGCATCAGAAATTCTACCGATCCATACCCTGAACGCGCGCGGCAACGGGATGCTAGAGGTTATTCGCGACTACTTTGGGTTGTCCCCGGATCGGATGCTCCTTGAGATACAGGGGATGCGTGCTCAAATTACACGGACATTGAAGACTAAGGGCATCAACTACGACGACCTGCGTGCAGCGTTGGTGCCCGACCGCGAAAAGCCTGAGATAGCTTTGATCTTCGACACGATGCAGATTGAAGATAGCTGGTATGGCTACCAAGTGTTTGAACGCATCATTCCGCTGCTCGATCCAAGAACTAAGAACAGCATTTTGGTTGGCGACTACATCGGAAGCAACAGCTAACAAGAGACCCTGTATGAAGCCTTCTGTGAGGCGGTTTGCCCGGTGCGTCGCATCGACTATCGGCATAGCAGCCAATTCTACGTGGTTTACATCAACAACTTGACGGATTCTGCGTTCCAAAAGCTTGCGGACGGGCTGATAGACTATGAACCGTATGTGGGTTGCGCAAAGGCCAGGCTACATCGCTACGTCTGGCTCTATAACCAACAACTCCCGCAATCAGCCTTGGGCAGCAAGTCGCCCTTGCAGTTCTCCAGTGGTCCGATTTGGGTCCACCATTCCAAGCCCAATAATTCCTCACGAACCGCGCATAGCGCCCATTTAGCGGGCAACTCCGATACAGCCGGGGTCGCCATGCAGGGCGCTCTTTACTTCGCCGCGCCGCGCCCCGCTTGTTGGCGCCATGCCCCAGTCACTTTCGATCACCCTTGTTGAAACAGATCCCGCGCGTGCCGCGCTGATTGTCGCAAGCCTGCGCGAAGCGGGTGAATTCGACATCAGCGTCATTTCGCAGATCACCGGCCTCGCGCATCAGATCAAGGTGCGCAATCCCGATGTGGTGCTGATCGACATCGAAAATCCCTCGCGCGATATGCTTGAGGAATGCGCGCTCGCCTCGGGGCCGCTTGAACGTCCTGTTGCGATGTTTGTCGACCGCTCTGATGCCGCCATGTCCACTGCCGCCATCGAGGCGGGCGTATCGGCCTATGTCGTGGACGGGCTGAAGTCGCAGCGGGTCAAACCGATCCTCGATGCGGCCATTACCCGCTTTCGCATGTTCCAGCGGATGCGCACCGAACTGGCCGAAACCAAGCGCGCGCTGGAAGAACGCAAAGTGATTGATCGCGCGAAAGGCATGCTGATGAAGGCCCGTGGCATCGGTGAGGACGAGGCCTACGCGCTGTTGCGCAAGGCCGCGATGGATCAGGGCAAGCGGGTCGCGGATGTCGCACAGGCCCTTGTGACGGCGGCGGGGTTGCTGGGATGAGATCAGCTATTCTCTCCGTTGGCTTCATTCCGCTTGTCGATGCAGCCCCTCTGATCGTCGCACAGGAAATGGGCTTTGCCGCCGAAGAGGGCATCGCGCTTGACCTCAAACGCGCGCCCTCATGGTCGAGCCTGCGCGACATGCTGACCTTCGGGCGCGTCGATGCGGCACACATGCTGTCGCCTGTGCCGGTCGCGACGGCCTTGGGGCTTGGCGGGGCCGGCACACCGCTGACCGCCGTGTCGGTGCTGTCGATGAATGGCAATGTGATTGGCGTCAGCCGCGCGCTGGCGCAAAAGCTGCGCGACAACGGGCATGATTTCGGCTTTGCGGATGCGCGCGCGGCCGGACAAGCCTTGATTTCGGGCGCGGCCGGTCGCTTGCGTATCGGGGTGCCGTTTCCCTTTTCGATGCATGCCGACCTTGTTTACTACTGGCTTTCGGCGCTTGGCCTGCCCGCGCCGCAAAACATCGACATCCGCACGGTTCCGCCGCCGCTTATGGCCGACGCGATCCGCGCAGACGAGATCGACGCCTTTTGCGTGGGCGAGCCGTGGGGCTCGCAGGCGGTAGAAACCGGCATGGGCGAATTGCTGCTGCCGACCTCGGCAATCTGGAGCTTTGCGCCCGAAAAGGTGCTTGCCGTGCGTTCGGACTGGGCGGACAGCGAAGCCGCGCTTCTGGGGCGTCTGATCCGCGCGGTCTGGCGCGCCGGTCGCTGGCTGGCGGATCCGGCCTCGCGCACGCTTGCCGCGGAACTCTTGGCGCGCCCCGAATATCTGAACCTTTCGCCCGAGGTTCTGGACCGTGCGCTGACCGGACGCTTGGTGATCTCGCCGAACGGAGACGAGCGGCAGACGCCGAATTTCGTCGAATTCCACCAGAACAACGCAGGCTTTCCCTGGGCCTCGCAGGCCGAATGGATCGGGCTGCAACTGGCCGCGCGCACGGGGCTGGACCGGGTCGCCTCGCAACGGACGGCGCGCTCGGTGTTCCGCTCGGACATCTACCGCGCGGCCCTGCGCGGAACGACGGCAGAACTGCCAGCCGATTCCACCAAAACCGAGGGCGCGGATACGGCGCTGGCCCGCCAAGAGATGCGCGACACCCCGCATAATGGCTTTTTCGATGGCCGGATTTTTGACCCGCTCGGTGACTAACGCCCAATATTTCCGCACATCCGCGCAAAACGATGCTGCATTGCGGCACAAACATCCTTCGTGGCGCGCTTTTCCTTTGAGCCACACCGCCCGCTTTGGCACGATGATCCCATCGGCAGGCAATGGCGCCACGGGCCGATACCTCTCCCGAAGATCGGGAACGATGAGCAAAGCCGCTCGACCCTCCGCCCTCCCGCGGAGCGTGTCAGCGGCTTTTTTGGTTTTTCGCCCGCCTCTCCTCCTCCTGCGGGCACTGAGAAGGGACAGACGTATTATGAAACGACTTCTGCTTGGCCTTGTGATGACTTCGGCCCTTTCTGCCCCCGGCTTCGCCGCGCCGCTTGCGCTGGAAAAGGACGAACTCACCTTCGGCTTCATCAAGCTGACCGACATGGCGCCGCTCGCGGTGGCCTATGAACAGGGCTACTTTCTGGATGAGGGTCTCTTCGTCACGCTCGAAGCACAGGCCAACTGGAAGGTTCTGCTGGACGGGGTGATCTCGGGGCAGCTGGACGGGGCGCATATGCTGGCAGGTCAACCGCTGGCTGCGACCATCGGCTACGGCACCGAGGCGCATATCGTCACGCCCTTCTCGATGGACCTGAACGGCAACGGCATTACCGTCTCGAACGAGGTCTGGGAGCTGATGAAGCCCGCGCTGCCCACGGATGCGGATGGCAAGGTGCAGCACCCGATTTCGGCCTCGGCCCTTGCGCCGGTCGTCGAGAGTTTCAAGGCCGAGGGCAAGCCGTTCAACATGGGCATGGTCTTCCCCGTTTCGACCCATAACTACGAACTGCGCTACTGGCTGGCCGCAGGCGGGCTGAACCCCGGCTTCTACAGCCCCGAAAACATCACCGGCCAGATCGGCGCCGATGTGCTTTTGTCGGTGACCCCGCCCCCACAGATGCCCGCGACCCTCGAGGCCGGCACGATCAACGGCTACTGCGTGGGCGAGCCGTGGAACCAGGCAGCGGTCTTCAAGGGGATCGGCGTTCCGGTCATCACCGACTACGAGTTGTGGAAGAACAACCCCGAAAAGGTCTTTGGCCTGACCGCCGAATTCACCGAGCAATACCCCAACACCACGCTTGCCATCACCAAGGCTCTGATCCGCGCGGCAATCTGGCTTGATGAAAACGACAACGCGAACCGCGCCGAGGCTGTCCAGATCCTTGCCCGTCCCGAGTATGTCGGCGCCGACCCCGAGGTCATCGCGAACTCGATGACCGGCACCTTCGAATATGAAAAGGGCGACAAGCGCCCGGTGCCCGACTTCAACGTCTTCTTCCGTCACAACGCCACCTATCCGTTCTATTCGGATGCGGTCTGGTACCTGACGCAGATGCGCCGCTGGGGCCAGATCCCCGCGGCGAAGGCGGATGGCTGGTATGATGAGGTCGCGAAATCCGTCTACAAGCCCGCGATCTATCTGGAGGCCGCGCGCCTGCTGGTCGACGAGGGGCTGGCGAACGAAGCCGACTTCCCCTGGGACAGCGACGGCTACAAGCCCGCCACCCCGGCCGAAGACGTGATCGACGGTATCGGCTTCGATGCCAAACTGCCTAACGCCTACCTGGACAGCCTGCCGATCGGCCTCAAGGGCGCGCAGACCGTCGTCGGAAACGACATTCAGGGCTAAGACCCCATCCCCTCCCCGGACTGCGGGGAGGGGCCACCGAAACTCCTGTCCCGAAGGATCGCACCATGACCGTCGCTGACCCCGATTTCGCCCGCGAAGAGGCCCGTGCCGCCCGCCGCGCCCGCCTGTTCACCCGCATCAATGCCGCTGACAAATGGTTCCGTATCCTTGGGATCGCATGGGTAACGCCGATGCTCAAAGCGCTGGCCGGGGACAACCCCAAGACCCAGGCGCGTGACATCTGGCGCTTGCTGGGGGTGCCGCTTGTCGCGATTGGCGCGTTCCTGCTGCTGTGGGGTGCACTGGCGCCCAAGGTGCAAACCTCGCTTGGTGCGGTTCCGGGACCCGCCGAGGTCTGGACCGAAGTCGTCAACCTGCACGCCGACGCCGTGGCCAAAGCCGACAAGAAAGAGCGCTTTGAAACCATGGTCGAGGCGCGCAACGCCAAACTGATCGCCGCCGGTCGCGCCGACGAGGTCAAGTCAGTCGCCTACACCGGTGCGCCCAGCTATTACGAGCAAATCTGGACCTCGATCAAAACCGTGTTCTTCGGCTTTCTGATCGCGACGCTTGTGGCGGTGCCGCTTGGCATTCTGGGGGGGCTGTCACCCACGGCAAATGCCGCGATCAACCCGCTGGTGCAAATCTTCAAGCCCGTTTCGCCGCTGGCCTGGCTGCCGATCGTGACGATGGTCATCTCTGCGATCTATGCGACCAATGACGGGTTCTTCTCGAAAAGCTTCCTGATTTCGGCAGTCACCGTGACGCTGTGTTCGCTTTGGCCCACGCTGATCAACACAGCACTTGGTGTGGCCTCGATCGACAAGGATCTGGTCAGCGTCTCGAAGGTTCTGAAAATGAACACCTGGACCAAGATCACCAAGCTGGTTCTGCCCTCGGCGCTGCCGCTGATCTTTACCGGACTTCGGCTGTCTCTGGGCGTGGGCTGGATGGTGCTGATCGCCGCCGAGATGCTGGCGCAGAACCCCGGGCTTGGCAAATTCGTCTGGGACGAGTTTCAGAACGGTTCGTCCAGCTCGCTTGCCAAGATCATGGTCGCGGTCTTCACCATCGGCATTATCGGCTTCCTTCTGGACCGCGTGATGTTCGCCCTGCAGTCGCTCTTTACCTTCTCGAACAACCGGTGATCGCTATGGGACTTCTGACACTTTCCAATGTTTCCATAGGCTTCGGCGAGGGATTGAACCGCACCGACGTGCTGAGCGGGATTGATCTGGATATTGCCGAAGGGGAATTCATCGCGATCCTCGGCTTCTCGGGGACGGGCAAATCGACGCTGATCAACCTGATGGCGGGCCTGAGTTTCCCCGACACCGGTTCGGTGACCTTCAAGGGCAAGCCGATTACCGGGCCGGGGCCGGAACGCGGGTTGGTGTTCCAGAACTACTCGCTGATGCCGTGGCTGACGGTTCTGGGCAATGTGATGCTGGCCGTTGACGCTGCCAATCCGACGCTTGGCAAACCCGAGAAAGAGGCCAAGGCGCTCCACTATATCCAGATGGTCGGGCTGTCGCACGCAGCCAGCCGCCGTCCGGCCGAGCTGTCGGGCGGGATGCGCCAGCGGGTCTCGGTTGCGCGGGCGCTGGCGCTTGACCCCGAGATGCTGCTGCTCGACGAACCGCTCTCGGCGCTTGACGCGCTGACGCGTGCCAATCTGGCCGATGAAATCCTCCAGATCTGGGAGCAGGACAAAAAGACCTGTGTCCTGATCACCAATGACGTGGACGAGGCGATCCTGCTGGCCGACCGGATCATCCCGCTCAATCCCGATGGCACAATCGGCAAGGCGTTTACGGTCACCCTGCCCCGCCCGCGCGACCGCGGCGCGATGAACCATGACGCCGCCTTCAAGAAGCTGCGCGCCGAAGTCACGGGCTATCTGATGGACACCGGCATTCAGGCGCGCGTCGAGGGCACGCGCCAGCTTCCGGAAGTGACCCCGTTGCACTCGCTGCCCAAAGCCCTGTCAGAGGCCGCGCGCTCGACCCTTGAAGACCGCTATCTGGACTATTCGCAGCTGTATAAAATCTACCCCACGCCCAAAGGGCCGCTGACGGTCGTCGAGAACTTCGACCTGAAGGTCCGCAAAGGCGAATTTATCTCGTTGATCGGTCATTCGGGCTGCGGAAAATCGACGGTTCTGACGATGACCGCCGGGCTGAACGATGTGTCCAAAGGCGGGATCAAGCTGGATGGCTACGAGGTCAGAGGCGCCGATCCGGAGCGCGCCGTTGTGTTCCAGTCGCCCAACCTGTTCCCGTGGCTGTCGGCCAAGGAAAACGTCGCCATCGGCGTGGACAAGGTCTATCCCAAGGCCTCGCTCGCCGAGCGTCAGGACGTGGTCGAATATTACCTCGAACGGGTCGGCCTGGCCGATCAGATGGACCGCCCCGCCTCGGATATGTCGAACGGGATGCGCCAGCGCGTCGGCATCGCGCGGGCCTTTGCGCTTTCGCCCAAACTACTGCTTCTGGATGAACCCTTCGGGATGCTTGACAGCTTGACGAGGTGGGAGCTTCAGGAAGTGCTGATGGAGGTCTGGTCGCGCACCAAGGTGACCGCGATCTGCGTCACCCATGACGTGGACGAGGCGATCCTGCTGGCCGACCGCGTGGTGATGATGACCAACGGGCCGCACGCCACCATCGGCAAGATCACCGAGGTCGACCTGCCCCGCCCGCGCACCCGCAAGGCGCTTCTCGAACACCCGGACTACTATCGCTACCGGCAAGAAGTCCTTGATTTTCTGGAAGAATACGAACACGGCGCCAAGCCGAAGCCCGGCCCCTCGAAGGCGATAGCAGCGGAGTAGCCCCATGCGACAGAAACTCGTGATCGTGGGGGCCGGCATGGCAGCGGGGCGCCTTCTGGACAGGCTGAGCGCGGCGCCCGCACGCTATGACATCACGCTGGTCAATGCCGAGCCACGCGGCAGCTATAACCGGATCATGCTGAGCCCGGTTCTGGCGGGTGACAAGGCATTTGCCGACATCGTCACGCATGACGAGGCCTGGTATCGCGCGCAGGGGATAACCTGTCAGTTCGGCCAGCGCGTTGACACGCTCGACCGCGACGGCAAGCTTGTCACGCTGTCGGACGGGACCGCACTGCCCTATGACCGGCTTGTGCTGGCGACAGGGTCGATGCCGTTCATGCCGCCCCTTCCGGGGATCGGGCTGGCAGGCGTCATCTCTTACCGCGATCTGGAAGACACACGCACGATGATGGACCTGCGCGCGGGGCAACGCGCCGTGGTTCTGGGCGGGGGATTGCTTGGCCTCGAGGCGGCGGCGGGCATGGCGGCACGCGGCATCAAGGTCAGCGTCGTCCACCTGAACACGCATCTGATGGAACGCCAACTTGACGCCGAAGCCAGCGCGCTTTTGCGGACCGAACTGGAGGCGCGCGGGATTAACATTCATTGCGGGGCGCAATCGCAGTCCATCGTTGGGAGCGACGGGCGGGTGCAGGCACTGCGCCTTGAGGACGGACGCGACCTGCCCTGTGATCTGCTGGTTATTGCGACCGGTATCCGGCCCTCGGTCGCACTGGCCCAGTCTGCGGGCCTGACGACTGCGCGAGGGGTCACGGTTGACGACCGCATGACCACCTCTGATCCGGCGATCCTTGCCATCGGGGAATGCACCGAGCACCGCGGCCAGACCTTCGGCCTTGTAGCGCCCGTCTTCGATCAGGCAGATGTCGCCGCCCGGATACTGGCCGGGCAGGAGGCCACGTTCACCCCGCGCGAGATTTCCGCAAAGCTCAAAGTCACGGGCTGCGACCTGTTCTCGGCCGGGGACTTCGATGGCGGCCGCGATACCGAGACCATCGTCCTGCGCGATCCTGCGCGCAGCCGCTATCGCCGCCTTGTGCTGCGGGACAACCGCATCATCGGTATCGTTCTGTATGGCGATACGTCCGATGGCCCGTGGTTCTTTGACCTGATGAAAGCACGCGCGGATGTGTCGTTGATGCGCGACGCACTGATCTTCGGGCAGGCCTATGCGGCCGCCTCCAGACACGGGATGGCTGCGTGATGGATGGATCTTCCCTCCCCGAAATCCGCTCGACTTGCCCTTATTGTGGCGTGGGCTGTGGCGTTCTTTTGCGCGGTGATGGCCACGGCGGGTTGACCGTGCGCGGCGACACCGATCACCCCGCGAACAAGGGGCGGCTGTGTTCCAAAGGCTCGGCCTTGGGTGAAACCGTCGGCCGCGCCGGTCGCCTGACCACCCCCCTCGTGAACGGAGCGCCGAGCGACTGGAACAGCGCCCTTGATCTGGTGGCTTCGACCTTAACGCGCACAATCGCGGAACACGGGCCCGACAGCGTGGCCTTCTACGTCTCGGGGCAGCTGCTGACCGAGGATTACTATGTCGCCAACAAGTTGATGAAAGGGTTTATCGGCTCGGCCAATATCGACACGAATTCAAGGCTGTGCATGGCCTCGACGGTGGCAGGCCACAAGCGCGCCTTTGGCACCGATACGGTGCCCGGCACCTACGAGGATCTTGACGAGGCCGATCTGGTGGTTCTGGTCGGTTCGAACCTCGCGTGGTGCCATCCGGTCTTGCATCAGCGCCTGCTTGCCGCGCGCAAGGCCCGCCCGCAGATGAAGCTTGTGGTGATTGATCCCCGCCGGACGGCCAGCTGCGACGGTGCCGACCTGCATCTGGCGCTCAAGCCCGGCAGCGATGTGGCCCTGTTCAACGGGCTTCTAGCACAAATCGCCGCTCAGGGTGCAATCGACGGGGATTTCGCGCCGCATCTTGATGGGCTTGAGGCCGCACTTGCGTCGGCGCGGGCCGATGACACCGCGCAAACCGGCCTTGACCCCGCCTCGCTTGGCGCCTTTTTCGACCTGTGGATCGGGACGAAGAAGGTCGTCACCGTGTTCAGCCAGGGGGTAAACCAATCCTCGTCGGGCACGGATAAGGTCAACGCCATCCTGAACTGCCACCTTGTGACGGGACGGATCGGCAAACCGGGATGCGGGCCGTTTTCCGTGACCGGCCAGCCCAATGCGATGGGCGGCCGCGAGGTCGGGGGGCTGGCCAATATGTTGGCCTGCCATCTCGATCTGGAAAACCCCGCGCATCGCGATGCCGTCAAGCAGTTCTGGAGCGCCCCCGCCATGCCCGAACAGGCGGGGCTGAAAGCGGTCGATCTGTTTCGTGCGGTGGCGCAAAAGCGGATCAAGGCGCTCTGGATCATCCATACCAACCCCGCCGTCACTCTGCCCGATGCAAGCGCGGTGCGCACCGCGATCGAGGGGTGCGATTTCGTCGTCGTCAGCGATGTGACGGGCGCGACAGATACAGCCCGCCTTGCCGATGTCCTGTTGCCAGCCACGGCATGGGCCGAAAAATCCGGCACGGTCACCAATTCCGATCGCACGATATCGCGTCAGCGCGCGGCCCTTGCGCCCCCCGGGGCCACCCGCCCGGATTGGGATACTCTGGCCGAGGTTGGCCGCCGCATGGGATGGGCAGGCGCCTTTGATTACCGCTCGCCCGCGCAGATTTTCCGCGAATATGCCGCGCTTTCGGGGATCGCAGGTGCCTTTGGCCGCGATTTCGATATCTCGGGGCTCTCTGAAATTTCGGACACCGATTACGAGGGGATGCCTCCGCAGCGCTGGCCGGTCAGCGCCACGAAAACGGGGGGGCGTTTCTTTGCTGACGGGCAGTTCTTTCACGCGGATAAGAAGGCGCGCCTGATCGCGGTTCGCAACAGCGCGCCGAAGCACGCGCCGGACGCGGAACGTCCTTTCCTGCTGAACACAGGGCGGCTGCGCGACCAGTGGCACACGATGACGCGCACGGCGCTTTCGCCGCGCCTGTCCGCGCACCGCCCCGAGCCCTTTGCCGAACTGCACCCCGCAGACGCGGCCGCGCTTGGCATTGGCCAAAGCGATCTGGTCGCGTTGTCGAATGAGCTGGGTCAGGTGATCGTGCGGGCGCAAATCACCGATGCCGTGGCGCAAGGCCAGATCTTTGTGCCGATGCACTGGACGGGCGAAACTGCGCCCACCGCGCGTATCGATACCCTTGTGCGGGCGGTGACCGACCCTGTGTCGGGTCAGCCCGAGAGCAAAGCCTCGACCGTTTCCATCTCGCGCTTTGCGGCCCGCTGGTATGGGTTCGCAATCAGCACCGACGGGTTCCGCCCAAAGGCCGAATATTGGGCCGTGGCGAAAACGGCATCGGGCACGCGCGCCGAACTCGCGGGGATGAGCGATCCGGCGGATTGGGAAAGCTGGGCGCGCGATCTGTTCGGGCTTCCCCATGCAAGCCTGCAATCAGTATCCGACGAAACCCGCGGGTTGCACCGTTTGGCCTTTGAACAGGACGGGCGCCTGCTGGCGGCGCTGTTCATCTCGCGCGAGCCTGTTGCCGTCATGCGCGACTATCTTTCCAGCCTGCCCGGAACCGATGCCCCCGAGGCGCTGTCAGGGCGCACTCCGCCAAACCGCCCCGATCCGGGACCGATCATCTGTTCGTGCTTTGGCGTCGGGATGAACACGATCCTCGCCGCTATCGAGACCGACGGGTTAAGCGATGTCGACGCAATCGGCGCCGCATTGAAGGCAGGCACAAACTGCGGCTCGTGCCGCCCCGAAATCGCAGCCCTGCTCGCGCGCGCCAGCGCACGCGAAGCCGCCGAATAGCCAAGGAGCCACGATGCGACACGATCCGTCCCTTACGACCCCTGCGGAAATCCCGGGCTCGAAACCCGCCTCCATCTGCCTGATCGGTGCCGGCCCCGGCGCGCGCGACCTTTTGACCTTGCGGGCGGTTGCACGACTGGCCGAGGCGGATATCGTTTTCTTCGACCGTCTTGTCGACGAGGGCGTGCTCGATTTCACCCGCCCCGGCGCCGAGCGCGTCTATGTCGGCAAAGCCGTCGGCGCCTGCGCCTGGCCGCAAGAGCGGATCAACGCGCTGATCGTCGCGCACGCCCTGCGCGGGCGCCGCGTCGTGCGGCTGAAATCCGGGGATCCGGGTATTTTCGGGCGCGCGGGCGAGGAAATTGCCGCGGCCAGCGCACACGGCATTCCGGTTGAGGTTGTGCCCGGCATCACCGCCGCCTGCGCGGCAGCCGCAAGCGCGGGGCGCTCTTTGACCGAACGGGGCGAGACCGACACGCTGATCCTGACGACAGGTCAGGCGCGCGCGGGCGCCCCCCTGCCCGATTGCACCCGCCACGCACAGCCCGGCACGACGCTGGCCTTCTATATGGCCGTGGCTCAGGGCGCGCGGATCCGCGACGGGCTGACCGCGCAAGGGATGCCGGGTGACGCACCAGTCACCGTGGCGGTCGAGGTTTCGAAAGCGGGCGAACGGATCATCGAGACGTCACTCGCATGCCTGCCTGACGATCTTGCCGCGCACCGGATCACCGGCTGCGCCACGCTGATCGTATCATGGCCCAAGGCGCATGCGGGCGATGCGCCGATGGCAAAAGCGCTGACAGCCAGCCTGTGATCGCCCGCCGCGTCCGCCGAACGCCCCGCCCACGCGGGGCGTTTTGCATATCCGGACCGAAACTATCCGCGTGCAAACCGTTCGCAGCCAGCCTGAAAATTGGGCAACCCCATTGTGCAGCGCCCATCCCAAAAGCGGCGCAAACTTTTTCCGGTGGCGCCCCCGCGCCTTGCGTAATACCCGCTTGGTCAAACGGCGACCAACACCTAACAGTAAAGTCACGGGAAAACCCTCCCGGCCGGTCGCAATGAGGCGACGGGTTTTGCCCATGACGGGCTTGCAGCAACGGCGCTGCGGTTTCTCGACCCCTTCGGGGTGTCGTGGACACGCGGGGCCAGGCGCATCGTCACTCGTCCCCCCCCCCGTGTTCCAAGCAACGCAACGCCGAACGCAGGATGACACCAATGACTCAGCCCAAACAAAACCTGGTAATCGTCGGAAACGGGATGGCTCCGGGCCGGATGCTTGAACATCTGTTCGAGCTGACCGACCGCTTCGCCGTCACCATCTTCAACGCGGAACCGCGTGAGAACTATGACCGGATCATGCTCTCGCCGGTTCTTTCGGGCGAGAAGACCTATGACGACATCATCATCCATAATGCGCAGTGGTATGCCGATCACGGGATCACGCTTCATCGCGGGGAAAAGGTCGTTTCGATCGATCGTGCCGCGCGGCAAGTGGTGTCGGACAAGGGCACGGTCGCGACCTACGACAAGCTGGTGATCGCAACGGGTTCTGCCCCGTTCATCATCCCTGTTCCGGGGCATGATCTGCCGGGGGTTCTGGCCTATCGCGACCTTGACGACACTGACGCCATGATTGCAGCCGCCGAAAAAGGCGGGCGCGCGGTGGTGATCGGCGGCGGGCTGTTGGGGCTTGAAGCGGCGGCGGGGCTGAAGTCGCGCGGGATGGAGGTGACTGTCCTGCACCTCATGCCCAACCTGATGGAGCGCCAGCTCGATCCGGCGGCGGGTTATCTGCTTGAGAAAGAGCTGACGGGCCGTGGCATCAAGGTGCGCTGCAAGGCGAATACCAAGGCCATTCTGGGCAGTGATCGGGTTGAAGGTGTCGCCCTTGAGGATGGCACGGTTCTCGATGCATCGTTGGTGGTGATGGCGGTCGGCATCCGCCCGAATACCGAGCTGGCGAAACAGGCGGGGCTAGAGGTCAACCGCGGCATCATCACCGACGCGCATATGCGCAGCTCGGACCCCGACATCCTGTCGGTCGGCGAATGCGTCGAGGTGGGCGGGATGGTCTATGGCCTTGTTGCCCCCCTGTATGACATGGCGAAGATCGCTGCACACACGCTTGCGGACGCACAGACCCGTGGTTTCGCGCATCAGGAAACGCCGACAAAGCTCAAGGTGACGGGCGTAAACCTGTATTCTGTCGGCGATTTCGGCGAGGGCGAGGGCCGCGAAGACATTATCCTGCGCGACGCCCGCCGTGGCACCTACAAGCGTGTGATCTTGCAAGGCGACCGGATTGTCGGAGCGGTTCTTTATGGCGATGTGACGGACGGCGGCTGGTATAACGAAATGCTGCGCGCAGGCACCGATATTTCAGCCATGCGCGAGACGTTGATCTTCGGGCAGGCGCATCAGGGCGGCGGAACCTTCGATCCGGTCGCGGCCGCCGCAGCCCTTCCCGACGACGCCGAGATTTGCGGCTGCAACGGTATCTGCAAGGGGCAGATCGTGCAGGCAATCACCGACAAGGGGCTAAGTTCCTTGACCGAGGTGCGCGCCCATACCAAGGCCTCGGCCTCGTGCGGGTCGTGCTCGGGGCTGGTCGAAAATCTGATGGCGGCGACACTGGGCGCTGCCTTCGCCAAGCCCGCACAAGAGGGCATCTGCGGCTGCACCCCCCTTGGCCACGGCGATATTCGCCGCCTGATCAAGGCCAAAGCGCTGAAATCCATCCCCGCCGTCATGCAAGAGCTGGAATGGGCCACCCCCGAGGGCTGCGCCAAATGCCGCCCCGCGCTGAACTACTATCTGATCGCGGACTGGCCCGGCGAATACGAGGACGACCAGCAGTCGCGCTTTATCAACGAGCGCGTCCACGCGAATATCCAGAAAGACGGCACCTATTCGGTGGTGCCGCGCATGTGGGGCGGGCTGACCTCGGTCTCGGAGCTGCGCGCCATCGCGGATGTGGCCGAGAAATACGACATCCCCACGATCAAAGTGACGGGTGGCCAGAGGATCGACCTTCTGGGTGTGCGCAAAGAAGACCTGCCCGCCGTCTGGTCAGAGCTGAATGACGCGGGCATGATTTCGGGGGCGGCCTATGCCAAGGGGCTGCGCACGGTCAAAACCTGCGTCGGCAAAGAGTGGTGTCGCTTTGGCACGCAGGATTCCACCGGCCTTGGCGTGCGGCTGGAACAGTTTCTTTGGGGTGCATGGTCGCCCGCCAAGCTGAAGTTGGCCGTTACCGGATGCCCGCGCAACTGCGCCGAAGCCACCTGCAAGGACATCGGCGTGATCTGCGTCGATAGCGGCTATCAGATCGTCTATGGCGGCGCGGCGGGGCTGCACATTCAGGGCACGACCGAGCTTGGATCGGTCAAGACCGAGGACGAGGTGATCGAGGTGATCGGCGCCCTGACCCAGATGTATCGCGAGCAGGGCTATTACCTTGAACGGATTTACAAATGGGCGGATCGCGTGGGCTATGACCACATCAAATCGGTCATTATGGACGATGCCGGGCAACGCCGCGCCTATTACGAGCGCTTCGTCTATTCGCAGTCCTTCGCCCAGATCGACCCCTGGGCCGAGCGCGTCGCAGGCCGCTTCGCCCATGAATTCGCCCCGCTCACCACACTTGGCAAACTGGAGGCCGCAGAATGAATATCCGCTCGACAAACTGGATCCCCGTCGGGTCGATCCACGACATTCCGCGCCAAGGCGCCCGCTGCGTGAAACACGGCGAGATGACCATCGCGATTTTCCGCACGGCCGATGATCGTCTTTTTGCGCTTGAGGACCGCTGCCCCCACCGCAATGGCCCGCTAAGTCAGGGGATCGTCCATGACGGCTGCGTCACCTGCCCGCTGCACAACTGGGTGATCTCGCTTGAGACAGGCCGGGCGCAAGGCGCGGACGAGGGGCAAACCGCAACCTTCCCCGTCCGCCTTGAGGGCGACACGGTGCTTCTGGGGCTTTGAGATCAGACCGGGTGGATCGCGGTGGGCGGCGGCAGGCAAATGCCGTCCGACCCTTCCGGGTCCGGCCCGTCCAAGAGCACATTCGGCGCTGCGAATTCGGTCAGACGGTCCCGATCGGTCACGGTCACTTCCATGCCCTTCACGCGCACCCCTTCGGTCTCTAACTGTCGAAGCCCGCGCGACAGGTTTTCGGGCGTCATCCCAAGATAGGACGCGATCAGCCGCTTTTCGACCTGCAACACAAAGCTGTTCGCGTTGTCGGCATAGCGCGACTGTTCCAGCAGATAGGCCGCGATCCTCTGGCGCGCATCGCGCAGCTTGAGCCCCTTTGCGTGGCGGATCACGGTGCGGAACGCGCCCGCCAGTTCGTTGATGACCGAGACCGCGAACTCCGTATCGCGCCTGAACACCGCGCGCAAATCGGGCGCCGGCAGCATCACGATTTTCGAGGGCTGCAAGGTGCGCGCGGACATCAGATAGGGCGCATCCTTGATACAGGCCGCCAGAATGAAGCAGCCAACGGGGCGGATCACCCCCATTGTGCTTTCACGCTTGCCCCAGCCCGCATACATCTCGACCGCGCCTTCGACTACGATGAACAGAAAATCGGCGGGCGCACCCTGCTCGACCAGTTGCATCCCCGCCGGGAAGCTTTGGGAATAGGCGCCGCGCATCAGCGCTTCGAAATTCTCGGTCGCCATATTGCAGAACAGCGGCAAGTGCCGGATGGAGGGGAGTTCGTCGATACGCATGGCGGCCTCGATTTGATATTATTTGCCCGTATAACAGAAAAAAATCAATTGACCTAATGCCATCGCCAGACGGCATTTGCGCGCAGATTTGCAAGAATTTTTTCGCGCGTGATAAAAAATATCCCCAGCACACCTATCAACTTGATATTTATCAAGTCGACTCATCGCGAGATGCTGTTTACAGTGCCTATCAGAAGGTTCGGGGTGAACTGTTGGTCCCCCAAACGCCAACCGATGCAACGCCACAAACGGGAGCCCTCGCGCAGCGGCGTATCAATGCATCTCGGCACCGGACCTGATGGGAGAGCGTTCTTTGCGGCTTGTCGCCACCGGATTCGGGCAAAACAGCAAGCCTCAAAGACTATAACTGTTTCACGGCTTCCTGTGGTCGTGCGGAACAGAGATCGAGGTCGGGCGGCGATGAGGCAACATGCACCCGACCTCGTTCACCCCACCCCGGAAGCCCCCTCTGAGCCGCACGACACAGGGCCAGTCCACCCCCGCGACATCCATTGATAAATATCAACCCAAAGCCCGCCTCCGGTCGGAAGCGGGCTTCATTCTGCATTAAACCGGCGGCGATCAGGCCGGCGAAAACCGCGGAAACAGCACCAGATTTTCAACGGCGATATGCTCGGCAAGGTCATCGGCAAACTTCGTCAGCCCCGTATAAAGCGCAGTCCACGACCGGCACGCCCCCACGGGAAGGGTGAAGTCGCGCGTAACGCGGCGGACCTCGGCCAGAAGGTCAAGCGCCGCATCGTGATCGCGCAGCATGACCGCAATCGGGCTGCCGATCTGCGGATGCCCACCTTCGCGCATCATCGGAAAGAGCACCTGCTCCTCCTTTTGCATGTGGCTGTCCAGTTCTTCGGCCAAGGCGGTCAGCGCGTCTGTAAGACCCAAAGGCGCCTCGTCGTGGTTGCCGTGAACCGCCTCAACCTTCTGCGCCATCTGCAAAAGCCACTCCAGATCGGAGCGGTGGACTTCGTGATAGCGCCACAGGATATGCTCGATCAGCTCGGGCGTCGTATCGGGTAAAACCCGCGCGCCGCTTGCCTGCTCGATCTCGCGGATCGCCGCGAGCAGCCACGCGGGGTCCAGCCCGCTGTTGGCCGCCGCAACCGAGAGCGGATGCCCGCCCCCGCAACAAAAGCTGATGCCGTGGCGATTGAACAGGCCGACCGCAGCGGGCAGCCGCTCGACTATATCGCCGACAGGGGTCTCAAGGTCGAACTCAGACATTTCATATCTCCGCGAATAAGGGTGGTGGCGGGTTCAGGACGCGGAACCCGCCACCGAACACGGCGCCATTTGGGAGAACGGCGCCGTGGGGTTCGGATCAGTAGATGTCCTTGCCAGTGTTGAAGACGTTGAACTTGCCGGTCGGCGTGATCAGGCGCGGGTCCTTGATCACCTTCTTCAGCTCCAGCGTCTTGTCATCCACCACGACGATCGCGCTTTCCTTGTCCTTCGCGTTCCAGACCGAGAACCAGACCTCGGTGCCGTCCTTGTTGAACTCGGGCTGCACGACGCGCGGCTGGCCGTCGGCAATTCCCGCCCATTCGCCGATCGGCAGGGTGGTGAATTCCGGGTCGGCATCGGCGGTCATCTCGCTGATCTTGAACACGGCAACACCCGCCGAGGTCTCTTCATCGGGGTTTAGCGTCGCATCGACATAAAGGTGATCCGAGTTCGGATGCGTCTTGATGAACAGCGAGCCGCCGCCAAGCGCGTAGAAGCTGTCGACCAGCTTCCACGCCTGATCGGGGTGATGCTCGGGGTCGGTCCCGATGAGCGCGACCGAGTCATCGCCAAGGTGCGAGGTCGACCAGACCGGCCCGAAAACCGGATGGATGAAGTTCGCACCGCGCCCCGGATGCGGGGTCTGCCCTTCGGTATCGACGAGCGCCGTCAGCTTGCCTTCCTTGGTGTCGACCACGGCAATCTTGTTGCGCGCGTTGGCTGCCACCATGAAATAGCGGTGCGTGCTGTCAAGGCCGCCGTCATGCAAGAAGCGCTCGGCCTCGATCTCGGTCGTTTTGAGGTTCTTCAGGTCGGTATAGTCAACCAGAAGGATCTTGCCGGTTTCCTTCACGTTGACGATGAACTCGGGCTTGTAGTGCGACGCAAGGATCGAGGCGACACGCGGCTCGGGGTGGTAGGTCTGCTCGTCATAGACATTGCCACGGGTCGAGACGATCTTCAGCGGCTCCAGCGTCGCGCCGTCCATGATGACGTATTGCGGCGGCCAGTAGGCGCCTGCGATTGCCAGCTTGTCTTCCCAGCCTTCAAATTTCGAGGTCTCGATCGAGCGCGCCTCGGAGCCGATCTTGATCTCGGCAACAGGGGCCGGGGTTTCCATCCACAGGTCGATCATCACGACCTTCGCGTCGCGGCCGATCACGAACAAATACCGCCCAGAGGCCGAAATCCGGCTGATATGGACTGCGTAGCCCGTCTTGATGATCGTCTTGATCTCATAGCTCGCGCCGTCGATCAGCGCGATCTCGCCGGAGTCGCGCAGCGTCACCGACATCAGGTTTTCGATGTCCCAATCGTTTTGCTTGCTCGTCGGGCGGTCCTCGGGGGCGACGATAACCTTCCAGCTATTCTTCATCTCGGGCATACCGAATTCCGGCGGTGCGGGCGGCTCCATCAGCACATAGCGCGCCATCAGGTCCACGTCCTCTTCGCTCAACTGCCCCGAGCTGCCCCAGTTCGGCATACCGGCGGGCGAGCCGTAGGTGATGAAGCTGTGAACATAGTCATAGCCAAGGTCGCGCGTGACATCGGGGGTCAGCGGCTTACCGGTCGCGCCCTTGCGCAGAACCCCGTGGCAGCCCGCGCAACGTTCGAAATAGATGTTCGCGGCGCGCTGGAACTCTTCGTCGGTGATGACCGGATCATCCGGCTTGCGGCCCGGAATTTCAACGTTGATCTCGGCCAGCGTCGTCAACGAAGGCGAATAGGATTGCGCGGCGCCCTCGGTATGATCCTGCGCGCCCGACGGCATAGCAGTAAGCGCCAGCGCAAGGGCGGCTCCGCCAAGCAATGCGGCGCGGGTCGGGGTGAATTCGGTCTTCATGTTGTGCTCCTTGAAGTCGAAGATTGCCCCGTTCTTCCTTTTGCACAGGCCGACTCGCCTTGATATTTGTTAAGTCCATAGCGCAAGTAAGAAATTCATTATTCAGAATATTACCTTTAAATACATGCATTTAATCATTTATTTAAAATACATAATTGGCTATGACTTGATAATTATCAACCCTTTACGCATCCACAAAGCCTCGACAAAAAACACAACAGCAAAGGTACGCGACAAAATCGCGCACCACGCCTTTATCCGGCGATTGTCTTCGGGTTATTCGCTGATCGCAGCGTGACCGGCTTCAGCCCCACCATGCTTTGGCGGCTTGCGCAGCAGCGGCAGAATAGGAAATACCGCAAGCGTAAACACCAGCATCAGCAGGAAATTGTCGATATAGCCGATCATCGCCGCCTGCTGCGTCACCAGCTTATCAAGTATCTCCGTCAGGAGCGGCGCTCCGCTTTGAACCTGCGGCATTTGCAGGCGCAACTGCGGCGCGGTAGCGGTCAGAGATGCGGCCAGTTCTGCGTGGTTCACGCTGGTCATCCGCGTCAGAACCGTCGTCACGATCGAAATCCCCACGCCCGAGCCGATGTTGCGCACAAGGCTGAACATGCTCGTGGCATCCGCACGGTATTGCGGCGCGACGGTCGCGAAGGTCAGCGTCGACAGCGGCACGAACACAAACCCAAGCCCAAAGCCCTGAATCAGCCCCGACACGATAATCGGCGTGCTGTCCATCACAATATCGAAGCCCGCCATCATCCACAGCGACCCCGCCGTCAGCAAAAGCCCCACGCCAACCAGCGCGCGCGGATCGTGGCGCGACATCATCCGCCCCACCACCATCATCGCCATCATCATACCCACACCGCGCGGCGCCATCACAAAGCCGGTTTCAATCACCGGATAACCCATCAGCTTTTGCAAAAGCGGCGGTAGCAGCGCCAGCCCCGAGAACAGCGTCAGGCCGATGATAAAGATGAACACCAGCCCCATGACAAAGTTCCGGTCGCGGAACATGCGCGGATCAATGAACGGGTCGCGCGCGGTCAGCGAATGGATCACGAAAATCCAGAACCCGCTGATCGACAGCCCGAAATAGGTCCAAATCTCCAGCGAGCTGAACCAGTCCACCGCCTGCCCGCGATCCAGAAGCATCTGCATCGCCCCGACGCCAAGCGCCAGCATCGCAAAGCCGAAAATATCGAAGACGCGCTTTTTCGTTGCCGCTTTCGGCAAGAAAGCCATCACCCCCAAAAGCGCGATTACCCCAAGCGGCAGGTTGATGAAAAACACATAGCGCCAGTTGAAGGACTCGGTCAGCCAGCCGCCAAGCGTGGGGCCGATGATCGGGCCGATCATGATCCCCGCGCCGTAGATCGCCATCGCCTGCCCCATTTTCTCGCGCGGGTTGATGTCAAGCAGAACGGTTTGCGACAGCGGGATCAGCACCGCCCCCGCGACCCCTTGCAGGATGCGAAAGGCGACCATTTCCTCCAGCCCCGTCGCCAGCCCGCAGGCGACCGAGGTCAGAACAAAGCTGATAATCGCGCCGATAAACACCATCCGCCGCCCGAAGCGATCCGCCGCCCAGCCGGTCAGCGGCGTCGCAACCGCCGAGGCTACGATATACGAGGTCAGAACCCAGGTGATCTCTTCCTGCGTCGCGCCAAGGCTTGCGGCCATATGCGGCAGGGCGACATTGGCGATGGTGGTATCAAGCACCTGCATCACCGTCGCCAGCATGATCGACGCGGTCAACCAGCCCGGCGCCGCGACCTCAAGCGCCGGTTTCGACAGCGCGGCCCCGTGGCTCATCGGAAGGCGTCCAGATGCGAAGCACCAGTATCGACCGAAACATGCGCGCTCATCCCGCCACGCAGCGCGCGCTCGCTTTCGCCCGTCAAGGCGACACGCACGGCGAGGCGCTGCACCACCTTCACCCAGTTGCCCGTCGCGTTCTGCGCCGGGATGATCGAGAATTCAGAGCCGGTGGCAGAGCCGAAGCTCTCGACCGCGCCATGCAGCGTCAGCCCCGGATAAGCGTCCAGCGTCACCTCTACCGGCTGCCCGATCTCGAGCGTATCCAACTGGGTTTCCTTGAAATTCGCCTCGATCCATGTGCGATCGGCCTGCACCATGCTCAGGACCGCCGCCGCAGGAGAGACGAACTCGCCCACATTCATGCCGTCGATCTGCGCAACGACCCCCGCCACCGGCGCGACAACCTCGGCCTTGGCCAGATTGCGCGCAGCCGCATCGCGCTTGGATTTCGCCACGCGGACCGAAGGGATTGCATCCGTTTCCGCCTTCGGATCGCCGCCCAATGCCGCGGCGGCCACGTTCAGTTGCTCTTGTGCAAGCGCCACCGCGTTTTCCGCGGACCGTGCCGCCAGCGTCACCTGATCGACCACCGTCGACGAGGCGACCCCGCGTTCGGCCAGCGCTGTCTGACGCTCCAGCTCGCGTTTTTGCACGTCATAGATATTCTTTGCCGCCTCCAGTTGCGCCGATGCCGCCGCATAGCCGGCGCGAAGCTGGGCCACCCCCAAACGGGTTGCGGCAAGCTGCGCATCGGCCTCTTCGAGCGCAATACGGTAAGGCTCGGCCTCAATGCGAAACAGTGGCATTCCCGCCTCGACGCGCTGGTTTTCAGCGACCATAACCTCGACAATACGCCCCGAAACATCGGGCGAAATGGTCACAATCGGCTGCTGCACATAGGCGTTTTCGGTCTCGACATAACGCCCACCCAAAAGCCAGCTTGCCCCTCCCGCGACCGCCAGAACCAGCGGCAAAGACAGCATCAGCACGCGCTTGCGCAGCTTGGATTTGCGCCCATCCGTCGGGGCGACCTCTTGCAGGTTCGTCACCTTGGCATCGTCGGATTTGCGGTTTTCGGCAAGGCTCATCGGCCCGTTCCTTTCGTCGCGGATTTCGCGGTATCGAGATTTTCAATTATGCGGGTCAGCGTGCGCAGCGTGACCTCGGCCTCTTCTGCCGGGATCCCCACCAAAGCGCGGTCATAAACACCTTTGGCAACCGCGCGCACAGAAGCAACCTGCGCCTCGCCCGCAGGTGTCAGCGCCATGACCTTGGCGCGGCTGTCATGCGGGTCCGGCGCGCGGGTAATCATCCCCGCCGCCTCAAGCCGCTCGGCCAGATCGCTGATCGTCATCGCGCTCGCGTTCAACTCGGAGCAGGTCGACACCTGCGTCAGAGGCGCCTTGTCGGCCAGCAGGCCAAGAACCCGCCATTGCATCAGCGTCAGCCCGTCGGGCCGCAGCTCGCGTTCGAACTCACGCTTCATAACGCTCGCCGCCTCATGCAGCGTCAGACCAAGGGATTTCATCGACTCACCCGCGATTAATACGGAGTCGTATTATACGGACCCATACCAAATAGCCAGAAAATAAACCGCATCGTTCAAAAAGCAGCAACGCCGCCCATACAGGGCGGCGCTGGTATTCATGCACTGGCGTGGCGGTCAGCCAGCGAAGCTGTAGGCCGTCTTGACGGTTGTGTAGAACTCGGCGGCGTAGCTGCCCTGTTCGCGCGGACCATAGCTCGAGCCTTTGCGCCCGCCGAAGGGCACATGGTAGTCCACGCCCGCAGTCGGCAGGTTGACCATCACCATACCCGCCTGCGCGCGGCGTTTGAACTCGCGCGCATGTTTCAGGGACGCGGTGCAAATCCCGGCGGAAAGGCCGAACTCGGTGTCATTCGCAACAGCCAAAGCCTCGTCGAAATCGGCAACCTTGATGACAGCCGCGCAAGGCCCGAAGATTTCTTCGCGCGCGACACGCATCGTGTTGGTCGCCCCCACGAACAGCGCGGGGCGCTGGAAATAGCCCTCGGTCGGGCCGTTCAGACGCTCGCCGCCCTGCACATCGCACCCCTCTTCCGCCGCCAGCGCGACGTAGGAAAGATTGCCGTCAAGCTGTGCCGCCGACGCCACCGGGCCGATTTGCGTTTCGCTGTCCAAGGCGGCGCCCACGCGCAATGCACCCGCCTGTCGCGCCAACTCGGCCACAAACGCATCATGGATACCCGCCTGCACGATCAGCCGCGACGAGGCCGTGCAGCGCTGGCCGGTCGAGAAGAACGCCCCGTTCAGACAGGCCGCGACAGCCGTCGGAAGATCGGCGTCATCCAACACCACCATCGGGTTCTTGCCACCCATCTCAAGCTGGACCTTTTTCATATGCTCGGCGGCAGAGCGCGCAATCCGCCGCCCCGTCGGCACAGACCCCGTGAACGAAACCGCACCGATCAACGGATCGTCGACAATCGCCTGCCCGACGGTGCTGCCCGCCCCCATCACAAGGTTGAACACCCCTGCAGGGCAGCCTGCCTCGTGGATGATCTGCGCCAGAAGATGCGCCGTGCCAGGCGTCAGATCGGCGGGCTTAAGCACCACCGCATTGCCATAGGCCAGCGCAGGCGCGATCTTCCACGCGGGGATCGCGATCGGGAAGTTCCACGGTGTAATCAGCCCGACCACCCCCACGGGTTCGCGCATCACCTCGACATCGACACTCGGGCGGACCGAGGCCACAGCCTGACCGGGGATCCGCAGCGCCTCGCCCGCGAAGAAGCGGAAGATCTGCGCGGCGCGTTTGGTTTCGGCAATCGCCTCGGGCAGGATTTTGCCCTCTTCGCGCGCCAGCATCGTGCCGATTTCGGTCGCGCGCGCCTCGATCATGGTTGCGATCCGGTCCAGCAGGTCTGCGCGCGGCTGAGACCCACCCTCAAACCACGCCCGCTGCGCCTCTGCCGCCGCCGCCGCCGCACGGGCGACATCTGCCGCTTCGCCTGCCGCATAAAGCCCGACCACATCGGTCAGGTCAGACGGATTAAGGTTGCGCGTCACATCCGCGCCCCGGCACCATTCGCCGGCAATAAGGTTGAGATGGCTCTGGGTCATATCGGCCTCATGGAATAAAAAGGCGCGCGCCCGTATCTGGCGCGCGCAGTCAGGGGAAGAGGCTACCTCAGGCAGCCGCCTGCACCGCCGCCTCGATCGAGGCTTCGATGATGTTGAGGGCTTCGTCGAGCTGCTCCATCGGGATGGTCAGCGGCGGCAAAAGCCGGATGACGTTATAGCGCGTGCCGCAGGACAGAAGGATCAGCCCCCGCGCCTCGGCTTCGGCCACAATCGCTGCGGTCAGGGGCGCATCGGGCGCGTTCGTTGCGCGATCCGTGACCAGCTCGAACGCATTCATCGCCCCAAGGCCACGCACCTCACCGATGCATTCCATGCCCTGACGGGCCGCTATCGTCGTCAACCGGGCGCGGATTTTCTCGCCAATCTCGTCGGCGCGGACGCAAAGGTTTTCGTCCTCGATTACGTCCAGAACAGCGTGGGCCGCAGCTACGGCCAGCGGGTTGCCCGCATAGGTGCCACCAACACCGCCCGGATTGGGCGCATCAACAATATCCGCGCGCCCCGTCACCGCCGAAAGCGGGAAACCACCGGCCAGCCCCTTTGCCATTGTGATAAGATCCGGCACCACGCCCGCGTGCTCGCAGCCGAACATCCGCCCCGTGCGCGCCATACCCGCCTGCACTTCGTCGAGGATCATCACGATGCCGTATTGGTCGCAAATCTCACGCAGTTTCAGCAAGAAGCCCTTGGGCGCAATGGTGAAGCCACCCTCGCCCTGCACCGGCTCGATGATCATCGCGGCGACACGCTCGGGGTCGACGGACGAGGCGAAGATGCGTTCAAGATGACGCAGAGCCTCCTCTTCGGACACGCCATGCAGCGGGTTCGGGAAGGGCGCATGGGCGATTTCGGGCGGCATCGCGCCAAAGCCCTTTTTATAGGGCGCAACCTTGCCGGTCAGCGCCATCCCCAAAAGGGTGCGACCGTGGAATGCGCCCGAAAAAGCGACGATCCCCGAACGGCCGGTATAGGCGCGCGCCATCTTGATCGCGTTTTCGACAGCCTCGGCGCCGGTCGTGACCAGCATGGTCTTCTTTTCAAAATCCCCCGGCGTCGCCGCATTCAGGCGCTCGGCCAGCGCAACATAGCTTTCATAGGGCGCGACGTGGAAACAGGTATGCGTGAAGGCCTGCGCCTGCTCGGCAATTGCCGCCATCAGCTTCGGATGGCGATGGCCGGTGTTATTCACCGCGATCCCTGCCGCAAAGTCGATAAAGCGGCGCCCGTCGGCATCCCACAGTTCGGCGTTCTCGGCACGGGTCGCATAGATGCCGCGCGTCCCCACCCCACGGGCGACAGCAGCGGACTTGCGGGCGATCAGTTCGGCGTTGGTTGTCATGTTGCGCTCCTGCAATGCTTCGAATCACATCTAGCATTGCGCAATATTTTGAGCAAATGATTCCGGCAGATTGCGAAAACCCATGCGGCTCCCTATTCTATCGTTAGAAAAGGAGACCCCATGCAGGATTTTGACGTCGGCAGCCGATTGAAGGACATGCGGATCACAGCAGGATTGTCGCAACGCCGCCTGGCCGAACTGTCAGGCGTTCCGCACGGCCAGATCTCGATGATCGAGACAAACCGCTCCAGCCCATCGGTCGCCTCCTTGCGGAAAATCCTTGGCGGGCTGAACGTCACAATGTCCGAATTCTTCGAGCCGGACTCAGGCTCCAGCACTTCTGTTTTCTTCACACCAAACGAGTTAAAAGATTTAACTTCAAGACTTTACAGCACATTTGGCGCCCAAGGCCGGATCACACTCCAACAGGTCGGCGATGCCCGCAGCCACAACCTCCAAATCCTGTCTGAACGCTACGAACCCGGCGCCGACACCGGCGAAACCATGCTGGAACACGTCGCCAGCGAAGGCGGCGTGGTGATTGCAGGCGAGATTGAAGTAACAGTCGGTGAACAGACCGCAATCCTGAAAGCGGGCGATAGCTATCTGTTCAACTCGACCCAGCCGCACCGCTTCCGCAACCTCTCGGACCGTGAGGCGGTCGTCGTTTCCGCCTGCTCCCCCCCATATCTGTAGTTTATTCCGCGTATACGTTCTAATTTTCGAATGTTTGCGCAAAATATTCACACAATCAATCGAAATTTCTTGCGCAATATTCTGTGCGCCTTTAGGACTCCAGCCCGGAAAGAGGAATAGTCTGGCGTGATTCCAGCGGCGCTCTGGCGCGGCAAAGGCACGCCTGACGCAATCGCAGGGGCAGCCGGGAGACCGGAATTTCTGCACACATCCATACCACTTCAACGTGAAAGCCCGACTTTCGCGACCGGAGAGGTATATCGAAACGGGAGAGAGAGACCATGATTTCGAAACGCACCCTCGGACAGATCGCCACCGGACTGGCCGCGACCCTTCTGCTTGGCACCGCCGCCCTGGCAGACACGACCCGCATCCGGTTCCACACCTTCTACGGCACCGAGATCGACGGTATCGCCAAAAAATTCCGCGCGGCGGTCGAGGAAAACTCAGGTGGCGAGCTGAAGATCCAGTATTTCCGTGGCGGCGAGCTTGTCGCTTCGGACCAGTTTGTCGACGCGGTCTCGAAAGGCTCGATCGACGTGGCCTACGGCGTTGGCAGCTACTGGCCGGGCATGGTCGACATGGGCAACATCGAGGCGGGGCTGCCGGGCTTCTGGACCTCGAAAGACGAAGCCACCGCCATCTTCGAGAACGAAACCTTCGCGAAACTGCTGAGCGATGCCTACACCGAGCAAGGCGTGACGCTGATCGGGCGCGGCTATGGTTCGGATTACGACCTGCTGACGAAAAAGCCCGTCACCAGCCTGGATGACCTGAAGTCGATGAAGATCCGCGCAACGGGTCAGGTCGCAAAAGTGCTGCAAGCCTTTGATATTCCGACCGTCTATCTGCCTGCACAAGAGCTTTATATCGGCATGTCCACGGGCGTTATAGACGGCGCGATTTATGGCGGGCCGGTTGAATACGAACAGCTCAAGCTGAACGAGGTGGCGACGCATTACACCTTCCTCAACATGCTCAACCCGGGCTGGACCGATACGATCATCGCCAACCCGAAAACCTGGGAAAGCCTGTCCGAGAAGAACCGCGCCGTCCTGCAAGAGGCGATCGACCAATACGCCGCCGACATCCACGCATGGCTCGAAGACGGCAATAACGCGATCATCGAAGCGGGCGATCAGAGCATTTTCACCTTCGCCACCCTGCCGGCGGAAGGCTCGGCCCGCCTGACGGAAGCTGCGCAAAGCGTGTGGCAGGAAGAAGCCGCCAAATCCGAGCGCAACGCCGCCGCAATCGGCATTCTGGTCGAGAACGCCAAGGCGCAGGGTCGCCTGAAGTGAGCATTCTTGCCCGGTATCTCGTGGCACAAGATGGCCTGTCCGACTTTGTCGGGCGGGCCGTTTCGTGGCTCACGCTCATCATGATCGGCGCGCTCGTGTGGGAAATCGCGGCGCGCTATTTCCTGTCCGCCCCCACGATCTGGGCGCATGAGCTGTCAACGATGCTTTACGGCGCGTTCTGCATTCTGGCGGGCAGCTATACGCTGCGCCATCAAGGCCATGTGCGCTCCGAGGTGATCTACGGCCTCATGCCGCCGCGGATGCAGGCGCTTTGCGATGTCATCGTTTTCGCGATCACGCTTGTCGTGCTTTGGGTCTTTTTCCAGATGGCCGTCGACTTTGCCGCGACTTCATGGGCCGCAAAAGAGTTCTCGGCCCGCTCGACCTGGCAGCCGCCGATCTATCCGTTCAAGGCGGTCATGCCGCTCGCTGTCGGGCTGTTGATGCTGCAAGTGCTGGCCGAGCTGATCCGCGCCGCGATGCGCATGTTCGGCGCCTCGGACGAGGGTCTCGCGCCGCGCGCCTGACCCTACCCTTTCACCTGACGCACGCCAAGGCGTGCCAGACAGGAGGACTTCATGGCCGATCTCGATCCCATGACGATTACCGCGATCATGTTCGCATCCATGCTGGTGCTGATGATCCTTGGCGCACCGCTTTCCTTTGCCCTGATGATCTCGGGCGCAGGCGCGGCCTATATGATGTTCGGGCCGGGCGGGCTGGATCTGCTGGTCGCCTCGACCTACGGGGCGATGGATAACTTCCTGCTCGTGTCGCTACCGCTGTTCATCTTTATGGGGCTGGTGCTGGAGCGTTCAGGCATCACCGACGACCTGTTTGCGATGATCCACAAGCTGATGGGCGGATTGCCCGGCGGCCTTGGCATCGGCACTGTGCTGATCTGCGCGCTGATCGCGGCAATGGCGGGCGTGTCGGGGGCGGCGACGGTGTCGCTTGGCATCATCGCCCTGCCCTCGATGCTCAAGCGCGGCTATGACAAGCGCCTTGTGACCGGCACGATCATGGCAGGCGGCGCGCTCGGGTTCCTGATCCCGCCCTCGGTCTTGATGATCATCTACGCGTTTCTTTCGCGCGACTCGGTCGGCAAGCTGTTTGCGGCGGGCGTGATACCGGGGTTGATGCTGGCAGCGATCTATATCGCCTATATCCTGATCCGCTGCGGCCTGCGCCCGGAAATGGGCCCGCCCGCCCCTGCGGCGGAGCGTGTGAGCGGCATCGAGAAACTGAAATCGCTGCGCTTCCTAATTGCGCCGGGCCTTCTGGTAACGACGGTTCTGGGTTGCATTATCGGCGGCGTGACCTCGCCCTCCGAGGCCTCCGCCATCGGCGCCTTTGGTGCACTAATCATCGCAGCCCTGCGCAGGCGTCTTGATTGGGACATGCTGAAATATGTCATGCTTTCCACCACCAAGCTGATGGGGATGCTGATGTGGATCGCGCTGACGGCGGTGTTCTTTTCGAAGATCTATGTTGGCCTTGGCGCGGGCGCCGTGGTTGGCGAGGTGATCGAGGATTTCGATGTCGCCCCGATGGCCGTGATCGTCGCGATGCTGGCGGTCTATTTCGTGCTGGGGATGTTCCTTGATGATTTCGCGATCATCTTCATCACCGTGCCGATTTTCGTGCCGATCGTGCGCTCTCTTGGCTTCGACACCACATGGTTTGCGGTGCTGTTTGTGCTGTCGATGCAGTCGGCCTATCTGACACCGCCCTTTGGCTATAACCTGTTCTATATGCGTTCGGTTGCGCCGCCTTCGGTAACGATTACCGATATTTACCTCTCGGCGCTGCCCTTCGTGGCCTTGCAGATCCTTGGCCTCGCCCTAGTTGTGATTTTCCCGCAAATCGCGCTCTGGCTGCCATCGGTTCTGTTCTGACACGGATCTCCAAGCCCCGCCGCTCCCGCCGGCGGGGCTTTTTCACGGCACATAGGACAGCTCGTTCTTGAAGCAACGCAGCGAGAAAGCCGAGCGCGACGCGCGGATGTGCGGGATCGTGTAAAGTTTCTCGCGCAGAAATTCCTCGTAGCCGCGCGTGCTGCTGACGGCGACCTTCACGAAACAGTCGAACTCTCCCGAGGTGATATGCACCTCCAGCACCTCGGGGAAGGCGGCGATCTGTTCGCAGACCTGCTCAAGCCGATAGCCCCCGTGCCTGTCTAATGACACCTCGATCAGCGCTGTTTCCGGCGCGCCCATCGCCTCTTGGTCGATGATTGCCTGATAGCCACGGATCACCCCGCTTTCCTCGAGCCGACGCTGGCGCTGCCAGCAGGGGCTTGGTGAAAGCCCCACCTTCTCGGAGAGGCGGTTATTCGAAATCCGTCCGTCCTTCACCAGTTCACGCAGTATCTTCAGGTCGATGCTGTCCATTCGATCCCCAAAACAAGGTTAAAGAAGCTTACCTATATTGCAAAATATAATTCTGCCAGAATTAAATATCTCAAAACCATATTCTTCAATACTCGCAAAATTCGCAAACTTCGAAAGCCTCTTTTGCGCAGACCGTGACAAGCTTGGCTTATCCGGGAAGAGGAGCCCGGGCGCCGTTTCCGACCTCGTTCTCAAGCCGAAAGCACATGCCGCCATGACTGCTTCCCACGCCCCATTTCCGGCAACCGCCGCGTTTCGCACTATATTGAAGAGTGTCGTCTGGCACAGGGCGCAGGCAACCCCGCGCCCTGACTCCGCTCATCATTGTAAGGGGACGCACCCATGAAGCTCCGTTTTCCGACCCCGCCAAGCCGCCCCGGAGAACCGCCGGATTTCTCGGATCTGGTGATCCCGCCCGCAGGCGCCCTGCCCGTGCCGCCTCTGGACCTGACCTCGGCTGCCGCGTGGGATTATGCGAACGGGCTTGTGCGCGTTCTTGACGATGAGGGGCGCGCGGTTGGCCCCTGGGCCGACTATCTGGGTCAGGCGGGCGACGACGAGGCACTGATCCGCGGGATGCGCGACATGCTGACGATCCGCGCCATTGACCGGCGCCTGCTGAACGCGCAGCGTCAGGGCAAGACCTCGTTCTACATGCAATGCACCGGCGAGGAGGCTATTGGTTGCGGCTTCCAGCGGATGCTGTCCAAGGGCGATATGAACTTCCCGACCTATCGCCAGCAATCGCTGCTGGTGGCCGCTGATTATCCACTCGAAACCCTGATGGGGCAGGTCTATTCGAACCGCAAAGATCCGCTGATGGGGCGGCAATTGCCGATCCTGCATTCGGCGCGCGAATATGGGTTCTTCTCGATCTCGGGCAACCTTGGCACGCAATATCCGCAGGCGGTCGGCTGGGCGATGGCGGCGGTGCTCAGTGGCGAGAGCGCGATTGCGGCGGGCTGGATTGGCGATGGGGCGACGGCCTCGAACGACTTTCATTCGGCGCTGGTCTCGGCGGCGGTCTACCGCCCGCCCGTCGTCCTGAATATCGTCAATAACCAATGGGCGATTTCGTCGTTCTCCGGTATTGCAGGCGGCGGCGAGGCAACTTTCGCGGACCGCGCTATCGGCTACGGCCTGCCTGCGATCCGCGTGGACGGGAACGATTACCTTGCCGTTCTGGCCGCCTCGAAATGGGCGATTGCGCGGGCGCGCGGCGGGCATGGGCCCGTTATCATCGAATGGCTGACCTACCGCGCAGCCGCGCATTCCACCTCGGATGACCCGTCCGCCTATCGCTCGAAAGAAGAGGCCTCGGCATGGCCTCTTGGCGACCCGATTGACCGTTTGCGCCAGCACCTTGCGACCAAGGACATCTGGTCGGACGGGCGGCACGCACAGGTCGAGGCGGAGATCCTTGATACCGTGATCGCGACGCAAAAAGAGGTCGAGAGCCACGGCACTTTCGTCAACCCGCAACCGCTTTCACCCGCCGAGATTTTCCGAGGCGTCTACAAGGACATGCCCCCGCACCTGCGGCGGCAGCGTCAGGAAATGGGGTTCTAACATGGCACGCATGACAATGATCGAAGCCATCCGCTCGGCCATGGATGTGATGCTGGAGCGCGACCCGCGCACCGTCATTTTCGGCGAGGATGTCGGCTATTTCGGCGGCGTCTTCCGCTGCACGGCGGGGCTTCAGGACAAATACGGCATCGAGCGCGTCTTCGACACGCCGATCAACGAAAGCGCGATTGTCGGCATGGCGATTGGTATGGCCGCGCACGGGATGCGCCCCTGCGTCGAGATTCAGTTCGCGGATTATATGTTTCCCGCCTATGACCAGATCACGCAGGAAGCCGCGCGTATCCGTCACCGCTCGAACGAGGATTTCACCTGTCCGATCACGATCCGCATGCCCACAGGCGGCGGCATTTTCGGCGGCCAGACCCACAGCCAAAGTCCCGAGGCGCTGTTTACCCATGTGGCCGGGCTGAAGGTCGTGCAACCCTCGACGCCCTATGACGCCAAGGGGCTTTTGATCGCGGCGATGGAGGAACCCGATCCCGTGATCTTTCTTGAACCCAAGCGACTGTATAACGGCCCCTTTGACGGCCACCACGAGGCGAAGGCCTCGGGTTGGGCAGGCCATCCGGCGGGCGAGGTGCCCGAGGGGCATTACACCATCCCCCTTGGCAAGGCCGAGATCCGCCGCGCCGGATCGGCGCTTACCATTCTGGCCTATGGCACGATGGTTTACGTCGCCGAGGCGGCAGCGCGCGAAACCGGCATCGACGCCGAGATCATCGACCTGCGCAGCCTCTTGCCGCTGGACCGCGACACCATCGTCGCCTCGGTCGCGAAAACCGGCCGCTGCGTTGTCATCCACGAGGCCACCCGCACCAGCGGCTTTGGCGCCGAGCTTATCGCCGAGGTGCAAGAGGCCTGCTTCTACCATCTGGAGGCACCAATTGCCCGCGTCACCGGCTGGGACGCGCCCTACCCGCACGCGCAGGAATGGGACTATTTCCCCGGCCCCGCCCGCGTGGCGCGCGCGCTAATCGAAACGATGGAGGCCTGAATGAAAACGATCGAAATCAAGCTTCCCGACGTCGGCGAAGGCATCACGCAGGCCGAGCTTGTCGAATGGCATGTGAAGGTCGGCGATGTGGTGCGCGAGGATGATGTTCTGGCTGCCGTGATGACAGACAAGGCCACGGTCGAGATTCCCTCGATCTGCGACGGCAAGGTGGTCTGGATCGGCGGCGATATTGGCGAGCATATGCCGGTGGGTTCCCCCCTGATCCGCATCGAGACCGAGGCCGATGTGCCCGCCCCTGCCCCCGAGACCGCCATCGTCGAAGAGGTCGCACCTGCGCCGCCCCCCGCTGCACCGGCCACCCCGCGTCCGCATGTGCCGCATCTGGCCTCGCCTTTGCCCGATGCCTCGCAAGTTATCGCAGCCCCCGCCGTGCGCGCCCGTGCGCGGGAGGCTGGCGTTGATTTGCGGCTTCTGAATGGCTCGGGTCCGGGCGGGCGGATCACGCACGAGGATCTGGACAATGCCATCGCCACTCCGCCCCCCGGAACCGGGCGTAGCTCGGCGCGCGCACCTCGCACCGATATGCAGGAGGAAAAGATCATCGGCCTGCGCCGCAAGATCGCGGACCGCATGTCGCTGGCGAACACGCGCATCCCGCACATTACCGTTGTCGAAGAGGTCGACGTCACCGATCTTGAGGCTCTTCGCACAAAAATGAACGATAATCGCGGCGCGCGGCCCAAGCTAACGGTTCTGCCCTTCATCACCTCGGCGCTGGTGCGCGCGGTGGGCGAGCTGCCGCAGATGAACGCGCATTTTGACGATGATGCGGGCGTCGTGCGCCGTTACGGCGCCGTTCATGCGGGCATCGCAACGATGACCGACAAGGGGCTTGTCGTGCCGGTGCTGCGCCACGTCGAGACGCTGTCCCTTTGGGCCACAGCCGAGGAAATCGCGCGCCTGTCCGAGGCCGCGCGTGACGGTTCAGCCAAGCGCGAGGAACTGTCGGGGTCCACGATCACCATCACCTCGCTTGGCCCCTTGGGCGCCATCGTCACGACACCGATCATCAACCACCCCGAGGTGGCCATCGTTGGCGTGAACAAGATGGCGATCCGCCCGCAATGGGATGGCAACGGCTTTGTGCCGCGCAAGATGATGAACCTTTCGTGTAGCTTCGACCATCGCGTGATCGACGGTTACGACGCGGCGCTTTTCGTCAACCGCCTGAAAACCCTGCTGGAAACTCCGGCGCTGATCTTTGTCGAGGACTGACCGATGCGTGACCTGACTTGCAAACTACTGGTGATCGGCGCGGGTCCGGGGGGCTATGTCTGCGCCATCCGCGCGGGCCAGCTTGGCCTTGATACGATCATCGTAGACGCCCGCCCGCCGGGGGGAACGTGCCTTAATATCGGCTGCATTCCGTCCAAAGCGCTGATCCATGCGGCGGATGAATTTGAGCGTCTGACCTCCATCGCCAAGGGCAGCCCGCTGGGGCTATCCCTGTCGAACCCGGCGCATGATCTGGGCAAAACCATCGACTGGAAAGACGGGATCGTCGCGCGCCTCAACCACGGGGTTGCGGGGCTATTGAAGAAGGCGGGTGTCCGGCTTGTCACGGGCCACGTGCGGTTTGCCGATGGCAAGACGGTGGACGTGACCTCCGAGGCGGGGACACAGCGGATCAAGGCCGAGAATATCGTTGTGGCAACCGGATCGGTGCCGGTTGAACTGCCGTTCCTGCCCTTTGGCGGCAAGGTGATTTCCTCGACCGAGGCGCTGTCACTGCGCGCGTTGCCCAAGCGCCTGTCGATTGTGGGGGGCGGCTATATCGGGCTGGAGATCGGCACGGCATTCGCGAAACTGGGCGCGAAAGTCACGATCATCGAGGCCGCGGACCGGCTCTTGCCGCAATACCCTTCCGCGCTTTCGAAGCCCGTGCAAAAGCGCCTGAAAGATCTGGGAGTGACGCTGCATCTGGACGCGCGCGCCTTGGGGATGTCGGACGACGGCAAGGCACTGGTCGCGCAGATCGACGGGGCCGAGCAGAAAATTGCCTCGGACAAGGTGCTGGTTACCGTGGGTCGCCGCCCCGTGTTGACCGGCTTTGGTCTTGCCGAACTGGGGCTGGAAATCGCGGGACCATACCTGAAGATCGACGACACCTGCCGCACCTCGATGCGCGGGGTCTATGCGATTGGCGACATCACCGGCGAGCCAATGCTGGCGCACCGCGCAATGGCGCAGGGCGAGATGGTGGCCGAACTTCTGGCGGGCCTGCCGCGCGCCTGGGACAAACGCTGCATTCCGGCGGTGTGCTTCACCGACCCCGAGGTCGTCTCGGTTGGCCTTACCGAAGAGGCCGCGCGGGAAACGGGCATCGAGACGATCTCGGGCAGCTTCCCGTTTCAGGCCAGCGGCCGCGCGCTGACGACCGAACGCGAGGACGGTTTCGTGCAGGTCGTGGCGCGCAAAGACACCCATATGGTTCTGGGCGTGCATGGCGTGGGCGCGGGCATCGCCGAACTATCATCCGAGTTCGCCCTGGCCATCGAAATGGCCGCGCGGCTAGAGGACATCGCCGCCACGATCCACGCCCACCCAACCCGCAGCGAGGCCTTTCAAGAGGCCGCGCTTGGCGCCCTGGGCCACGCGCTACACCTTTAGCGCAGCTTGCGCTGGTGCAGCACCCGCCCGATGGTGTTAAGCAACAACTGCGCCGCCAAAATCGAGGTGCCCCCGGTCGGATCGTAATCGGGGGCGACCTCTACCAGATCAATGCCGACGATCTCGCCGCGTTTCGCCAGACCGTCGATCAGCTCCAGCACCTCGTAATACAGAAACCCGCCGTGGCTTGGCGTGCCGGTTCCGGGCGCGATCGAGGGGTCGAACCCGTCGATGTCGATGGTCAGATAGTAGCGCGCGCCCGCCGGAATGCGTTCCAGCATCGCCTCGATCCCCATCTTGCGCACCTGCCGCACTGACTGAATATCCGAGCCCATCGCCCGCGCCGCCTCATACCCGTCTTTCGCCGTGGACGAGACATTGCGGATACCAATCTGGCTTAGCCCCGTGACATAGGGCTTCTCGGCCGCGCGCCGCATCGGATTTCCGTGACCAAAGCGCACGCCGTGGCGCTCGTCCACGAAATCCAGATGCGCGTCGATCTGCACGATATGGATCGGCCCTTGGTCGTCAAAGGCGTTGATGCAGGGGATATTGACCGAGTGATCGCCCCCGATAACCACCGGCAACGCACCCGCCGCAAGGATTTTACGCACGCCAAACTCTATATTCGCGTGGCTTTTTAACGTGTCGGTATGGACAATATCCGCGTCGCCAATATCGACGATGCGCACATCCTCAAGATAGGTCACATCGTCTTCGTGATCATACGCCCCGCCGTGCCCAAAGGCGAACAGCGTCGACGCCTCCCGCACGGATCGCGGTCCCATCCGCGCGCCCGACCGCCACTGCGCCCCAAAGTCGAACGGCGCCCCCATCACCGCGACATCGGCCTCGATTGCATCCCAATTCTCGACATAAGGATACTTGCCGAATGTGCAAATTCCAACAAATGGCAGGTTCAACCGGCCATTATCATACGAATTTCTGGACATTTCCGATCCTCCTATAGGCGATGCCATTCATGCCCACCCCTGCGGGCATGACAAGAGACTTTGCGTTTGATCCGGTTTCAGACGAGCGCCATGGGCCTGGGTATTTACATTGCGCACCCCCTGGAAACCAGCTTACAGGTGTTGGCAACCCACCCTGAAACACGCTATCTTGGGGATCGGCGAGTTTTTCCTTCCATATATGGAAGTCCCAATACGGAGGCTCCAATGCAGCAATATCTGAACGCGCTTCGGACGGTGCTTGAGAACGGGGTCGAATCGAGCGACCGCACTGGCACCGGCACGCTGTCCTATTTCGGGCTGCAATGCCGCTATTCACTGGCGGACGGCTTTCCGCTGGTGACCACCAAAAAGCTGCACCTGCGCTCGATCATCCACGAGTTGCTCTGGTTTCTCTCGGGCGACACAAATATTCGCTATCTGCAAGAAAACGGCGTGTCGATCTGGGACGAATGGGCCGATGAAAATGGCGATCTTGGCCCCGTCTATGGCCATCAATGGCGGCATTTCCCGAAACTTACGCAGACCATCGGCGATGACGGGCAAGCGAAGCTCTTGCTGGGTGAGGTTGACCAGATCACCGATCTGGTCGAGGCCATCCGCAAGACCCCTGACAGCCGTCGGCTGATCGTTTCCGCGTGGAATCCGGGCGATGTGCCGCAGATGGCGCTGCCGCCGTGCCACACGCTTTGGCAGGTCCGCATTATCGGCCGCAAGCTGCACCTGCAACTTTACCAACGCTCCGCCGATATGTTCCTTGGCGTGCCGTTCAACATTGCCTCTTACGCGCTGCTTCTGGTCATGCTGGCCGAGGTCACGGGCTATGAGCCTGGTGATTTCGTGCACTCGATCGGCGACGCGCATATTTACCTGAACCACGTCGATCAGGTCAAAACGCAGCTCTCGCGCGACACGCGCCCACTGCCGCGCCTTGAGATTGCGCGCAAGGTGGAGGATCTCTTCGACTTCCGCTATGAGGATTTCTCGTTCCCCGGCTACGATCCGCACCCGACGATCAAAGCCCCTATCGCGGTGTAACCCATGCTGACCCTTATCGTCGCCCGCGCTGCCAATGGCGCCATAGGCAAGGACAATGACATCCCGTGGCACTCGCCCGAAGACCTGAAGATGTTTCAGCGCGAAACCACGGGCGGCGCGGTCATCATGGGACGCAGGACATGGGACAGCCTGCCGTTCAAGCCGTTGAAAAACCGGTTTAATTGCGTTGTGTCCCGCAACAAGACGCTCACCGATCATGTCGTCGGCAGCGTGTCCGAAGCCGTTTCTCTTTGCTACGCCGAGGGCTATCAGCGGCTCTACGGCATGGGCGGCGAAAGCATCTACCGCGAGATGTTACCGCTTGCCGACAGGTTACTAGTGACTGAGGTCGATCTGACCATCGAGGGCGCGGACGCCTTTTTCCCGAACTTCGCCGAGGTCGACTGGATCGAGGTTTCGCGCCGCCCGCTTGAGGGCACGCCCGCCTGCACCCTGCGCGAACTGCTTCGCAAACGCTAAGCCGCCAGCACTATCCAGCTACGGATTGCCGCCAACGCCTCGGGTTCGTCCAGATAGGGGATGTGCCCGCGGTCCGGCACCTGCGCCAGAACCATATCCGGGCGCAACTCCTGCATCTTTTCAACGGATTGGCGCGACAGAAGCCCCGAATTCATCCCCCAGATCAGAGCCAGCGGCAACCCGGCCAAGGCCTCGAACAGGGGCCAGGCTTCAGGTATATCATCGCCCTGAAACGCCGCCAGAAAGCTCTCGCGCAGCGCGGGATCGTAGTTGATCTTCAGCCCGTTCTCGGTCTGGAGATAGTGGTGGCGCACCTCGTCCAGCCAGCGCTCGGCCGGAACCTTGTCAAACCCGATCATCAGGCTGGGCAGCTTGGCCGCCAGTTCCGAATAGGTTTTTGCCGCCGGATTGCGTCCGATATAGTCGAAAATCGCCTCGAGGCCGCGCCGCTCCAGCTTGGGGCCAACATCGTTCAGACACACTCCCATCAACCGTTCTTTCGCCGTCGCGGCCAGCCACATCGCGATCAACCCGCCCCGCGAGGTGCCCAGAACCATTGCCTTTTCAATGCCTAAGTGATCGAGCAGCGCCAGCGCATCCTCTGCCTCTTGCGGCACGGTATAGCTTGCCGCACCCGTCCATTCCGATGCCCCCCTGCCGCGGTAATCCATCCGGATCAGCCGCACGCCAGCCAGATGCGGCGCGACATAATCAAAATCCTCAACCGTGCGCGTTAGCCCTGCAAGCGCCAGCACCGGCAGCCCATCGCCCTCGTCCAGATAGGCCAGCTTCGCCCCGTCTTTCGCGGTAAAATATTGGTAGGCTGGCATATTCACTCCTTGGCGACAGGCGGAATTTGCCTCACCTTAAGCAAAAATCGGGGGCAAACAATGTCTGATACGCTGGAAAAACTACAGGCACGGCTGAGCGAGCTGGAAAACCAGATCGAGGCCGAATGGGACAGGCGCCGCGCCGAGATGCAATACCGGCTTGAACGCGGCAGGATTGTCTTTGAGGAAGGCGTGAAAGACGCGCATCGGCGCGTGCGGATCGGGCTTTGGCGGTTCCTGCGCCGCACCCGCCCCGCCGTTATTCTTAGCGCGCCGGTGATCTATTCGGTCGCCATTCCCTTTGCGGTCATCGACCTCTGGGTCACGCTTTACCAGCGGATTTGTTTCCCGATCTACGGCATCGCGCGCGTCAAGCGCTCGGATCACATTGTCTTTGACCGGCACCAGCTTGCCTATCTGAACGGCATCCAGAAATTCAACTGTCTCTATTGCAGCTATGGCAACGGCGTCGCCTCTTATGTGCGCGAGGTCTCTGCCCGAACCGAGAAATACTGGTGCCCGATCAAGCACGCCCGACGCATCAAAGGCCCGCACGCCTATTATGGCGAGTTTTGCGATTTCGGTGATGCGGATGGCTTCCAGCGCGAGTCCCCGCGGCTACGGCGGGAACTCGGCAAGGGCGACTAGATCAACGCAGGCACGCCGGACAGATCGCGCAGGATATGGCGGGGCTTGTGCGGCAACCGCTCAAGCGGCAGGCCCGCGCGGTTCACCCAGGCAACGGTAAATCCCGCCCGCGATGCCCCCGCCGCATCCCAACCATTTGACGAGACAAACAAAACCTCGTGCGGCTTGCATCCCGTCCGCGTCTCGACCAAGTCATAAACCGCCTGCGCGGGCTTATAGCGATTGACCAGAGCGACCGAGATGACATCGTCAAGGCTATGCCCGATCCCCGCCGCATGAACCGCGGCCTCGACCATTTCAGGCGCGCCATTGGTCAGGATCGCCCGCCCGATCCCCCGATGACCAAGCGCATCCAGCATCGCGGACACCTCGGGGTAAGCGGGCAATTCGCGGTAAAGCCCCATCAGGCGTTCTGCCAGCGCCGGATCGTCGATCCCCTGCGCCTCCATCGCCCAATCCAGCCCGTCGCGCGTAAGTTGCCAGAAATCGACATACTCGCCCATCACCTCGCGCAGCCATGAATATTCAAGCTGCTTGCGGCGCCAGTCGAAGGCGAGCTTCGGCCAAACCTCGGCCAGACGCGCATCATCAGCGGCCAACGCACGCGCGGCGGCATCCACGTCGAACAGCGTGCCATAGGCGTCGAAAACAGCAAGTTTGATGGTCATCGCAGATCCTCCCTTGCCGGAATGGTGGCACGAAAAAAGGGGCCCCGAAAGACCCCTTTCATACGCCGTGTTACAGGCGTCAGATATTGTCGGATTGCGGCATACCCAGAACGTGGAAGCCGCCGTCCACGCGGACAATCTCGCCCGTGGTGAAGGCGCCGTAGTCCGAGCAGAGGTAAACCGCCGTGCCGCCCACCGATTCCAGCGTCGCGTTTGACCGCAAGGGCGCATTGGATTCAGTGTGGCGATAGGTCTTGCGCGCACCGCCAATGGCCGCGCCCGCCAGCGTCTTCATCGGCCCCGGCGAGATCGCGTTGACGCGAATGCCATCGGGGCCAAGGTCGTTCGCCAGATACCGGACCGAACTTTCCAGCGCGGCCTTGGCGACACCCATCACATTGTAGAACGGCGTCACACGGTTCGACCCGCCATAGGTCAGCGTGATCAGCGAGCCGCCCTCGGGCATCAACTCCGCCGCACGGCGCGACACGTCGATGAACGAGTAGCACGAGATTTCCAGCGCGGTCTTGAAGTTGTCGCGCCCCGTATCCTTGAAGCGGCCCGCCAGTTCGTTCTTGTCGGCAAAGGCAATCGCGTGGACCAGAAAGTCGATCGTGCCCCACTCGGATTTAACCTTCTCGAAAGCCGCGTCGAGCGAAGCTTCATTGGTCACATCCACATCGACCAGCAGGCTGGAGCCGACAGACGCGGCCAAAGGCTCGACCCGCTTACCAAAGGCCTCCCCCTGATAGGTGAAGGCAAGCTCTGCCCCCTCATCGGCCAGCGCTTTCGCGATGCCCCATGCGATAGAGCGCTCGTTCGCGACACCCATAATGATGCCACGCTTTCCGTTCATCAAGCCAGCCATTTTGCCAACCCCTTGAAGATCAATCGTTATATTTGCTCATGACGAGCGTCGCATTGGTGCCGCCAAAACCGAAGCTGTTCGACAGAACCGAGTCAAACGCGACATTCTCACGCAGTTCGGTCGCAATTTCCTCGGGCTTGATCGCGGGATCCAGCTCTTTGACGTTGGCCGAGGCGGTAATGAAACCACCCTCCATCATCAGGAGCGAATAGATCGCCTCGTGCACGCCGGTCGCCCCAAGCGAGTGGCCGGTCAGCGACTTGGTCGACGAGATCGGCGGCACATTGCCTTCGCCAAAGACGCGACGAACGGCCTGAACCTCGGTCACGTCGCCTGCCGGCGTCGAGGTGCCATGCGCGTTGATGTAGCTGATCTTGCGGCCTTCGGGCAGGGTTGCCAGCGCCAGACGCATCGAACGCTCGCCGCCCTCACCCGAGGGGGCGACCATGTCATAGCCGTCCGAGGTCGCGCCATAGCCGGTGACTTCGGCGTAGATTTTCGCACCGCGCGCAAGCGCATGACCCAGTTCTTCCAGCACCACGACGCCGCCGCCGCCCGCAATCACAAACCCGTCGCGGGTCGCATCAAAAGCGCGCGCTGCGGTTTCGGGGGCATCGTTGTATTTCGACGACATCGCGCCCATCGCGTCGAACAGGCACGAGAGCGTCCAGTCAAGCTCTTCGCCGCCGCCAGCAAAAACGATGTCCTGCTTGCCCATCTGGATCTGCTCGACACCGTTGCCGATGCAATGCGCCGAGGTCGAGCACGCCGAGGTGATCGAGTAGTTCACGCCCTTGATCTTGAACGGCGTTGCAAGGCAAGCCGAGTTCGTGGAACTCATGCAGCGGGTGACCATGAACGGCCCCATCCGCTTGGGCGAGCCCTTGTTGATCACCGTATCGAACGCCGAGAAGAAGTTCGAGGTCGACGGACCGCCCGAGCCCATGATCAGGCCCGTGCGCTCGTTCGAGACATCGCCCTCTTCAAGCCCCGCATCCGCAATCGCCTGCTCCATCGCGATGAAGTTATAGGCAGCCCCCGGCCCCATGAAGCGCAGGTTGCGCTTGTCGATGTGGTCCTCAAGAGTGATTTTCGGCAGGCCATGCACCTGACTGCGGAAGCCGTGCTCGGCGTAGTCGGGGGCGAAAACGATCCCCGATTTGCCCGCACGCAGGCTGGCCGTGACTTCAGCCGCATTATTGCCGATGGACGAAACAACGCCCAGACCTGTGATAACGACGCGCCGCATAGGAGCCTCCTGTCTTTATGCTGGGATCAGCTCTCGGAGAGAGCGACCTTCATGTCCTTGACCATGTAGATAACCTCACCGTCGGCTTCTACAATACCGTCGGCAACCCCCATCGTCAGGCGACGGGTTTGCACGGCTTTGGTGAAATCGACCTTGTAGGTCAGCATCTTGCGGTCGGGCCGCACCATGCCGGTCAGTTTGACCTCACCCACGCCAAGCGCATAGCCACGCCCCAGCCAGCCGCGCCAGCCAAGGTTAAAGCCGGTGAGCTGCCACAGCCCATCAAGACCAAGGCAGCCGGGCATGATCGGGTTGCCGGGGAAATGGCAATCAAAGAACCACAGGTCCGGCGTGATGTCGAACTCGGCCACGACATGGCCTTTGCCATGCAAGCCGCCATCCGACGAAATCTCGGTGATCCGGTCCATCATCAGCATCGGCGGCGCGGGCAACTGGGCGTTCCCCGGCCCGAACAACTCGCCACGGGCGCATTTGAGCAGATCTTCTTTCCCGAAGCTCGTCGGATAGGATGCCATGAGAGTTCCCCCAGAGGTGTCTGTTTGTTCTCCTCTAGCACCCGCGCCCGCGCAGGCGCAAGTGATTGCCCTTCTCTATGCCTCGGCAAATCAGCCAAAACGCATTGAAAATCTGGCCGCGACAGTGCATATATGCCGCAGGGAGACTACAGAAATGATGACGCTCGAACAGACTCGCGGCCAGAAGTGGCTGTCCCAAGGGGGGTTGCGCCCGACGCGCCAGCGCCTTTCGCTGGCCACGCTTCTTGTCGGCGACGGCAAGGATCGGCATGTCACGGCCGAAAGCCTGTTTGCAGCCGCGCATAATTCGGGCGAAAAGGTCTCTCTGGCGACCGTCTACAATACGCTCAAGGCGTTTTGCGAGGCGGGGCTGATGAACGAGATCACCGTCGACGGGACGCGGTCTTATTTCGACACGCGGATGGACGACCACCCGCATTTCTTCTGGGAAGACGAAAACCGCCTGTCGGATGCGCCCCCCGAAGAGCTGGAACTGACCTCGATCCCCACGCCCCCCGAAGGGACCGAGATTTCGCGGATCGACGTTGTGATCCGCGTCCGCAAGACCTGACAAAGCGCCCCGAGGGGCGCTTTTATTTCAGATCGAACCGGCCTCGACCATATAGTTATTCGCGCTGCACATCGCCGCGTCATCCGAGGCCAGAAACAGCACCATCCGCGCCACATAGACCGGATCAATCAGATCCGGCAGGCATTGCCGCGCGCGGTGCTTTTCAAGAGCTTCGGGGGTGGTCCATAGCTCTTTCTGGCGCTCGGTCATGATCCAGCCCGGCACGACCGTATTCACACGGATACGGTGCTGCCCAAGGTCGCGCGCCATCGTGCGCGTCAATCCGTGCACGGCGGCCTTGGCGGTGGTGTAGGCCGGAAAATTGCCGCCTGCTTCCCACCAGCTGTTCGACCCCATATTGATGATCGAGCCGCCGCCCTTCGCGATCATATCCGGCGCAACCGCCTGAATTACAAAGAACATATGGCGCAGATTGGTCTGCATCCGCTCGTCCCAGAACTCGGGAGTGACATCGCGCCAGTCGTGGCGATCATCGCGCGCGGCGTTGTTCACCAGCACGTCGAAGGGGCCAAGCTCGGCCCGCAGCGCCTCAATCGCGCCACGCAGGGCATTGATGTCGCGCAGGTCCGCCACCTGATAGGCGATGCGCCCCTCGGTCCGCGCGACCAGATCGGCGCTGGCCTCGGCGTTGAAGTCAATGAAGCCCACCTTCGCCCCTTGGGATGCAAAGCCCGTGACCATCTCGGCCCCGATCCCCGAAGCCCCGCCGCTGACCAGAACGGTTTTCCCCGCAAGGCTGGGGTAGCGCGCAAATCTGTCTGACATCCTGTCCTCCCTGACTGGCGCGCAGCATGGGCGAAAGCGGCCCGATGGTCCAGCAACGAAAAAGGCGCCCACGAAGGGGCGCCTTTGTCTTTGTCATGGGCGGAAGGATTACTCCTTCGAACGCTCAACGTAGGAATAGTCTTCGGTCATGATGACGATACGCGTGCCGACGTCGATATGCGGCGGAACCATCACGCGGATACCGCCGGTGCAGGTCGACGGCTTGTAGGACGAGGACGCGGTCTGGCCTTTGACGACCGGCTCGGTTTCCTCGACCTCGACCACAACCTTCTGCGGCAGTTCGATCGCGATGGCGACGTCGTTATGCGTTTTGATCCAGACGCGCAGGCCATCGCGCAGGAAGACCTTGGCGTCGCCGACCACATCCTCGGTCACGGCGATCTGCTCATAGCTCTCGGGTTCCATGAAGTGGAAACCCTCGGCGTCGTCATAAAGGAAGTCGTATTCCTTTTCCTCGACGTGGGCGCGTTCGACGCCATCGGTGGTTTTCCAGCGCTCGGAGACCTTGGTGCCATCCGAAATGCGGCGCATGTCAACCTGGGTCACAGGCGTGCCCTTGCCGGGGTGGAAGTTCTGGGCGGTCAGCACGACATAGAGGTGGCCGTCGATCTCGACGACATTGCCCTTGCGAAGCTGCGAGGCGATCACTTTGGCCATGGGTCTTTATCCTTGCGAAATAGGGTGTCTCAGGCACTGGCGCCCGGGCTGGCTTGCGCCTAAACCATCTGAAAGCGAATTTCCAGCCGGAAAGCCATCGAAGATGCACGAAACCCAATGGTGGCACCCCTCGCGCCACGCCGACCGCCGCCCGCTGTTGCTGGCCCGCAACCGGATTCAGGCGAGCATTCGTGGCTGGCTGGCAGAGCGCGACTTCATCGAGGTCGACCCCTGCGCGCTTCAGGTCAGCCCCGGCAACGAGGCCCATTTACACGCCTTCGCGACCGAGGCCATCGGCCATGACGGCTCCCCGCGCGCGATGTATCTGCATACCTCGCCCGAATTTGCGATGAAAAAGCTGCTGGCGGCGGGCGAGCCGAGGATCGCGGCCTTCGCGCATGTCTGGCGCAACCGTGAGCGCGGCCCCACCCACAGCCCCGAATTCTCCATGCTCGAATGGTATCGCGCGGGCGAGGATTATACCGTTCTGATGCAGGATTGCGCGGCGTTTTTGCAAATCGCGGCGACCGCGACGGGCGCAAAAACGCTGCAAAACAAAGGCATAACCTGCGATCCCTTCGCCCCCTTCGAACGCCTGAGCGTGGCCGAGGCGTTTGCGCGCCACGCGGGGATAGATCTTTTGGCGACCTGCGGCGCGGGGGGCGCGACCGATGCGGCCGCCTTGCGCACCCAATGCGCGGCGCAGGGTTTCCGCCTGTCGGATGACGATACATGGTCGGATATGCTCTCGAAAGTTCTGGTCGAGCGGGTCGAGCCGCATCTGGGCCACGGACGCCCGACCATGCTGGACCGCTACCCCGCCGCCGAGGCCGCACTGGCGCGCCCTGCCGCCGATGACCCCCGCGTCGCAGAGCGGTTCGAGGTCTATGCCTGCGGCATCGAGCTTGCGAACGGGTTTGGCGAATTAACCGATCCAGCCGAACAGCGCCGCCGTTTCATCGCGGAAATGGACGAAAAAGAGCGCGTCTACGGCGAACGTTACCCGCTGGACGAAGATTTTCTCGCCGCGCTGGCCTTCATGCCGCCAGCCTCGGGCATCGCGCTTGGCTTTGATCGGCTGGTGATGCTGGCGACCGGCGCGCCGCGCATCGACGATGTGCTCTGGACACCTGTTGCCTAGCGAAGCGCGTAATCCCGCAATACCTCGAGCGAGACAACGCGCAGCGCGCGCTCATGCGTGGCATCCAGGACAACTTGCGGGGCGCAACCTTCGTCATGCGCCTCAAGAAACCGGCCCGCGCACAGGCACCAGCGATCACCCGGTTGCAATCCGGTAAAGCCGAACTCGGGGCGCGGAGTCGTCAGGTCGTTACCGACATAGCTGGACCAGACAAGAAATTCCTTGGTCATCACGACGCAGACTGTGTGGCTCCCCTGATCTTCCCAGCAGGTATTGCACGCGCCATCACGGAAAAATCCGGTGCGCGGCGACATCGAGCAAGGCTCCAGCACCCCGCCCAGAACATTGACGGCTGGCAGTTTTTCCATGCGCGCCCTCCCCTGACTGGTGCTATCCAGCCTGAGCGATCGCCCGCAACATAGCAAGGTTTTCGTCGTCCACCCCGTCTTCGCGGAACCCAAGATCGGCCGAATTTACCGCGATCACCATGCGCGCCTCGGGGTTCACATAGATATACTGCCCGTAAATCCCGTGGGCGAAATAGTCGTTTCCGTGCGCGGCCGTGTCTTTGGGCACCCACCACTGATAGCCATAGCCCGCCCCACCAGGCGCCTGCAGCCGGGTTGAGGCCTGCACCCACTCCTGCGGCACGATCTGCTGCCCCATGCCGTTACCAAGCTGCAAGAACATCTGGCCGATGCGGGCATAATCCCGCGTGCGCAGGTTCAGCCCACCCAGAACGAACGACGTGCCGCCGCTATCGGTCAGCATGACCGGCGCGGCCTCGAGGCCAAGGGGTTTGACAATCCGGTCTGACATCAACTCGGCCGGATCTTTGCCCGTCGCGCCCTTGATCACCATGCCCAGAACATGCGTATCGATCGAGACATAATGCATATGGCTGCCCGGAGGCGTCGCGCGCTCTTTCAAAGAGGCCGCAAATTCATCCAGAGCGCCCCCCAAAGCCAGCACGCGGCCCATCCGGTTAATGTCTGAATTATAGTCGAAATAATCCTCGTTGAAGGCCACGCCCGACGACATGGTCAGCACATCATGGATCGTCGCCCCGTCATAGGCGGACCCGACAAGCAGCGGGGCGAATTTGGTAACCTGTTCTTTCAGGTCGGGAATTGTGCCATCCGAATGCAGGACGCCAAACAGGGCAGAAAGAACCGATTTCGCGACCGACCAGCTGATCCGCAAATCTTCGGGCGAGGTTCCGCGGAAGTAGCGCTCATGCACAAGACGACCGTCTTGCAAGACGACCATCGCGGTAACGGCCCGACGCTCGATCCAGTCATCGACCCCTGCGGGAAGCGTAATATCGCCGCCCTCCGGCAAAGGCATTGGTTTTGCCTCCCCCCGGTCCAGCGTGCGGTGGAAAAAGAGCGTGGGCATCGACGAGAAATTCGCGACGATATTCTCGGGGGCGAAGAGCGAATTAACTGCCAGAAGCCGAGAAATCTCATCCCGCTTCCAGACGGCCGCCGCCCCTGCCAGTAATGTCAGCAGCAACACGACCCGCAAAACGATCCGAACGACGCGCATGGACAGCCTCCCCCTTACCCTTGGCTGAGCCCATCCAACACACTGCCGCACGCGCACGCAAGGCCGACCCGACGTCGCCTCGCGCGGGGTTAATAGATATAGCGGATCTGATCGGACCAGTACCGCTCCATCCGGCGCAGGGTGCTGGTGACCTCGTCCATCATGGCGAAGGTAATCACGCCGCGATCTTCCATACCCTTGGCATGGCGCGCGAACAGATCAGCCACGACATCGCGGATTTTCTGCCCTCTCGGCGTCAATCGCACGCGCACCGAGCGGCGGTCGACCTCGCATCGCTGGTGGTGCATAAAGCCGCCATCCACCAGCTTTTTCAGGTTATAGGAGACATTCGATCCCTGATAATACCCTCGGGATTTCAGCTCTCCTGCGGTGACCTCGTTGTCACCGATATTGAACAGCAACAGCGCCTGAACCGGATTGATATCCAGAATGGCAAGTCGCTCAAACTCGTCCTTGATGACATCAAGAAGCAGCCTGTGAAGCCGCTCGACGAGAGACAGCGCATCAAGATAGCCGGACATAATCCCCGCATGCGTCGCGGGGACAATTGCTTCCGTTACTGGGGTCTGCAAAACCATAAGCCTCTCCGAACAACTCGCTTCCCACGACCGTTTTGCGGGAAAAAACGAAGGTTCGGTTAAGCACGACTCGGTTTTGACATTTTTCTGCAAATGAGAACCGCCTGAAAAAAAAACCGCGCCGGACGGATTGCCCGGACGCAGGTCGTTTTTCAGGCGCAGCTTATGCGGTGCCGTGACGCGTTTTCGCGAATTCAGCGATCTCGGTCAGGAAATCCAGATATTCCGGCGGGCACGGACGCGTGCCCGAAACCCACGGATAGAGATCCTGATCGTATTCTTCCAAAAGCGCGTCGAAAAGATCGAGCTTGGCCGCATCCATCCCTTCGAGATTCGTATCGGCATAGGGGCCAAGGATGAGGTCCATCTCTTTGGTCCCGCGCCGCCACGCGCGCATCTTCATCCGCTTCAGCCGTGCCTCATGAGGCTCGCTCATGCCTGTTCTCCGCTTTGCAACTTGCGCTCCAGCCGCCCGAGCCGCGCATCCAGTTCTTCCAGAACCGAGCGGATTTCACGGATTTCGGCGATGGTCGCACTGACTGGCATCGGCTCTGCCACCTGTCCGGGCGGTCCGTCAAGCCCCTCGCCTTCGCCGGTCAGCAACCACATCAACGAGACATTCAAAAGCCCCGCCAGCATCTGAAGCCGGTTCGAGCGGGGATCGGCCAGATCCTCCTCCCAGCCTTGCAAGGTCTCAAGTCGCACGCCCAATCGCCGTGCCAGTTCTTCTTGATCCAGCCCCGCTGTCTCACGCGCGCCTGCCAGCCTGTCACCAAAAGTGGCCTGCGCCGGATCGTACCATTCGCTCATCGCGTCCTCCGTTCCGCTTGATCGTGCATCGTCCCAAGCCTAAGAGATTGAGCGAGAAGATACAAACAGGGGCGCGACGCCATGGCCTTTCTTTCCGACACTCTTGCCCGCGTGAAGCCGTCACCGACGATCGCGATGACCAACAAGGCCGCCGAGCTAAAGACGCAAGGCCGCGACATCATCGGGCTTTCGGCGGGCGAGCCGGACTTCGACACGCCGCAGAATATCAAGGATGCTGCTGTTGCCGCGATTGCAGCGGGCAAGACGAAATACACCGCCGTCGACGGCATCCCCGAGCTGAAGGCCGCGATCTGCGCCAAGTTCCGGCGCGAGAACGGGCTGGACTATTCGCCCGAACAGGTTTCGGTCTCGTCGGGCGGCAAGCAGGTTCTGTTCAACGCGCTGATGGCAACGCTCAATCCCGGCGACGAGGTGATTATCCCCACGCCCTATTGGGTCAGCTATCCCGATATGGTGCTGATCGGCGGCGGCACGCCCGTGTTCGTGCAGGGCGAAAAGGCGCGCGGCTACAAGATCAGCCCCGAGGCGCTGGAGGCCGCGATCACGCCGAAAACCAAGTGGTTCCTGTTCAATTCGCCTTCGAACCCTTCGGGCGCGGGCTATTCGCACGCCGAACTGAAAGCCCTGACCGATGTGTTGATGCGTCATCCGCATGTCTGGGTGATGACCGACGATATGTATGAGCACCTTGCCTTCGACGGATTCACCTTCTGCACGCCCGCGCAAGTAGAGCCTGCGCTGTATGAGCGCACGCTGACCGTCAACGGCGTCTCCAAGGCCTATGCGATGACCGGCTGGCGGATCGGCTATGCGGCGGGGCCGCAACCGCTGATCGCCGCGATGCGCAAGATGCAGTCGCAATCCACCTCGAACCCCTGCTCGGTCAGCCAATGGGCGGCGGTCGAGGCGCTGAACGGCGACCAGTCCTATCTGACGGCCTCGCGCGTGGCCTTTCAGCGCCGCCGCGATCTGGTGGTGCGGATGCTCAACGACTGCCCCGGCATCGACTGCCCGACGCCGGAGGGTGCTTTCTACGTCTATCCCTCGATCGAGGCGTTGATCGGCAAGACCTCGGCAGGCGGCACAAAAATCACCGATGACGAAACCTTCGCGACCGCGCTTCTGGAGGAAACCGGCGTCGCGGTGGTGTTCGGTTCGGCCTTCGGGCTTTCCCCGAACTTCCGCATCAGCTACGCTACATCCGATGCCGCGCTGGAGGATGCCTGCGCGCGGATCAAAGCCTTCTGCCGGGGGCTGAAATAAGGGCCGCGAAGGCCCGAATGATTTGGGGGCGAGTATGTCGGGCGATCTGCCGGAGTTTTATTTTCGCGTGCGCGAGAACGGCGCCGCTGTTTTTCGCGTAGATACCGAAAACCGCCAGCGGCGGATCGAGATGGACCAGATCGCTGTCGTCAACGTCAAGAACGGCGAGATCAAGTCGCAGGGCAACCGCGATCTGTCGCATGACGAGATGGAGGCGATCCGCGCCTGGATGGAACAGCGCATTGCCATTCTGGCGGAGCGCGACATCGACGACATTCGCCGCGCGGTGGACTATATGAACCTTACGACGCAATGGGCGCAGGCCAAGGCCACAGACGCGCAGCTTGACGAGGTGACGGACGATCTGTTGATGGCCATGCACGACCTGCGCTCGGTTCTGGTGCGCAAAAAGGCCGACCGGCTGCTGCGGGGCGATGGGTCTTAGGCGACCCAGTCGCGGTGCCAGAACCGCCACATCAGCAAACCCGCCGCGCAGGCCAGCCCCGCCACCAACCCAAGCCAAAGCCCCTGCGCGCCGAACCCCGCGACAAAGGCCAAAGCATAGCTCGCGGGCACGCCGACCAGCCAATAGCTTGCGCCCGCAACCCACATCGGCACGCGCGTATCATGCACGCCTCGCAACAGCCCCATCGTAATCACCTGTAGCGCATCGACGAACTGGAACAGCGCCGCCACCGCCAGAAGGCTGATCCCAAGCGCCAGAATAGCGGGGGCTTGCGGGTTGTCGTGATCCAGAAACAGGCCGACCAAGGGGCGCGGCAGCGTCAGGAACGCGGAAACCGTCACCACCGCAAAGCCGATCGAGAGCGCAATCGCCGCCACCGCGCCTTTGCGCAGCCCCTCTCCGTCGCGCGCGCCCAGCGCCCGCCCTGCCCGCACGGTCGCGGCATGGGAAAAGCCCAGATGCACCATGAAGGTCAGCGAGGCGAGCTCCAGCGCGATCCCGTGGGCGGCAAGCTCGACCACGCCGATCCAGCCCATCATCAGGGCCGAGGCCTGAAACATCCCTGCCTCGAACACCGTCGCCAGACCAATCGGCAACCCCATCCGCGCCACCGCCATAAAGGCTGGCCAGTCGGGGCGCCAGAACCGGGTGAACAGCTCGACATGCTCCATCCCGCGTGCGCGCGCGGCATAGATCGCGGTCATCACGGCGCTGGCCACCGACACCCCCACCGAGGAAATCGCAGCCCCGCGCAGGCCAAGCTCGGGCGCGCCCCAGTTGCCGAAGATCAGAACCCAGTTCATCAGCGCATTCAGCGCCACCCCGAACAGCGTGATCCACAAAACAACGCGGGTGCGCTCTTGCGCGGCGAGGTAGCTTTTCAGCGTCGCCACGATCAGCGCGGCAGGCAGTCCGATCCAGTTGATCCGCAAATACTCTTGCGCAAGTGCGGCCAGTTCCGCCTCTTGGCCAAGCACGCGCAGGATCGGGTCCGCGAACCAGAAGACCGGGAATGCCGCCAGCCCGAACAGCACCGACAGCCAGATCCCCATCCGCGTATCGCGCCGCATCTGCGTATCATCGCCCGCGCCAAGGGCCGCCGCGACGCGCCCCATAACCGCCATCGCAAAGCCGTTGCCCAGAAGGAACATGAAGAAAAAGACGCCCGTCGCAAGAACTCCGGCGGCAAGCTCCGTCACACCATACCAGCCCAGCATGACCGTATCGGTCACATGCACCAGCATCTGCGCGACGTTCGAGCCGATCAGAGGAAGGCCAAGCGCCAGCACCGCTTTGAAATGGTGGCCTCGCGCGTCGGGCGTATGGGGAAGCTCTGCATTCATCCCCGAGGAGTATCGCCGCGCCCAGCCCGCGTCCAGATGTGAAAAGCGCCCGACTTGCGGGCGCCTTGGGTCTTAGTCGGTCTCGGCGGGGATCTGCTTTTTGCCGGTAATCATCGGCGTCACCAGATCCTCGCCTTTCCAGCGGCGGTAAAACCCGATGGCGGCGATATGAACGATCACCATAATCATCGCCAGATTGCCCAGAAGCTCGTGCAGGCTAAGTGCCGTGCGCGAGGTTTCAATCGCGACGTAATCCGCCAGCGGCCCCGTGTTCACATAATCCTCGGGGTCGCCAATCAGGCCGGTTGTCACCTGCACCACAAGCACCGCAAGGATACCAACCACGAACAAAGCCCCGACCGCATTATGCCCCAGCGTGTTCGAAGGGCGTCGCGCAGGCAGGTGCCGCGCATAGGCCATAACCGCCTTCGGGCCGCGCACGAAACTGGTGAACCGCGCAGGCGCGGGACCGATAATGCCCCAGATCAGCCGCAAGAGAACCAGCCCGCCGACCGCATAGCCTGCATAGAAATGCAGTGTCATCTGATCAGGTCCGAATTTCCCCAGAAACCAGACCGCAAAAAAGGCCAGAACCAGCGCCCAGTGAAACAGGCGCACCACAGGATCCCACAGCGCAACCGAGCGGGCTGCAACAGGCGCCTTGGCGCCCGTTGCGGTATTTTGCTCTCCGGCCATGCCTTAGTAATCCGTCGCGCGGAAATCGTCGTGGCAGGCTTTGCAGGTGCCGCCCAGCTTGCCGACTGCGGGTCGCAGCGCGTCAAGCCCGTTGCCCGCCACCGCGTTCAGCTCGGCCACGGCCGCGCGGAAGGCTGCCCCCTTCTCACCGACCTTCGGGAAATTCTCCCAGATCGCCGGAAGCGCACGGGTCTTGCCCGGCAGATCGGCGTTCGAGGTGCCCGGGGCGAACAAGCCGCCCGGATTATACTGGGTCAGGGTCTGGATATTCGCGGCATGGCCCTGCGCGGCCTCGGCGGAATATTCGGCCTCGCCCTTGGCCATCGCAGCCAGCCCGTCCATTTCAAGACCTAGCAGGCGGTAATAGCCCAGACGGGCATTGACCACATCCTCAGGCCCACCAGCAAAGGACAAACTGGCCGGAACGATCAACGCGGCGGCGATACCGGCGGTGAGAAGTTTACGCATAAAAGGCTCCTTCGTAAAAAACGCGCGTGATCCATGCTACGCGCCACCCAACCGGCTCCGTCGCGTCCTGCTGCGGGTTTTCCGGCTTCCGTTGCGTCATAAAGCACGCGGGACGACCATCGCTCAATCGCAGGAAACTCAACAGAAGCTGTGCGATTTTAGCGGCAAATATCCGGTCAAAGTTTCGTTATCCGCCAACGAAAAAGGCGCGGAGCTTAACCACCGCGCCTTTTCACTCAGGATTTCGATTTTCTTCGCCGCGCCTCGGGGTGGAGCGAGTTGCCCAGAATGTGATCCGACGAATGCACCACATGGCTTGCGTGGCCAACGATCAGCGGATCGGGCGGCGTGGCGATCGAGGGGTCTTTATCGGGATAATCCAGCGTCGAAAGGAAATGCCGCATACAGTTCAATCGCGCGCGTTTCTTGTCGTTCGACTTAACGATCGTCCACGGCGCATCGGCGGTGTCTGTATAGAAGAACATCGCCTCTTTCGCCTCGGTGTAATCGTCCCATTTGTCCAGCGAGGCCAGGTCAATCGGCGACAGCTTCCACCGCTTCAGCGGATCAGTCTCGCGCGATTTGAAGCGGCTGCGCTGTTCGGCCTGCGTCACCGAGAACCAGTATTTGTAGAACCGTATCCCGGAACGGACGAGCATCCGCTCCAGTTCGGGCGTCTGGCGCATGAATTCAAGGTATTCGTTCGGCTTACAAAAGCCCATGACCCGTTCAACACCCGCGCGGTTATACCACGAACGGTCATAGAACACCATTTCACCAGCCGTGGGCAAATGTTCGATATAACGCTGGAAATACCACTGCCCGCCCTCTTTCTGTGACGGCTTGTTCAGCGCGACGACGCGGGCAAAACGCGGGTTAAGATGTTCGGTAAAACGCTTGATCGTGCCGCCCTTGCCTGCGGCATCGCGGCCTTCGAACAGAATCACGAATTTCTCGCCCGTCTCTTGCGCCCATTTCTGGACCTTGAGCAGTTCAGCCTGCAATTCGGCTTTTTCCTGCTCGTATTGCTGGCGTTTCAGCTTGCTTCGATAGGGGTATTTCCCACTTTCAAAGGCCAAGCGGACCTTGCTCGGGTCCACGCGCGGAAAACTTTGCGCCCCCTGCGGCTCACCAGCAGGCACAGCTGCCGCCGATGTGGGGGCTTCAACTACCTTAACGGTCGTGTTTGCGGCTTTCACCGCATCCTGCTGCACCTCTGGCTTTGCCCGCACCGCACCATTCACGGCCTTATCAACCATTCACTTCCCTCCTGCACTTAAATTCACGCGGCACATTTAAACCAAACGGACAAATTTTTCCTTGATACGCATCAACCCCACCCCTTTTCTTTTTGCGCCCGACGGATCACCTTGGCGGCAGAAAACAGGAGATTTGCATGATTACGCTTTACGGGGTGCTCAGATCGCGCGCGACGCGCACTATCTGGCTGCTGAACGAACTGGGGCAGGACTATACGCTCAAGCCCGTCATTCAGGCCTATCGGCTTGAGGCGAAGGGGATCGACCCGCTGGCCCCTGACGCGCCGTTCAACACCCGCACCCCCGAGTTCCTGCGCCTCTCGCCCGCGGGTGCAATTCCGGTGATCGAGGATAACGGGCTGGTGCTGGCAGAATCGCTGGCAATCAACCTTTACCTCGCCAAGAAATCCGGCAGCGCGCTTGGGCCGCAGAACGCGCAGGAAGACGCGCTGATGACGCAATGGGCGCTTTACGGCGCGACCGCGATCGAGGAACCCGCGCTTGAGATCATATTCGCCTATGCGGGCGGGCTTGACGAGGGCGCTCAGCGCACGATTGATGCTGCGACCGACAAACTGCTGCGCCCTCTGGCGGTGCTTGAGGCGCATCTATCCACGCACAGCCACATGGTCGGCGGGCGCTTTACCGTGGCTGACATCAACATGGCCGAACTGGTGCGTTATGCGCAGCCCCACGCGGCACTGATCGGGCGTTTTCCGCGCGTCAAAGGCTGGCTGGATCTGTGCCAGTCGCGTGCTGCCTTCAAGGACATGTGGGCCGCGCGCGAGGGTGAACCGGCATAAGCCACGCACTCACAGCCAGAATTCAACGCACACGAAAACCCATCGGGGGGTATGCTCCTTGCCCCCTGACCCCAAGGTGCTGTATCTCTAGCGTCCAAAGCTACCAAAGAAAGCGAGCAGCATGGCCGACGATCTTCTCTCCGGGCAGCCCGAATCCACCTATGACGCCTCTTCTATCGAGGTGCTCGAAGGGCTGGAGCCGGTGCGCAAGCGGCCGGGGATGTATATCGGCGGCACGGATGAGCGCGCGCTGCACCACATGGTGGCCGAGATCCTCGATAACTCGATGGACGAGGCGGTCGCAGGCCATGCCAACCGGATCGAGGTCGAGCTTCTGGCCGATGGTTCGATCACGGTGCGCGACAACGGGCGCGGGATGCCGGTTGATCCGCACCCGAAGTTTCCGGGCAAATCCGCGCTTGAGGTGATTTTGTGCATCCTCCACGCAGGCGGCAAATTTTCGAACAAGGCCTATTCGACCTCGGGCGGTCTGAACGGGGTTGGCTCGTCGGTGGTGAACGCGCTGTCTGATGAGATGATCGTGCAGGTCGCGCGCAACAAAGAACTTTACGAACAGCGTTTCTCGCGCGGCGTGCCGCAAGGCCCGATCCAGAAGCTTGGCGCCGCCCCCAACCGGCGCGGCACGACCGTCACCTTCCACCCCGACCCCGAGATTTTCGGCTCGCTCCAGCTTAAACCGTCGCGTCTGTTCAAGATGGCGCGCTCGAAATCCTACCTGTTCTCGGGCGTGGAAATCCGCTGGAAATCCGAAATCGACGATGGCGAAACGCCGACCGAAGCCACCTTCCACTTCCCGAACGGTCTTGCTGACTTCCTGAACGAAACACTGACCGGCTCGATGACCTATGCCGACCGGCCCTTCGCAGGCAAGGTGTCGTTCGAAGAGAAATTCGGCGTCCCCGGCTCGGTCGAATGGGCGATCAACTGGACGCCCTCGCGCGACGGCTTCATCCATTCTTACACCAACACCGTTCCCACCCCCGAGGGCGGCACCCACGAGGCGGGCTTCTGGTCGGCGCTGATCAAGGGGATCAAGGCTTACGGCGAACTGGTCAACAACAAGAAGGCCGCGCAGATCACCCGCGACGACCTGACGACGGGGGGCTGCGCGCTCTTGTCGGTGTTCATCCGCGAGCCGTCCTTCGTCGGCCAGACCAAGGACCGTCTGTCCACCGAAGAGGCCGCCCGCTGGGTTGAATCCTCGGTGCGCGACCACTTCGACAACTGGCTGGCGTCGGATACGAAATCGGCCGGTGCGATCCTCGATTTCCTTGTGCTGCGCGCCGAAGAGCGCTTGCGCCGTCGTCAGGAAAAGGAAACCGCGCGTAAAACGGCGACGAAAAAGCTGCGCCTGCCCGGCAAGCTGGTGGATTGTTCGGCCACCAACCGCGAGGGGACCGAGCTGTTCATCGTCGAGGGTGACTCGGCTGGTGGCTCGGCCAAGATGGCGCGCGACCGTCAAAAGCAGGCATTGCTGCCTCTGCGCGGGAAAATCCTGAACGTTCTGGGCGCGGCCTCAAGCAAGCTCGGCTCGAACCAGGAAATCTCGGATCTGGCTCAAGCGCTTGGTGTGGGGCTTGGCACGCGCTTCAACGTCGAGGATCTGCGCTACGACAAGATCATCATCATGACGGACGCTGACGTCGACGGGGCGCATATCGCCTCTTTGCTGATGACGTTCTTCTTTACCCAGATGCGCCCGCTGATCGACAAGGGGCATCTTTATCTTGCCTGCCCGCCGCTCTATCGCCTGACCCAAGGCGCCAAGCGCATCTATGTGGCAGACGACGCCGAGAAAGAGGAATGGCTGGCCAAAGGGCTTGGCGGGCGCGGCAAGATCGACGTGCAGCGCTTCAAGGGTCTGGGCGAGATGGACGCGAAAGACCTGAAAGACACCACGATGAACCCCGCCACGCGCAAGCTGATCCGGGTCACGATCGACGACGAATTCCCCAACGAAACCGGCGATCTGGTCGAGCGTCTGATGGGCAAAAAGCCCGAGCTGCGCTTCCAGTATATTCAGGACAACGCACGTTTCGTCGAAGAGCTGGACGTATAATGGTTTTGTAGGTTTGCGCATAACGTTGCGCGGCTTCCATTGAAAACATTAGATGATTTCGGTCAAAATATGAAGTGACCCCATGAAATCGGACAGTGAGCCAAGGTGCATCCCGAACCTGCGAAGGGATACGAGACTGGCGAAGCGCCGGAATTTTATGGGTCAGTATAAGGCCAAGGTGGCGTTGGAAGCGCTGCGCGGTGACAAGACGATCCAGGATCTCGCATCGAAGCATCAGCTTCAAGGTTGGGCAGACTCTACATCAGACTGAGGGGTTTCGCGGTGGGCAGGTCACAGCGGGATCGCCCCCTCTTCGACAACGGCTTCCATCGCGACAAAGCTTGAGGTCGCGCTGACATGCGGAAGCGCCGAAATCTGCTCGGCCATGACACGCCGGAAATCCGCCATATCGCGCGAGCGCACCTTGAGCAGGTAATCGAACCCGCCCGCGATCATATAGCATTCTTCGACTTCCTCGATCTCGCGCACGGCTGCGTTGAACTGCAGCAAAGCCTGCTGGCGCGTGTCGCCAAGGCGGATTTGCATAAAGGTCACATGCGACAGGCCAAGCTGGATCGGGGAAAGGATCGCGCGGTAACCAGTAATCAGCCCCGCCTCCTCCATCTGCTTTATCCGCAGCGCCACGGGGGTTTTTGACAGACCGACCTTGCGGCCAAGCTCGGTGATCGAGATGCGCGCGTTGATCAGCAATTCGCGGAGAATCTTGCGGTCGGTTTTGTCCAGATCCATGTCTCGCCTATTCGATCCGATATTAATGTTCGTTTCGCCTATCGTTTACATCATCAATGGACGCACTGGCTAATCATTTTCCGGCAAAATGGCTTCAAGACCACCTTTTGCTTTCGGAGCACCCATGTCGGACTTCTCGCAATTCACCCTGGACGCAAAATTCGCGAACGAGCAGACCAGCCTTGACCAACTGGTCGCGCAAGCTGCCCTGTCCGAGGCGAGCCGACAGAGAATCTCGGCCCGCGCGGCCGATCTGGTAAGCCGTATCCGCACCGAGGCCCGCCCGAGCCTGATGGAGCATTTCCTGTCCGAATACGGCCTGTCGACGCGCGAAGGTGTGGCGCTGATGTGTCTGGCAGAGGCGCTGTTGCGTGTGCCGGATGCCGACACGATCGACGCTCTGATCGAGGACAAAATCGCGCCGTCGGATTGGGGCAAGCACATCGGCACCGCCGCCTCGCCGCTGGTCAATGCCTCGACCTGGGCCTTGATGCTGACCGGCAAGGTTCTGACCGAGGAAAAGCCGGGCCTTGCAGGCACGCTGCGCGGCGCGATCAAGCGCCTTGGCGAGCCGGTGATCCGCAAGGCGGGCGGGCGCGCGATGAAAGAGATGGGCCGCCAGTTCGTTCTGGGGGAGACCATCACCAAGGCGCTCGATCGCGCCCGCGGGCTTGAGGAAAAGGGCTTCACCTACAGCTATGACATGCTGGGAGAGGCCGCGATGACCGCCGCCGATGCCGCGCGCTATGCCCGCGCCTATGCCAATGCGATTGCGTCGATTGCGGACGCCTGCAAAACGGACTCGGTCGAAACCAACCCCGGTATTTCGATCAAGCTCTCGGCGCTGCATCCGCGCTACGAGGTCGCGCAGGAGGCCCGCGTTCTGGCCGAATTGGTGCCGGTCGTGCGTGATCTGGCGCGGCAGGCGGCGGCCTCGAACATGGGCCTAAACATCGACGCGGAAGAGCAAGACCGCCTGGTGCTGTCGCTGAAAGTGATCGACGCGGTTCTGGCCGATCCCTCGCTTGCCGGATGGGACGGGTTCGGGGTTGTCGTGCAGGCCTATGGCAAGCGCGCAGGTGCCGCGATCGACTGGCTTTACGAGCGCGCAACGCACTACGACCGCAAGATCATGGTGCGCCTGGTGAAGGGCGCCTATTGGGATACCGAGGTGAAGCGCGCGCAGGTCGAGGGGTTCCCCGGCTTCCCGCTTTACACCTCGAAGGTGGCGACCGATGTCAGCTATATTTCGAACGCGAAAAAGCTGATCGGTTACGCGGATCGCATCTATCCGCAGTTCGCCACGCATAACGCACACACCGTCGCCGCTATTCTGGAAATGGCCCAAGGCGTGCCGTTCGAATTCCAGCGTCTGCATGGCATGGGCGAGCGTCTGCACGACATCGTTCTACGCGAGACAAAGGGCCGCTGCCGGATTTACGCCCCTGTCGGTGCGCACCGCGACCTCCTGGCCTATCTGGTGCGCCGCCTGCTGGAGAACGGCGCGAACTCGTCCTTCGTGAACCAGATCGTTGACGACGAAGTCACCCCCGAGGAAATCGCGCAAGACCCCTTCACCGCGCTGGCAACCGCCAAAGCGCCTGCTGGACTGGCGCATCCCGATGATCTGTTCGGCCAAGGCCGTGCGAACTCGAAAGGGTTTGACCTGAACGACGAAGAGTCACTGGCGCGGATCGAAGCTGCGCGCGGTCTGGCCCTGCCGGATGCGGCCCCTCTGACGGCACTTCCGGCGACCGGCACGGCGAAACCCGTTCTGGACCCCGCCACTGGCGAAACCATCGCGCAAGTGACCGAGGCTGACGCGGCGACTGTTCAGGCCGCCATCGGCGCCGCAGTTCCGTGGACCGCTCCCGTGACCGAGCGTGCCGCCATCCTGCGCCGCGCGGCCGACCTTTATGAAGAAAACTTCGGCGTGATTTTCGCAGCCCTCGCCCGCGAGGCTGGCAAGACGATGGGTGATGCGGTTGGCGAGCTGCGCGAGGCGGTCGATTTCCTGCGCTTCTACGCCGCCGAGGCCGAGGCGAAATCCCCAGCGCCGCGCGGCATCATCACCGCCATTAGTCCGTGGAACTTCCCGCTGGCGATTTTCTCGGGCCAGATCGCGGCTGCGCTTGCTGCGGGCAATGCGGTGCTTGCCAAGCCCGCCGAGCAAACCCCGCTGATCGCAGCTATCGGCGTGCGCCTGATGCACGCGGCGGGCGTTCCGGCCTCGGCTCTGCAACTCTTGCCGGGCGACGGGGCGACTGTTGGCGCGGCCCTGACCTCGGACCCGCGTATCAACGGTATCGTATTTACCGGTTCGACCGAAACCGCGCTTCTGATCCGCAAGGCAATGGCCGCAAACCTTGCCCCCGATGCGCCGCTGATCGCGGAAACCGGCGGGCTGAATGCGATGATCGTGGATTCGACCGCGCTTGCCGAGCAGGCCGTGCGCGACATCGTGGCCTCGTCCTTCCGCTCGGCCGGTCAGCGCTGCTCGGCCCTGCGGTGCCTCTATGTTCAAGAAGACGTCGCCCCCCATCTGATCGAGATGATCAAAGGCGCGATGGACGAGCTGGTCGTCGGCAACCCGTGGCACCTTTCGACCGACGTCGGCCCGGTCATTGACGCCGAGGCACAAGACGGCATCACTGCCTATCTGCAAGCCAATGCGGGCAATATCCTGCACGCGCTCGACGCGCCGAAAGACGGGCATTTCATCGCGCCAACCATGCTGAAAGTCGGCGGGATCGACGATCTGGAGCGCGAGATTTTCGGCCCTGTCCTGCATGTCGCAACCTTCGCGGCAGAGGAAATCGACACGGTTATCGAGCGTATCAACGCGCGCGGCTATGGCCTGACCTTTGGCCTGCACACCCGCATCGACAACCGCGTCGAGGATTGCGCGCAAAGCATCCACGCGGGCAATATCTATGTGAACCGCAACCAGATTGGCGCGGTTGTCGGCAGCCAGCCGTTCGGCGGCGAAGGGCTTTCGGGCACCGGACCCAAGGCGGGCGGGCCGTTGTATCTGCCGCGTTTCTCAGCCGCCAAGGCCGAAGCGACCGACGGGAATTGGAACAATCAGGCCGATACCGCGAACCTTCAGGCAGCGCTGAACCAGCACACTGCGCGCACTCTGGACGAGCAGTTCATGCCCGGCCCGACGGGTGAGCTAAACCGCCTGAGCCTGATTACCCGCCCGCCGCTTTTGTGCCTCGGGCCGGGGCGTGAGGCAGCCGAGGCGCAGGCCGCGTCGGTGCTGGCGATGGGTGGCGATGCGGTAATCGCCGAAGGGGCTATTGATGCGCCCGCCCTGACCACATTGGAAGGCTTCTCCTCGGTAATCTGGTGGGGCGATGCCGAACAGGGCAAAGCCTATGCGCAGGCGCTGGCGCAGCGCTCGGGGGTGATTTTGCCGCTGATCGGCACCAAGCCCGACCTCGCGCATATCTGCCACGAGCGGCACCTGTGCGTTGACACCACGGCAGCGGGCGGCAACGCGGCCCTGCTGGCTGGCGAAGGTTAAGAACACCTCGGGACGGCCCTTCAAGTTTGCAAGAATTCCCGCCGTAAACTTTTCCGTAACGAGGTCAGATGGGCGACGCTGCCACGGCGTCGCCCATCGTTTTTGCGTCGAAGGAAGGGGAACTTCGATGCAACCATCAACCCGACAGACGCGGCATCGGGCGAGCCGGGAGAAAACGGCTATCCCCTCTTTAAACCTCCCCTCCTGACACCGCGCTGACACACCGCGTCAGGCTGATGTCAGGCGCCATCTGCATAGTGCCCCAAAGCCCCCGAGGGGCCGTTCTTGCCATTTCAAAGGAGTGCGCCATGCAAGAGGCAACCGTTAAAGTTTGGGATCCGTTGGTCCGTATCGGTCACTGGGGTCTCGCGCTGGCCTTTCTGGTCGCCTATCTGAGCGAGGGCGAGCCGGAGTGGCTGCACAGCTTTGCCGGCTATACAATCGCCGCCTATCTGGCGGTGCGCCTTGTCTGGGGCTTCATCGGCCCGAAACACGCGCGCTTCTCCTCGTTCCTGTTTTCGCCCCGCAAGGTCATCGCCTATCTGCGGGATCTGCCTCGCGGGAAATCCGAACGCCACCTCGGCCATTCGCCCGCGGGCGGCGCGATGGTCATCGCGCTGATGCTTTCGCTGGGTGGAACCGCGTTTTCCGGCATGGCTTTACTGGCAGCGGAAGAGGGCGAAGGGCCGCTGGCGGGCTATATCGCGCAGACCGACACCCTGGGCGCAGCGCAAACCGCACCTGTCGTCCGCTATGAAGGGAATGACGAGCACCACGAAGGGCGCGGTGACGATAGCGTCTGGGAAGACGTCCACGAGGTCTTTGCGAACCTGACGCTTCTACTGGTTCTGCTGCACCTTGCAGGGGTCGCAATGGCCTCGATCGCGCATAACGAGAACCTGCCGCGCTCGATGGTGACAGGCCGCAAGCGCGCCTGACCGGCCAAAGCAAAAGCGGGCGCCTCTGCGGGTTCAACCGACGTTCAGCCGCCGCTCTACTGCCTTCAGGCCAAGCGTCAGGATGATTGCCAGCAACGAATAGAGCACCGCGCTGTAAAGATAGGTCTCAAGCGAATACCCTCGCGCAAAGACCGAGCGCGTCTGCCCCATCAGGTCCATCACCGTGATCGTCGAGACCAGCGCCGAGCCCTTCATCAGCAAAATCAGCTCGTTGCCATAGGCGGGCCAGGCCACGCGGAACGCCTGCGGCAAAAGAATGCGCCGCATCGCCATCGCGCGCGACATCCCCGCACTCAGCGCCGCCTCCAACTGGCCGACCGGCAGACTGGACAGACCACCGCGCAGAATCTCGGCGATATAGGCCGAGGTGTTGATCGTCAGAACAACAAGCCCCACGGCCCAGCCACTTTTGAACAGGGGCCACAAAATCCCGAGCCGCTCGGGTCCAAGGCTGCCAAGCCCGTAGTAGACGATCCAGAGCTGCACCAGCAAAGGCGTGCCACGAAATATATACGACCACGCCCAGGCGCCCCTGCGCAGCACCGGACGGGTTGAAACGCGCGCCACCGCCACCAGCGTGCCTATGCAAAGCCCCAGAATGCTGGAAAGCGCCAGCAGTTCAATCGTCACCAGAAACCCGTCAACATAGCGCGAGCAATAGGTCGCGAAACTCTCGGGCGTCACGCCCTGCGCGGCATAGCAAACGCCATCCGAGAGCGCATATTTCAGATCCTGATAGGCGCTCATCGTGCCATCCCCCGATTTGCACGCGCCTCGAAGGTCGCGCGCATCTTGTCCGAAACCGCCGTCAGCACCAGATAGATCGCGCCCGCCGCCAGCAGGAATATCAACGGCTGGCGCGTCACTTCGCCCGCGACCTTGGCCACGCGCAACAGCTCGTCAATCGCCAGAACCGCCGCCAGTGAGGTGTCTTTGAGCATCACCAGCCACAGGTTCCCAAGCCCCGGCAGCGCGATGCGCCAAAGCTGCGGCAGGCGAATGCGGTGGAAGATCTGCCAATGTGTCAGCCCGACGGAATGCCCCGCTTCGATCTGGCCTTTCGGCACTGCAAGCCACGCGCCGCGGATCACCTCGCAGCCATAGGCGGCGAAGATCGCAGACAAGCCACCCACGGCTGCGGCGAATTTCGGCACGTCAATATCGCCCTGCAAATTGACCAGTTGCGCGATTGCCGCCACGGCCTTTTCGGTGCCAAAGAACGCCAGCAGAAGGATCAGGAACTCGGGCACACCGCGAATGAACAGCGTGTAGCCTTGGGCGAGCCAACGCAGCGGCGCAAAACGCGACAGCTTGGCCAGAGCCAGCAAAAGCCCGAGGCTCAGACCGATTGCCAAAGACACGATCGCCAGTTGCAGCGTCAGAGCAGCCCCGCGCAGCAGGTCATCCCCCCAGCCGGTCGCACCGAAACCGAGCAGTTCCATCCTCTTGCCTCCCCGAAATGAAACGGGCAGGCCCGTAAGGCCCGCCCATCCCCCGCCTTAGTGAATGTCTGCGCCGAAGTAGCCCGTCGAGACCTTCGCGTAGCTGCCATCCGCGATGATACCGTCCAGCGCCATGTTCAGCGCATTGCGCAGCTCGTCGTCGCCCTTGCGGACCGCAATGCCAATCTGGTCGTTGATGTCGATACGCTCACCGATCACTTCGAACTCGGGATGATCCTTGAGCCAGTCGAGCGCGGGGAAATAGTCCGACACGATGCTGTCGATCCGGCCGGCCTCAAGATCGGTGAACGAGGCGGTCAGGGTGTCGTAAAGGCGCAAATCGCCGCGCGCGCCCACCTTCTCTTCCGCCCAGCTTGACGAAATCGAGGCGCGCTGCGCACCGACCGCATATTGCTGCATCGTCTCTTGCGTCACGTCCGCGCCCTTTTTCGCAACCAGAACCAGATAGTTCGCGTAATACGGGTTCGAGAAATCCACAGTCTGCTTGCGCTCCTCGGTGATCGACATCGAGGCGACGATAGCATCGTATTTCTCGTTCACGAGACCGGGGATGATACCGTCCCAATCCATCGCGATGATCGCGCATTCACGCTCCATCTTGGCGCAAAGCGCGTTCGCGATGTCGATGTCGAAGCCCACGACCTCGCCAGCCGCATTGATCTCCGAGAAGGGAGGGAAAGCGCCCTCGGTGGCAATGCGCAGAGGCTCGGCCGCAGCCGTGGTCGCCGCCAGAAGGCTTGCAGCAATGATCAGAGTTTTCATGGTTATCTCCCTGTTTATCCTGCGATTTCGTTCACAGAACCTTGTTTAGAAACTGTTTGCAGGCGGCAGTTTGCGGATCGCCAAAGATCTGCTCGGGCGCGCCGCGCTCGCCCACTTTGCCCTGTTCGAGAAACACAACCTCGGTCGAGACCTCGCGGGCAAAGCCCATCTCATGGGTCACGACCATCATCGTGCGCCCCTCGGACGCGAGGTCGCGCATCACCGCCAGAACCTCGCCGACCATTTCGGGGTCCAGCGCCGAGGTCGGCTCGTCGAACAGGATGATCTCGGGGTCGAGCGCGAGCGTGCGCGCGATCGCGACCCGCTGCTGCTGCCCGCCCGAAAGCTGGCTGGGATAGGCATCGACCTTGGCCGACAACCCGACGCGATCCAAAAGGTCTTTGGCGCGCTCCACCGCCTCGCCCTTGGCCATGCCTTTCACGCGGATCGGCGCCTCGATCACGTTTTGCAGCACGGTCATATGGGACCACAGGTTGAACTGCTGGAACACCATGCCAAGGTGCGTGCGAATGTCCCGCAGCTCGCGCTCCGAGGTCACGCGTCGGTTGCCGCGCGCATCCGGGTCAGTCAGCGGCATCCGCTTGCCATGCACGAAAATCTCGCCGCGCGTGGGCATTTCCAGCAGATTCAGGCAGCGCAAGAAGGTCGATTTTCCAGACCCGGACGCCCCGATCAGCGAAATCACGTCATGGTTCTTCGCCGTCAGGCTGATGCCCTTGAGCACCTCGAGATTGCCGTAGGATTTGTGCAGATCGCGCACATCAAGGATGGCATCGGTGCCCATGTCTCTCTCCCTGTCCCTTTTTGACGCCGCTCCCTCCTCGGAGAGGCGCCATAGGTCTTGGCTTCGGGCAGCGCCCAAAACCACTTGTCATTTCGCTAAATCAACGGGCCATTCCGCGCAGATTGCCTAAACACCTTCGCAAAACGGCCCCAACCCTCAGGCTGCGCGCATCACCATGCCGAACAGGTCGCGCGGGTCATCAGGATCGGCAAGCATATCGAGCTTGATGAAATAATCGCTGTCCTGCGTGCGATCGAGAATGTAGCGCAGCGCCGAGAAATCCTCGATCGCAAAGCCCACCGAGTCGAACAGCGTGATCTGTTTGGCGTCGCGCCGCCCTTCGGCCTCGCCGCGCATGACCTGCCACAATTCGGTGACGGGGTGGTCTTCGGCAAGCTGCTGGATCTCGCCCTCGATCCGCGTTTGCGGCGGGTATTCGACAAAGATGTCAGAGCGCAGAAGAATGCCTTTGTGCAGCTCGGTCTTGCCGGGGCAATCGCCGCCAATCGCGTTGATATGCACGCCCGCGCCAACCATGTTATCGGTCAGGATCGTGGCATATTGCTTGTCGGCGGTGCAGGTCGTGATGATCTGCACGCCCTCTACGGCCTCCATGCCAGAGGCGCATTTCACCACCTCAAAGCCCTGCGCCGTCAGGTTGGCCGCCGCCTTCGCCGTGGCCGCCGGATCAATGTCATACAGCCGCAGCTTCGTGATGCCGCAGATCGCGCGGAAGGCCAGCGCCTGAAACTCGCATTGCGCGCCATTACCAATCATCGCCATCACCTCGGCCCCTTTGGGAGCAAGGTATTTCCCGACCAGCGCCGAGGTCGCCGCCGTGCGCAGCGCAGTCAGCACTGTCATCTCGGTCAGAAGCACCGGATAGCCATTGGCCACCGACGACAGAACGCCAAACGCCGTGACCGTCTGGAAGCCTTCGCGCATGTTCTTGGGGTGGCCGTTCACATATTTGAAGCCGTAGTTCGTGGCATCCGCCGTCGGCATCAGCTCGATCACGCCATCGGTCGAATGGCTGGCGACGCGCGGGGTCTTGTCGAACTCGGGCCAGCGCTTGAAATCGTCTTCGATATAGGAGGCCAGTTCGGTCATCACCTGCTCGGGGCCGATGGCATTCACCAGCCGCATCATGTTGTCGACAGAGACAAACGGCACATAGGCCAGCTTGGAGGGTTGCGGTTTCATCAATAGCTCCGGGTCATACGGTCAAGAACGCGGCGGCCAAACAGGCTTGCCGTCAGGTCGCACATCAGCTTTGCGGTGCGCCCGCGCTCATCAAGGAAGGGGTTCAGCTCGACCAGATCGAGCGAGGTCACGAGGCCGGAGTCGCACAGCTCCTCCATGATCAGATGCGCCTCGCGGAAGGTGGCGCCGCCGGGAACCGTCGTGCCAACCGCAGGCGCAATATCGGGATCAAGGAAATCGACATCAAAGCTGACGTGCAGCATCCCGTTGGCCGCCCGCACCCGCGACAGGAACGCACGCAGCGGCGGCAAGACGCCGGTTTCGTCGATCGAGCGCATATCATGCACATCAATGCCGGTCTCGCGGATGCGAGCAGCCTCGGCCCCGTCGACCGAGCGGATGCCCATCATCGTAATGTTGCGCGGATCGACCGGATGCGACAGAGGCGGGTAGGCCTCGCAATCGGACTGACCGATGAAATAGGCGACCGGCGTGCCGTGCAGATTGCCGCTTTCGGTGGTGGATAGCGTGTGCAAATCGGGGTGCGCGTCCAGCCAAAGCACGAACAGCGGGCGCCCCTGATCGGCCGCATAGCGCGACACGCCCGAAACCGTCCCGGCCGCCATCGAGTGATCGCCGCCCATAAAGATCGGCAGGTCATGCGCTGCGGCCGCATCATAGGCCGCGCCCTCCAGAACCTCGATCCAGGCCCGCGTTTCGGCCAGATCGTGCACTGCGTGGTTTGCATGCGCCATCGGCTCTTGCGCCGAGATCGCCAGATCGCCCAGATCGCTCACGCGCCAGCCAAGTTCAGCCAGCACCTGCCCAAGCCCCGCCGTGCGCAGGCTGGCCGGCCCCATCAGGCAGCCCGGTTGCGACGCACCCGTCTGGATCGGCGCACCGAGGATCGAACAGCTTCGACTCATTCGTGATCTCCCTTTTCCCGAAATCAGAGTGCGCCGAAGTGATGCAAATTTCGGTTGCTAAATTGATCTAAATGTCATTCTTTCTGGTCGAATTGAAAAACAAGATGATCGAATCGACAAATGACTGCACCTCTCTCGTCCACGGACCGCGCCATCATCGCCGCCCTGCGCAACGACGCGCGCATGTCGATCACCGAACTGGCGCAACGGGTCAGCATCTCGCGCACCACCGCCAAGGCGCGGCTTGAGGCGCTGGTCCGTGAAGGCCGCATCCGGCGCTTCACGATTGAAACGGATACCGATGTCGAAGGAGAGGTGCGCGCGATCACCCTGATCGAGCTTCAGGGGAAAATGTCGCGCAACGTCACCCGCACGCTCAGCCGCATCCCCGAAGTGTCAACGCTTTACGCAACCAACGGGGCGTGGGATCTGGTGGTGGAAATCAAAACCGACAGCCTCGTGAATTTCGACCGCGTGCTGCGTGAAATCCGCGAGGTGCCGGGGGTTCTGAACAGCGAAAGCTGCCTGTTGCTGGCCCATGTCAGCTGATGGGCCTCGCCTTTAGTCCATCTCGGACGAGCGCGCCCAAAGGTTGATCGCCTCGTCCTGCGCATAAAGGTCGATCTCGGCCAATTCTTCGGGTGTGAAATCCAGATTGCCAATCGCACCGACGCAATCTCGCACCTGCTCGGGGCGCGAGGCTCCGATCAGCGCGGTCGTCACCCGTTCGCCGCGCAGCACCCAGGCAAGCGCCATTTGCGCCAGCGTCTGCCCGCGCCGCGTTGCAATCGCATCCAGCGCACGAATTTTCTCGATCGCGGCAGGGGTCAGCGTTGCAGGGTCCAGCGATTTGCCCTGCGCAGCGCGCGCACCTTCGGGGATGCCACCCAGATATTTCCGCGTCAGCAAGCCTTGCGCCAGCGGTGTGAACGCAATCGAACCCACCCCCAGATCATCCAGCGTATCCAGAAGCCCGTCATGTTCGACCCAGCGGTTAAGCATGTTATAGCTTGGCTGGTGGATCAGCAGCGGCACGCCAAGCCCCTTGAGGATCGCCGCCGCCTCGCGCGTGCGCTGCGAGTTATAGCTGGAAATCCCGATATAAAGCGCGCGCCCCGAGCGCCAGATATGTTCAAGCGCACCCATGGTTTCTTCCAGGGGCGTCTCGGGGTCAAAGCGGTGCGAGTAGAAAATATCGACATACTCCAGCCCCATCCGCGCAAGCGACTGGTCACAAGACGCGATCAGATATTTGCGGCTGCCCCACTCACCATAGGGACCGGGCCACATGTCATAGCCTGCCTTGGAGCTGATAATCAGCTCATCCCGATAACCGGCAAAATCGGTCCGCAGGATGTCGCCGAACGCCTCTTCGGCGGAGCCGGGCGGCGGGCCATAGTTATTCGCCAGATCGAAATGCGTAATCCCGCAATCAAAGGCAGTTCGGCAAATCGCCTGTTTTGTCGCGTGCGGCGTGTCGTGGCCGAAGTTGTGCCAAAGCCCGAGCGAGACCGCCGGAAGCTTCAGCCCCGACGCCCCGCATTTGCGATAGACCATCGCGTCATACCGATTTTCAGCCGGAACATATACCATCCCGCACCCCCGTTTGCGCTATCATAAAGCGGCAAGCTGCCCCGTTTGCGCGCCAGAGGCAAGGGGTATCAGACCCGAAGCCCGAGCATCCGGTCAAGCGAAACCCGCCCCGCTCCCTTCGCAATCAACGCAAGAAAACACGCGATCCAAAGCCCATGCGTCGGCCAGGCGTCGGGATAGACGAAAATCTGGATCACCAGCGTCATCCCCATCAACGCCAGCGCCGCAAACCGGGTGAAAAGCCCCGCAACCAGAAAAAGCGGCAAGGTGAGTTCGGCGGTGGTTGCCATGACGGCCGCCAGTTCGGACGGGATAACCGGCAGGGCGTATTCGTGTTCGAACAGGAAGAACGTGCTGTCCTTGATCGAGAAGCCTTCGATTTTGGTTAGCCCAGAGGCAAAGAACACCCACGCCGGAAACAGGCGCAAGGCAAGCGCAGGGATGTCCCACGGCAGGCGAGCCAAGCCCGCATCAAGGCGGCGGATAATATTCATCATGGGGTTTCCTCCGAGGCAATAATGATGCCCGCCGCCTGCATACGGGCAAGCAGGGTCGTCGGGTTGAAAGCCGGATCGGCCTTAAGCGCAGCCTCGGCAGCCGCCAGCAAACTGTGACCTTCCAGAAGCGCGCGCAGGAACACGGCCTCTCCCGCCGCAAGCAGCCAGACTTGCACCTCCAGCGCGCGGTCGCGCAGGATGGCAGCGGTTTCAGGATGATCATCAAGCGGGGTGGGTGTGCTGTCCGGCTGGTTCATCGCCCAGATCGAATAGATCGCATGGGACGAGGCCAGCACCGACACCGACGGATGCAGCGCAAGCCGCGCCTGATCGGCCGAGGCCGCAAGCGCAGCCAAAGCTTCGGGCGTCAGAGGGCGCGCATCGGCCGCATGGTAGGCCCGCCCGCGCGCATATTCGAGGCGCGCAACATCGGGCAGATAGGGCAGCCCCTGCACCGGAGCGAAGGTCTCAAGAAACGGCGGGAATTCTTCGCCCCACGCGAAAAGCATCGGGCTTTGCGGCGGATGAGCCTGCACGAACGCCCGCGCCATAGCCGCGAAAAACGCCTCTCCGACCAACCGTTCAATTACCGGATACCGGCTGGCCAGCGCGCGCCCAAGCGAGTGCAGCACATTGTTGCGGTAAACATCAAAGCGCACAGCGGCCTCGGCGGGATCGCGCGCGGTTACTCCGACGGGCAGATCGCCACCCAGAACACCCGCGCGAAACGCGGTCTGAAACGCCTCATGCGACCGCATCGACCCGACCTTTGCGCAAAATTTCCTCCGCGCGAACAGCATCCGCCAGAAGCACCGGAAACGCGGGCACATCGTTGTCCCATTCGATCAGGCTTGGCAGAGGGCCAGTCCTTGCGATGACTTCTTCGAACAGCACCCACACCGGTTCGGCCACTTCGGCGCCGTGATTGTCGATCAGTAACGGGCCGGAGGGTAGTTCTTCCTCGGCATGGCCGCCAAGGTGTATCTCGCCCACGGCCTCAAGTGGGAAGTCGGCCAGATAGCGGCGCGCGTCGGTGCGGTGGTTCGTCGTCGAAACGAACACGTTATTCACATCCAGCAACAGCCCGCAGCCGGTGCGCCGGACGACTTCGCGCAGAAACTCTGCCTCGGGGATGGTCGAGTCGTGGAACAGAACGTAGGTCGCAGGATTTTCCAGCAGCATCCGGCGGCCCAATGCCTCTTGCACCTGATCCACATGATCGCAAACCAGCGACAGGGTCTCAGGTGTATAGGGCAGCGGCAACAGGTCGTTCAGGTAATCGCCCCCGTGGCTTGCCCATGCCAGATGCTCGGAAAAGCTCTCGGGCTGATAGCGATCGACCAAAGCGCGCAGCCGTTTCAGGTGGTCCACATCAAGCCCGCGTGCGCCACCAATGGACAGCCCCACCCCATGCAAGGACAGCGCATAATCCGCGCGCAACGCCTCGAGCATCGCGTGCGGCGCACCACCCGCCCCCATGTAGTTTTCCGCGTGAATCTCGAAGAACCCCAGATCGGGCGACATCGCACGGATGTCCGCGAAATGCTCGGGCTTGAAACCTACGCCTGCGGCGGCCGGAAGCTGGATCATCGTCGTTCTCCTGAAGACACAAGGCGAACGGGGGCGCGCATCCGCTCGTGCGCGCCCCCGAACGGATTACATCTTGATCGGTTCAAGCGACCCCATGCCGTCGGGCGTGGTGATGGTCGCGCAGGTCCCCGCGGGGACATATTTCCACGCGTTGCCCTGATAGTCCTTGGTCGCGGTGCCCGCACAGGTCGTGCCCGGACCGGCAGCGCAGTCATTCTGGCCAGCCATTGCGACGCCGTAGCACTTTTCCATATCCTGCTTCATCTCGTCGGCGTGGCCTTGGGCCGCAGCAAGGGTCAGGGCGGTTGCAAGGGTCGCGGTCAGCGGCAGGGTCTTGGTAAGAATGGACATGAAAATCTCCTCTGTCAGATGTCCTCGTGGAGGCTCCGTTTGGTCCTCGAACTGCAATTCGCCGGCCCGCAGCCGATTGTTACGCCGTTCACGCATCGGTGATAGTATTGTGCGAAACACTGGGGCATCCGGCTTTTTACGGACACGCTGTAACAATCGGCAGATGCGCCGCGTAGTGCAGGGTAACAATGCAAGAGACCGAGGAAATCTGGGCTGGCTGGATGCGGGCCGCACTTGCAGGGGACGGGCAGGCCTATGCCCGCTTCCTCCGTGCTGTCACGCCCGTTTTGCGCGGGATCGTGCGGGCGCGGGCGCGATGGATGTCGGGAGATGATCAGGAGGACATCGTGCAGGAGGTTCTGCTGGCCATCCACCGCAAGCGCGACACCTGGTCGCCGGATCGGCCGATCCGTCCGTGGCTCTTTGCCGTCACGCGGCACAAGGTGATCGACGCCTTCCGCAAACGCGGGGGCGAGGCCACGCAGCCGCTTGGCGATCAGGCCGAGCAGGTCGTCGACCCCCACGCCGAGGCCCACCTGCAGGCGCAGGAGGCCAGCGAGGAACTGGACGCGCTGATCGGCACGCTTGATCCGGAGGCGGCGGAGCTGGTCCGTGCCCTCAAACTGCGCGAGGAAAGCCCCGAGAGTGTGGCGCGCGCAATGTCGATTAGCGAAGGCGCGCTGCGGGTCCGCCTGCATCGCGCGATGAAGAGACTGGAACAGATCGGAAGGAGTGGTCTGCCATGAAGACCGATGACCTGATTGCGCAACTCGCCCATGAACCGGCGGCAGCAAGCCTGGGCCTGCCCCGCGTGGCCGCAGGGTTTCTGGCCGCCGTGACGGTGCCGGTCGCAGCGTTTTTGCTGATCGCAGGCGTGCGTGCGGGGCTGGGAGAGGTGATGATCCATCCGGTCACGCTGATGAAAACGCTGTTGCCCGCTCTGACTGCGGCCTTTGCGCTGACCGGCGTGCTGCGGTTGATGCGCCCCGAGGGGCAAGTTGGCCTGCTGATGGCGGCGCTGGCGATCCCGCTTCTCGGAGGGATTGGCCTGCTGCTTTATACGGTTGCCACGATGCCCCCTGCCCAGTGGTTTGCGCAGTGGACGGTTCTCGGGATTATCGAGTGCACGGGGCTGACGCTGATGCTGTCGGCCGTGCCTGCGATTGCCGCCGTTCGCCTGTTCCGGCGCGGTGCCAGCCCGGCGCCGCAACGCTCGGCCATGCTTGCCGGGATCGCGGCGGGGGCGGCGGCCTCGACCGGCTATTCGTTCTTTTGCACGCAGGACAACCCGATGTTCTTTGTCATCTGGTATGGCGCCTCGATCGCAACCGTGACCCTTGTCACACTGCATTACGGGCGCAAGCAATTCGCGTGGTAAACGCCCGCGCAACGCAAAAAGGGCCGACATCGCGTCGGCCCTTTTTGATTTCTAGACAGCGCTTAGTGCCCGAGGATCTGGCTGAGGAACAGCTTGGTGCGCTCGGACTGCGGATTGTGGAAGAAGTCGTGCGGGTTGTTCTGCTCGACGATCTGGCCCTGGTCCATAAAGATCACGCGGTTCGCCACCGCCTGCGCAAAGCCCATTTCGTGGGTCACGCAGAGCATGGTCATCCCCTCTTCGGCCAGCTCGATCATGGTATCGAGAACCTCTTTGATCATCTCGGGGTCAAGCGCCGAAGTCGGTTCGTCGAACAGCATGATCCGCGGCTTCATACACAGAGAGCGCGCGATTGCCACACGCTGCTGCTGACCGCCCGAAAGCTGGCCGGGATACTTGTGCGCCTGATCGGGGATCTTCACCTTCTCAAGGAAATACATCGCCGTTTCGATGGCTTCCTTTTTCGGGATCTTGCGCACCCAGATAGGCGCCAGCGTGCAGTTCTCAAGGATCGTCAGATGCGGGAACAGGTTGAAGTGCTGGAACACCATGCCAACCTCGGAGCGCACCTTGTCGATGTTTTTCAGGTCCGAGGACAGCTCGGTCCCGTCGACGATGATTTTGCCCGCCTGATGCTCTTCAAGGCGGTTGATGCAGCGGATCATCGTCGATTTCCCCGAACCCGAAGGCCCGGCGATAACGATACGCTCGCCCTGATTGACGGTCAGGTTGATGTCACGAAGAACATGGAAGGCGCCATACCATTTGTTCATGTTCTCGATGCGGATAGCGACTTCGTCCGAGACCTTCATATGGCTGCGGTCGACTTCGCGTTCGAAATGCGGTTCCGTCATGAGTATCGCTCCTTAACGGTGGTCACGCTTGAGGCGGTTCTCGAGATACATCGAGTAGCGCGACATGGAGAAGTTGAAGATGAAGAAGATGAGGCCGACAAAGACGAAAGGCTCCCAGTAGATGCCCTTCCACTCGAACACCGAGCGGATGAAATCGGGGATGCCCTTCAGCGGGTCGAACAGGCCCACAAACACGACGAGCGTCGTATCCTTGAACATCCCGATGAAGGTCGACACGATGCCGGGGATCGAGATTTTCAGCGCCTGCGGCAGAATAATCAGCCGTTGCGCGCGCCAGTAATCAAGCCCGAGCGCATCCGCCGCCTCGTATTGGCCACGCGGAAGGGCGGCAAGACCACCGCGCACGACCTCGGCGATATAGGCGGCCGAGAACATCGTCACGAGGATCATGACGCGCAGAATGATGTCGAACTGCGTGCCCGGCGGCAGGAAGTAGTTCAGCAGCAGCGAGGCCACGAACAGAAGCGTGATCAGCGGCACGCCGCGGATGAACTCGATAAAGATCACCGAGAGCGACTTGATCAGGAACATGTTCGACTGGCGGCCAAGCGCCAGAACAACGCCCATCGGCAAGGACATCGCAATACCGCCCACGCCGATTGTCACCGCCAGAAGGAAGCCACCGAAACGATCCGAGCCTTGTGCTTCGATCGACAGGGGCACGGCGCTGGCCAGCGCCTCGACCAAGGACTGCCCGCCGAACAAATGGTCGGTGCCGAAAGCGCCTCCCGAGATCAGCCAGAACAGGATCGTGCCGACAATCGCAGCTACCACCGCGATAATCGACCCCATCCGGGCAAAGCCTGACAGCAACAGCCAGCCGATGACAAAGCCAAAGCCGATAAACAGCACCGTCCACGCCGAGCCGCCCCATAGCAGAAAGATCGCCACCAGAGGGAAAGCCGCCGCTGCCAGCATCGCATAGGCAAAACGGCCAAAGATCAGCGCCCCGGTTGCCGCCATGATGCCCGCGCTCAGCGCAAGGATCGCGGCAGAAGTGCCGACCAGGGCCATCGAAACCAGCGCAAACAAGCCGCCAAAGACCATAAAGGCCGCGCGGTTTCGCTGATTTTCGGTGAAAAGGATCGGCCCGATGACAACCAGCAACAGACCAAAGGTCAGCAGCGGGCGCCAATAGAGCGCAGGATCATAGAAGCCGAACATGAACTGGTGCCAGCGCTCGCGGATAACGCCCCAGCACGCGCCCGTGGCATCGGCGCCATAAGCGGTGGTCACGATCTCGCGGCACTCTTTCAGCGAATTCGCGTCCCACACCGAATGGGCAAACCACGGGTAGAAATGCGTCACGAGCCAATAGACAAGGCCAATCCCTGCTAAGGTAAGCACGGTATTCAGCCAGCCCGAGAACAGGTTCTCGCGCATCCATTTCAGCGCGCCGGTCTGGTTCGAGGGCGCAGGTTGTTGCGGCAGCATCGTGTCGCGGACATAGGCGACCGAGGATGTATTTTGCTCGCTCATCTTACCGCTCCTTCAGCTTTACGGATCTGTTGTAGAGGTTCATCACACCCGAGATCGTCAGAGAGATCGCAAGGTAGATCAGCATCATCAACAGGATCGACTCAAGCTCGCGGCCCGTCTGGTTGAGGGTCGTGCCCCCAAGGGTCGCGCGCAGATCGGCATAGCCCACCGCAATCGCCAGCGACGAGTTCTTGGTGAGGTTGAGGTATTGCGAAATCAGCGGCGGCACGATCACACGCAACGCCTGCGGCAGGATCACCAGCTTCATCGTGCGGTTCGGGCGCAGGCCAAGGGCGGATGCCGCCTCGCTTTGCCCCTTCGACACAGCCATGATCCCCGCGCGGACGATCTCGGCGATATAAGAGGCGGTATAAAGCGTCAGGCCCAGCCACAGCGCGACAAGCGCGTTCGAGACATTCGTGCCATCGGTAAAGTTAAAGCCCTTGAGCACCGGCTCGTGGATGTCAAACCCAAGCGCATAAAGCACCATCACCAGCGGGGCGAACAGAATCAGCGCCGATTTCCACCACGTCACGGGCCGCACACCCGACGTTTCCTGAATGACCGTCGCATGGGCAAGCAAGCGCTTGTTCGCCCAGATCGAAGCCAGAACCACGCCAAGACAGATCAGGAAGTTCACCGAGATCGGCGCGAGCGGCGTTTCGATCGGCGCAAATCCGCGGGTGAAATCCGCCGAGGGAACAGCCGTATAGCGGTTCGTGATCGCAACGGAATCAAACAAAAGCATCTCGGCATTCGCGACGCCGGTCTCCGGATTTACCTTGAAATCACGCGGCTGCGGTGAAGCCTCGGTCAGCACGGCAAGCGAGATCAGAATCCACATCAGCACCGGAATGTTACGGAACACCTCGACAAAGACGGTCATGATCCGTGCAATCAGCCAGTTATGCGACAGCCGCAGCACACCGACGAAAATCCCCAGAACAGTCGCGGCAAAGCATCCGAGGAACGACACCCAAAGCGTATTAAACAGCCCGACAAGGGCCGCGCGCGCGTGGGTGGAATCATTGGTATAGGGGATCAGCGTTTGCCCGACATCATAGCCGGCGCGGTTCCACAGGAAGCTGAAGTTAAAGTCCTTGCCCAGAACTTCGAGGTTCTGGATCGTATTGTCGATCAGCCAGCCAAACCCCATCAGCACAAGAATAAGCGTGATGGTCTGGATCGTAAGCGATCGGTAACGTGTGTCGTAAATGAGCTGAGAGAGCCGGAACCCTTGGTTCGGCACGTCTGGTGACGTCGTCATTTAGCTTCCCCTGTTCTCGTCGCATGTCCGGGCGTTTTGCCCTGTTGGCGGGGTCGTTGCCCCCATGCGCGAGTCTTGTTTTACGCAGAAAATAGGGGCGCGCCAAACCATGGCACGCCCCGGTATCAGATCGGATTAGCGGAAGGGCGGAGCGTAGAGCAGGCCGCCTTGGGTCCACTGTGCGTTCAGGCCACGCGCCAGACCGATCGGGGTTGCTTCACCGATGTTGGCCGCGAAGATCTCGCCGTAGTTGCCGCCCGCCATGATCGCGCGCTTGGCCCACTCTTTGTCGAGACCGATCATCGCGCCAAGGTCGCCCTCGGTGCCCAGAAGACGGTTCACTTCGGGGTTCTGCGTGCCTTTCGACAGCTCTTCGACGTTGGCCGAGGTGACGCCGTATTCTTCGGCAGCGATCAGCGCGTTCAGAGTCCAGCTCACAACGTCGCCCCAGTTGTTGTCGCCGTGGCGAACTGCCGGCCCGAGCGGCTCTTTCGAGATGATCTCCGGAAGAATGACGTGGTTTTCCGGGTCCGCATAGGAAGCGCGGCTTGCCGCAAGGCCCGAAGCGTCGGTGGTGTATGCGTCGCAAGCACCGGCTGCATACTGCTGGTCGCCTTCGGTATTCGAGTCAACGGTGACCGGCTGGTAGGTCATGTTGTTGGCTTTGAAGAAGTCAGCGAGGTTCAGCTCGGTCGTGGTGCCGGTCTGGATACAGACGGTCGCACCATCAAGCTCTTTTGCCGAAGTCACGCCCAGATCCTTGCGGACCATGAAGCCCTGACCGTCGTAGTAGTTCACGCCGGTGAAATCGAGCTTGAGGTCGGTGTCGCGCGAGAAGGTCCAGGTGGTGTTGCGAGCGAGCATATCAACTTCGCCCGAAGCCAGCGCGGTAAAGCGGGTCTGGCCCGAGGTCGCAACGTATTTCACCTTCGACGCATCGCCCAGAACAGCGGCGGCAACGGCTTTACACACGGCGACGTCAAAGCCGGTCCAGTTGCCATTGGCATCCGGGGCAGCAAAGCCGACGAGGCCCTGGTTCACACCGCAGTTCAGCTCACCGCGAGCCTTGACCTCTGCCAGCGTATCGGCGGCGGCCATACCTGCGGTCAGACCTGCAAGTGCTACGGTGCCGAGAAAAACGGATTTTTTCATGTTTACCTCTTCCTGAGTTGCCACCCCTTAAGGGGCGGTTCTATCTGCCCGTTTTCGGGCATGGATCGTTATGGGGTGTCCCCAGTGGACGGAGTGTGGAACTAATGATCAAAGCTCGTCAAGGCCGCAGACGCCTGTCGCAAGGGAAGTTTGCACTTTCGCGGCGAAGTTTTATGTCTGCACAAAACTCAGGGTAATATTCTGGCACAATAGCCTAGGCTGACAGCAACAACCAGAAACGCTCGGCCGCCAAAAGGGCGTCGCGTTTCTTGCCGACGGCCTCTGCATCCTCTTCGTCTTCACCCCAATGCTCGATCTGCCAGTTCTCTTCGATTCGCGACAAGTCCCACGCGGTTGCGGCATCAAGCCGCCCATTCGCGACAGCCAGCCCCAGAACCAGCGACCCCGTCAGCCCGACCAGATCGTGCAGGGCTGCAAGGTGGAACGGGTCGAGCGCCGCCACTTCCTGATGCAACCGCGCCAGCGTTGCCTCGGGCTGCGCAACGGGCAGGACACCTGCCGTAACCAGCATATCCACCCCGAACACCTCGCGCGCCCAGGTCAGCAGCGGCTCCCACGCGTCCGACTGCCGCGCGACCAACTCCTCGGGCTTTTCCGCGCGGTAGCATAGCAAATCAGTCCCGCCGTATTCCGCGATCAGAAAGGCGACCTCGGCGTGCTGCGTGCGCACCTTGTCAATCGCCGCATTCGCGCCGCGCGTGACCGGCATCGTCGCGGGATTGATCTTTTCCTCCTGCGCGTCCCATTCGGCAGCAATCGCCTCTGCCATGGCGCGGGTCGGCACGATCAGCGCGGCTTTCGCAGGCGTTTTCACGGTGCGACCGTCGAGGACAACCTCGAACCCGCCCTCGGCCACGCGCACCGATGCCTCTTTCCAGAACCGCTTGGGAACCCAACCGCTCATGCCACTTCCTCCAGAATCTCATCGACTGCAGCTTCAAGCTCTGCAAAGCCGGTCAGGATACGGTTTGCGCCCGCCGCCAACAGATCGGACACGGGATGATAGCCCCAATTCACGCCAAGCGCGGCCACCCGCGCCGCTCGCGCCATCTCAATATCGAAGGTCGTGTCGCCAATCATCACGGCCCGCTCGCGCGCGACGCCGGTTTCGGACAGCGCCGCCTCGATCATCGAAGGGTTCGGCTTTGACGGATGGTTGTCGGCCACTTGCCGGGTCACGAAGATCCCCTCAAGCCCGTGATGCGCGATCAGCGCGTCCAGACCACGGCGCGATTTCCCCGTCGCCACGCCCAACAGCAGATCATCGCGCGCCGACAGCTTTAGCAGGCACTCGCGCGCACCATCATACAGCGGCGCGGGACTGGCCGCACGATGAGTGAAATAGCTTTGCTTGTAGCCCTCGACGATGCGCTCCTGAACATCCACGCCCAATTCGGGCGCCAGCCGCGCAATCGCCTGCGGCAAGGACAGACCGACAATCGACAGCACGGCCTCACGCGGCGGCGGGGCAAGCCCGACGGTTTCAAAGGCCAGCGTCATCGCGTGCGCAATATGCGCCTGCGAATCCGACAGCGTCCCGTCCACGTCAAAGATCACAAGCTTCATGCAAGATCCTCGAACGGGTCGGCGGGCACGTCGGCCTCGTTCCAGCCCAAGGTCTTCCATGTGCGCTTCATATGATCGGGCATCGGCGCGGTCAGCGTAATCCGCTTGCCGCTGATCGGGTGGTCAAAGCTGATCTGGCGGGCATGCAGGTGCAGCTTGCGGCTGATCTCGCCGCCAAGCTGCGCGCCCCAGCCATCGCCAAGATTCTCCTGACTGGAGCCGCCGTATTTCCCGTCACCCACAATCGGGTGCCCCAGCTCGGCCATATGCGCACGCAGCTGGTGCGTCCGCCCCGTGATCGGCACAAGCGCAACCCACGAAACCCGCGTGCCAAGCACATCCAGAAGCGCGTAATCCGTGGTCGCCCGCTTGGCGTCAGGGTGATCGTTGATCTTGGCGGGATGGATGCAGACCATCTTTTCGCCCTCGCCGCCACGGCCATGCCCCGGCGCCTTCATCAGTGCAAACCGCACCGTGCCCATCGCGGGCGTAGGCTTGCCCGCAACGGCCGCCCAGTAGATCTTGCGTGTGGTCTTGTTGCGGAAGGCCTCGGACAGACGGCGCGCGACACGATCAGTGCGCGCCAGCAGCAGAATCCCTGATGTATCCTTGTCCAGACGGTGCACCAGCTTCGGGCGCTCTTTGAAGCCGAACTTCAGCGCCTCGGCCAGCCCGTCCACATGCCGGTTCCCCTGCCCCGAGCCCCCTTGCGAGGGCAACCCCGGCGGCTTGTTGATCGCGATGATATGCTCGTCCTTCCACAGCACGCAGCCCTGGATCATCTTCGCGTCCGCATCCGAGATATGCGGCGCATCGCCATCCGCACGATACGGCGCGCTTGGCATCTCGGCAGGGTTCGGCAGCGGCGGCACACGCACCTCTTGGCCAGGCTCGACACGAGAGTTCGCCTTTACCCGCCCGCCATCGACGCGCAACTGCCCCTTGCGACACAGCTTTTCGATCATGCCTTGCGACATTTGCGGGAAGCGGCGCTTGAGCCAGCGGTCCAGCCGCTGCTCGCCCTCTTCCTCGGTCACTTTGATCAGCTGAACCGCACTCATAGGGCCCCCAATATTGCTCGCATCATGTAAAGTCCCGCTACGAGCCCCAACAGGCCCGCCGACACCGAGATCCCGATATAGGCAGCGCCAAGCGCCATGTCACCGCGCTCGATCATCGTCCATGCCTCAAGCGAGAAGGACGAAAACGTCGTGAACCCGCCCAAGAAACCCGTCGCCAGCAGCGGGTTGAAATGAGTCAACTGACGTTGGCCCAGAAACACCACCAGCGCCCCCATCAGGAACGAGCCAAGGATGTTCACAAACAGCACGCCAACCGGCATCGGTTGCGGGCCAAATGCGCGCATCAGGGCCACGCCGGAGAGATACCGCCCCGACGCCCCGAGCGCACCGCCCAAAGCAACCTGTAAAACCGTCATCAGCATGGCTGTCTCCTTTGAGGCGCCCTTTGGCCCCCAGACGCACCAAATGTCAACCGCCGCGCTTGTCCCGCAGCTTGGCGAACCAGTCCACACGCTTTTTCAACTCGCGCTCGAACCCGCGTTCAACCGGGCTATAAAACAGCGGCCGCTTCATCGTTTCGGGGAAATAGTTCTGCCCCGAGAACCCGTCCTCGGCATCGTGGTCATAGGCGTAGCCCGCGCCATAGCCCTGCTCTTCCATCAGCCGCGTCGGCGCATTCAGGATGTGCTTGGGTGGCGGTTCGGACCCGGAGCGCCGCGCCTCGGCCCGCGCGGCCTTATAGGCCACATAGCCCGCGTTCGATTTCGGCGCGAGCGCGAGGTAAATCACCGCCTGCGCCAGTGCAAGCTCCCCCTCGGGGCTGCCGATACGTTCGTAAATTTCCCACGCATGAAGCGCCTGCGTCTGCGCCTGCGGGTCGGCCAGACCAATATCCTCAACCGCCATACGCACAAAACGCCGCGCCAGATAGCGCGGGTCTTCGCCGCCCTCCAGCATCCGCGCGAACCAGTAAAGCGCGGCATCCGGGTCAGACCCGCGAATGGATTTGTGCAGCGCCGAGATCAGGTTGTAATGCTCGTCGCCCGATTTGTCATATTTCGCTGCGCGCCGCATAAGACGCTGCGAAAGCTGCTCGGTCGTGAGCGGTTCCTTCACCTTCCACGCGGCGACCTGCTCGATAAGGTTCAACAGCGCGCGCCCGTCACCATCGGCCATTTCCAAAAGCGCCTCGCGGGCCGGCCCCTTCAGGGGCAGCGCGCGCTCCAGCGCCTTTTCGGCCCGCTGCGCGAGCAATTCCAGATCGGTCAGGTTCAGCCGCTCCAGCACGATGACTTGCGAGCGGCTAAGAACTGCGGCGTTCAGCTCGAACGACGGGTTCTCGGTCGTGGCGCCCACCAGAAGGATCGTGCCATCCTCCATATGCGGCAAAAAGCTGTCCTGCTGCGCCTTGTTGAAACGATGGATTTCATCGACGAACAACAGCGTCCCACGGCCCTGCGTCGCGCGCAGCTTTGCGGCCTCGAAGACTTTGCGAAGCTCTGGCACGCCGGTGAAAATTGCGGAAATCTGCACAAAGCTTCGCTCGGTCGCATCAGCCAAAAGCCGTGCGATCGTGGTTTTGCCTACGCCCGGTGGCCCCCAAAGGATAATCGACGACAAAGACCCAGCCGCCAGCATCGCCCCAAGCGGCGCCTCCTCGGCCAGAACATGGCGCTGCCCGATCACCTCGGACAGGTGGCGCGGACGTATCCGGTCAGCCAGCGGACGATGCGCAGGCTCGACGGGAGCAGCAGGAGATGAGTCGAAAAGATCAGCCATATCGCGGCGAGCCTACCCGCGCAGACCACGCCCCGCAATTGGGCAGCAGTTACGGAGCGGGTCAAAAGGCCCGCTCCAGCAGTTTTAGTTCATGTTGTTGATCAGATTGATCGAAACGCATTGGCTGTCATAGCCGTCAAACTCGAGCACACGCCCTGCCGCAACCATATCCAGCCCGCAGCGCTTGGCCCATCGCGGCCAGTTCGATGGGATAATGCCAATGACGCGCGACGCACCAAGCTCGCGCGCCGATTTGACCATTTCGGTAATCAGTAGCGCGTGAACCCTGCGGCGGATCGCCATAGGCGTCGCATGTGACACGAAAACGCGCGAACTTTCCCAGATATGTCCTGCAACAGGGGCTTCTTCATAGAGAAGATCCGAAGGGATCGTATCAAGCAGCCCCAATTGGGCGTCGCGGATCATATAGGTGTAAATCCCGCACCGCGCAGTTGTAGGCGTCAGGCGAATCCCCGCCAGCACTTCACCGAACTCATGGACGGCGATCCAACGGCTTGCGGGGGTATCATACTGATCGTATTCCATACCTAGGGCTTCGGGCAGCTCCCATCGGTTTTGCACGATGAAAGACTGCCGTCGCGCGCGAAACAAATTCGCAAAAAGCTCGCCATGGTTGTGCATGTTGGCAAAAGAAAGAGTTGTGGTTTGCATTGCCGTTTTCTCCGGTTTGGTTGAGGAACTTGGTCCCTGCCGGGCGGAGAGAACGACTAGAGCAGACGGAAATCGCGGGCGCGCTGGATCGCCTCGGCGGTGGTTCGGGCGAACAAACGCTCGCGTGCCGAGTTCAACCTGGCTTTGAGTGCGCTTTCGGAAATACCGAGCTTTGCCGCGGCTGCGGCGTGTCGATCTCCTGCGCCGATCAGGCGAAGAGCTTCAATCTGAGCCGGTGTCAGGCTTTCCGGCGGCTGCGTCTTTTGATGCAGACGCAATACGATGGCCCCAATCCGCGCCATCTCATCGTCGGTAAATTCCCGGTCCGAGCGGGCCGCACCAGCAATCGTGCGCGACGACATTTCTCCACAGCCCACACAGCAACCGTAAAGCAGGCCAAACTGTCTGGCCTCTTTCAGGATGCCAAAAGGGTCTGGCAAGGTAATCTCGCTCCAGCGCGACGCGCCGGACTTCGAGAACCCCCAGGCGATCATCGGGTCGCGCATCGCATAGGCATTATTCGTATAATGGTCGATCCATGCCTGATCGTAGGTCTGGAACATCAACAAAGGTGCGGCGAACCGGATGTGGAGCCCCGCAAAATACCCGGCGGGTGAAAGCTTACCCAATTCGTGCAGCAAATTATCAATCGAAAGGTTTGGTGCCATGACAAACGCCAGTTGCTTTTCGTCTATCATTTCATTCCACTGGGCAAATGCAACTTAAAAGCGCATTTCGCTGACCAATCTCTCCTGAACATTTGGTCGCAGCACAAAGAAAAACCCCCGCTCATAGAGCGGGGGTTAACGGTCCGGCAGAGTTTGCAGACCTTATTCTTCCGAAGCTTCTTCAGCTGCGAGGCGGGCCTTGTCAGCTGCGCCTTTGGCTGCCGGATCGCGGTCGACCAGCTCGATGATTGCCATCGGAGCCATGTCGCCATAACGGAAGCCGGCCTTAAGAACGCGGGTGTAGCCACCGTTGCGCTCTTTGTAACGCGGGCCGAGAACTTCGAAGAGTTTGGCCACGTCTTTGTCTTCTTTCAGCTGGGCAGCCGCCTGACGGCGGGCGTGCAGGTCGCCGCGCTTGCCGAGCGTGATCAGCTTGTCCATGACGCGCTTGAGTTCTTTGGCTTTCGGCAGAGTGGTTTTGATCTGCTCGTGCTCAATGAGCGAGCCTGCCATGTTGGCGAACAGCGCCTTGCGGTGTTCGTGGGTACGGTTCAGACGGCGGTAACCGCGAGCGTGACGCATTGTATATCTCCTTTAGCGTTTTGCTTTGTCTGGCAGCCGATGCGTGTCAGCCGCTCTCCTTGGGGCATCATGCCCGATTAGTCCCAGCCAGTGCTGGCATTGGATGGGGGGCGCAATAGCGCGCGCCCCCCGAATGAGTCAAGCGGTGAAGATCAGAACTGGTCTTCGAAACGCTTTGCCAGATCCTCGATGTTCTCTGGCGGCCAGTCTTCGACTTCCATGCCGAGGTGCAGGCCCATGCCCGAGAGAACTTCTTTGATCTCGTTGAGCGACTTGCGGCCGAAGTTCGGGGTGCGGAGCATCTCGGCTTCGGTTTTCTGGATAAGATCGCCGATGTAGACGATATTGTCGTTCTTGAGGCAGTTTGCCGAACGGACCGACAGTTCCAGCTCGTCGACCTTCTTCAGAAGCAGCGGGTTGAACTCCAGCCCGTCGTCCGCGTCCTGCTTGCCAGCCGATTCCGGCTCGTCGAAGTTAACGAAGATCGACAGTTGGTCTTGCAGGATGCGCGCAGCGTAGGCCACAGCGTCTTCCGGCGAGATCGAGCCGTCGGTTTCGATTTTCAGCGTCAGCTTGTCATAGTCCAGAACCTGACCTTCGCGGGTCGGCTGCACTTCGTAAGCGACTTTCTTGACCGGCGAGTAGATCGCGTCGATCGGGATCAGACCGATGGGCGCATCTTCGGGACGGTTCTTGTCGGCAGCGACATAGCCTTTGCCGGTGTTGACGGTCAGTTCCACGAACAGGTCAGCGCCATCGTCGAGGTGACAGACAACGTGATCCTTGTTCAGGACTTCGATACCAGCGGTTTCCGTGATGTCACCCGCGGTGACAACGCCCGGACCCTTGGCCGAGATCGACAGGCGCTTCGGCCCTTCGACGTCCATGCGCAGCGCCACACCTTTAAGGTTCAGCACGATGTCAGTGACATCTTCGCGCACGCCCGCAACCGACGAGAACTCGTGCAGAACGTTGTCGATCTGGACGCTGGTGATCGCCGCGCCTTGCAGCGACGACATCAGAACGCGACGCAGCGCGTTGCCAAGCGTCAGACCGAAGCCGCGCTCAAGCGGTTCAGCGACGACGGTTGCCTGACGGAGGGGGTCGTTACCGGCTTTGATTTCAAGCTGCGTCGGCTTGATAAGCTCGGCCCAATTCTTATGGATCATGCGCTTGCCTCCATTCCTGTTTCCGACCCATGTCCAAAGTTCGGAAACGCCCGAGGAAAAATGCGAAAACGACCGGCCCGCACGGGAAATCCCGCACGGGCCGACCGCGAAAAATCAGATCAGACGCGACGGCGCTTCGGCGGACGGCAGCCGTTGTGAGCGATCGGGGTCACGTCACGGATCGAGGTGACGGTAAGACCGACAGCAGCCAGAGCGCGCAGAGCCGATTCACGGCCCGAGCCCGGGCCTTGAACTTCGACGTCCACGGTTTTCAGGCCGTGCTCTTGAGCCTTGCGGGCCGCATCTTCCGCAGCCATCTGAGCAGCATACGGGGTCGATTTGCGCGAACCTTTGAAGCCCATGGTGCCAGCGGACGACCACGAAATGGCGTTGCCCTGCACGTCAGAGATCAGGATCTTGGTGTTGTTGAACGAGGAGTTCACGTGCACAACGCCAGCGGCGATGTTTTTGCGCTCTTTGCGCTTGGTACGGACCTTATCACGAGCCATGTCTCAAGCCTCCCCTTACTTCTTCTTGCCAGCGATGGGTTTCGCCGGGCCCTTGCGGGTGCGAGCGTTGGTGTGGGTGCGCTGACCGCGAACCGGCAGGTTGCGGCGGTGGCGCAGGCCGCGGTAGCAGCCGAGGTCCATCAGACGCTTGATGTTCATCTGGACTTCACGGCGCAGGTCGCCCTCAACAGTGAAGTTCGCGTCGATGTGTTCACGGATCGCGAGCACTTCGGCGTCCGAAAGCTCGTTCACGCGACGGGTGGCGTCGATGCCGACGGCTTCGCAGATCAGCTTGGCCGAGTGGGGACCGATACCGGTGATGTAAGTCAGTGCGATCGGGACGCGTTTCCCGGTCGGAATGTTAACGCCAGCAATACGTGCCAATGCGTAGTTCCTTATGGTTGCGGTTCCGTAGCGCCGGAACCTTTTTTCACAACATCAGGCCCGCAACTTGTGGTCCGGGCCTGCTCTCGTTTTCCCTTCAGGGAATCCTTCCAAGGGAAACGATTCTCTACAGAGACGGTGTGACCTAGAGGGAATTGTCCAATAGGTCAAGCGCTTGATGAAACTTAGCCTGCCTGCTGGTCCAGAACTGCGGCCATTTGTGCAGCAACCTCGTCGATTTCAGCCAGGCCATCGACAGAGAACAGGTCTCCGGCGTGGTAGTAATAGCCGATCAGCGGCGAGGTTTTCTTGTAATATTCCATCAGGCGCTGCTTGAGGCTTTCCTCGTTGTCGTCAGCGCGACGCTTGAGGTTGGACGAGCCACATTCATCGCATTTGCCCGCCTCTTTCACCGGCTTGGTCTCGTCGTGATAGACCTCGCCGCAGTCGCCACAGGTAAAGCGGCCGGTGATCCGGCGCACCAGCGCCTCATCATCGACTCGCATTTCGATCACCGCATTCAGCTTTTGCCCTGTCCGAGCAAGCAGCTTGCCCAAAGCATCTGCCTGCGGCAGCGTGCGCGGGAAGCCATCAAAGATGAAGCCGGTGCCTTGTGCGGCCCCGAGCTTCTCTTCGATCAGCCCGATCACGATCTCGTCGGTGACCAGCTCGCCACGGTTCATGACATCGGCAACTTTCTTGCCCATCTCCGTGCCCGAGCTCATCGCCTCACGCAGCATGTCGCCCGTCGAAAGCTGCACCATCCCGCGTTCTTCCACGAGGCGGCGGGCTTGGGTTCCCTTACCTGCGCCCGGCGGTCCGAGCAGGATGATGTTGGTCATGATGCGATTACCCTAAGCTACAGTTCAGCGACGCGCCGGAGCGCGGCGTGCCGGTTTTTTCTTGCCACGCCCGCGCAGCTGCGACTTCTCGATCAGTCCCTCATACTGGTGCGCCAGCAGATGCGACTGGATCTGGTTCACCGTGTCCATCGCCACCGACACCACGATCAGCACCGAGGTGCCACCGAAGTAGAACGGGATCGACAACTGCGAGCGCAGGATCTCGGGCAGAAGGCAAACAGCCGCCAGATACAGCGAACCGATCGCCAGAACGCGTGAGACCACATAGTCAAGGAAATCGACCGTCTTCTTGCCCGGACGGATACCCGGCACGAAACCGCCCTGATTCTTCAGGTTCTCGGCCACTTCTTCCGACTTGAACGAGACGTTCGCGGTGTAGAAGTAAGCGAAGAAAATGATCATCGCGGTGAAGAACGCCAGATAAAGCGGCTGGCCCGGCCCGAAATAGGCAAGGATCGTCGACATCACGGGGCCGGTTTGCGCTCCCGAGAAGGTCGAGATCGTGGTCGGCAGCAGCAGCAGCGACGAAGCAAAGATCGCCGGAATAACGCCAGCCGGGTTGACTTTGATCGGCAGGTGCGACGAGCTGCCGTCATAAATCTTCATGCCGACCTGACGACGCGGATACTGGATATGGATCTTGCGAAGTGCGCGCTCCATGAACACCACAAAGCCGATCACCGCGATCACCATTGCAATCACGCCGATGATGACCGGCGTCGAGATCGCGCCCGAGCGGCCTTGTTCGAAGAACTGCGCCAGAGCGGCCGGAATACCTGCAACGATACCGACGAAGATGATCAGCGAGACCCCGTTGCCAATGCCGCGCGCGGTGATTTGCTCGCCCAGCCACATCAGGAACATCGTGCCACCAACCAGCGTAATCACGACCGAAGCCACGAAGAACAGGCCCGGCTCATGCGCCAGATCACCCGCTTCAAGCGAGCGCGCCAGCCCGTAGGCCTGGAAAGTTGCCAGACCGACCGTCGCATAGCGCGTGATCTGGTTGATCTTCTTGCGGCCCTGCTCTCCCTCTTTCTTCATCTGCTCAAGCGAGGGGATGAGTGAGGTCAGAAGCTGGATGATGATCGACGCCGAGATGTAGGGCATGATGCCAAGCGCAAACACGCCCATACGACCAAGTGCGCCGCCGGTGAACATCGACAGCATCCCGCCGATACCCGACGCGGCGCTGTCCATAAACTCCTTCAGGGCGACCGTGTCGATCCCCGGAACCGGGATATAGGTTCCCAGCCGGTAGATGATCAGCAAGCCGATCGTAAAGAAGATGCGCTGGCGCAGCTCGGTGGCTTTGCCAAGGGCGTCCCAGCTCAGGTTCGCCGCCATTTGCTCTGCAGCAGATGCCATATGCTCGTCTCTTTCATGCGAGCGCCGCCGGACCGGTTTCCGGTCGGCGGCGCCTTGGAATAACCTGATGCCTATGTAAGCGGACCGAGGCCCGCTCACAACCGCTTATTCAGCGGCAGCAGTCGCCACCGTCAGCTTGCCACCGGCTTTTTCGACAGCCTCGATGGCTGCTTTCGAAGCGCCGGTCACGTTGATGGTGAGTTTCGACTTCACTTCGCCCTTAGCGAGAACGCGAACACCGTCCAGCTTGCGGCGCACGAGGCCCGAAGCGACCAGAGCGTCTTCGGTGATCTCGGCTTTGGCGTCGATCTTGCCGGCTTCGATGAATTTCTCGATCAGGCCGAGGTTCACCACAGCGAATTTCTTCGCGTTCGGCGCGGTGAAACCGCGCTTCGGCAGGCGACGGTAGAGCGGCATCTGGCCGCCTTCGTAGCCGTTCAGGGCAACGCCCGAGCGCGATTTCTGGCCTTTGATACCACGGCCAGCCATTTTACCCTTGCCCGAGCCCGGACCACGCGCAACGCGTTTGGCTTTTTTGGCGGCGCCCGCGTTGTCGCGGAGTTCATTCAGTTTCATGTCGCTTCTCCTTTGCCGGAAATGCCCTCGCAAGCGACAGAAGGGCAACCACGGCGTTTCTTGATTGATTCTGGACCCCGCAAAGGGCCACCGGGGGGCGTATAGACGCCACACCGGCCCTTGGCAATAGATTTACTCGGTGAAGAAGCCCCAGCCATCGGCGGCAAAGCCGTGGATCGCGCCCATCAGGCTCAGGCGTTCTTCATGCGCCCAGAGGTTTTCCAGCGAAAGCGGCTCTTCGGCGGTGGTGATTTCAAGGCACGCCTCGTCCTCCTCATCCGCGTCATACCATTCAACCGTGTAGCCCGCAGCCTCGGCGGCCTCGGTAAAAGAGTCCCAGTCGGGGTTCTTGCCGTCCACAACGAACTGGAAGTTGATGCAGGCCGCAGCGGGCATGGCCTCGTGCTTGGCGATTTCTGCGAAAACTTCTTCGGTCTCGGCCTTTTGTTCTTTCAGATCCATGTCGGTTCTCCAAATCGGCCCCGTGTCGGCGCCCCCTGATACGAAAACACCCCGACCGAAGCCGGGGTGTCTGCAAAGCAAAGACGAGACCGTCTTAGCCTTTTTCTTCCACGATGGTCACGAGATGCGGGATCTTGTTGACCATGCCGCGGACCGAGGGGGTATCCTCAAGCTCGCGGGTGCGGTTGATCTTGCCAAGGCCGAGGCCTTTGAGCGTCGCAGCCTGAATGGCGGGGCGACGGGCTGCCGAAGCGATCTGTTTCACAACGATGGTTTTAGCCATGGGTCAGATTCCTTACGCTTCTGCCGGAGCTTCAGCTTCGGGCTTCTTCAGGATGTCAGCGACCTTCTTGCCACGGCGAGCCGCGACGTTACGGGGCGATGCTTCCTTCGTCAGGCCGTTCAGCGTGGCGCGGATCATGTTGTAGGGGTTCTGCGAACCGAGCGATTTCGAAACGACGTCTTTGATGCCGAGCATTTCGAAAACGGCGCGCATCGGACCACCTGCGATGATCCCGGTCCCTTCCGGAGCGGTGCGCATAACCACTTTACCAGCGCCGTGACGGCCCTCGATGTCGTGGTGCAGCGTGCGGCCGTCGCGCAGCGGAACGCGGATCAGGTTGCGTTTTGCTTGCTCGGTAGCCTTGCGGATCGCTTCCGGCACTTCTTTCGCTTTACCTTTGCCGAAGCCGACGCGACCACGCTGGTCACCGACAACGACGAGGGCTGCGAAACCGAAGCGCTTACCACCCTTCACGGTTTTCGAAACACGGTTGATCGCAACAAGACGATCTGCGAACTCCGGAGTTTCTTCGCGTTCTTCGCGACGGCCCCGGCGGTTTTCACGTTCTGCCATAAGGCATTCCTTTCGTGATGGCGCGCAATCACGCCAATTTCATCCAATCCTGGTGAGCGACCACAAGGGCCGCTCCCGGATCATCGGGGGGACGCGAACGTCCCCCGCCAAGTCTTAGAACTTCAGACCGCCTTCACGGGCAGCATCGGCCAGAGCCTTGATTTTGCCGTGGAAGAGGAAACCACCGCGGTCGAAATAGCATTCTTCCACGCCGGCTTTCTTCGCACGCTCGGCAATTGCTGCACCGATCTTCGCCGCTGCTTCGACGTTGTTCTTGCCGACAACACCGAGATCCTTTTCGAGGGTCGATGCCGCAGCGAGAGTCACGCCGTTCACGTCGTCGATCAGCTGTGCGCTGATGTTCTTCGAAGAACGATGGACCGAAAGGCGGGCACGCCCGTTGGCCATCGCACGGAGTTTGTTCCGAACGCGCAGGCGGCGCTTGAGGAACAGTTGACGTTTGTTGTTCGCCATAGTCGCCACCCTTACTTCTTCTTGCCTTCTTTGCGGAAGATATACTCGCCTTTGTAGCGGATACCTTTGCCCTTATAGGGCTCGGGTGCGCGCCATTCGCGAATATTCGCTGCAACCTGACCAACAATCTGCTGGTCGATGCCTTCCACAACGATTTCGGTTTGCTTCGGAGAGGTTACCGTAACGCCCGCGGGAACTTCGAAGTTCACTTCGTGCGAGTAACCGAGCGAGAGCTTGAGCACGTTACCCTGCATTGCTGCACGATAACCAACACCCTGAATCTCCAGCTCTTTCTTGAAGCCGGTGGTGACGCCGGTAACCAGGTTCTCGACCATCGAGCGGGTCATACCCCACTGCTGGCGAGCACGCTTCGAGGTTCCACGCGGGGTCACTTTGACCGCGTTTTCCTCGATCGCGATGGTCACGTCGTCGGTGGCGGTGAAGGAACGGGTCCCTTTCGGGCCTTTCACTTCGATGGTCTGGCCCGACAGCGAGGCGTTAACGCCGCTGGGGAGCTCGACCGGTTTTTTACCAATGCGAGACATCGAGACCTCCTTAGAACACGGTGCAGAGCACTTCGCCGCCAACATTGGCAGTGCGTGCAGCCGCGTCCGACATCACGCCCTTGGACGTGGAGATGATCGAGACACCCAGGCCCTGACGGACCGAAGGAACGTCTTGCGCGGCCATATACACGCGACGACCGGGGGTCGACACACGCTTGAGCTCACGAATGACGGGGGTGCCTTCGTAGTACTTGAGGCTGATTTCCAGCTCCGGATGGCCTTTGCCATTCGTTGCGGGCTCGTAGCCACGGATATAACCTTCCGCAAGAAGCACATCCAGAACCCATGCGCGCAGCTTCGAAGCCGGCGTACGGACGGTGGATTTGCCGCGCATTTGCGCGTTGCGGATGCGGGTCAGCATATCGCCGAGAGGATCGTTCACAGACATTCCCGATCTCCTTACCAGCTCGACTTCACCATGCCGGGGATCTGGCCATAGGAGGCCAGTTCGCGCAGCATGATCCGCGAGAGTTTGAGCTTACGGTAGTAAGCATGGGGACGGCCGGTCAGCTGGCAACGGTTGTGCAGACGGACGGCCGACGAGTTGCGGGGGAGTTCCGCCAGTTTCAGAGACGCTTTGAAGCGCTCTTCCATCGGGCGGTCCTGATCGTTGATGATCTCTTTGAGCGCGGCGCGCTTACCAGCGAACTTGGTGACAAGCTGCTGGCGCTTCACTTCGCGCGCAACCATGGATTTTTTAGCCATAAATCTCTTCTCCCCGCGATCAGCTGTTGAACGGCATGTTGAATTGCTTCAACAGCGCTTTCGCTTCCGCGTCATTCGGCGCGGTGGTGACGATGATGATGTCCATACCCAGAACTTCGTCGACTTTGTCGAAGTCAATTTCCGGGAACACGATGTGCTCTTTCAGACCCATCGCGAAGTTACCACGGCCGTCGAACGACGGCTTCACGCCGCGGAAGTCGCGGACGCGCGGCAGCGCGATGTTGATGAGACGATCGAGGAATTCATACATGCGGTCGCCACGGAGGGTGACTTTGGTCCCAAGAGGCATCTCTTCACGAACGCGGAAGCCGGCGATCGACTTCTTGGCTTTCGTCATGACGGCCTTCTGACCAGCGATGAGCGAAAGCTCGTCGGCAGCCTGCTTGACCTTCTTGGTGTCCTTGGTTGCTTCACCAACGCCCATGTTCAGCACGATTTTCTCGAGCTTCGGGATCTGCATCTCGTTCTTGAAGCCGAACTCTTCTTTCAGAGCGGCACGGATGCTCTCGTTGTAGAGCGCCTTGAGACGCGGGGTGTAGGTCGCTTGATCCAGCATCAGATCGCCTCCCCGGTGGTTTTGGCGAAACGGACTTTCTTGCCGTCTTCCACGCGGAAGCCGACGCGAGTCGCTTTGCCGTTCGCATCCAGAAGAGCCAGGTTCGACAGGTCGATCGGCATTGCCTTGGCAACGCGGCCGCCTTGCGACGTCTGGGTCTGGCGCTGGTGACGGATAGCGACGTTCACGCCATCCACGATTGCCTTGCCGTCTTTCGGCGAAACAGAGGTGATCTCACCCTGTTTGCCTTTGTCTTTACCGGCAAGAACGACGACCTTGTCGCCTTTGCGGAGTTTCGCAGCCATCACAGCACCTCCGGAGCGAGCGAGATGATCTTCATGAAGTTCTTGGCGCGCAGCTCACGCACGACCGGCCCGAAGATACGGGTGCCGACCGGTTCACCCTGGTTGTTCAGGATGACAGCGGCGTTGCGGTCAAAACGGATCGACGTGCCGTCTTCACGACGGACTTCTTTTGCGGTGCGCACGACGACGGCCTTACGGACGTCACCTTTCTTAACGCGGCCGCGCGGAATGGCTTCCTTAACGGAAACGACAATGATGTCGCCCACCGACGCATAGCGACGGTGCGAACCACCCAGGACCTTGATGCACTGAACTCGGCGTGCGCCGGAGTTGTCAGCAACATCCAGATTGGTCTGCATCTGGATCATTTGGTTTCTCCCGACCTGTGGGGACGAGCCCCAGGGTTTCGATAAACTGAAAGTTTACCGCCGGGACCTGATTAAATCAGGCCTCGACGACGACCTTCCAGCGCTTGGTCTTCGAGATCGGCGCGCACTCTTCGATGCGAACGGTGTCACCGGTCTTGAATTGGTTTGCCGCATCGTGAGCGCGATATTTCTTCGACTTACGAACGGTTTTCTGAAGCAGCGGGTGCTTGAAGCGGCGCTCGACGAGGACGGTAACGGTCTGGTCGTTCTTGTCCGAGGTCACGACGCCTTGAAGGATACGTTTGGGCATAAGGGAACTCCTCAGTTCGCAGCTTCAGCAGCTTTGGCGTTAAGCACCGTTTTGATGCGTGCGACGTCACGACGGACGGCGCGCATACGGGCGGTGTTCTCGAGTTGGCCGGTAGCCTGCTGGAAGCGGAGGTTGAAGGCTTCCTTTTTCAGCGCAACGAGCTGGTCACGCAGCTCGTCAGGCGTCTTCGCCTGAAGTTCTTGGGCTTTCATCCCATAGTCCTTTCTTGGCACCAGAGGGCCCCCGTAGGGTGACCCTGAATCTGATGGGTTATGTGAGTCCCGTCTCCGGGACCCGCGGGAACTATCATCGCCTGCCCTGTATGGCAAGGCTGAATCTGAAAAAACAAACCCCCGGCCGAAACCGGGGGTCTGCAAATCGCTTTTGCTGGCGAATTACCAGTCCTGACGCTCGACGATGCGGGTCTGGATCGGGAGTTTCGCAGCGCCAAGGCGCAGAGCTTCGCGAGCGATGGTCTCGTTGACACCGTCGATCTCGAACATCACGCGGCCCGGCTTGACCTTTGCGGTCCAGCGGTCGACCGAACCCTTACCTTTACCCATACGAACTTCGGTCGGCTTTGCCGTGACCGGGTTGTCCGGGAAGATACGGATCCATACGCGGCCCTGACGCTTCATGTGACGCGTGATGGCACGACGTGCGGCTTCGATCTGGCGCGCAGTGATACGCTCCGGCTCGACAGCCTTGAGGCCGAAGTGACCGAAGTTCAGGTCAAAGCCGCCTTTGGCTTCGCCGTGGATCCGGCCTTTGTGCAGTTTGCGGAACTTCGTACGTTTCGGTTGCAGCATGTTAACTTACTCCTCAACGAGCGTCGCGACGCGGGCCGCGCGGAGCCGGGCCGTCTTGGGCTTCGGCAATGCGGCGATCGCGTGCTTGCGGATCATGTTCCATGATCTCGCCTTTGAAGATCCAGGTCTTCACGCCGATGATCCCGTAGGGGGTCGACGCTTCGGACAGTGCGTAGTCGATGTCAGCGCGCAGGGTGTGCAGCGGCACACGGCCTTCACGATACCACTCGGTACGAGCGATCTCGGCGCCACCAAGGCGGCCCGAAACGTTCACACGAATACCAAGAGCGCCCATGCGCATCGCGTTCTGAACCGAGCGCTTCATAGCGCGACGGAACGAGACACGACGCTCGAGCTGCTGGCAGATCGATTCGGCAACAAGCTGAGCATCAAGCTCGGGCTTGCGCACTTCAACGATGTTGAGGTGCAGTTCCGAAGCGGTCAGGTTTGCCAGCTTCTTGCGCAGAGCTTCGATATCGGCGCCTTTTTTGCCGATGATCACGCCCGGACGTGCGGCGTGGATCGTGACGCGGCACTTCTTGTGCGGACGCTCGATGATCACGCGGGCAACACCGGCCTGCTTTGCTTCTTCGTGGATGAACTCGCGGATCTTGAGATCCTCAAGCAGCAGATCGCCGTAGTCTTTGCTATCGGCGTACCAGCGGCTGTCCCAGGTGCGGTTGACCTGGAGGCGCATGCCAATCGGATTAACCTTCTGACCCATTACGCTTGCTCCTCGATCTGACGCACCTTGATGGTGAGTTCCGAAAACGGCTTCATGATCTTGCCAAAACGGCCACGCGCACGCGGACGACCGCGCTTCATGACCAGATTCTTGCCGACCCATGCTTCAGCAACAACAAGCGCGTCAACGTCGAGACCGTGGTTGTTTTCAGCGTTGGCGATAGCCGACTGCAGGCACTTCTTCACGTCTTGCGCGACACGCTTGTTCGAGAAGGTGAGATCGGCCAGAGCCTTGTCCACCTTCTTGCCGCGGATCAACGCTGCAACGAGATTCAGTTTCTGCGGCGAGGTGCGAAGCATGCGCGTTTTTGCGAAAGCTTCGTTATCCGCCACGCGGCGCGGATTCTTTTCCTTACCCATGGCTCTTACTTCCTCTTGGCTTTCTTGTCGGCAGCGTGCCCGTAGTAGGTACGGGTCGGCGAGTATTCACCGAACTTCTGACCGATCATCTCTTCGGTGACGTTCACCGGGATGTGTTTCTGACCGTTGTAGACCCCGAAGGTGAGGCCCACGAACTGCGGCAGGATGGTGGAACGACGCGACCAGATCTTGATCACTTCGCTTTTGCCCGACTCGCGCGCTTTTTCTGCTTTTTTCAGCAGATAGGCGTCAACGAAAGGGCCTTTCCAAACAGAACGTGCCATATCTTAACGACCCTTCTTAGCGTGACGCGAACGGAGGATGTACTTATCCGTTTTCTTGTTCGAACGGGTGCGCTTACCCTTGGTGGGCTTGCCCCACGGGGTAACCGGGTGACGGCCACCCGAGGTGCGGCCTTCACCACCACCGTGCGGGTGGTCGATCGGGTTCATCGCGACGCCGCGGACGGTCGGACGCACGCCCATGTGGCGCTTACGACCGGCTTTACCGAGGTTCTGGTTCGAGTGGTCTGCGTTCGACACAGCGCCGATGGTCGCCAGGCATTCCTGACGCACGAGGCGCAGTTCGCCCGAGGACAGACGGATCTGGGCATAGCCACCGTCACGGCCAACGAACTGTGCATAGGTGCCAGCAGCGCGTGCCAGCTGACCGCCTTTACCCGGCTTCAGCTCGACGTTGTGGACGATGGTACCGATCGGCATGCCCGAGAACGGCATAGCGTTGCCCGGCTTGATGTCGGCTTTTTCAGCAGCGATCACCTTGTCGCCAACAGCAAGACGCTGCGGGGCGATGATGTAGGACTGCTCGCCATCCTCATAGCGCACGAGCGCGATGAAGGCGGTACGGTTGGGATCGTATTCGATACGCTCGACGGTTGCCGGGACATCGAATTTACGACGTTTGAAATCGACGATGCGGTAGAGACGCTTCGCGCCACCACCCTTGTGCCACATCGTGACGCGCCCGGTGTTGTTCCGGCCACCCGTCTTGGTAAGACCCTCGGTGAGGGCTTTGACGGGACGGCCTTTCCAAAGCTCCGAACGGTCGATCAGAACCAGCCCACGCTGGCCCGGCGTCGTCGGTTTATACGACTTGAGTGCCATGCTCTCTGTCTTCCGTAGCTTTGAACCAAAAAGGTCCGTTTCGGTAGGATTGGGCGCCGAAGCTCCCTCCCCGCTCAGTGTTTCCAGAACCCTGAAAACAAAAAACTGCACGGGCCCGAAGCGTCGGGCCCGCCAGATTCGTTGCGGCTTCTATCAGAGGCCGGTGGAGACGTCGATAGTGTTTCCGTCTTCCAGCGTGACATAGGCTTTTTTAACGTCCGAGCGCTTGCCCGCGATACCGCGGAAACGCTTGGTCTTGCCTTTGGTGATCGTGGTGTTGACCGCTTTCACCTTCACGCCGAAGAGGGCTTCGACAGCTTCCTTGATCTGCGGCTTCGAAGCGGCTTTCGCGACTTCAAAAACCACCGCGCCATTTTCCGAAGCCATGGTGGCTTTTTCGGTGATGACGGGCTTTACGATCACGTCGTAGTGTTCAGCTTTCGCGCTCATTTCAGACGAGCCTCCAGAGCTTCGATACCCGCTTTGGTGATCACGAGGGTGTCACGCTTGAGGATATCATAGACGTTAGCGCCCATCGACGGCAGAACATCGATACCTTCGATGTTGCGAGCGGCTTTCGCGAAGTTTTCATTCACGTCAGCACCGTCGATGCCCAGGACGCGCTTCCAGCCCAGTTCCTTCGCAGCCTTTGCCAGCAGCGAGGTCTTGGCTTCGGCCATTTCAGCCGCGTCCAGAACCACGAGGTTACCCGACTTGGCTTTCGACGACAGAGCGTGCTTCAGGCCAAGAGCGCGGAACTTTTTGGTCAGGTCATGGGCGTGCGACCGCGGGGTCGGGCCCTTGTAGACGCCACCTTTGCGGAAGATCGGAGCCTTGCGCGACCCGTGGCGTGCGCCACCGGTGCCTTTTTGGCGATAGATCTTCTTGGTCGAGTAGCTGACTTCCGACTTGGTCAGAACCGAGTGGGTGCCAGCCTGAGCCTTCGCACGCTGCCAGCGCACGACGCGGTGCAGGATGTCTGCACGCGGCTCGAGACCGAAGATGTCATCGGCGAGGTCGATCGAACCGGCTTTGCCAGCGTCGAGCTTGATCACATCAAGTTTCATGCTTCACCCCCTTCAGCCGAAACTTCTTCGACCGGAGCAGCGGTTTCTTCTTTCGCAGCGGACTTCAGCGCAGCCGGCATCGGAACGTTCTCGGGGAGCGGTTTTTTGACCGCATCCTTGATCGTGACCCAACCACCTTTTGCACCCGGAACCGAACCCTTAACCAGGATCAGGCCGCGGTCTGCATCGGTCTTGACGACCTGGATGTTCTGCGTGGTGACGCGGACAGCACCAAGATGGCCAGCCATCTTCTTGCCCTTGAACACCTTGCCCGGATCCTGACACTGACCGGTCGAACCGTGCGAACGGTGCGAGATCGACACACCGTGCGATGCGCGAAGACCACCGAAGTTGTGGCGCTTCATCGCACCGGCAAAGCCTTTACCGATCGAGGTACCGGCGACGTCGACGTACTGGCCTTCAGCGTAGTGCTCTGCCGAGATCTCGGCGCCCACTTCGATCAGGTTTTCGGGCGAAACGCGGAACTCGGCCAGCTTACGCTTCGGAGCGACGTTCGCTTTTGCGAAGTGGCCACGCATTGCTGCGGTGGTGCGCTTCGCTTTGGCGGTGCCTGCGCCGAGCTGAACGGCCGCATAGCCGTCTTTCTCGACGGTGCGCTGCGCAACAACCTGAAGGTTGTCGAGCTGGAGCACAGTCACCGGAACTTGTTTGCCGTCTTCCAGGAACAGCCGGGTCATGCCCAGCTTCTTGGCGATAACACCAGAACGCATTCTCGCCTCCCTTAGACTTTGATTTCGACGTCGACGCCGGCAGCGAGGTCGAGCTTCATCAGCGCGTCCACGGTTTGCGGGGTCGGATCAACGATGTCGAGAAGACGCTTGTGCGTGCGGATTTCCCACTGGTCACGCGACTTCTTGTCGATGTGCGGACCACGGAGAACCGTGAATTTCTCGATTTTGTTCGGCAGCGGAATCGGGCCGCGAACCTGTGCACCGGTGCGCTTGGCGGTGTTCACGATTTCCTGGGTGCTGGCGTCCAGCACGCGGTAATCGAACGCCTTGAGCCGGATGCGGATGTTTTGACCAGTCATTGTCAGTCTTGCCTCTCGCAGGGCTTCAAGGTTGAGAGGCAGAAGCCGCCGAATGCGACGCCTGCATCGAACCTACAATCTCTTGGAGATCAGGCGCGTCCACTACGGGGCGAGCCTGAGTCTGTCAAGAGCGAATGGCGCGCCTTTCGGCGCACCATTCAATTTCTTTCCATCGATGTCGCGGGCGAGCCTCAATCGGCCCGCCAGCCAATCATCACTCGATGATTTTGGAGACGACGCCAGCGCCGACGGTGCGGCCGCCTTCACGGATAGCGAAGCGGAGCTTCTCTTCCATGGCGATCGGTGCGATCAGCTCGACGTTGAACTTCAGGTTGTCGCCCGGCATCACCATCTCGGTGCCTTCCGGCAGAACCACGGTGCCCGTCACGTCGGTCGTGCGGAAGTAGAACTGCGGACGGTAGTTCGCGAAGAACGGCGTGTGACGGCCACCTTCCTCTTTCGTGAGGATATAGGCTTCGGCTTCGAACTTGGTGTGCGGCTTCACCGAACCCGGCTTGCACAGAACCTGACCACGCTCAACGCCGTCACGGTCCACACCGCGCAGCAGCGCGCCGATGTTGTCGCCTGCCTCACCGCGGTCAAGCAGCTTGCGGAACATCTCAACGCCCGTGCAGGTCGTTTTCTTGGTGTCGCGGATGCCGACGATTTCGAGTTCGTCACCAACGTTCACAGCGCCACGCTCGACGCGGCCGGTCACAACCGTACCACGGCCCGAGATCGAGAACACGTCTTCGATCGGCATCAGGAACGGCTGGTCAACAGCGCGCTCCGGCGTCGGGATATACGAGTCAACGGCTTCGATGAGCGCGCGGATCGAGTTCTCGCCGATCTCTGCGTCGCGGCCTTCCAGTGCGGCCAGAGCCGAGCCTTTGACGATCGGAATATCGTCGCCGGGGTAGTCGTACGACGACAGAAGTTCGCGGATTTCCATCTCGACGAGCTCGAGCAGCTCTTCGTCGTCGACTTGGTCAACCTTGTTCATGTACACGACCATGTACGGAATGCCGACCTGACGGCCGAGCAGGATGTGCTCGCGCGTCTGCGGCATCGGGCCGTCAGCTGCGTTCACAACCAGGATCGCGCCGTCCATCTGAGCCGCACCCGTGATCATGTTCTTAACATAGTCAGCGTGGCCGGGGCAGTCGACGTGGGCGTAGTGACGCGAGTCCGACTCATACTCGACGTGAGCCGTCGAGATCGTGATACCACGGGCTTTCTCTTCCGGGGCGCCGTCGATCTGGTCGTAGGCTTTGAAGTCACCAAAATACTTGGTGATCGCTGCCGTCAGCGTCGTTTTGCCGTGGTCAACGTGGCCGATCGTGCCGATGTTGACGTGCGGTTTCGTACGTTCAAACTTTTCCTTTGCCATAATGGCCTCCTGTAATTTCGGGAGCGGAAGGCGGGCGCCCGAGGGTTTCCCCGGACGCCGGATGCCTTACGCGTATTTCGCCTGGATCTCGTCCGAGATGTTCTGGGGCACGCCTTCATAGTGATCGAAGATCATCGTGAAGACTGCACGGCCCGAGGACATCGAACGCAGCGTGTTGATGTAGCCGAACATGTTTGCGAGCGGCACGAAGGCGTTGATCACGTTTGCGTTGCCGCGCGTGTCCTGGCCCTGCACCATGCCCCGACGCGAGGTCAGGTCGCCGATGATGCCGCCGGTGTATTCTTCCGGGGTCACCACTTCGACTTTCATGATCGGTTCGAGCAGCTTTGCGCCAGCCTTTTTCAGGCCTTCACGCATAGCAGCGCGGGTCGCGATTTCGAAGGCGAGCACCGAGGAGTCGACATCGTGGAACGCACCGTCGATAAGTGCGACCTTGAAGTCGATAACCGGGAAGCCAGCGAGCGGACCGGAGTCCATAACCGACTGGATGCCCTTTTCGACGCCCGGGATGTATTCCTTCGGAACAGCACCGCCGACGATTTTCGACTCGAACGAGTAGCCTTCGCCCGGCTCGGTCGGATCGATCACGAGCTTCACGCGTGCGAACTGGCCGGTACCACCGGTCTGTTTCTTGTGCGTGTAGTCGATCTCTGCCGCGCGCGAGATGGTCTCGCGGTAAGCCACCTGCGGCGCACCGATGTTCGCCTCGACCTTGAACTCGCGCTTCATGCGATCCACGAGGATGTCGAGGTGAAGTTCGCCCATGCCCTTCATGATGGTCTGACCGGACTCGAAGTTGGTCTCGACGCGGAAGGACGGGTCTTCGGCTGCCAGACGAGCAAGGGCGAGGCCCATTTTCTCCTGGTCGGCTTTCGACTTCGGCTCGACTGCGATCTCGATAACCGGATCGGGGAAGGTCATCGTTTCAAGAACGACAGGCTTGGAAGCGTCACACAGCGTATCACCGGTGGTGGTCTCTTTGAGGCCAGCCAGAGCGATAATATCGCCAGCAAACGCTTCTTCGATTTCCTCACGGTTGATCGCGTGCATCATCATCATACGACCGACACGTTCTTTCTTGCCTTTGGTCGCGTTGAGGATGCTGTCGCCCTTCTTGATCACGCCCGAGTAGATACGGGTGAAGGTGAGCGAGCCCACGAAGGGGTCGTTCATGATCTTGAAGGCCAGAGCCGAGAACGGCTGTGCGTCGTCTGCCGAACGCTCGATATTGCGCGTTTCGGTTTCATCACCCGGCTCAAAGCCGAGGTAAGCCGGAACGTCGAGCGGCGACGGCAGGAAGTCGATCACAGCGTTGAGCAGCGGCTGAACGCCCTTGTTCTTGAAGGCCGAGCCACCCAGAACCGGAACGAACGAAAGCGACAGGGTGCCTTTGCGGATCAGCTTTTTCAGCGTCTCTGCATCGGGCTCTTCGCCTTCGAGGTAAGCCATCATCGCGTCGTCGTCCATTTCGACGGCGACTTCGATCAGCTTGCCGCGCCATTCGTCAGCGAGATCTTTCAGATCTGCGCGGATCGGCTGGCGAACCCACGATGCACCAAGGTCTTCACCCTGCCACACCCATTCTTCCATTTCGATCAGGTCAACGATGCCTTCGAGCTGATCTTCGGCACCGATCGGGAAGTTGACCGGAATACCAGTCGCGCCCGTGCGGTCCTTGATCATCTCAACGCACTTGAAGAAGTCAGCGCCGATCTTGTCCATCTTGTTGACGAACACCAGACGCGGAACCTTGTAGCGGTCAGCCTGACGCCACACGGTTTCGGTCTGCGGTTCAACACCTGCGTTCGCGTCGAGGAGCGCTACTGCGCCGTCGAGAACTGCCAGCGAACGTTCCACCTCGATGGTGAAGTCCACGTGGCCGGGGGTGTCGATGATGTTGAAGCGGTGCTTCGGCGTTTGCGCGTTTTCGCCATCGATGGTGCGTTCCCAGAAAGTGGTCGTCGCAGCCGAGGTGATGGTGATCCCGCGCTCTTGCTCTTGCTCCATCCAGTCCATGGTCGCAGCGCCGTCGTGCACTTCACCGATTTTGTGCGATTTGCCGGTGTAGTACAGGATGCGTTCGGTCGTCGTGGTTTTACCCGCGTCGATGTGCGCCATGATCCCGAAGTTGCGGTAGAGGTTAAGCGGATAGTCGCGAGCCATAATGGCGTCCTTCCCTTATTACCAACGGTAGTGGCTGAACGCTTTGTTCGCGTCGGCCATTTTGTGGGTATCTTCGCGCTTCTTCACTGCCGAACCACGCGAGTTCACCGCATCCAGAAGCTCGCCAGCGAGGCGCTCTTCCATGGTGTTCTCGTTGCGGCCACGGGCCGCGGTGATCAGCCAGCGGATGGCCAGTGCTTCACGGCGGGTCGGGCGAACCTCGACCGGAACCTGGTAGGTAGCACCACCCACACGACGCGAGCGGACTTCGACAGCCGGCTTCACGTTGTCGAGCGCTTCGTGGAACACTTCCACCGGCTCGCGCTTGAGTTTGGTTTCAACACGCTCGAGCGCGTTGTAGACGATCTTTTCGGCAACAGACTTTTTGCCGTCGATCATCAGGTTGTTCATGAATTTGGTCAGCACGCGATCGCCATACTTGGCGTCGGGCAGAACTTCGCGCTTCTCAGCGGCGTGACGACGAGACATCGTATGATCTCCTTATTTCGGACGCTTCGCGCCGTATTTCGAACGGCGTTGACGACGATCTTTAACACCTTGGGTATCCAGCACACCGCGCAGGATGTGGTAACGGACACCCGGAAGGTCTTTCACACGGCCGCCGCGGATGAGCACAACAGAGTGCTCTTGCAGGTTGTGCTTTTCGCCCGGGATGTAGGAGATGACCTCGAAGCCATTCGTCAGGCGCACTTTGGCGACTTTACGCATAGCCGAGTTCGGTTTCTTCGGCGTCGTGGTGTAGACGCGGGTGCAGACGCCGCGCTTCTGCGGACACTGCTGAAGGTGCTGCGACTTGGAGCGCTGCACCTTGGGCTGCCGCGGTTTGCGGATCAGCTGTTGGATAGTAGGCATACCGGTTCCCCGTTTGCTGTTGTCAATACTCGTAGCCGTCCCCGGCTACGCCGCTTCTCGACACGTTCCCGCGCGGATTCGCGAAAACGCCAAATCGCACCCCGCCCCAAACCAGCGGTCAGGGGCTGAATGCTAAGAAATTCAGAGGATCAAGGCGGATTACCTGGACCGTTTCACTGAGTTTCGGCATCCCGCAAGACGCACTGCGCCCGTAGGGATGCGGCGGGCTATAGGAGGAGTCGCAAATATTGTCAACTCTTGCGAGGAGCAACTCTCCAGCCGCGCCCGAACAACCCCCAAAGCAGCCATGCCACTGCAAGGGTCAGGAGTGTTGCGAAGGTCGCATCTGACAGGAAATGCCGCCCCTGCGCGATCCGTTGCAGGATCACAAAGGCCACCATCGCGCCATTGCCGGCATAAAGCAAAAGCAGCGCCCATTCCGGCAGAATGCGCCGCCACAGCGCAGCAAGTATCATCAGCGCCACTGCCAAGGCGACCACGCCCGACACCTCGCCCGACACAAACGAGCAATTCGCGTCGCACTGCTCGGTGAAGGTCCAGGCAGGGGTGAACATCTTATCGCCGCCGAACTCGGCCAGATGGGCGGGACGCGCGCGTCCGGAATGGGCCTTAAGAAACCCGTTCACCAAAAGCCCCGGAGCCAACAGGAACAGGCTAAAGATATAGCCCCAAATCCGCGCAGGCACGGCCAGAACCGAACGGCGCAACCGCCAAGCAACCAAAGCAGCCAGCCCCGAAAACGCAAACACCACCAGCGCAAAGTTCCAGATCGCATGGCGCGCAAACTGCCAACTCTCGCCGGCCCCCATAAATCCGCCAGCCCCGTCGTAGAACAGCGCCGCCAGCCAAAGGTCGATCTGCGGGAACTGCCGGAACAGCACCGTCGCCCCTATCAGCGCGATCAGCAGGACAACACCCGCGCGGCGAAACTCTGCATCGGTCATTCAAGGCACCTCGCTGCCAACCGATAGGCAGCGAGCGGCTGCTTTTGCCAAACGCCCGCGTCGCGTAAATCCGCCAGCGGCAGGACCGCCGCCCCGTCGCATTCTGGCGCGTTCGCCGCTATCACCAGAAGCTCGCCCGCATAGCCTTCGGGCAGCGCAAAATTCTGCTCGTAATAGTGGCCCGGCCGCCCGCTCGGGCGCGTCGCGAAAATAGCCACCCCGCTCTCACGACCGGTATAGAAAAGATCGGCCAGCACATCGCGCCGCCCCGAATAGACCGCCAGCCCCTCGGCCTTGGCCAGATCGAGGATCACCTGACTTGTGTCCGCACGTCCAAGATAGCGCTTCAGCAGAGGCGCACCCGCCTTTTCGGGCCAAGGCGCCAGCACCACCAGCATAAGAACCGCCAAGGACAAGGCGCCATTCACCCCGAACGCGATCTTGCGCCAGCGCTCGGACAAGGCCGCAACGGTCAGAATGGTTCCCGCGAAGTAGGTCGCAATCGCCCAGTTCGCATAGGCGCTTTCCATATAGGCCTGCACCGAGACCGCCACAAACGGCGGTAGTGTCAGCATCCAAAGCCCGCGCAAGGCCGAATTGCCCATCTGCCGAAGCGCCATGATCAGCCCGACAATCGTCACCGGTCCAAACACGGCGATCTGGCTGCCCCAGAACTCGAACAACGTGCTCCAGTGCTTCCGCGCCTCCTCGCGCAGCCAGCCCATGTTGTCCATCGTGTGCTCGACCGTGGCCAGATCATGCGTCAGGTTCCAGACAACATTGCCCGAGATCACAGCCGCAAACGCCACCACCATAACAGCCGCATTCCGCCATCCGGGCCGGAAGTGACGCGATACCAGCGCGGCCAGAACCGCCCCGATCACCAGATAGATCGCGGCGTATTTCGCCAGAAAGGCCAGCCCGGCAAAGCCCCCCGCCAGCAGCGCATCACGCGTCTTTCCACGCTTGGAAGCGCGCAACAAAAACAGCACCGCCGCCGCATAGGCGGGCGCCATGATCGTATCGGTCGAGATCAGCACCGAGCCAACGGCGGTGAAGGGCAGCGTCACATAGATCACCGCACTCCAGAACCCGACGCGCGCACCTGCAACCTTTGCGCCCACCGCGCCCAGAAGCATCGCCGTCAGCCCGTGCAACAGAGGCGCAGGCAGGCGCACCCAGAAGGGCGCATCCGAGCCAGCAAGCTCGGTCACGGCGCGGATCACCCAGCCGATCAGAGGGGGTTTTGAATAATAGCCGAAATCAAGCCGCTGGCCCCAAAGCCAATACTGCGCCTCGTCGGTGTAAAGGTCGATTGGCGTCAGGAACAGCGCCAGCACCCGCAGCCCCGTCACCAGCGCGACAACCCAAAGGGCCGCCGCGAACCAGTGCGTCGGATCAGCTTTCGCCGCGGCGGCTTGCATAGATCAGCCAGAGGTTTCGCGAATAGATCACCACGCCAAGCGCCTGCCCCAGAATAAAGACGGGGTCCGCGCGGTAGATTGCATAGCTTAGCAGCATCACCCCGCCCAGAAGCGAGAAATACCAGAACGCGACCGGCATCACCGAGGCACGCGCGCGCTCGGAGGCGATCCATTGCACCAGAAACCGCGCGGTAAACATCATCTGGGCGGCAAACCCAAAGATCACCCACCAGAATTCCGCGCGCGTATCGACGTGCAGAATATCCATCAGCCATTGCATGATTTATGCCTCTCGCGAAACTTCTTGGGGGCGCGCCTTTTTGCGGCGACGCAAGAGCCACGCAACGCCCGCCAGATCGACGATCCCGACAAGCCCGCGTTGCAGATTGGTATAGTTCGACCGGCCACCGCCCCGCGGACGGTGCGTCACATCCACATGCGCGATCTGCCATCCATCCCGCGCAAACAGCGCGGGCAGGTAGCGGTGCATATGGTCGAAATAAGGAAGCCCAAGGAACCCCTCGCGACGGAAGGCCTTAAGGCCGCAACCGGTATCACGGGTGCCATCTTTCAGCACTTTTGAGCGCAGCGCATTCGCAAATTTCGACGCCATCTTCTTCGACATCGTATCCTGCCGCCCGACGCGCTGGCCCGCGACCAGGCCAATCGCCTCGGACCCGGGCGCGCGCAAAGGCGCCATCAGGGCCGGAAGCTCGGAGGGCGGGTTTTGCCCGTCGCCGTCCAGCGTGCAGATGATCCCGCCCTTCGCCGCCTGGACGCCCGAGTGAACGCCCGCACTTTGTCCGGCGGAATTCGGGTGCTGCAACAGACGCAGGCGCGGCGCATTTTCCATCCGCTTGCGCACGATTGCGTCCATGCCGTCATCCGAGCCATCATCGACGACGATAACCTCGTAATCACAGTGCTGATCCAGCGCTGCGTCGATTTCGTCCAGAAGGGTCTCGATATTCGGCGCCTCGTTGCGCGCGGGGATAACGATGGTGACTTCGGTCATGCGTCCTCACTTGTCAGCCGCTAGGCGCAGGCCCGCCCCTCATAACCGCCGCGAACCGCCTTGTAAACGACAGACGGGGCGCCCGCTGGCACCCCGCCCGTTCACCTTGGCGCGACCGCACCTAGCCGAATTTCGCAAACAGCTTGGAATAGGGAACTTTCAACTGCCCCTGTGCAGCAATGCCTGCCGCGACATCGCCCGCTTCAGCCGCCGCCCTGAATGCAGCGACCGAAGCACCAAATCCGGCAACCAACTGGACATAGGCCGGGTCATCGGCCTCTGGCGCGGGGTGGGCCACGATCTGCGCAGCAAGGTAGTCCAGAAGCTTCGCGTCCGCCATCAGATGCGCGGGCGCGGCGTCACCAAGCGCTGCATAATCCGCCGCCAGAACCTCTTCCATCGCTGCGTGATAGGCATTCATCCGGTCCGAGAAACCGATCAACCCGTTGCGGGTATGCAGCGCACCGATCTCGTCGCGCACCTCTTCAAGCGTGGCGTGGGCCGCCGCCATATCGCCGCCCGCAACCTGCGCCGAGGCCATCTCGATCAGGCTATTGACCGCGCCGAAGGTCACAGAAAGCCCCGTGTCATCCGCATATTGCGGCGGCGGGGTGTCTTGCCATGCCGCGGCGAGGCCGTCCCATGCGGCGTCAAATTTCACCAGGGCTTGAGCGGTTTCTGGCGCCTTGTTCTGGTTGCTCAGGAACAAAGCGGCGCGATAGGAGCCATATGCCCCGCGCAAAGCAGCTTCGGCATCGGCCACCGGACCGGCAGATACCGGCAGGGCCAGCACACCCGCACTAAGGATAAAAAGGGCTGAGGTCAGTTTCATCACAGGAACTCCGTTCGATCACATTCTTCATCGCGAATATGTAGTCGATACGCAGCGCGCGCCTTGATCCGTCGCAAATTCGACGGACGCACAAAAAGAAAAGGCCCCGCAAATGCGGGGCCTTTCCAAATCTGCGTGAATACCGATCAATCGCGGCTTTCGGGCGTCTCGACCGGGCCGAAGCCCGTGTCTTCCATCTCGACCGGAGCCGCCAGAGCCGCAGCGGCCTGAGCCTCTGCCTGACGCTCTTCGATGACCTTGTGGTCGCGATCCGCCGCGATCTTGCGAACGCGGGTCGTCGCGCCACCCGTCCCTGCCGGGATCAGACGGCCAACGATGACGTTTTCTTTCAGGCCGACCAGCTTGTCGCGCTTGCCCTGAACCGAAGCTTCGGTAAGGACGCGGGTGGTCTCCTGGAAGGACGCCGCCGAGATGAACGAACGCGTTTGCAGCGAGGCTTTGGTGATGCCCAGCAGGACCGGCTCGCCGGTTGCTGCGCGGCCACCGCGGGCCTCGACCTTGGCGTTCTCTTCGTCGAACTCCTGCCGGTCGATGTGCTCGCCCTTGAGAAGCGTCGTGTCGCCCGAGTCGATGATCTCGATCTTTTGCAGCATCTGGCGAACGATCACCTCGATGTGCTTGTCGTTGATCTTCACACCTTGCAGACGATAGACGTCCTGCACTTCGTCGATGAGGTAGTCGGCCAGAGCCTCGATCCCCATGATGCGCAGAATGTCGTGCGGTGCCGGGTTTCCGTCCATGATGTAGTCACCCTTCTGCACGAAGTCGCCTTCCTGCACCGGGATGTGCTTGCCTTTCGGCACCATGTATTCGACGGGCTCCAGACCTTCGTCACGCGGCTCGATCGCGATGCGGCGCTTGTTCTTGTAGTCCTTGCCGAAGCGCACATAACCATCAATTTCGGCGATGATTGCGTGATCCTTCGGACGACGGGCTTCGAACAGTTCGGCCACACGCGGAAGACCACCGGTAATGTCCTTGGTCTTCGCACCTTCACGCGGAATACGCGCAACAACGTCACCGGCCTTGATGTCCTGACCATCCTCGATCGAGAGAATAGCATCAACCGACATCGGATAGGTCACCGGGTTGCCCGCTTCGTTGCGGACCGGCTCGCCATCGGCGTCGACGATGATGATCTCGGGCTTGAGGTCATTGCCACGCGGCGCCGAACGCCAGTCGGACACGATCTTCTGGGTCATGCCGGTTGCATCGTCGGTGTCTTCACGCACCGAGATACCCGACACGAGGTCCACGAATTTCGCACGACCCGATTTCTCGGCAATGATCGGCAGGGTATAGGGGTCCCATTCAAAGATCTTGTTGCCACGCTTGATCGCGTCGCCGTCTTTGACGAAGACCTTCGAACCGTAGCCAACCTTGTGGGACGCCAGCTCATCGCCTTGATCGCTGACGATCACGATTTGCATGTTACGGCCCATCACGACCTGCTCGCCAGCTTCGTTGAGCAGAAGGTTCGCGTTGCGGAACTCGATCTTGCCCTCTTGGCTTGCCTCGAGGAACGACTGCGAGCCACCCTGAGCAATACCGCCGATGTGGAAGGTCCGCATCGTCAGCTGCGTGCCCGGTTCGCCGATCGACTGGGCCGCGATGATACCGACGGCCTCACCTTGGTTCACCAGCGTGCCGCGTGCGAGGTCACGGCCGTAGCAGAGCGCGCAAACACCCTCTTCGGCTTCACAGGTCAGCGCCGAGCGGATGCGGATCGACTGCACGCCCGCTGCCTCGATGGCATCGGCCTTGCGTTCGTCGATCAGCTCGTTCTTGCGCACGATCACTTCGTCCGAACCCGGAACCAGAACGTCATCTGCAGCGACACGGCCCAGAATACGCTCGGACAGCGGTGCGACGACTTCACCGTCGTTCACAGCCGCCGAAGCGTTGATCGCCTGCTCGGTGCCACAATCATGCGAGCGCACGATGCAGTCCTGAGCAACGTCGACCAGACGGCGGGTCAGGTAACCCGAGTTTGCCGTCTTCAGTGCGGTATCGGCCAGACCCTTACGGGCACCGTGGGTCGAGTTGAAATACTCGAGAACGGTCAGACCTTCTTTAAAGTTCGAGATAATCGGCGTCTCGATGATCTCGCCGGACGGCTTGGCCATCAGGCCGCGCATACCGCCAAGCTGCTTCATCTGAGCGGGCGAACCACGAGCACCCGAGTGCGACATCATGTAGACCGAGTTCGGCTCTTTCTCCATGCCGGCGTCATCCACCTGCACTGCCGAGATCTCTTTCATCATTTCAGCCGCAACCGCGTCCGAGCACTTCGACCAGGCATCGACAACCTTGTTATACTTCTCGCCCTGAGTGATCAGGCCGTCCATATACTGTTGTTCGAATTCCTTAACCTGATCGCGGACATCGTTGACGATGGTCCACTTGGTTTCCGGAATGACCATATCGTCTTTACCGAACGAAATACCCGCCCGGAATGCTTCGCGGAAGCCCAGACCCATGATCTGGTCACAGAAGATGACCGACTCTTTCTGACCGCAATAACGGTAGACGGTGTCGATGACGTTCTGGATGTCTTTCTTCCGCAGCAGACGGTTCACCAGCTCGAACGGAGCCTTCGCGTTGAGCGGCAGGAGCGAGCCCAGACGCATACGACCGGGGGTCGTTTCAAAGCGCTGGTAAACCTCGTTGCCTTCTTCGTCGATCTGCTTGACGCGTGCGATGATCTTCGAGTGCAGGTGGACTGCCCCCGCGTTCAACGCATGTTCTACCTCTTCGACGGTGCCGAATGCCATACCTTCGCCGGGCAGGCCTTTGCGCTCCATCGTGATGTAATAGAGGCCCAGAACCATATCCTGCGACGGAACGATGATCGGCGCGCCGTTGGCGGGCGAGAGAACGTTGTTCGTCGACATCATCAGAACGCGTGCTTCAAGCTGGGCTTCCAGCGAGAGCGGCACGTGAACAGCCATCTGGTCGCCGTCGAAGTCAGCGTTGAACGCCGAGCAGACGAGCGGGTGCAGCTGGATCGCCTTACCTTCGATCAGGATCGGCTCGAACGCCTGGATGCCCAGACGGTGCAGCGTCGGCGCACGGTTCAGAAGAACCGGATGCTCGCGGATCACCTCGTCGAGAATATCCCAAACCTCGGGACGCTCTTTCTCGACCAGCTTCTTCGCTTGCTTGACGGTCGAGGACAGACCCTTCGCTTCAAGACGCGAATAGATGAACGGCTTGAACAGCTCGAGCGCCATCTTCTTCGGCAGACCACACTGGTGCAGCTTAAGCTCCGGACCGGTCACGATGACCGAACGGCCCGAGAAGTCCACGCGCTTACCCAGAAGGTTCTGACGGAAGCGACCCTGCTTACCTTTCAGCATATCCGACAGCGACTTCAGCGGGCGCTTGTTGGTGCCCGTGATGACGCGGCCGCGACGGCCGTTGTCGAACAGTGCATCGACCGATTCCTGAAGCATACGCTTTTCGTTACGCACGATAATATCGGGCGCACGCAGTTCGATCAGGCGCTTGAGACGATTGTTCCGGTTGATGACGCGGCGATACAGGTCGTTCAGATCCGAGGTCGCGAAACGGCCGCCATCCAGCGGCACGAGCGGACGCAGTTCCGGCGGGATCACCGGCAGAACGGTCAGCACCATCCACTCGGGGCGGTTGCCCGACTCGAGGAACGATTCCACAACTTTCAGACGCTTGATGATCTTCTTCGGCTTGAGTTCGCCGGTCGCCTCTTTCAGCTCTTCACGGAGCTGGTCCGCGGTCGCTTCAAGGTCGATCATCTGCAGCATTTCACGGATAGCTTCCGCGCCGATATTGGCGGTGAAGGCGTCCGCGCCATACATGTCCTGCGCGTCGAGATACTCTTCTTCGGTCATCAGCTGGCCGTAGCTCAGGTCGGTCAGACCCGGCTCGATCACAACGTAGTTTTCGAAGTAGAGGATGCGCTCAAGATCGCGCAGCGTCATGTCCAGCATCAGGCCGATGCGCGAGGGCAGCGACTTGAGGAACCAGATATGCGCCACGGGCGAGGCCAGTTCAATGTGGCCCATACGCTCGCGGCGGACCTTTTGAAGGGTCACTTCCACGCCGCATTTCTCGCAGACGACGCCGCGATACTTCATGCGTTTGTATTTGCCGCACAGGCACTCGTAGTCTTTGATCGGGCCAAAGATACGGGCGCAGAACAGGCCGTCACGCTCGGGCTTGAACGTGCGGTAGTTGATGGTCTCGGGCTTTTTGATCTCGCCATAGGACCACGACAGAATCCGCTCTGGCGACGCCAGCGAGACCTTGATCTCGTCGAATTGCTTCGGCGCCGCAAGCGGGTTGAACGGGTTTTGGGTCAGTTCCTGGTTCATCTGTTATTCCTTGAATGAGGGCAGAGGGGGCGAAGTGAGGGGGTGCCCCCTCACTCGTCGTCCTCCGCATCCAGGAGTTCCATGTTGAGGCCGAGGCCCCGGACCTCTTTGACGAGAACGTTGAACGATTCCGGCACGCCGGCTTCGAAGTTGTCCTCGCCTTTGACGATCGACTCGTAGACTTTCGTCCGGCCAGCCACGTCATCAGACTTCACCGTCAGCATTTCCTGCAAGGTGTAGGCGGCGCCGTAGGCTTCGAGTGCCCAGACTTCCATCTCACCCAGACGCTGACCACCGAACTGCGCCTTACCACCCAGCGGCTGCTGCGTGACAAGCGAGTACGGGCCGGTCGAACGGGCGTGCATCTTGTCGTCGACAAGGTGGTGCAGCTTGAGGACGTATTTCATCCCCACCGTGACCTTACGGGCGAATTGCTCGCCGGTGCGACCGTCGAAGACGACCGACTGACCCGACTTATCAAAGCCTGCACGCACCAGCGCGTCGTTGACGTCTTCCTCTTTCGCGCCATCAAAGACCGGAGTCGCGATCGGAATTCCGCCGCGCACCGCTTCGGCGCTTTCAAGGAAGTTCTCATCCGCCATATCGCCGAACACCTCGTTATAGGTGTCGTCGCCATAGCCGATGCGCATCGCTTCGCGCACAGGCGTCAGGTCGCCCGAGTTGCGATACTGCTGCAGCGCTTCGTCAATGTGCAGGCCAAGGCCGCGAGCCGCCCAACCCATGTGGGTTTCCAGGATCTGACCGACGTTCATACGCGAAGGCACACCCAGCGGGTTCAGCACGAGGTCGACCGGAGTGCCGTCTGCGAGGAAGGGCATATCTTCCATCGGGACGACCTTCGAGACGACACCCTTGTTGCCGTGACGACCAGCCATCTTGTCCCCTGCCTGAAGCTTACGCTTCACGGCAACGAACACTTTGACCATCTTCATCACACCCGGAGGCAGGTCGTCGCCCTGACGGACTTTCTCGACCTTGTCCTCGAAGCGGTGATCGAGAGCACGCTTGAGCGCGTCGAACTGGTCGTTCAGCGCCTCAACCTCTTTCGCTTCGCCTTCTTCTTCGAGGGCAAGCTGCCACCACTGGCCACGCGAGAGCGTGCCAAGCAGCTCTTCGGTGATTTCCGAACCGGCCTTGATGCCTTTCGGGCCTTTGACAGCGACTTTGCCAAGGATGATCGACTTCAGACGCGCGTAGATGTTGCGCTCGAGAATAGCCAGCTCGTCGTCGCGGTCACGAGACAGACGTTCGACTTCTTCACGCTCGATTTGCAGCGCGCGCTCGTCCTTGTCGACACCATGACGGTTGAAGACGCGGACTTCGACGATCGTGCCATAGGCACCCGGCGGCAGACGCAGCGAGGTATCGCGAACGTCGGACGCTTTTTCACCGAAGATGGCACGCAGAAGCTTTTCTTCCGGCGTCATCGGGCTTTCACCCTTCGGCGTGATCTTACCGACCAGAATGTCGCCCGGGCCTACCTCGGCGCCGATGTACACGATGCCAGCCTCGTCGAGGTTGCGCAGCGCTTCTTCACCGACGTTCGGGATGTCACGGGTGATCTCTTCCGGGCCAAGCTTGGTATCGCGGGCGGCGACTTCGTATTCCTCGATATGGATCGAGGTGAAGACGTCATCACGGTGGATACGCTCGGAGATCAGGATCGAGTCTTCGTAGTTGTAGCCGTTCCACGGCATGAAGGCCACGACCACATTCCGGCCAAGCGCCAGTTCACCCTGGTCGGTCGACGGACCGTCAGCGATAACCTGACCCTTCGCAACCGTATCGCCCACCTTCACGATGGGACGCTGGTTGATGGTCGAGGACTGGTTCGAGCGCTTGAACTTGCGCAGACGATAGATGTCGACGCCAGCATCGCCGGTGCCAAGATCTTCGGTCGCACGCACAACGATACGCTGCGCATCGACCTGGTCCACGATACCACCGCGGGTTGCCATGATCGCAGCACCTGCGTCACGCGCCACAACGGCTTCCATGCCGGTGCCCACGAAGGGGGCTTCGGCCTTCAGCAGCGGAACCGCCTGACGTTGCATGTTCGCGCCCATAAGTGCGCGGTTAGCGTCGTCGTTTTCCAGGAACGGAATAAGCGCCGCACCAACAGACACAAGCTGCTTGGGCGACACGTCGATCAGGTCGACGATTTCCGGCGGGTTCAGCGCGTATTCGCCCGACTGGCGGGTCGACACGAGGTCGTTCACGAACTTGCCGTTCTCGTCGAGCGTTGCGTTCGCCTGAGCGACCGTGTGGCGCATCTCTTCGGTTGCCGACATATAGACGACCTCATCGGTCACCTTGCCTTCGACAACCTTGCGATACGGGGTCTCGATGAAGCCGTATTTGTTCACGCGCGCAAAGGTGGCGAGCGAGTTGATCAGACCAATGTTCTGACCTTCCGGCGTTTCAATCGGACACATCCGGCCGTAGTGGGTCGGGTGAACGTCGCGCACCTCAAAGCCAGCACGCTCACGGGTCAGACCGCCCGGGCCAAGCGCCGAAAGGCGGCGTTTGTGCGTGACTTCCGACAGCGGGTTGGTTTGGTCCATGAACTGCGACAGCTGCGAGGAGCCGAAGAATTCACGCACCGCAGCCGCAGCCGGTTTCGCGTTGATCAGATCTTGCGGCATGACCGTGTCGATCTCGACCGAGGACATACGTTCCTTGATCGCGCGCTCCATGCGCAGCAGGCCGATGCGATACTGGTTTTCCATCAGTTCGCCGACCGAACGCACACGGCGGTTGCCAAGGTGGTCGATGTCGTCGATCTCGCCCTTGCCGTCGCGCAGTTCCACGAGGCCGCGGATACAGGCGATGATGTCCTCTTTGCGCAGCGTGCGCTGCGTGTCGAGGGCGTCAAGGTCGAGGCGCATGTTCATCTTCACGCGACCAACAGCCGAAAGGTCGTAGCGCTCGCTATCGAAGAACAGCGTGTCGAACAGCGACGAGGCTGCTTCGACGGTCGGCGGCTCACCCGGGCGCATCACGCGGTAGATGTCCATGAGCGCGGTGTCGCGGTTCATGTTCTTATCTGCCGCCATCGTGTTGCGGATGTAGGGGCCGACGTTGACGTTGTCGATGTCCAGCACCGGGATCTCGGTGATGCCGTTGTCGAGGAGCGTCTTGATCGAACCGCCCGACAGCTCGCCGTCGCGGTCGAACTCTGCGGTCAGCTCGTCGCCAGCTTCGATGTAGATGAAGCCGGTTTGCTCGTTGATGATATCCTTGGAGCAATAGCGGCCAGTGATATGCTCGAACGGCACGAGAAGGTGCGTAACCAGACCTTCGTCGATGATCTTCTTGACCATGCGCGGGGTCATCTTGTCGCCGGCCTTGCAGATCACTTCGCCGGTGTTGGCGTCGATCAGATCATAAGTCGGACGGGTGCCGCGTGCGCGCTCGGGGAAGAACTTGGTGATCCAGCCCGACTTGCCTTTGGCGGTGTATTGGACGGTGTCATAGTAGGCATCCATGATGCCTTCCTGATCCAGACCAAGCGCATAAAGCAGGGTCGTCACCGGCAGTTTGCGGCGGCGGTCGATGCGCGCGAACACAAGGTCTTTCGCGTCGAATTCAAAGTCCAGCCAGGAACCGCGGTAGGGAATGATGCGGCAGGCGAACAGCAGTTTGCCCGAGGAATGGGTTTTACCGCGGTCGTGGTCGAAGAACACGCCCGGGGAACGGTGCATCTGGCTCACGATGACCCGCTCGGTCCCGTTCACGACGAAAGTGCCGTTCTGCGTCATGAGCGGCATATCACCCATGAACACATCCTGTTCCTTGATGTCCTTGACCGAGCGTGCGCCCGTGGTCTCGTCGACATCAAACACGATCAGGCGCAGCGTGACCTTCAGCGGTGCCGAATAGGTCATGTCGCGCTGTTGGCATTCGTCAACATCGTATTTCGGTTTTTCGAGTTCGTATTTCACGAACTCCAGAATCGCGTTGTCGTTGAAATCCTTGATCGGGAAGACCGACTGGAAAACACCCTGGATACCCTCGCCGTCCAGCGGCGCAGAGGCATCGCCCGAGCGCAGGAACAGATCATAAGAGGATTTCTGAACCTCAATGAGGTTCGGCATTTCAAGGACTTCGCGGATTTTGCCGTAATAACGGCGGATACGCTTCTGACCAACGTAAGCTTGAGCCATGCTCGTCGTCACCTTTCGTCTTTTCGCTCGCGGCACAGTGTCGGGGCCCACTGCGCGCGCCTGGCGATAAGGGGGGCGGTTCCATTCATGTCTCCCCTCCCACAGGGAAACTCCCGAACCGCGAACACCGCCTTGGAGAAGGCTTTAACCGGGGCAAAGCCCTCTCCGAGACAGGTTCGGCTGGGCCCGGGACAAGCCCGGACCCAGCCAATTCTTCAGAACGGATGCAAGCGCATCCGGCTCGATTACTTGAGGTCGACTTTCGCGCCAGCAGCTTCGAGCTTGGTTTTGATTTCTTCGGCTTCTGCTTTCGCAGCGCCTTCTTTCACTTTGCCGCCAGCCTCGACGAGGTCTTTGGCTTCTTTCAGGCCCAGGCCGGTGATGGCGCGGACTTCTTTGATGACGTTGATTTTGTTGGCGCCAGCGTCAACGAGAACGACGTCGAATTCGGTCTTCTCTTCTGCAGCTTCAGCAGCAGCAGCCGGGCCAGCCATCATGACAGCACCGCCAGCAGCCGGCTCGATGCCATATTCGTCTTTCAGGATGTTTTTCAGTTCCTGTGCTTCGAGAAGCGTCAGGGCCACGATTTCTTCGGCGAGTTTTTTCAGATCAGCCATTTTTCCAGTTTCCTAGTTTTGGGTTTCCAACGTCGGGCTTCATGCCCACGAAGGTACAATCAGTTGCTCAAGCAGCTTTCTCTTCGATAGTCGAAAGGATGCTCGCGATGTTCGAAGCAGGCGCGCCAATCGCACCAGCGATGTTCGAAGCAGGCGCACCGATGCACGACACGATCGAAGCAATAAGCTCTTCACGCGACGGCATGGAAGCGACGGCTTTAACACCGGCCGGATCGAGGGCCGTGTCACCCATTGCACCGCCGAGGATCACGAACTTGTCGTTCGTTTTCGCATAGGCGTCGGCGACCTTCGCAGCAGCGACAGGATCTTCCGAATAGGAGAGCACGGTCATGCCCGTCAGGTATTCAGCAATGCTTGCGCAGGGCTGACCGTCGAGGGCGATTTTGGCGAGCTTGTTCTTGGCAACGCGAACGGAACCACCGGCTTCGCGCATGCGCGAGCGAAGGTCCTGCATTTGAGCAACCGTCAGGCCTTCGTAGTGGGCAACCACAACGACGCCAGAGCTTGCGAAGATTTGGCCGAGTTCCTCGACCACTTTCTCTTTCTGGGCTCTATCCACAGTTACACTCCAAGTAGGGAGGTTTGACCCTCCGGCTCATTTCGCCGGGACCAACTGGCCCCGACATCGGGGTCCGCACGGGTCCGTCCAAAACCGCCTCGGTGTCATGCATCCAAGGATGCAGCCCGAAGAAATCTGGTCTTCTCCCGTCTCAGGCAGGATTTACCGGGCAAGCCCAACCCACCGTCTCGGACGAATCGTTTTGCCGGAAACGAGACCGTCACCGTCAGAACGAGAGCGGCCTTTAGCGCGTTTTCCTGTCGCTGTGAAGGGGGTTAGGTTTTTTTCTTACCCTTCCGGCGCGCCCTAGCACGCGCGTGGTAAAATGCAAAAGGCGGGCCGAAGCCCGCCTTTCAATTCGTTCCGGCGACAGATTAATTGCCGGTCGCCGAGGTCAGGTCAACCGACACGCCCGGACCCATGGTCGAGCTGAGCGAAACCTTCTTGAGGTAGGCACCCTTGGCACCTGCCGGCTTGGCTTTCGAAACGGCTTCCACGAAGGCGCGCACGTTTTCGGCCAGCTTGTCTTCCGTGAAGGAGACTTTGCCGATACCCGAATGGATAACACCGGCTTTTTCGACCTTGAACTGAACTTCGCCACCTTTGGCAGCGCCGACAGCAGCCGCAACATCCATGGTCACGGTGCCGACCTTCGGGTTCGGCATCAGGTTGCGCGGGCCGAGGATCTTACCCAGACGGCCGACGATCGGCATCATGTCCGGGGTTGCGATGCAGCGATCGAACTCGATCTTGCCCGACTGGATGGTTTCCATCAGGTCTTCGGCGCCGACGATGTCAGCACCGGCTGCTTTTGCTTCGTCAGCCTTCGGGCCACGAGCGAAAACAGCAACGCGGACGGTTTTGCCCGTGCCGTTCGGCAGGGTGACAACGCCGCGAACCATCTGGTCAGCGTGACGCGGGTCAACACCGAGGTTCATCGCGATTTCAAGGGTCTCGTCGAATTTGGCCGTCGCAGCACCTTTGATCAGTGCAACTGCGTCCTCAACCGAGAGGTTCTCTTTTCCTTCGAAGGCGCCGTAAGCGGCCTTCAGACGTTTACCGAGCTTGGCCATGACTTACCCTTTCACCTCGATACCGATCGACTTAGCCGACCCGAGAATGATGTTGACCGCGCCGTCGACGTCGTTGGCGTTGAGGTCTTTCATCTTGGCTTCAGCGATCTCGCGCACCTGAGCGGCGGTCACATAACCGGCGACTTCACGGCCCGGCTTGGTCGAGCCTTTCGGGCGGTTGCGCTTGCCAACGGGCTTGAGGCCAGCAGCTTGCTTCAGGAAGTACGAAGCGGTCGGCTGCTTGATCTCGAAGGTGAAGGACTTGTCAGCATAGTAGGTGATGACCGTCGGGATCTTCGCCAGCTTGTCCATTTCCTGCGTCTTGGCGTTGAACGCCTTGCAGAATTCCATGATGTTGATGCCGCGCTGACCGAGTGCGGGACCGACCGGCGGGGACGGGTTTGCGCTACCCGCAGCGATTTGCAGCTTGAGCTGCCCGATTACTTTCTTGGCCATTTGGCCCTCTCCTTATCACTGTCACGCCACATGGCGCGAAGTTTAGTGGTTCGGTTCAGGGCGTGCCCCTTGCCTCCCACGGCTCACCACTCAGGCGGTTTTTTGCACCTGAGTGAATTCCAGTTCGACCGGCGTCGGACGACCGAAGATCGACACAGTCACCTTCAGGCGACCCGAAACCTCGTCCACTTCCTCGACCATCCCCGAGAAGCCCTCGAAAGGCCCGTCGGTCACATTTACGTTCTCACCGATCTCGAAGAAGATCAGGTTGCGCGGGGCGACAGCCTCGCCCGCCTCGTCGGCGCGGTGCAGAATCGCGTTCACCTCGGCGTCGCGCATCGGCATCGGTTTGCCCTGCGGACCAAGGAAGCCGGTCACACGGTTGATCGAGTTGATCAGGTGATACCCGCGATCCGTCATATCCATCCGCACGAGCACATAGCCCGGCATAAAGCGGCGCTCGGAGGTGACCTTCTTGCCGCGGCGCACCTCGATCACTTCCTCGGTCGGAACGAGAACCTCTTCGATTTCGTCCTCAAGCCCCTTCTCGACAACCGACTGACGGATTTGCTCGGCCACTTTCTTCTCGAAGTTCGAGAGAACGCTCACCGAATACCAACGCTTCGCCATGCTGTCCCAGCCCTTTTCAACCTGCGGAAAACCGCCAAAATTCCATTTAGTCCAACGGGTTACCCCGTTTTTCCCAGAACAAAAAACAGCGTGCAATCCGAATCGACGCACGCCAGCTCTGGTAAAGTCCCGCCCCCTTACCGCTCTGGCCCAATCTTTTCAAGGCCCAAGCGGGGTTTGGCAGGCGCGGACCCGCGCCCGATCAGTTGATGATCAGGCCGACGCCCGTGCGGAACACCCAGTCCACAAGCGCGAAGAAGGTCGCGGTCAACGCAGCCATTACAAAGACCATACCCGTCGTGACCAGCACTTCGCGGCGCGCGGGCCACGAAATCTTGCCCGCTTCCGAGCGGACCTGCTGGAGGAACTGAAGCGGATTTGCCATATTCATTCGTCCTTCTGTCTCGGGCACCCCGGAGCCTGCCCGTGTGCATCGGGGTCAATTACGCAGTTTGCCCCCCGACTTCAAGAGATTTGCCCGCGCAAGCCCGCGTGAGGCGCCAAATGGCGCAACGCGGTCACGATACTCTCTCGGGAAGGCGGCCTGGCAGGGGCGGAGGGGCTCGAACCCCCGACCCTCGGTTTTGGAGACCGATGCTCTACCAACTGAGCTACACCCCTAGGCCGTGGAGCGGGTGCTAAGGCACCTGCGCGACGAAATCAAGGGCGATTTGCACCATTGTCCGCATTCCTTTTCTGGCCAAACGGAAACAGCGGTGTTAGGCAAGAGATATGACCTGCGACACCACCGTTGAAACGATGATCCGACGCTTCGCCGAGCGCCCTTGGCGTGCCATTACGGATCACGATCTCGCTCCGGCAAGCCATGTGCCGACGATGCTCTCGCACGAAGAATCGCAGCTCTATTTCTGGCTGGCGCGCAATCTGGCAACGCAGGCCGGAGCGATTGTCGATCTGGGCGCGTTTGTTGGCGGGTCTACGGCGCGGCTCGGCGCGGGCGGCACCGCAGCAGGCTCGCCTCGCATTATCGCCTACGACCGCTTTACCGCCGACACGCAGACCAAAGAGCGCATCCTTTATAAAGGCGGCATTCCGGCCTTCGAGGGGCGCGACATCTTGCTGCTTGCGCATCGGCTCCTGACCCCGTTCAAACCCGCCGTCGAATTGAGGGCGGGCGAGATCGAAGAGCAGATATGGGCCGACGGACAGATCGACATTCTGATCGTCGACATTGCGAAGTCCGCAACCTCTGCCGACCATGTTGCGCAAACCTTCTTTCCGCATCTGGTCGCGGGGCAATCCATCGTCGTCCATCAGGATTTTCTGCACCGTTTCCAACCGTGGCTCCCTGCGCAGATGGCCTTGCTCCAGGAATATTTCACGCCACTGGCGCGGATTTCCAACCACAGCATCGTCTTCCTGTGCACGAAGGTTCCGCCGCCTGACGCCATCGCACAGGCGCGAACCAGCCCCTTGTCGGATACTGAACTGACCCGGCTCGTGCGGTCCTCTGCCCTACGGTATCGCGCACTGGCCAACCGCTACTGGTTCGCCTCGATGGTGCGCGAAATCGCCGCACACCCGGAGGCGCGCACGGCGTGGCAGCTCCGCCAGCGGCATACCCCCGCCTGACGCAAAGCAAAAGGGCCGCTCGAACGAGCGGCCCTTCCGTTACGGATGATCGGTCAGATCACTCGATGATTTTCGACACGACGCCGGCGCCGACGGTGCGGCCGCCTTCACGGATAGCGAAGCGGAGCTTCTCTTCCATGGCGATCGGTGCGATCAGCTCGACGTTGAACTTCAGGTTGTCGCCCGGCATCACCATCTCGGTGCCTTCCGGCAGAACCACGGTGCCCGTCACGTCGGTCGTGCGGAAGTAGAACTGCGGACGGTAGTTCGCGAAGAACGGCGTGTGACGGCCACCTTCCTCTTTCGTGAGGATATAGGCTTCGGCTTCGAACTTGGTGTGCGGCTTCACCGAGCCCGGCTTGCACAGAACCTGACCACGCTCAACGCCGTCACGGTCCACACCGCGCAGCAGCGCGCCGATGTTGTCGCCTGCCTCACCGCGGTCAAGCAGCTTGCGGAACATTTCAACGCCCGTGCAGGTCGTTTTCTTGGTGTCGCGGATGCCGACGATTTCAAGTTCGTCGCCAACGTTCACAGCACCACGCTCGACGCGGCCGGTCACAACCGTACCACGGCCCGAGATCGAGAACACGTCTTCGATCGGCATCAGGAACGGCTGGTCAACAGCGCGCTCCGGCGTCGGGATGTAGCTGTCAACGGCTTCGATGAGCGCGCGGATCGAGTTCTCGCCGATTTCCGGGTCGCGGCCTTCAAGTGCGGCCAGAGCCGAGCCTTTGACGATCGGAATATCGTCGCCGGGGTAGTCGTACGACGACAGAAGTTCGCGGATTTCCATCTCGACGAGCTCGAGCAGCTCTTCGTCGTCGACCTGGTCAACCTTGTTCATGTACACGACCATGTACGGAATGCCGACCTGACGGCCGAGCAGGATGTGCTCGCGCGTCTGCGGCATCGGGCCGTCGGCGGCGTTCACAACCAGGATCGCGCCGTCCATCTGAGCCGCACCCGTGATCATGTTCTTAACATAGTCAGCGTGGCCGGGGCAGTCGACGTGGGCGTAGTGACGCGAGTCCGACTCATACTCGACGTGAGCCGTCGAGATCGTGATACCACGGGCTTTCTCTTCCGGGGCGCCGTCGATCTGGTCGTAGGCTTTGAAGTCACCAAAATACTTGGTGATCGCTGCCGTCAGCGTCGTTTTGCCGTGGTCAACGTGGCCGATCGTGCCGATGTTGACGTGCGGTTTCGTACGTTCAAACTTTTCCTTTGCCATCTCGCGGAGCGCCTCTGGTTAGGGGGCCGCACACAGGGCCCGAGTCAATATCGCGCGCTACCTATTGCCATGAGGGAGAAAAATCAAGCCCACATCTGCCTGCGGACGCAAGGAAACCGCCCCCGAGTCCGCAGGAACACGCCTTATTCCGCCAAGTTGAGGCATCGGCCGGATTTTTCCCCTGACGCAGGCACCTCCAACCGTTAGGGTAGAGGCGATTTTCCAGTAAGAGGTGGGGCAAATGTCATTAATGGGAACTCTCGCAAAGGTCGCGGTCGGTATCGCTGTCGCAAAAGGCGTTTCAAGCATGACCAAAGGGGCGTCCGGCGGCGCGACCGGCGGGCTTTTCGGCTCGGCGGGAGGCAACGCGGGCGGCGGCCTTGAAGATATGATGGGGTCGATTCTGGGTGGCGGCAGCCGCAGCAGCAAAACGGCAAGCAGCGGCGGGCTTGGTGGCCTGCTGGAAGAGCTTTCCGGCGCTGGTAGCAAGAATATCTCGACCCGCTCTTCGCCGCGCGGACAGACCACGGGCGGGCTTGGCGACCTGCTCGGTCAACTGACCGGATCGGGCGCCAGCGGCGGACTGGGCGGGTTGATCGGTTCGCTTGCCGCGGGCGGCGCGGCGGGCGGGTTGGGCGGCCTGCTGTCCGGCGCCCTTGCGGGGCAGTCCGCTGGCGGATCTTTCGGCTCGTCGCTCAACTCTGCCTTCGCCAATCGCGGTGAACCCGAAGCGGCACCTTCTGCCGAGCAGGACGCAATGGCCGCATTGATGCTAAAGGCGATGATTCAGGCTGCCAAAGCCGATGGCGAGATCGACGCCGCCGAGCAGGCAAAATTGATGGATCGCCTTGGTGATGTCAGCGCAGAAGAGCGCGCTTTCGTCGAGCGCGAGCTGTCCGCGCAGGTCGATGTCGAGGGGCTGGCGCGGATGATCCCCGACGGGCTTGAGGCGCAGAGCTATGTCATGTCGGTGATGGCGATCGACCTGGATAGCCAATCCGAGGCGCAATATCTGCATTCGTTCGCCCAAGCCCTTGGGCTGGACGAGCAATCGGTCAACCACATCCACAGCGAACTGGGGGTTCCGGCGCTTTACGCCTGACGCCCGAAAAACCAAGGGGGCCGCGAGGCCCCCTTTTCGTGTCAGTTGAACTTGTTGTCGCGCGGGAAGCCACGCGGTGCCATCCGGCCCGCCGATGCCCGCTTGCCAAGCCATTCGCCCAGATCGGTCTCGGTGCGGGTGCGCCCGGCCGGATCTTTCCAGCTAAGCCCGTCGGCCAGCAAGAATGTCCGCGCATCCGACAAGCCGCCATCCTTGTATTTCTGCAATCGGACGCCTTTGCCGCGCGCCATTTCGGGCAGTTCCTCAAGCGCAAAGACCAGAAGCTTCCGGTTTTCGCCAACGCAGGCGATGTGGTCGCCTTCGGCCTTGGCGCACACCGCCGTGCGGGCCTCGCCGCGCATGTTCAGCACCTGCTTGCCCGAGCGCGTCTGCGCGACCAGCTCCTCGGCCGGACAGAAAAACCCATCCCCATCCGACGAGGCCATCAGGTATTTCTCGCCCGCCTTCGGCACCAGAAGATGCGTCACCTCGACCTCGTTGGGCAGATCGACCATCAGACGCACCGGCTCGCCGTTGCCGCGCCCGCCGGGAAGGTTGGCACCCAGAACGGTATAGGCACGCCCGTTCGAGCCAAGCATGACAATCCGGTCGGTGGTTTCGGCATGGAGCGCGAAACGCGGCCCGTCGCCATCCTTGAACTTGATCTCGGCATCCAGAGCATTGTGCCCCTTCATCGCGCGGACCCAGCCCATCTGCGACAGGATCACGGTGATCGGCTCGCGCTCGATCATCGCCTCGATCGGCACCTCCTCGACCTCGCCGGCCTCGGCAAAATCGGTGCGGCGGCGGCCCAGTTCGACACCCTTGCCGAACTTCTTTTGCACCTCGCCAAGTTCTTTGCCGATCTGCTTCCACTGCTTGGCAGGGCTTGCCAAAAGCGCCACCAGTCCGGCGCGCTCGGCGGTCAGGGCATCGCGTTCGCGCTTCAGCTCCATCTCTTCGAGGCGACGCAAGCTGCGCAGGCGCATGTTCAGGATCGCTTCGGCCTGCGTGTCGGTCAGATAGACGCCACCGCCCCAATCCTCGGCCATCATCACGGCCTTGGGGTCATCCTCATTGCGGATAATCTCGATCACGCGATCAAGGTTAAGGAAGGCGATGATATAACCTTCCAGCACCTCAAGGCGGGCGTCGATCTTGTCCATCCGGTGCTGCGAGCGGCGCAAAAGCACCTCGCGGCGGTGGTCAAGGAAGGCGCGCAGAACCTCTTTGAGCGAACAGACCTTGGGCACGCGCCCGTCGATCAGCACGTTCATGTTCAGGCTGAACCGGACCTCGAGATCCGAGTTCTTGAACAGCATCCCCATCAACATCTCGGGCTCGACCGTGCGGGTCTTCGGCTCCAGCACGATACGGATGTCATCGGCGGATTCGTCGCGCACATCGGCCAGCGCCGGAACCTTGCGGGTCTGGATCACTTCGGCCAGACGCTCGATCAGCTTGGATTTCTGCACCTGATAGGGGATCTCGGTCACGACGATCTGCCACTGGCCACGGCCCAGATCCTCTTTCTCCCACCGTGCGCGCAGACGGAATGCGCCGCGCCCCGTGCGATAGGCCTCAAGGATCGACTCCTTCGGCTCGACGATCACGCCGCCGGTCGGAAAATCGGGGCCAGGAACCAGCTTGACCAGCTCTTCGTCGCTGATCTCGGGCGTCTGGATCATCGCGAAACAGGCTTCGATCAGTTCATCAAGGTTGTGCGGCGGAATATTGGTCGCCATGCCCACCGCGATACCGCTGGCGCCATTGGCCAGAAGGTTCGGGAAGGCCGCAGGCAGAACAATCGGTTCTTCCAGCGTGCCATCATAGTTCGGGCGGAAGTCGACCGCGTCCTCGGCCAGACCTTCCAGCAAAGCTTCGGACGGATGCGCCAAACGCGCCTCGGTATAACGCGAGGCCGCCGGGTTATCCCCGTCGATATTGCCGAAGTTCCCCTGACCATCGACCAGCGGATAGCGCATCGCGAAATCCTGCGCGAGACGCGCCATCGCATCGTAGATCGCCGCATCGCCGTGCGGGTGATAGTTCCCCATCACATCGCCCGAGATTTTAGCGGATTTACGGAAGCCCCCCGTAGGCGACAGCTTTAGCTCGCGCATCGCAAACAGAATGCGACGATGCACGGGCTTCAACCCGTCGCGCGCATCGGGCAGCGCACGGTGCATGATCGTCGAAAGCGCATAGGTCAGATAGCGCTCGCCGATCGCTCGGCTTAACGGTTCGGAACTGGTCGGTTGGGAAATGTCGTCATTCTCGCTCATGCCCCAAGGATGTAAAGCGCGCGCAATCTCCGGTCCAGCACAAAGCGCACAGGCCACCAAAAGGGAGAAAACTCTGGCAAATCCAGTGCCTTCCGTTTAGGGAAAGCCGCGACTCGTGCTATGCTGCCTGTGGTGGTGTGAGTCGTGTGTTTTACGAGTGGGGGCAAACATGCTGTTCAAGCTGATATTCAATACTTTGGCCGGACTGTTTCTGGTGCTGGCGCTTTTTGGCCGGAACGCACCGCAAGAGCAGGCCCGGATCGCCGAGGCGCCCGCTGTCGACGTCGCGCAAGCCGAAACGTCTCCGATCATTCTGGCAACGCCTGCCAAAGTCGAACAGGTTTCCGCCCCTGCCGCAGTCATCACGCCGCTGTTCGTAAAGGCAGCACCCCGCCCTGCGCTGGTCGCCTCGCCCGAGTATCGCGTCGCCGCCACCCCCGCAGTCGCGCTGACCGGCGACATCCGCACCGTCACCGCAGGTTCGCTGAACGTGCGCGCGCGCGCCTCCGGTTCGGCCACACGGCTTGATTCCGTAACGCGCGGCGAAGAGGTTCTGGTCATCGCCGAGCAGGACGGCTGGGCGAAGATCCGCATCGAGGGTGACGGGATCGAAGGCTGGGTCGCAGCCAAATTCCTGAAATAACCGGCGACCCGCCGTAAATCTTGCGCTTTGCACCGCCGCCTCCTATCCCGATTATCGGGTAACAGGCAGGAGGCACCCTTGGGCAAATCAATCCTCATCACCGGATGCTCGTCGGGCATCGGCTATGACGCGGCACACGGGCTGAAACGCGCAGGCTGGACGGTTTTCGCCACCTGCCGCAAGGACGAGGATTGCGCCCGCCTTCGCGGCGAAGGGCTGATTTCATTTCCGCTGGACGTGGCCGATCCTGCCTCGATCGAGGCCGGGTTTAACGAGGCACTTGCGCGCGGGCGCGGACGGCTGGACGCACTATATAACAACGCCGCCTTCGCCTGTCCCGGCGCCACCGAAGACCTGCCCCCCCAAGCGCTGCGCGAGATATTCGAGACCAACCTCTTCGGCCTGCACGACCTGACCACCCGCGCAATCCGCGTGATGCGCGCGCAGGGTGCCAATGGCGAGGGACGGATCATCCAGTGCTCCTCGGTTCTGGGACTGGTCGGCGCCCGCTGGCGCGGCGCCTATGTTGCCACCAAACACGCGCTCGAAGGCCTGACCGATGTTCTGCGCCTTGAGATGGCCGACACCGGCATCAAGATTATCCTCGTCGAACCCGGCCCGATCGAATCCAGAATCCGCGAAAACTCGATCCCGCATTTCGAGCGCTGGATCGACTGGAAGGCCTCGCCCCGCCGCGACCAATACGAGGCCAGCCTCCTGAAGCGCCTCTACCAACCCAAGGCGAAAAAGGACCGGTTCGAGCTGCCCGCTTCGGCGGTGACGGACAAGCTTTTGCACGCGTTAGAGGCCCGCAACCCCTACCCGCGCTACTATGTCACAACCCCCACCCGCATCGCAGGCGTCGCCCGGCGTCTGCTGCCGACGCGGTTGCTCGATAAGGTCATCGCTTATGGCTAAGGAGAATTTCCTCGCAATTCCCCGTTCCGGCGCTAAGGTCACCCCCGCGAACAGGGAGGAATGATGAAAAGCGATCCTTTATTCTACATGGTGGCCATCGCCAGCCTCGCCGTGCTTGTCATCCTGATGATCGGGATTGGCGGATTTGCACGCGGGGGCGAGTTCAACCGCAAGAACGCCAACAAGCTGATGCGCCTGCGCATTGCCGCCCAGGCCGTCGCAATTGGCCTGATATTACTGTTCGTCTACCTGCGCAAAGGAGCCTGAGATGGTTGTCCTGAACAAGATTTACACCAAAACCGGCGATAAGGGTGAAACCGCGCTTGGCAATGGCGACCGCGTCGCCAAGCACTCGGCCCGCGTCACCGCCTATGGCACCGTCGACGAGGCAAACGCGACCGTGGGCCTTGCCCGCCTACACGCAACCGGCGATGTGGCCGAGGCTCTGGCCCGCATCCAGAACGACCTTTTTGATCTGGGCGCCGATCTGGCCCGCCCTGATATGGAGCGCGACCACGAAGCGGGCTACCCCGTCCTGCGCATCATCGAATCGCAAGTTACCCGCCTTGAGGCCGAAATCGACGCCATGACCGCCCGCGTCGAACCGCTACGCAGCTTTATCCTGCCGGGCGGATCGGCTCTGGCGGCCTATCTGCATCTGTGCCGCACCGTCTCGCGTCGCGCCGAGCGCTGCGCGGTGGAACTCGCCTCGGTCGAGACCGTCAACGAGCACGCCGTGAAATACCTCAACCGTCTGTCCGACTGGTTCTTCGCCGCCTCGCGGATCGCGAACGACGAGGGCCGCGCCGACATCCTTTGGGTTCCCGGCGCCAATCGCTGAACCTCGAATGCCGGAGTTTCCGCATCGCTCGCCATATCTGGCGGGCGAATCCATTTCGCTAGCGCAAACATTCAGACACTTCCCGGCAAAATCTTTGGCGACGTGACGTAGCGACACCAAAACGCGTCGATTTTACTCTGTCTTTCGCTGCGCGTGCATTGTAACAAAATTGCCGAGAGCTTGAACATCCGGCCCCGAAAGGGTCGGCCAGGAAGTAGGGAGACACGAGCCGATGAAGGTATTGGTGCCTGTTAAGCGCGTGATCGACTATAACGTTAAGGTTCGTGTGAAAGCGGACGGGAGCGGTGTCGATCTTGCCAACGTGAAGATGTCGATGAACCCGTTCGACGAGATCGCGGTTGAAGAGGCTATCCGCCTGAAAGAAAAGGGCGTTGCGTCTGAGATCGTGGTGGTTTCGATCGGCGTCAAGCAAGCGCAGGAAACGCTGCGCACGGCGCTGGCGATGGGTGCGGATCGCGCGATCCTCGTGCAGGCGGCAGACGACGTCCACACCGACATCGAGCCGCTGGCGGTTGCCAAGATCCTTGCCAAAGTGGTTGCCGACGAGGCGCCGCAGATGGTGATTCTGGGCAAGCAGGCGATCGACAACGACATGAACGCGACGGGCCAGATGCTGTCGGCGCTGCTCGGCTGGGGTCAGGCGACCTTTGCCTCGGAACTGGCGGTCGAGGGCGATAGCGCCCAAGTCACCCGCGAGGTTGACGGCGGTCTGCAAACGATCAGCGTCAAGCTGCCGGCGATTGTCACCGCCGACCTGCGCCTGAACGAGCCGCGCTACGCGAGCTTGCCGAACATCATGAAGGCGAAGAAAAAGCCGCTGGATGAGAAAACCGCCGCCGATTACGGCGTCGATGTGACCCCGCGCCTGAGCGTCGTAAAGACCTCGGAACCGGCCGGTCGCTCGGCAGGGATCAAGGTGGGCTCGGTCGACGAGCTGGTTTCGAAACTGAAAGACGCGGGGGTGCTCTGATGGCCGTTCTTCTTCTTGCAGATGTGAACAATGGCCAGCTGGCGACCGACGCGGTTGCCAAGACGCTGGACGCGGTGAAATCGCTGGGTGACGTGCATGTGCTCGTCGCGGGCGAAGGTGGTGATGCGGCTGCTGCCGAGGCTGCGACGCTTGCGGGCGTGTCGAAGGTGCTGTTCGCTGGCGCGCACGACTATTGCCACGGCATGGCCGAGGCGACTGCTGCGCTGGTCGTCGGTCTTGCGGGCAACTACAGCCACATCGCGGCGGCCTCGACGGCGGCGGCGAAAAACATCCTGCCGCGTGTCGCGGCGCTTCTGGATGTGATGATCCTGTCGGATGTAACCGCTGTGGTCGACGCTGACACGTTCGAGCGCCCGATCTATGCGGGCAACGCGATCCAGACCGTGAAATCGGCCGATCCCGTCAAGGTGTTCACCGTGCGCACGGCGAACTTCTCGGCTGTTGGCGCTGGCGGTTCGGCTTCGGTCGAGGCGATCTCGGGCGAGACCGCAACGGGTCTGGCAGCTTGGGTTGAGGATAAGGTTGCGGCGTCGGACCGCCCGGAACTCACCTCGGCGAAGATCGTCGTCTCGGGTGGCCGTGGCGTTGGCTCGGAAGAAAGCTTCGCGATCATCGCAGCACTCGCCGACAAGCTTGGCGCCGCAGTGGGTGCCTCGCGCGCGGCCGTCGACTCGGGCTTTGCGCCGAACGACTGGCAGGTTGGCCAGACCGGTAAGGTCGTGGCACCGGATCTCTATATCGCCTGCGGTATCTCGGGCGCGATCCAGCACCTTGCGGGCATGAAGGACTCGAAGATCATCGTCGCGATCAACAAGGACGAAGAAGCACCGATCTTCCAGGTCGCAGACTTCGGCCTCGTCGCTGACCTCTTCGACGCAGTCCCCGAAATGACCAGCAAGGTCTGACGGACGCCCCAACCGAACAAAAGCCCCGCCAAACGGCGGGGCTTTTTTATTTCTGAAACTCAGAGATATTTTCGGACCACCGGCAACAACGCCTCTGCGATTTCTTCATGGACCATCGGGCCGGGCATCTGCCCTGCCGCAACCTCCTCAAGCGGCGCGAAATGCATACCCACCGTCCCGGTCGAGCGCGCCATGATCGACGGCTCGACATGCACGACATCATCGACCAGATCGCGCAGCTGATCGACCATTTTCTCGGTCACATACAAAGGCTCGGCTCCAAGCGGATCTCGCACATCGGGCGCATGATAGGCTCCGACCCATAGCAGGATCCGACGCCCCTGCACCTTCTCGATCAGGGAGCGCATCCGCCCGACCCACGCAAGGCGAAGCTCATCCACAAGCGCCTCATATTTTTCGGGCGTGCGCCGTTTGAGCGCCCCCAGCATATGGCGTGTAAAGTTGAACTCGGTAAAATCAATGTCGCGGAACAGCGTGCGCATCAGCATCGACGCCCGCAAAAACCGGTCATTGCGCCGCGGATGCACCGCATAGAACCGGTTCGACATATTCTGCGCGCCCATCAATTGAATGACGGTCATTTTCGCGGCTTCCGAAGCCTCCGCCACCTGCGGTTCATTCAGGAACACGTCGACGCCCGCATTCATATAGCCGAAGTTCACCACCGGCATCCCAAGCCTCGCCTCAACCAGCGCTGGCCACGGAGATGCAACGAATTTCCCATAAGTCTCGGACCCGCCCATCGCAGCGACAAACTCGCCCTGCAATGACCGCCGAGGCCCGCGAAACAGCAGCTTCGACTTGCCATATCGACACGGAAAATAATCAAGGGCGCCATCGCCCGAATATTCGAAAGCCATTTTCCCACCTAAGTTTTCGACTCACCCGCAGCCAGTTTGCGCGCGATCCCTTGCCAAAGAGCTAACGTTAAAAATCGACATACCAACGTGACGCAGTGTTTCTTCTTGCACCTGCAGCATTTGCCCGCCTATGGTCGCGCGACACAAAGAAAAGAGGCGAAAAATGACGATATCGTCGGTTGGGATTATCGGCGCGGGTCAGATGGGCAACGGGATTGCACATGTGTTCGCGCTTGCGGGCTATGATGTTGTTCTGAACGACATTAGCGACGAAAGTCTGCAAAAAGCGCTGGCGACGATCGGGCGCAACCTAGATCGCCAGGTGCAGAAAGGCGCGATTTCCGACGCCGAAAAGGCCGCGACACTGGCGCGCATCCGCACCACGCGCGATCTGCCCGAGGTCGGCCAGACCGACCTGGTGATCGAAGCCGCGACCGAGCGCGAAACCGTCAAGCAAGCAATCTTCGAAGACCTGCAACCCCACCTGAAGCCCGAGACGATCCTGTCGTCGAACACTTCGTCGATCTCGATCACACGGCTCGCCTCGCGCACCGACCGGCCCGAGCGCTTCATCGGCGTGCACTTCATGAATCCGGTGCCCGTGATGCAGCTCGTCGAGCTGATCCGCGGCATTGCCACCGACGAGCCGACCTACAAAACCCTGCTGGGCGTGGTCGAGCGCCTTGGTAAAACCGCCGCCTCCGCCGAGGACTTCCCCGCGTTCATCGTGAACCGGATTCTGGTGCCGATGATCAACGAGGCGGTCTATACGCTTTACGAAGGCGTCGGCTCGGTGTTGAGCATCGACCAGTCGATGAAGCTCGGTGCGAACCATCCGATGGGGCCGCTGGAACTGGCCGATTTCATCGGGCTGGACACCTGCCTTGCGATCATGAACGTGCTTTATGATGGGCTGGCGGATACGAAATACCGCCCCTGCCCGCTGCTGACGAAATATGTCGAAGCGGGGTGGCTGGGCCGCAAGACTGGGCGCGGTTTCTATGACTACCGCGGCGAAAAGCCCGTGCCGACCCGCTAAACCCGAACAAAAGCGCCGCCCGAAAGGGCGGCGTTTCGCGTTCCGTTAAGGCACTCGCAGGCGTCTACATACCTTCGCCGAACTTGTCCGCCACCAAGGCAGCCAATGCATCCGCAAGCTTCTGCGCCTCCGGCCCCGAGGTTGTCACCTTGATCGAGGTTCCTCGCGAGGCGGCCAGCATCAGCAGCCCCATGATCGAATCGCCCGAAACCGTCATTCCGTCTTTCTCGACCTCTGCCTTCGCGTCATGGTCCTCGACGACCTCGACGAACTTGGCCGAAGCGCGGGCGTGCAGCCCCTTTACGTTGACGATTTCCATCTCCCGCGTCACCATCCGCGCTCCTCTTTTGCGGCCTTACTTAACGGCCGGACCACACATCGAATAGCTGTTGATATACTTGCGACCGGCGTCCAGAGCCGCCTCGACCGCCGCATGAACCCCAAGGCTGCGCGATTTCGCCAGCTTGATAAGAAGCGGCAGGTTCGCGCCGTAGATGATCTCGCGTTCGCATTGCTCGCAGGCCATCAGGCTCAGGTTCGAAGGCGAGCCGCCGAACATGTCGGTCACGACGACAACCCCGTCCCCCGTATCGACTGAATCCGCCGCTGCACGAATTTCGGCCTGTTTCGTGGTGCGGTCATGATCGTCCTCGATCGTGATCGCCCGGATGCCCTTCTGCGGCCCGACAACATGCTCGACCGCCGCAAGATACTCGCGGGCCAACCCTCCATGTGCGACGATCACAATCCCGATCACGCGCCGATCCTTGTATTCTGATCCGGCACCGTGATTGCGTGCCGTTCAAGTTCCCTGTGACGTTTTGACACCTGCCAGCCGGACTCTGCAAGAGCCTTCGCGACCTTTTCGGCCATCGCGACCGAGCGATGCTTGCCGCCCGTGCACCCGAAACCGATAGCAACATGGGTGCGCCCCTCTTCCACATGAGCGGGCAGTTGAAGCAGCAATAGCCCCAGAATGCGGTCAAGGAATTCGGCGTGTCGTTGGTCGCTTTCGACATGGGCCGCGACCCGCGGATCAAGGCCGGTAAACGGACGCAGCTCGGGCAACCAATGCGGGTTCGTCAGGAACCGGCAATCGAACATGATATCGACGCCGCGTGGCACACCGCGTTTATAGCTGAACGAATGGACCGAGACCGTCAGCCGATCCAGCAGACCCGGATCAAAGAACCGTGATATTTCCTCGCGCAGATCATGCGGGCTGGTGAGCGTGGTGTCGATCAGCACCTCGGCACGCGCCCTGATCGGCAAGAGCATCTCGATTTCCGTCACGATCCCCTCGCGCGGGGCTTCGATCGGGGCGAGCGGGTGGCGGCGGCGGGTCTCGGAATAGCGGCGCTCCAGCACATCAATCGAGGCATCCAGATACAGAAGTTCCAGATGAATGGTCGGATCGCGCGTCAGCCCGTCGATCAGCTCGATCATAGCACCGACCGAAAAATCGCGATTGCGCACGTCGATACCCAAGGCCACCGGACGCCCACGCACCTCGCCCGAAAGCAACCGAGGCACCATCGACAAGGGCAGGTTATCAATTGTCTCGTATCCGAAGTCTTCAAGTGCCGCGATGGCCGTCCCCCTCCCCGAACCCGAAGGGCCGGTTACAAGAACCACCCTTTGCAGGACTTCCGGATCGGATGTTGCGGCACCACTCAAGCGACTCTCCCAGCTTTCAGATATTGCAATATAGCCGGACCAAAATGGGGCTTTTGCACTTGCAGCACAAGGGGAACCCGCACACCGCATAGCTCGGTCACGCGCTCAGCAGGCAAGCGATCCACCTCCGCGCGAGACATATCCACCACCAGAACAACCTTGGCGAAAGGCAGGGCATCAGCGGCCAGAATTCCGACGCCACGCGCCTCGATTCGGCCAGCGATGGCGGCTGGGGCCGAGGCAACAAGCGCTCCGTTCTCCTGCCGCAAATCCGTGCGGTCATCTGAAACGAGCCTCGCCCCCAAGGCCATAAGCCGCAAGGCCATCGAAGACTTCCCCGAGCCGGATGGGCCGATCAGCAAAACGCCACGGTCAGCGTCCAGCGCGACAACTGTCCCGTGAACATTCTGCCCGGTCGGCGCGTCGCTCACACCGGAAGCCCCACCACAAAGCGCGCACCCAGAGGCTCCGATGTAATATCGGCATCCGTCGGGCGGATATTCTCGGCCCAGATCACCCCGCCGTGTGCCTCGACAATCTGCTTGGAAATTGCCAGTCCAAGGCCGGAATGATCGCCGAACTGCCCCTCGGGCCGTTGCGAATAGAACCGTTTGAAAACCTTGGTCAACGCCTGTTCGGGAATGCCGGGGCCGGTATCTTCGACCACGACCAGCACACGGTTGTCACGCTTGCGCGCCCAGACCCGCACCGCATCCCCCTCGTCACAGAAGGAAACCGCATTGGTGATAAGGTTCACGAAAACCTGTGCCAACCGCCCCTCAAGACCGGTAATCCGTATCGCGCGCGCGGGCAGGTCGGTAATGAACTCGACGCCCTTCTCCTCGGCCTGCTGGCCAAGGAATTCGGTCAGGTTCGAGACCATCTTCACCAGATCGAAGGTGTCTTCCTCTTCTTTCACCAACTCTGAATCCAGCCGTGACGCGTTGGAAATATCCGAAACCAGCCGGTCCAGACGCCGCACATCGTGGTCGATCACATCCAGCAGTTTCTGCCGATGCTCCTCTTTTTTGACCATATGCAGGGACGCCACCGCAGAACGCATACTGGCCAGCGGGTTCTTGATCTCATGGCTGACATCGGCGGCGAACTGTTCGTTCGCGTCGATCCGGTCGTAAAGCGCCGTTACCATCCCGCGCAGAGCGCCCGATAACCGCCCGATTTCGTCCGGCCGCGCCGTCAGATCGGGGATACGAACCCGTGTGGGACTCATTTTGCGCGCGTTCTTTTCCTCGCCGATTTCGGCCGCTGCCGCCAGATCCGACAAGGGGTTCGCGATCGTCGAGGCCAGCACAAGGCTAAGCCCGATCGACACGATCATCGCGATCACGAACATCTGCAAAACCTGCTCTCGCTCGGCACGGACAAGCTGTTCGATCTCTCCCGCGGCGGAGGTCAGCACCAGTTTGCCGATCAGAACGTCATTTTGGCGAATACCAGTTCCAACCGAAAAAAGCGTATCACCACGCACGGTTTTCGATGTCACCATCTTTGTCATATCGCCGTCGATCTCGGGGATCAGCCGGGTCGCGACGTCGCGGGAATCGATTGCGTCTTCCGCGCCTTCTTCCTTGGCGAACAGTTTGGACAACCCTTCCCACGCGCTGTTCATCAGGTTGGTGATGATTGTGGAGCGATGGTCGATACCCAATCCGTCAACCGCTGCGCGCGGCTGCGTTTCGACATCGTCAGAGGACACCAAAAGCCCCCCCGACAGATCGAAGATGAACAGCTTGCTACCCTCGGGAAGCTCGATCCCTGCCAGCGTCTCGGCCAGATCTATACCATCGCCCGCCGCCAGATTGACCGGAGCGTTCTTCGGCAGCCGCGCCTCGAAGATGTCGGCGATCAGTTCTGCCTCGGACACGATGCCGATCTCGCGCTGGAGCACCAGACTTTGCCGGAACGGGTTGAGAAACAGCACCCCTGCAACCAACACCAGCATCGCAAGAAGATTGAAGGTGATGATCTTGCGCGCCAGCGGCGAGCGGTTCAGCGAGATAAACCCGCGCCGCGCCCGCCCGCGCGTCAAGTCTTCGTCGACCACGCCGTCAGGCGCGATCCAGTCCTCACCGAGAACCACGTCGATCCCCGACCGACGGTCAGTCGGTTTGGGGCGCGTCCGGCCCAGTCCTATGCGCTCAGCAAATGTCATTCTTCGTTATAGCGATACCCGATGCCATAGAGCGTTTCGATCGCAGAGAATTCCTCGTCTGCGGTGCGCATCTTTTTACGCAAACGCTTGATATGGCTGTCGATTGTGCGATCGTCGACGTAAACTTGATCGTCGTAGGCGACGTCCATCAGCTGATCCCGCGACTTCACGAAACCGGGCCGCTGCGCCAGAGCCTGAAGCAGCAGGAATTCGGTCACTGTCAGCGTGACTTCCTTACCCTTCCACAGCACCGAGTGGCGCAGCGGGTCCATCGTCAGAGAGCCGCGCACCATCACCTTGTTTTCTTCGGTTGTCGGGATCTCGACCCCGGAAATCGCATCCTGACGGCGCAACAGCGCACGGATACGCTCGACCAGAAGGCGCTGCGAAAACGGCTTTTTCACATAGTCGTCCGCACCCATCCGCAGCCCCAGAACCTCGTCGATCTCGTCGTCTTTCGAGGTCAGGAAGATGACCGGCATAGCGGTTTTCTGGCGTAGCCGTTGCAGCAGCTCCATCCCGTCCATCCGCGGCATCTTGATGTCCAGAACGGCCATATCCGGCAGGCGTTTATTAAACGCGTCCAGCGCCGCCTGTCCGTCATTATAGGTCTCGACTTCGTATCCCTCTGCCTCAAGCGTCATTGAAACAGACGTCAAAATATTGCGGTCGTCATCGACCAGCGCAATTCTCGACATATTGGTCACCCCACCAACTGCTCTTATGTTTTCATTTTCCAACATCATCGGCATTCCGAGTCGGCAAATCAACTGCGTTGTGCGAATCACCTGCGCATTCCGACTCATTCGAGTCGAAAAAAACGAAGGTTTGACTAATTTGTCTCACCTTTCCGGCATGGTGGCGCTAAACTCGAAATGGTTGCGCTAACGGTAGCGTTGCGTGCTGTTCCATCCAAGAAACCGCGTGCTATAGGGCGATTATCCGACGCCTCGTAATGACTCTGCGACATATAGCCTTTCGAGGCAGCCGGATCGGTATCCCTAGGCCCGGGATGCCGGGAGGAACCGACGGAAAGCCGCACTGACGGCATCGGGAGCTATAGATGAGCATTGGACGCGTGAACCCGGCGAAACGCCTCGAAGATCAAGGCATCAACGGTCTGGGCAATGTCTATTACAACCTTCTCGAACCGGCGCTGGTGGAAGCCGCGCTGAAACGGGACGAAGGCACGCTGGGTAAAGGCGGCGCTTTCTATTGCTCGACGGGCGCCCATACCGGCCGCTCGCCGAAGGACAAATTCGTCGTTCGCACCCCCGACGTGGAAGACACCATCTGGTGGGAAAACAACACGCCGATGGACCCTGCCAAATTCGACGTGCTTTACGCCGATATGCTGGATCACATGAAGGGCAAGGACTACTTCGTGCAGGATCTCTTCGGCGGTGCCGATGCAGAGCATCGCCTCGATGTGCGCGTCGTGACCGAACTGGCATGGCATGGCCTGTTCATCCGCACGATGCTGCGCCGCCCCGATCGCGAGGAACTCGACACCTTCGCGCCCGAGTTCACCATCATCAACTGCCCGTCGTTCAAAGCGAACCCCGAGCGACACGGCTGCCGTTCGGAAACCGTGATCGCGCTGAACTTCGAAAAGAAGCTCATCCTGATCGGCAACACCGCTTACGCGGGCGAGAACAAGAAGTCGGTCTTCACGCTTCTCAACTACATCCTGCCGGGCAAAGGCGTGATGGCGATGCACTGCTCGGCCAACCACGCGATCGGCAACCCCGACGACACCGCCGTCTTCTTCGGCCTGTCGGGCACCGGCAAAACCACGCTTTCGGCGGACCCCTCGCGCATCCTGATCGGTGACGACGAGCACGGCTGGTCGGACAAGGGCACCTTCAACTTCGAAGGCGGCTGCTACGCCAAGACCATCAACCTCTCGAAAGAGGCCGAGCCGGAAATCTATGCGACCTGCTCGATGTTCGGCACCGTGGTCGAGAACATGGTGTTCGACGAAGAAACCCTTGAACTGGACTTCTTCGACAATTCGATCACCGACAACATGCGCTGCGCTTACCCGCTGCACTACATCTCGAACGCGTCGGAAACCGCGCTTGGCGGCAACCCGAAGAACGTCATCATGCTGACCTGCGACGCATATGGTGTTCTGCCGCCGATCGCGCGCCTGACGCCGGCGCAGGCGATGTATCACTTCCTCTCGGGCTTCACCTCCAAGACGCCGGGCACCGAAGTGGGCGTGACCGAACCGATCCCGACCTTCTCGACCTGCTTCGGCGCGCCGTTCATGCCGCGTCGCCCCGAGGCTTACGGCAAGCTGCTGCAAGCGAAGATCCACGATCACGGCGCATCGTGCTGGCTCGTGAACACCGGCTGGACCGGCGGCGCCTTCGGCACCGGCTCGCGTATGCCGATCAAGGCAACCCGCGCGCTGCTGACCGCTGCCCTTGACGGCTCGTTGAACGGTGTCGAGTTCCGCAAGGACCCGAACTTCGGCTTCGAGGTTCCGGTCGCGGTTCCGGGTGTGGATGCAACGCTTCTTAACCCGCGCGACACCTGGGCCGACAAGGACGCCTTCGACGCGCAGGCTGGCAAACTGGTCAAGATGTTCTCGGACAACTTCGCGCAATATGTCCCGTTCATCGACGAGGACGTGAAAGCCGCCGCAATCGGCTAAGCGCCGCAGACAGACGACATGAAAGGCCGGGGTTTTCCCGGCCTTTTGCTTTGCCCCTTCCGGTGCGGTGGCTTCGGCCCCATAGTGGCGCCATGTGGCATCTGTTTCTCTTGTTGCTGACCGGTCTTGCCGCCGCCGTTCTGGCGGCCTTTGGGGTGCTTTTTGCCGCCCGCCTGACCCATCCGCGCCCGCGCGGGCCGTTTCCCGCCAGCCATAGCCTGCCTGCCCCTCTCGACGCACCTTTGACCCAAGCGCTTGGGGGGCGCGTGCCCCCTGCGCCGGATCAAAGCGCCGTGCAATTGCTGCAAGACCCGATTGACGCACTGGCCGCGCGACTGGAACTGCTGCGCATGGCGCGCTCTTCGGTCGATCTGCAATATTACATCTGGCAGGATGATACGTCGGGCGGGCTTATGTGCGCAGCACTCCACGAGGCTGCCGCGCGCGGCGTGCGGGTGCGGCTTTTGCTGGATGACAATGGCACTTACGGGATGGACCGCACCCTCGCAATCCTCGCGCAGACACCGAATATCGAGGTGCGCCTGTTCAACCCCTTTCCGCTGCGCCGGTTTCGCGCGCTTGGATACCTGTCGGATTTCCGCCGCCTCAATCGCCGGATGCATAACAAGGCGATGATCGTTGACGGGCAGATCGCGATTCTGGGTGGGCGCAATATCGGGGACATCTATTTCAACACGCTGGGGCCGGAGGGGTTATATCTGGATATGGACATCGCGATCAGCGGTCCGTCCCTGCCCGATGCCGCGCGCCAGTTCGACCGTTACTGGAACGCGCGCCTTTCGGTGCCTGCCGAACTAACCCTTGCCCCCCCGCAGGCGAACAATCTGCATACCGAACAGAACAGGCTGGCGGCGCGCCTGTCCACACCGCGCGCGCAACGCTACGCCGCAGCGCTAGAAGGCGAAAACGCAGCCCCTCTGCTCGGCAAGGCCGCGCTGCCGATCCATTGGGCCAAGGCACATATTCTGGCCGACACCCCCGAAAAGATGAACCATCCCGAGGCACGCGGCGCCGAACTTGTCTGGCAAACCCTGCTCTCCACCATAGGCCAGCCGCAGCACGATCTTGCGATTGCCTCGCCCTATTTCGTGCCCACGCGCGCGGGCGTCAAAGCGCTGCGCCGCTACGCCGCCAGCGGAGTTAAGGTGCGCATTCTGACCAATTCGCTGGCCTCGACCGACGTGCCGATTGTGCACTCGGGCTATGCCCATCGCCGCCGCCCCCTGTTGCGCGGTGGCGTCGCGCTTTACGAATACGCGCCTGATGCCCACCCCGCACAGCGCAAACTTAGTGAACTGCTTGGCCCCGAGATCAAAGGCACCTCGCCGTTTTCGCGCAACAAGCTGCACGCCAAAGTCTTTGCGGTGGATCGCGCACGGGTCTTCGTGGGCTCGTTCAACTTCGATCCCCGTTCGATGCGGCTGAATACTGAAAACGGCGTTCTGCTGGATGCCCCCGATCTTGCAGCCGACATCACCGCGATGTTCGATGCCACGGTGCAGAATTTCGCGTGGCGCGTCACCATCGCGCGCAACCTGCGCCTGACCTGGAAGCGCGCGGGAGAACCCCCGCTGACGCGCGAGCCGGGAACGCGGCTTGGCACGCGCATCCTTTTGGGGATCGCGCAGCGCCTGCCGATCGAGTGGATGCTGTAAGCCCTACTTGCGGCGCGTGCGCTTGACCTTGCGCGCGATGGCCGCACCCTTGGCCTTGTCGCGCCCCGGCTTGCGCGGCATCCGCTGACCGGGCTTCTTGCCGCCCTTGCGGCGCCCGGACGGCATTGGCGAGTCCTCAAGTTCCAGGAGTTCCAGCATCAGGCCACCCGTCACCGGCACAGCCTCGGCCAGCCGCACCAGAACGCGCTGGCCAACGGTGATCCGAAGGCCCGTATCCGCGCCGACCAGTTCCTGATTGTCGCGGTCGTAGTGGAAGAACTCGCGCCCGATTTCGCGGATCGGCAATAACCCGTCCGCGCCGGTTTCATCCAGTTTCACAAAGGCACCGAACTTCTGCACCCCCGAGATGCGGCCCGTAAACTCGGCCCCGACCCGCTCGCTCAGATAAGCAGCCAGATAGCGGTCGGTGGTGTCGCGTTCCGCAATCATCGAACGCCGCTCGGTCTCCGAGATATGCTGCGCGGTCTCCTGCAACTCTTCGGCGTCGGTTGCGCTTAGCCCGTCATCGCCCCAGCCGTGGCCCGCGATCAACGCGCGGTGGACAATCAGGTCCGAATAGCGCCGGATCGGCGAGGTGAAATGCGCGTAAGACCGCAACGCCAACCCGAAATGCCCGAAGTTCTGCGGCGCGTAATAGGCCTGCGTCATCGAGCGCAGCGTGGTGATGTTCAGCAACTCGTCAAACTCGCTGCCCTCGGCTTGCGCCAGAAGGTTGTTCAGGTGCTGCGTCTTCAGAACCTGCCCCTTTGCCAGCGTAAAGCCCGAGGCCTGCGCCACTTCGCGCAGCGCCTCGATCTTCTCGGGGCTGGGTTCTTCGTGGACGCGGTAGAGCAGCGGGCGGCGCAGACGCTCCAGCTCTTCGGCGGCAGCGACATTGGCCAGCACCATGAATTCCTCGATCAGCCTATGCGCATCGAGACGTTCCTTGAACTGCACCGAGGACACCTTGCCCGCCTCATCAATGATGATCTGGCGTTCGGGCAGGTCCAGCTCTAGCGGCTGGCGCAGGCGGCGCGCATGTAGAAGCGCCGCAAAACATTCGTAGATCGGCGCGATCACCTCGTCCATAAGCGGCGCGCATTTCTCGTCCGGCGCGCCATCCTGAGCGGCCTGCACCTGCTTGTATTCGAGCGAGGCAACCGAGTTGATGATCCCGCGCGTAAAGCGGTGCGAGACCTTCTGGCCAAAGGAATTGACCTTCATCTGCACCGCCAGAACCGCGCGCGGCACATGTTCGTGCAGCGAACACAGATCACCCGACAGGCGGTCGGGCAGCATCGGCACCACGCGGTCAGGGAAGTAGGTCGAATTGCCGCGGTTCTTCGCCTCGCGGTCCAGCGCGGAGCCGGGCGTCACATAATGCGCGACATCGGCAATCGCGACCCAAAGCAGAAAGCCACCCTCGTTCTTGGGGTCTTCATCGCGGATCACCAGACAGGCGTCATCACGGTCGCGCGCGTCTGCCGGGTCGATGGTCACAAAAGGCAGGCCCGTCAAATCTTCGCGCCCCTTGGCGATCGCGGGCTTGGCAGCGTCTGCCTCGGCCACGGCGGCATCGGGAAAGTCGTCGGGGATACCGTGCTGATGGATCGCAATCAGCGAAACGGCCCGCGGCGCTGACGGATCGCCAAGCCGTTCGATCACCTTTGCACGGGGCAGCCCCATGCGGCCCTTGGGGCCAATCTGTTCGGCCTCGACCAACTCGCCGTCTTTGGCCTCCAGCGCATCGCCCGCGCCGATGGACCATTCCTTATCGGCGCCTTTGTCGATCGGCACGATCCGCCCGCCCTCGGCATTTTTGCGGAAGATGCCGACCACGCGATGCGACGCCTGTCCGATCTTGCGAATAATCCGCGCCTCATAGTCATAGCCCTGCCCCACAGCAGGCGCGAGACGGCCCAACACCCGATCCCCGGCCGCAAGCGCGGGGTCCGACGATTTGGTCAAAAGCAGGATCACCGGCTCCGGCCCCTCGCCCTCGTATTCCGGTGCGCGCGCCCACAGATCGCCCTGACTGTCGGCACGCATCACCTCCAGCACGGTCACCGGCGGCAAGCCTGCCGCATCATGATAGGACCGGCGGCGCTTGGCCAGAAGCCCTTCGCCCTCCATCTCTTTCAAGACGCGCTTTAGTTCGATCTTCTGCGGCCCCTTGATCCCGAAGGCCTTGGCTATATCGCGTTTCGAGCTGGCGCCCGGATGGTCGGCCAGCCAGTCAAGGATTTCCTGACGCGAGGGGATCTGGGGCAGTTTGCTCATTGCACGTTCCTAAAATGGGCGCGCCTTCGCGCCACCAAACCCCTGACCTTCCGGGGCAATCAGAGTGTCAGAGGGATTTTTGCATATCCCGATGCGGAATACCCGCATCATCGTAAACCGGACCGAAGGCCGTGTATCCCAGTTTTTCGTAGAACGGGATCGCGTGACATTGCGCCCCCAGTTGCGCCTTGGTGCAGCCGCGTGCGGCAAGGGCAGCTTCGCTTGCACGGATCAGCGCCGCGCCAAGCCCGCGCCCGCGCGCCTCGGCCAGAACGCAAACCCGCCCGATCTTGCCAAGCTCGCCTTTGACAAAAAGGCGCGCGGTGCCAAGCGGGGCGCCATCGTCGCGCGCCAGAAGATGCACGGCCTCGGCATCGCGACCGTCCATCTCATCCGCTTCCGAGACATTCTGCTCTTCGATAAACACGACACGCCGCAACCGGCGGCAAGCGTCCAAATCCTGCGTTTCATGGATGTCGATCACGCGAAATACTCCTGCAAGACGCGCTGGTAGATCGCCTTCAAGGGCGCGATCTGATCCACCGCGACACGTTCATCGACCGAATGCATGGTCTGGCCGACAAGCCCGAACTCGACCACCGCGCAGTGGTCTTTGACAAAGCGCGCGTCCGAAGTCCCGCCCGAGGTGGACAGCTCGGGCCGGATGCCCGTTTCCGCCTCGACCGCAGCGGCGACCAGATCGACCAGCGGGCCGGGGGGCGTCAGAAAGCACTCGCCCGAGACCTCGGGGCGCAGCGTGATCGTGACGCCGGTTTCTGCCTCGACCCCGGCGATCAGCCCCTTGGCCCAGTCGATCAGCGAAGCACCCGTATGGGCATCGTTGAAGCGGGTGTTCACCGTCGCACGCGCTTTCGCGGGGATCACATTCGTCGCCGGGTTGCCGCAGTCGATGGTGGTGATCTGCAAGGTGGACGGGTCGAAATGCGCAGTGCCCTGATCCAGCGGCGCAGCGGTCATCCGGTCGAGCAATTTCACCAGCGCATGAAGCGGGTTCCTGGCACGATGCGGATAGGCGGCATGGCCCTGCACGCCCTGTGCCTCAAGGAAAAACGTCACCGAACCGCGCCGCCCGATCTTCATCATCTCGCCCATCGTCGAGGGGCAGGTCGGCTCACCCACGATGCAGGCGTCCATCGCTTCGCCCTCGGTCTGCATCCAGTCCAGGATCGCCAGCGTCCCGTCGCGGCCCGCGCCTTCCTCGTCACCCGTCACCGTCACGATCACGGCGCCATTTTCGGGCGGGGTTTCGGTCACAAAATCGATCGCCGCCGCCACATAGGCCGCGACACCCGATTTCATGTCGGTCGCGCCGCGCCCCCAGAGGTATCCGCCCTCGATCTCGGCGCCGAACGGGTCATGCGTCCACGCGGCCGCATCGCCCACCGGCACAACATCCGTATGCCCGTTGAAGCCAAAGGTCCGGCCCGCGCCCTTTTGCCCCCAGCGGGCAAACAGGTTCGGCGTGCCGTTCCGGTCGACCCGCGTGCAGGCAAACCCCGCCTCTGAGAGCAGCCCCTCCAGCAGCACAAGCGCGCCTCCCTCCTCGGGCGTCACCGAGGGGCAACGGACAAGATCGACAGTCAACTGGACGGGATCGACGGGCATCTGAACCTCCGCAAATTCATACGCTCCAGCCTTAGCCGCGCCGCCCCCCAAGCACAACAGCACTGCCATTTTGCCCGCCCCAAAGGTGTTGCGCGCGCATCACCCGACGCCACCCTGACCACGACCAAAAGAAAAAACAGTTTCCTTGCGGCGTAACTCATGCATATTGTTGACGAAAATCAAAAGACCCGAGGCAGGGCAAACGAGCAGGGCACAAGCCCGACATAACCAGAGGCCAAAAGGCCCGGTCAAAGGGACGAACAGGCACGTCCCGTCATGCGGTGTTTGCACTGCCTTCCGATGGTATGGAGGCAGTAATGGCGACAGCCAGCGAGCTGAATTATAACATCAATGCCTCGGCCATGCAGATGGCCGACACCATCTTTGGCGACGGCACGACGGTCATCAGCGCCTCCTATACCGGCGACAACCGCGCCTCGGCGATCTATTCGGGCGGCGACACCATCGCGCCGGGGGCTACCCCAAGCGACACGGGCATCATCCTCTCGACCGGCTACGCCGCCGATTACACCAACTCCAACGGCGGAGGCTGGTGGAGCAACCCGTCGAATACCAACCAGTCAAACGGCAAGTCGGTCAACAACTCGGGCATCAACAATAACGCCGATTTCAATGCTCTGGCCGGCACCAGCACCTATGACGCGGCATGGCTGGATGTGGATTTCGTCCCCGAAGGCAACCTGATGACCATCAGCTTTGTCTTCGCCTCGGACGAATACCCCGAATATGTGAACTCGCAATATCTTGATATGGTCGGAATCTGGGTGAACGGCGAGCCGGTCAATATGGTGATCGGCGACGCCTCGGTTAACAACGTCAACCCGCTGTCCAATACGAACCTCTATCTCGACAACACGGGTGACGCCTATAACACCGAAATGGACGGCCTGACCGTCACGCTTTCGGTCAGCTTTCCGGTCGTCTCGGGCGAGGTGAACTCGCTGCGGATCGGGATCGCGGATGTCTCGGACTCGGCTTACGACTCCAATGTGCTGATCGCAGGCGGATCGGTCCAGACAACGCTGATCGCGGTTGACGACGATGTCTGGCTGCAACCCAACGCCAGCAAGACGATCGACGTTCTGGCCAATGACCAGAACGGAACAACCGGCACACTGACCATCACCCAGATCAACGGGATCAACGTCAGCGCAGGGGATTCGGTCACTCTGTCGTCGGGCGAGGTGGTCACGCTTAACGCAGACGGCACGCTGACCATCGTCTCCGATGGCGACGAGGCAGTCGAGAGCTTTACCTACACGGTGCAAAGCTCCACCGGCGAGACCGATAACGGCTTTATCACGGTCGACACCGTGCCCTGCTTTGTGGCCGGCACTCTGATCGACACGCCCGAGGGGCTGCGCGAGGTCGAAACCCTGCGCGTGGGCGATCTGGTGCTGACGCAGGACGATGGGGCGCAGCCGCTCCGGTGGATCGGGATGCGACAGGTTGCAGCGGAGGGGAATTTCGCGCCGATCCGTATTCGCGCGGGCAGCTTTGGTGCCGAGCGCGATGTGCTGATCTCGCCCCAACACCGTATTCTGGTGCGCGATCCGCTGGCCGATCTGATGTTCGGCGAGGCCGAGGTGCTGGTCGCGGCGAAAGACCTTGTTAACGGCTCCAGCGTTACCGTGCAGGAGGGCGGTGAGGTCTGCTACGTCCATCTTCTGTTCGACCGCCATCAGGTGATCTTCTCGGAAGGCATGGCAAGCGAGAGCTTCCTGCCCGGCCCACAGATCCTTGGTGGTCTGGAAGAGGCCGTGCAGGCCGAGATCTGTGCGTTGTTCCCCGAGATCGACCCGCGCACCGGCGAAGGCTACAGCCCCGCCGCGCGGCGGATGCTCAGGGGCTATGAGGCGCGCGCGCTGATCCGGCGCAAAGCCGCGTAGGAGGGGACAGGATGTCAGTTCACGACCAAGGTTGGTTTGCCGCACATCACCCCGAGATGGGCGCTGTTGCCCTGTCAGATCATCCGCTGCCGCAGCTTCTTGGGCGCGGCACGCTGATGCTGGAGTTCTCTCTCATGCGCGGCGAGCAGGACATCGTCCCGCTTTTGCACCATGCGACCCGCAACGGCTGGCAGCGATTCCTGTCTGTCTCGTTCACCCATGACGGGCACCTGTGCGTCTCGCAGCGGCAAGGCGAGGCGTTTCACGCGCTCTCCATCGACGCCTCCGACGAAATCGCCGCTGGTGGGCGGATGCGCCTGACATGGAGCTGGGATGCGCCTGCCCGCACCAGCCTTCTGACGCTTGAAGCCTTGGATAACAGCAGCATCCGGCAACGCCTTGGCCACGCGCCGCTACCGCTTGCGCGCGAAGATGCCGAGGCGCTGACCTCGAACACGGATGCGGCGCGGATTGGCCCGCGTGTCGAATGGCTCGCGCTTTCGGACCGGGTGCATCCGGTCGGGCCGGGCGCCTGCTTCGCGCCCGCAACCCTGATCGACACGCCCACCGGTCCCCGCCCCGCCGCCAGCCTGCGCGCAGGCGATCTGGTGGAAACCGTCGACGGCGGGGCGCAACCCGTCGTCTGGTCGGGCCGTGTCAGCCTGCCCGCGCTTGGCAGCCTCTGCCCCGTGCGCCTGTGCGCCCCGAGCTTCGGCGCGACGCGCGACCTCTGGCTCATGCCCGAACACCGCGTCGCAGTCGGCGGCCCCATGGTGGATTACCTCTTCGACAAGGACGAAGTGCTGGTGCCCGCCCGCTATCTTGTGGACGGCTGCACCGCATTGCAGCCCGACCGCCCGGCAGTTCTGGGCTGGCACGGCATTTTGCTCGCGCAGCATCATCTGTTGATTTCCGACGGTTGCCTGATCGAAAGCCTGGCGATTGGCGCGCTGGCACGGCACTCCTCGCTGGCTGCCCATACCGCGCTGGCCGACCTGGCGAAAGCAGGCAAGCTGCCCACGCATCCCCGCCGCGCGCGCCCTGTGCTCAAGAGCTATGAGGCAATGACGCTGGCCGCCGCCCGCGCGCAAAAACGCGGGCCGGTTGCCGCCTAAAGCGCGGCAATCGCGCGGCGCAACAGGTTCAGGCCGGTCAGCAGCAGCATGACCAGCGTCCAGCGCCGGAACCGCGCGGCGTCCAGCCTGTCATGCGCCCGAAAGCCAAGCCATGTTCCGATCATCGCGGGCACGACCATCAGCGCCGAAACGGGCGCCGTCGTCGGGTTCAGCACCCCTGACCCGATATGCGCCACCGTCAGCATCACCGCGCCCAGCAGAAACACCACGCCCTGCACCCGAACCGCCTCGCTTTTCTCGGCATGGATCGAAAGCAGATAGATGATCAGCGGCGGCCCCCAAATCCCCGAAATCCCGCCATACATCCCGCCGATAATCCCCAGAACAATCTCGGCGCGGCGGCGATGATGGATTGGCAGCGCAAGGCTTACCCCCACCAGTTGCACCCCCGCAAACAGCACGATCGGCCCGGCCAGCAACGCATACATCAAAGGCTGCGGGATGATCCGCACGAACCCCGCCGTGATCGGAATGAAGATCAGCACCATCGCGATAAACAGCCGGTATTTCACAATCGAGGCCCAAGCCGCCCCATGCCCCTGCCGGAGCGACTGTGCCAGATTGGTAACCAGCGTCGGCAGGATCAACAGCGCGAGCGCCTTTTCCGACGGCATGAACGAACCGAAAAGCGAGAGCATCAGCATCGGCATTGCAAAGCCGATGGCGCCCTTCACAAAGCCCGCGAAAAGCGTGACAGCAAGCGCCAAAACGATCTGGAGCGCGGTAAAATCGGTGAGCAGAAAGTCGATCATTCCCTCTCCTAGCGCCGCCCCGCGCCCACGCCAATCAAAACAATCACACCAATACAATCTTACGCCAGAGCGCCCGAAATCCATGCGGCAACGCGGAAAAACCCGAATTGCGCACGACATATAAAAACAAACACAACGTCATTGTTGAATTTTTATTGCGCTGCACCTGCAAAATGCCTATGCACAACCAACCTGGTTTGGAAGGGGTCCGACTCATGGCGCATGATGGGGGCGATATGCCGAAAAACACTGTTCTTTCCGATCTTCTTGGCCTGACCGAAGCGGTCCTGCCCGAAGTCGCCGCACTCGTCGATCAGGCGACCGAAGCACTGCGCGCCAAGACCTCCAAGGATGGCCGCATCTCGGGCGCGCTGCTTGAGGAGCACCAGTATCAGGCGCACGGATTGTCGTGGCTCGCGACCTACAACCAGTCGCTGATCCAGCTTCAGCACTGGGCCAAACGCATCGCGGAAGACGGCAAGCTCGGTCAGATGGAGCAGTTGATCCTGCAAATCGGCTTTGGTGAATACCTCGCGCAGATTCAGGGCGGCATCCAGATGAACCAGGGCGAGATGATCCGCCTTGCGACCCTCGACATCGCATGGACGCCCTCGGACGCCGCGCAAACGCTGATCGCGGCGGGCAACTCGAACGGCGCGCGTATGGCGCTGGTGTCCTTGATGCGCGACGAACAGGGCCGCTCGGTCTTTGGCGCCTCGGGTCTGGACGAAGAACTCGAGATGATCCGCGAGCAGTTCTACCGCTATGCCGAAGACCGCGTGAAACCCAACGCGCACGAGTGGCACCTGAAGGACGAACTGATCCCGATGGAGATCATCAGCGAACTCGCAGAACTTGGCGTGTTCGGCCTGACCATCCCCGAGGAATTCGGAGGGCTTGGCCTGTCCAAAGCCTCGATGGTTGTTGTGACCGAAGAACTTTCGCGCGGCTATATTGGCGTTGGCTCGCTTGGCACGCGCTCGGAAATCGCCGCCGAACTGATCCTGTGCGGCGGCACCGAGGACCAAAAGGCCAAATGGCTGCCGGGCCTAGCGACGGGCGAGATCCTGTCGACCGCCGTTTTCACCGAACCGAACACCGGCTCCGACCTTGGCTCGCTGCGCACCCGCGCGGTCAAGGATGGCGACGACTGGGTGGTGACGGGCAACAAAACGTGGATCACCCACGCCGCGCGCACCCATGTCATGACGCTGCTGGCGCGCACCAACCCCGACACGACCGATTACAAAGGTCTGTCGATGTTCCTGGCCGAAAAGACGCCGGGCACCGATGAGACCCCCTTCCCGACGCCCGGCATGACCGGTGGCGAGATCGAGGTTCTGGGCTACCGCGGCATGAAGGAATACGAGCTTGGCTTCGACGGCTTCCGCGTGAAGGGCGAGAACCTTTTGGGCGGTGAAGAGGGCAAGGGCTTCAAACAGCTGATGGAGACCTTCGAATCGGCCCGCATCCAGACCGCCGCCCGCGCTGTCGGCGTGGCACAATCGGCCTGCGAAATCGGTATGCAATACGCCATCGACCGCAAGCAATTCGGCAAGTCGCTGATCGAATTCCCGCGTGTCGCCTCGAAACTGGCGATGATGGCGGTCGAGATCATGATCGCCCGCCAGCTGACCTATTTCTCGGCTTGGGAAAAAGACCACGGCCAGCGCTGCGACCTTGAGGCAGGCATGGCGAAGCTGCTTGGCGCCCGCGTCGCGTGGTCGGCAGCCGATAACGCACTGCAAATCCACGGCGGCAACGGTTTCGCGCTTGAATACCAGATCAGCCGCGTCCTGTGTGACGCCCGCATCCTGAACATCTTTGAAGGGGCGGCGGAAATTCAGGCTCAGGTGATCGCGCGGCGACTACTGGGGTGAGCCGTGTCTCGGAGAGCTTCCAGTGGAAGCTCTCAGCGGCGAACGCGCTGCGCGTCGCAGCTCCGGGGGCAAACATAAACTACCGCAACGGGGCTATCGCGGCCCCGTTTTGCATTGCACGCGCCGCGCGTTCGGGCAATCTCTGGGGCAAAGGAGACCCCCGATGATCCGTGACGCCCGCCCCGAAGACGCCGAAGCCATCCGCGAGATTTACAATGACGCCGTCGCCAACACGACAGCGATCTGGAACGAGATCCTGGTCGATGCCGAGAACCGCCGCCAGTGGATCGCTGATCGACAGGCAGCAGGCTATCCGGTGCTGGTGTGGGAGGCCGACGGCCGCGCGATGGGCTACGCCAGTTTCGGCCCCTTCCGCCCGCATGACGGCTATCATCTAAGCGTCGAACACTCGGTCTATGTGAACCGCGAAGCACGCGGCGGCGGGATCGGGCGCAAGCTGATGGAAGCGCTGATCGAACGCGCCCGGGAAGGCGGCTTCCATGTGATGATCGCGGCGATTGACGGGGCGAATGACGGCTCGGTCCGCCTGCACGAAGCGCTTGGCTTTACCCGCACCGGCACAATGCCGCAGGTCGGCAAAAAATTCGGGCGTTGGCTCGATCTGGCGCTGTTGCAGCTTCAGCTGGACGACCGCCCGACGCCCTGACGGGCCAGCGCATCCATCAGGCGTTGGCGCGCCTTGGGTAGGCCGCGCCCGCCAAGCTCCGGCGCGATCCGGTGCTCAAGGAAATATCCCGTCAGCGCAAGCCCCTGCACCAGTTCGTCATAGGTAGCAGACCCCTGCCCCAACAAAAATTGCGGCAAGGCCAACAGCTTGGGTGCCCATTCGCCAGCCCCCGCGCGGCTAACAGCGCGCCCCGATTTCGGGCTGACAAAGGCCAGATCGTCGCGTGATCCGGTCACCGCGCAAGCCCCCAGATCAAGCCCGAAGCCAAGCTCGTCCAAGAGCCCCATTTCCCACCGCAGATAATCGACTTCCCAGCCATCATGCGCCATGTCGATGACGTCGAACAAAGGCTCGGTTGCGGCATACAGAACCGGGTGCGGCTCGCGCTCAGCCAAAGCAAACCCCAGAAGCGCACAGACCGAGTTCAACCCCAACAGCGCCATCCGATCGCCCAACACCCCCGAGCGCGCCTTGACCGGCTCAAGCGTAAATGCGCCCATGTGATCCTCAAGCCGCGCCCGCCAGCTCAGCGCAACATGGGTGCCGGGTTGCAAACTGGCCGCCATCTTGCGCGAGGCACCGCCCCGAACGACACCAGAATGCCGCCCGTGCGAGGCCGTGAACACATCGACAATCGCTGCGGTCTCCCCGTGGGGCCGCATCGAGAGGATGGTTCCGTGATCTTGCCAATCCATGCCGGACCTTTGCGCACTTATCGCCCGCACGATATGCCAGCGGGCGAAAGGGGGGAAGTCAGTCCTTCAGACCCTCTTCTTCCAGAAGCGTGCGCCCCTCGCGGCTTTCCAGTTCGATCACCCACAGATCAGGGTCAAAACCACGCTGCTTGCGGATGCTTTCGTCGACCTCGCGCTCTGGCCCCTCGGTCAGCACCATCCATTGCCGCGCGCCTGTCATCAGGTCAAAGCTGCGCTGATAGGCGCGCGCCGTGCCATCCAAAAGCGCGCATTTCACCAGAACCGCCCCGGCATGAGCATTCCCGCGATGGGTGATATAGGCCGGGATATGGGCCAGTTCGAGCCGTTTGAGATAGGCGCGGACCCAAAGGTCAGCGGCAAGGCTCTCAGTCGCCATCCTTGAAATCCAGACCCATTTCCGAATAGCGCTCGGCCTCGTCCAGCCAGTTCGGGCGGACCTTCACCTGCAAGAACAGGTGCACCGGACGGCCCAGAAACTCGGCCATATCGGCACGGGCTGCCTTGGAGATCGCCTTGATCGTCTCGCCGCCTTTACCAAGGATAATCCCCTTGTGGCCATCGCGCGCGACATAGATCAACTGGTCGATACGGGTAGAACCGTCGGTGCGGTCCTCCCATTTCTCGGTCTCGACGGTCAGCTGATAGGGCAGCTCCTCATGCAGGCGCAGCGTCAGTTTCTCGCGCGTGATCTCGGCGGCAATCTGGCGCATCGGCAAATCAGCGATCTGGTCCTCGGGGTAATACCACGGACCAATGGGGAGTTGCTCGGCCAGCCATTCGCGCAGGTCTTCGACGCCGTAGCCGCGCTCGGCCGAAATCATGAAAGTCTTGGCGAAGGGGAACGCCTCGTTCAGCTCGGCCGACAGCTCCAGCAGTTTTTCGGCCTTCACCTTGTCGATCTTGTTGATCGCAAGCGCGACCGGCTGCGCGCCTTCGCGTTCATGCAGGGCGGCGATAATCGCCTTCGCGCCTTCAGTCAGGCCGCGATGCGCCTCGATCAGCAGCACCACGACATCGGCATCTGCCGCCCCACCCCAGGCCGCCGATACCATCGCCCGATCAAGGCGGCGGCGCGGGCGGAAAATACCGGGCGTGTCGATAAACACGATCTGCGCCTGTCCGGCCATCGCGACGCCACGAATACGCGCGCGCGTGGTTTGCACCTTATGCGTGACGATCGAGACCTTCGCCCCCACCATCCGGTTCAGCAGCGTCGATTTGCCGGCGTTCGGCTCGCCGATCAGGGCAACAAAGCCAGAGCGGGTCGTCTCGGTCATTTCTGGTCCTCCATTCGAACCAACAAAGCTTTGGCGGCGGATTGTTCCGCCTGCCGTTTCGCGCCAGCCTTGGCCTGCGCGCTTTCCCCCGTTTCAAGCGTCACCGCAATGGTGAAGACAGGGGCGTGATCTGGCCCCTCGCGGGAGAGTGTCTCATATTTCGGCGGTTTTTGCCCGCGCGCCTGCGCCCATTCCTGAAGCGCGGTCTTCGCATCGCGTGCGTCATCCTCGACGGCATCGACCCGCGCACCCCAAAGCCGCAGCACAAGGTCGCGTGCCGCCTCGAACCCGGCATCCAGATAGACGGCGGCAATCACCGCCTCCATCGCATCGCCCAAAAGCGCCTCTTTGCGCCGCCCGCCCGTCATCATCTCGGAACGGCCCAGTTTCAGCACCGATCCAAGGTCGATCTGACGCGCCACATCGGCACAGGTTTCCTTACGCACCAGTGCATTGAAGCGCGGTGCAAGCAGGCCTTCGGAGGCGGCTTTGTCAGCCTTGAACAGCGCCTCGGCCATGCTGAGGCCCAGCACGCGATCGCCCAGAAACTCCAGCCGCTGGTTGTCGGGCCGCGTGGCCGAGCTGATCGAACTATGCGTCAGCGCACGAAGCAGAAGCTCGGGCTTCGCGAAACGATGCCCGAGCCGATCCATGAAAGCGGTTATGTCAGTGCCGATTTTCACTCGATAGCCTTGAAGAAGCGATCCGGACGCCACGTCCAGAAGAAGAACAGCGACCGCCCCGCCGATGAGAACATGATCCGGTCGGCGCGACCGATCAGGTATTCGGCAGGGACAAAGCCGACGCCACCCGAAGAGGCCGCAAACCGGCTGTCTTCGGAATTGTCGCGGTTGTCGCCCATAAAGAAATACTGCCCCGCAGGCACGGTATAAACCGGCGTGTTATCAGCCACCCAGTTATCCGTGATGTTCAGGATCGAATGCGGCGTGCCGCCCGGCAGGGTCTCGATTTTGCGCGTTTTCACGCAGTCAGCGCCCTGGCCAACCGGATCGTTTTCGCACCGCGGCATAAGCTGGTTCGGGCCTTGCAGCGCCTTGGTCTCGATGAACTTGCCACCATCCTCAAGCTTGACCGGCGCGCCGTTGATTTGCAGCACACCGTCCACCACCTGCACGGTATCGCCCGGCAGGCCGATCAGACGTTTGATGAAATCGACGCCGCGTGTCGGGTGACGGAACACAACCACATCGCCGCGCACAGGATCAGAGGCAAAAATCCGCCCCTCGATCGGGCAGGCGGACATCGGGCAGGAGTGCTGCGAATAGCCATAGGCCATTTTGTTCACGAACAGGAAGTCGCCGATCAGCAGCGTGTCTTTCATCGAGCCCGACGGAATCCAGAACGGCTGAAAAAAAAGCGTGCGGAATACACCCGCAATCAGAAGTGCCCAGACGATTGTCTTGATCGTCTCAAGGACGCCACTTTCGGATTTGCCTGACATCTGTGCCTGTATCCCCTGATAAAACTTCCGCCTTCCTTGGCCGAGGCAGGCGCGCAAGTCAAGGAAGGGGGCGCGCCTCGATCACCACGAAAGCCTGTGCCCAGGGGTGATCGTCGGTCAAGGTGACGTGAACAATGGCCTCATGCCCCTCGGGCGTCATCTGGGCAAGCCGTTCCGCCGCCCATCCGGTCAGCTCCATCACGGGCTGGCCTGTGGGCAGATTCGTCACAGCCATGTCGCGCCACGAAATCCCCATGCGCAGCCCCGTGCCAAGCGCCTTGGAGCACGCCTCTTTCGCGGCCCAACGCTTGGCATAGGTGCCAGCGACATCTTTGCGCCGCTCGGCCTTGGCCTGTTCGGCCTCGGTGAAGATGCGGGTCTTGAAACGTTCGCCAAAACGCTCGATCGTCGCGGAAATCCGCTCGATATTGGCCAGATCGGTTCCGATGCCGAGGATCACTTGCGCCCCCGCGCCGCATCCATATGGCTGCGCATCTGCGCAAGCGCCGCGTCCAGCCCGACGAACACCGCCTCGCCAATCAGGAAATGACCGATGTTCAGCTCGCGGATCTGCGGGATCGCAGCAACCGGCGCGACCGTTTCATAGGTCAGCCCGTGGCCCGCGTGCACCTCAAGCCCCAGAGACGCCGCAAGTTTTGCCCCCGCGCGCAGGGCTTCAAGCTCAAGATCACGCGCGTCGAAACGGCCCTCGTAATGCAGGTCGCAATAATGGCCGGTGTGTAGCTCGATCACCGCCGCTCCAACTGCCGCCGAAGCCTCGATCTGGCGCGGGTCATGGCCGATAAACATCGACACGCGAATACCCGCCTCGGCCAAAGCCCCAACATAATCGGTCAGGCGCGCAGCATCCGCCGCCACATCCAGCCCGCCCTCGGTCGTCACCTCTTCGCGCTTTTCGGGCACAAGGCAGACCGCGTGCGGCGCTGTCGCGAGACAGATCTTCTGCATCTCTGCGGTTGCCGCCATCTCGAAATTGAGCGGGATCGCCAGCGCCTCTTTCAGCGCGGCCATATCCGCATCGCGGATGTGGCGCCGGTCCTCGCGCAGATGCGCGGTAATGCCATCCGCGCCTGCACGCTGCGCCAGAAGGGCCGCACGCACCGGATCGGGATAAGCCGTGCCACGCGCATTCCGCAGCGTTGCGACATGGTCGATATTCACACCGAGACGAAGGTCTTTGGACATGGGAGCCTCATGCTATTGCCGCCAGAGTATGCGCGAGAAACCAAGGGCGCAAAAGCCCTTACTGCGCATCCGGCTTATCGCCGCTGTCGTGTTTTTCGCGGTGCAGATGCGGCAGTTTCGCACGGATTTTCTCAAGCCGCGCCTTCAGCTTCATCCGGCGCCGGTTCTGATAGGCCGTGATGATCGGCAACGAGATATAATAGCAGACCACCGCCGAGATCAGGCCCGGAACGATCCCGCCGATGAGATAGGGTAGCCAGACATCCTCGAAAAAGGCGTGCAGCCCGTCCCAATGCACGGGACGCCCTGAAAACATCGCGAAGAAGTTATGGCTCAGGTCGTGGCCCGCGGCCGCAAAGGTCTGCCCCAGCGTCTCGGCATGGGCGGGATCGACGCGCTGCCCCAGAAGGTAGTGCCCCAGCGTCGTCGAACCGACAGCGATGATCGGGAATGTGATCGGATTGCCAAAGAACGTCGCCAGAAGCGCCGCCAGAATATTGCCCCGCATCACCCATGCGATGGCCGCCGCCGAGGCGAAATGAAACCCGAAGAACGGCGTGAACGACACCAGCACGCCCGCGAAAACGCCGCGCGCGATGCGATGGGGCTGATCCGGCAGACGATTGACGCGGTGCTTCACATAATGGAAGGCGCGCGTCCAACCCATCTTCGGCCAGACAGCCTCGCGGACCGACTGCCAGAAGGTCCGTCTATCGCGCCGTTTGAACAACCGTCTTCGTCCTTTCGGCCCCCAGGGCCACTCGCGTCAGGGTCTGCGCGAGATGTCGCGCCAACGTTCGACCTGCGCCACGTCCGACTCAGCCTCAAGCGCGGTCAGCAGCATGTGCAGATGCTCGGCATCCCGAAGATCGACCTCTACGACGAGAGAGTAAAAGTCCGGTTTCCGGTCTGTGAACTTCAGATCCGAGATATTGGCCTTCTGCTGCCCGATCAAGGTGCAGATGTGCCCCAATACGCCCGCATCGTTGGCAATCGTAATTTTAAGCGTCGCCGAATAGACCGGCGGATGCTGGCCCGAACTCCAATGCAGGTCAACCCAGCGTTCGGGCTGATCTTCGAATTCTTCCAGCGCGAGACAGTCGATCGAGTGGATCACCACACCTTGCCCACGATAGGTGATGCCGACGATCCGCTCGCCCGGCAGAGGCTGGCAACAATTCGCACGGTGAAAATCCTGATCAGCACCGAGGCCCAGCACCGCGCGCTTGGGTTCGACCGTATCAGCCTGACGCGCGGCAAGCTCGGGGTAGAGCGCGTTCAGCACCTCGGAGGCCGATAGCTCTGCCGACCCAAGCATCGCCAGAAGTTCGGTCTCATCCGGTAGCCCCAGCGTCTTGGCCGCCGTGCGCAGCGCCTTGTCCGAGACCTTGCGCCCGACGTGTTCAAACGCCACACGCGCCAGTTCGGACCCCAGCTTCACAAAACGCGAGCGGTCCTCTTCGCGCAGGCTCTTGCGGATGGCCCCGCGCGCGCGACCGGTTTTCACAATATCAAGCCACGTCGCCTGCGGGCGCTGGCCTGCGGCGGTAATCACCTCGACCGACTGGCCATTTTTCAGCCGCGTCCACAGCGGCACACGGATACCGTCCACCTTGGCGCCGACGCAGGAATTGCCGATCCGCGTATGGATCGCATAGGCGTAATCAATCGGCGTCGCCCCCTTGGGCAGCTTCACGACATCGCCCTTGGGCGAGAAGCAGAACACCTGATCCGAATACATCTCAAGCTTGACGTTCTCGAGGAATTCGTCGTGATCCCCCTCGCCGAAACGCTCGGTCAGGGTCGCGATCCACTGGGCAGGATCAACTGCAAACGGGTTCGCCGCGCGCTCGCCATCGCGATAGGACCAGTGCGCGGCCACACCCGCTTCGGCAACCTCGTGCATCTGGCGGGTGCGGATCTGCACCTCGACACGTTTGCCATCGCGCCCCGACACCGTGGTATGGATCGAGCGATAGCCGTTCGTCTTGGGCTGCGAGATGTAATCCTTGAACCGCCCCGGCACCGCGCGCCAGCGACGGTGGATCTGCCCGAGCACTCGGTAGCAATCGGTGTCGGAACGGGTAATCACCCGGAAGCCGTAAATATCCGACAGACGCGAGAAGGTAAGCTGCTTCTCTTCCATCTTGCGCCAAATCGAATAGGGGCGTTTGGCGCGCCCAAAGACATCGGCCTCGATGTTTTCCTCTTCCAGCAGATGCCGAATATCGGCGGTGATCTGCGGGATCACATCGCCCGACTCTTTCTGCAAAGAAATAAATCGGCGGATGATCGAGGTGCGCGCTTCGGGGTTGAGCACCTTGAAGGCGAGGTCTTCCAGCTCCTCGCGCATCCATTGCATCCCCATGCGGCCCGCCAGCGGAGCATAGATCTCCATCGTTTCGCGCGCCTTTTGCGCCTGCTTTTCGGGGCGCATCGACTTGATCGTGCGCATGTTGTGCAGACGGTCGGCCAGCTTCACAAGGATCACGCGCAGATCCTTGGACATCGCCATAAACAGCTTGCGGAAGTTTTCCGCCTGTTTCGAGGCCGACGAGGAAAGCTGAAGGTTGGTCAGCTTGGTGACGCCATCCACAAGCTCGGCCACATCCTCGCCGAACAGCTTGGACACTTCGGCATAGGTCGAGCGCGTGTCTTCGATCGTGTCGTGCAAAAGCGCGGTGACGATGGTCGCATCGTCCAGCCGTTGCTCGGTCAGGATGGCAGCAACAGCGACGGGATGGGTGAAATAGGGCTCACCCGAATGACGGAACTGTCCCTCGTGCATCTCCAGCCCGTAGGCATAGGCACGGCGGATCAGATCATCATTTGTCTTGGGGTTATAAAGGCGAACGAGCGCGATCAGGTCTTCGACGTCGATCATTTGCGCCCGTTCCGTCCCTTATCGGTTATTCGCGCCCTTGCGCATCCATCAGAGCGCGCAACATGCGCTCTTCGGACATATCGTCTTCCGACGGCTTGTCGGTGGCTTCGCCACCCATCAGCAGCGACATCGAATCGTCTTCGGGCTCATCGACCTCGATCTGGGTCTGGTTTGCCTCGATCAGACGCTCGCGCAGATCGTCTGCCGATTGGGTCTCGTCCGCGATCTCGCGCAGGGCCACAACCGGGTTCTTGTCGTTGTCGCGGTCCACGGTCAGAGGCGCACCGGCGGCAACTTCGCGCGCACGATGTGCGGCGAGCATTACCAGCTCGAAGCGGTTCGGAACCTTGTCCACGCAATCTTCAACCGTCACACGGGCCATGATCTACTCCAGTCGACTTGGGAGAGTTGAACCGCTTATCTAGGCCGCACGTCCACGAATGACAAGCGCCCAATCACATCAATTCGCGGGGAAAACCGGCCTGATCGCCGCTTTTTCCGCCTTAGGCAGGGCGGAAACCAGTTCCGCCACCGATTTCCCGCTGATCGGGTCGCGCCAGTCGGGCGCAATATCCATCAGGGGAATCAGCACGAAACCGCGCTCGGTCAGGCGCGGATGCGGCAAGATCAGGCACTCGGGCGCGATACGCTGCTGCTCTTCGGGGGGCAGGTTTCGCCATTCGGCCAGCACCTCCAGATCGGGCAGCACCAGATCGCCGCAGGCCAGCAAGTCCAGATCGACAACCCGCGCTTCCCAGCGATGCGTGCGGGTCCGGCCAAGCTCGGCTTCAACCGCGTGCAACAGCGCAAGCACCTCCTCTGGTCCCTGCCCCGACACTATCGTCGCACAGGCGTTCACAAACTCCGGCCCGGACCCCGGCGGATAGGCGGGCGTGCGATAAAACCGGCTGATCGCGGCTATCTCGCAACCCGCGCGGCCAAGCGCGGACAGCGCCGCCATCAGAATTGCTGCGGGGGGCTGGCCGTTGATCTCCAGATTGCTGCCAAGGGCAATCTGGTAAGTATGCCTGTCCATTTAGACAGATACCCTTTCTGCTTGAGCCCGACTACCATCGTCCTAGATAGAGGCCCGTCTTTTTGACTTACGTAGCCATTTTTGTAGCGTCCGATGTTTGGACGCAAGGCGGCCAGGACATAAAAAGGAATCCCGATGTTCTATAAGGACGAACGGCTCGCGCTGTTCATTGATGGATCGAACCTTTACGCTGCGGCCAAGTCCCTTGGGTTCGACATTGATTACAAGCTGCTGCGTCAGGAATTCGAGCGCCGCGGCAAGCTGGTGCGCGCTTTCTATTACACCGCCCTTCTGGAAAACGAAGAATATTCACCGATCCGCCCGCTGGTCGACTGGCTGAACTACAACGGCTACGCGATGGTGACAAAGCCCGCGAAGGAATACACGGATTCCATGGGCCGCCGCAAGGTCAAGGGCAACATGGACATCGAGCTTGCCGTCGACGCAATGGAGCTTGCGCCGCGCCTTGACCATGCGGTGCTGTTCTCGGGCGATGGTGACTTCCGTCCGCTGATCGAAAGCCTGCAACGCCAGGGCGTGCGCGTGTCGGTGGTTTCGACCATCCGGTCGCAGCCGCCGATGATCGCGGACGAGCTGCGCCGTCAGGCCGACAATTTCATCGAGCTGGATGCGCTCCGCGATGTAATCGGGCGCCCGCCACGCGAACCGCGCGAAGGCGAGGAATACTAAGACCCTGAAAGAGCGCGCGCCCAAAGCGCGCTCTTTTCTCTTTGCGCTATGCCGCATAGACAGGCGCCATGTTCGAAGCGCTCACCCTTTTTGGCCTGTTTCTGTCGGCGCTGCTGGCGGCGACACCGATCCCGTTTCAATCCGAGGTCGTCTTTGTCGCTCTGCAAACCACGGGCGATGCCCCCATTTGGCAGCTTGTTCTGGTGGCGGGCATCGGCAACACCATCGGCGCCGCGATTACATATGTGATCGGCTTCGGCATCACCCGCTGGCGCGACCGCAAATGGTTCCCCGCGACCGAGGCCCAGATGTCGCGTGCAGAACGCTGGTTCGGCAAATGGGGACCGCTGGCCCTTCTGGTCAGCTGGGCACCGGGCGGCGATGTGATCTGCCTTGTTGCGGGCGTCTTGCGCCAAAGACTGGTGGTTTTCCTGCCGCTTGTCTTTCTGGCCAAGACCGGACGCTATGCGGTGCTTGCGTGGCTTACCGCCCGTGCAATCGCGCTTGCGGGGTAACTCGCACTGGACGCCAGCCGCCCCGCAGACTAGGTCTGAAACCGGATAAAGGAGCGGCACCCATGAAACCATCTCTCACTCTCTATCTGGCGGCCCCGCGCGGGTTTTGCGCGGGCGTTGATCGGGCGATCAAGATCGTCGAAATGGCGATCGAGAAATGGGGGGCGCCAGTCTATGTTCGCCACGAGATTGTTCATAACAAATTCGTCGTCGACAGCCTGCGTGACAAAGGCGCCGTCTTTGTCGAGGAACTGGACGAATGCCCTGATGACCGCCCGGTTATCTTTTCTGCCCACGGCGTTCCGAAATCCGTCCCCGCCGAGGCGCGCCGCCGCGAGATGATCTATGTCGACGCGACCTGTCCGCTGGTCAGCAAGGTCCACAACGAGGCCGAGCGGCACTTCGGGCAGGGGCTCCAGATGGTGATGATCGGCCACGAAGGCCACCCCGAGGTTCTGGGCACGATGGGGCAGCTCCCCGATGGCGAAGTCCTGCTGGTCGAGACCGTTTCCGATGTGGCCAAGCTCCAGCCACGAGACCCCGCGCGCCTTGCCTTCATCACCCAGACCACGCTTTCGGTCGATGATACCGCAGGTATCGTCGAGGCGCTGCAAGCCCGCTTCCCGCAGATCGTCGGCCCCGCGAAAGAGGACATCTGTTACGCCACCACCAACCGTCAGGCCGCCGTCAAGGCGGTTGCGCCCTCGATCGACGCACTTCTGGTGATCGGCGCGCCGAACTCGTCGAACTCCAAGCGGCTGGTCGAGGTCGGCAGCGCGAACGGTTGCGCCTATAGCCAGCTTGTGCAGCGCGCCTCCGACATCGACTGGCGCGCGCTGGAGGGGATCAAGGCGGCCGGCATTACCGCCGGCGCTTCGGCACCCGAACTGTTGGTGAACGAGGTAATCGACGCTTTCCGCGCGCATTACGATGTGACCGTTGAACTGGTCGAAACCGCCCGCGAAGACATCGAGTTCAAAGTGCCGCGCGTCCTGCGCGAAGCGGCTGTGTAAGGGGTAGAGATGAAGCTTTATAACATGCCCTCGTCGGGTAACAGCTATAAGGTCCGCCTGCTGCTGGCGTTCCTGGAGCAAAACTATGAGCGCGTCGACGTTGAATATCTGACCGACGCGCTGGATCAGGCCAAGGCATCGGGCGCGCTGCCCTTCGGCAAGGCTCCTGTGCTGCATCTGGATGATGGCCGTGTGCTGCCTGAATCGAACGCCATTCTGAATTTCCTCGGGCAAGGGACGCGCTTCATCCCCGCCGATCCGTTTGTCCGCGCGCAGATGCTGTCGTGGATGTTCTGGGAGCAGAACCAGCATGAAGGCGTCATCGCCGTGCGCGCGGCGCTGCGCAACTACCCCCACCGCGCGGCGCAAGCCACCCCCGAACGGATGGCTGATCTGCTGGTCTCGGGCAACGCCCTGCTGAAGATCATGGACGATCACCTCGCGCGCCACGATTGGCTGGCAGGCGACGCGATCAGCCTCGCTGACATCTGCCTTTATGCCTACACGCACACCGCCGAGTCGCGCGGCGGATACGATCTGGCCCCCTTCCCCGCGCTCCGCGGCTGGCTCGCGCGTATCGCCACCTTGCCCGGCTATATTGGCCTTGATGACTGACCATTCAACGGGGCACTCTGGCGCCCCGCCCCCAACCCCGAGGCCCCGATGAGCATCGAATTTCTGCTAACCGCCCTGATCGTCTGCCTCGCACCGGGGATTGGCGTCGTCTTCACCCTTTCGGTCACATTGGGCCAAGGGTTCAAGGCAGGTGTCTGGGCGGCGCTTGCCTGCTCGATCCCACCGCTTTTGCATATGGGCATCGCGATGGCCGGACTGGCGGCGGTTCTGCATAGCTCTGCCGTGCTGTTCCAGACGATCAAATTCGCAGGCGTCGGCTATTTGCTGTGGATGGCGTGGGGAACGCTGAAGGACACGGGCGGGTTGCGCATTGCCGCAGCCGAGCCAATGCCGCTTCGCCGCATCTTCCGGCAGGGCATTTTGCTCAACCTGCTTAATCCGAAACTGCCGATGTTCTTCATGGCCTTCCTGCCGCAGTTCATCGCCCCGACCGACGGTCCCGAAACGATGGTTCTGTTGGGCATTGCCTTCACCGTCATGACCTTTGTCGTCTTCGTTGGCTACGCAGCCCTTGCAGCAACCGGGCGCCAGCAGGTTCTGTCGCGCCCGCGTGTTGCCGACTGGCTGCGCCGCGCCTTTGCTGCCTCGTTTGCGCTCTTGGGCCTGAAGCTCGCGATGGAGCGCGCCTGATGGAATTCCTCGCCTGGACCGACGGCGCCTGCTCGGGCAATCCCGGCCCCGGTGGCTGGGGTGTGCTGATGCGCGCGATGGAGGGAGAAAGCCTCCTGAAAGAGCGCGAACTCAGCGGCGGCGAGGCCGACACGACCAACAACCGGATGGAGCTTCTGGCAGCGATCAACGCGCTTGAGGTGCTGTCGCGCGACGTGGCAATCACCATCACCACCGATTCCGCATATGTGAAAAACGGGGTCACTAGCTGGATTCACGGCTGGAAGCGGAACGGCTGGAAGACCGCCGACAAGAAGCCGGTGAAGAACGTCGATCTCTGGCTGCGCCTCGATGCCGCACAGGCCCGCCACCGCGTCACATGGGAATGGATCAAGGGTCACGCGGGCCACCCCGAAAACGAACGCGCGGACGAGCTGGCCCGCGCGGGCATGGCGCCGTTCAAATCGAAATGACGGATCTGGCGACAACCTTCGCGGGCCTGCCGATCGGCGCGACGCTCGATTATGCCGCCGTGCTGGTGTTCGCGCTGACCGGTGCGCTTGTCGCCTCGCGCCAGCAGCTTGATCTGGTCGGCTTTGTCTTTATCGCCATTCTGACGGCCGTGGGCGGGGGCACGCTGCGTGACCTGCTCCTGGGCCGCGATCCGGTGTTCTGGGTCGGGCGGCCCGAGTATCTGGTCCTGATCACCGCCGCCGCAATACTGGTGTTCTTCACGGCGCACCTTCTGGAAAGCCGATACCGCGCGCTTTTGTGGCTGGACGCCTGCGCGCTGGCGGTTGCGGTCCCGGCTGGCGTGGCGGTTACGCTGAACCTTGGGCATGGCCCCGTGATCGTCCTGATGATGGGCGTCGTGACCGGCACCTTCGGCGGGCTGATGCGCGATGTGGTGTGCAACGAGGTGCCCCTGATGCTTAAACAAGGCGAGCTTTACCTGAGCTGCGCCTTTGCCGGCGCTGCGACCGCACTTGGTCTGATGGCACTTGGCATAACGGGGCTGCCTGCGCTGGTCGCCTGTGGCGCCGTTACCTTCGCGCTGCGGGCCGGATCGCTGCGCTTCGGCTGGCGCCTGCCGGTCTACAAAGCCCGCCCGCCCCGCACCCGCGGCTAGGAACGGAACGCTTATCGTCGCGTCAAAACGGCCGAATTTCACCGATATATTGTGGATAACCGATCAAAACCCGCGAAATCGTGGGGTTCGGCGTTGACTCAATGCCGCCCCCTGCGGACACTCTGTCGTTAATTTGACAGAATCGGAAAGACCCGCCTTTGCGCTTTACCCGCCTTCGCCTCAACGGTTTCAAAAGCTTCGTCGACCCGACGGACCTTGTGATCCATGACGGGCTGACGGGGGTCGTCGGCCCGAACGGCTGCGGCAAGTCCAATCTGCTGGAGGCGCTCCGCTGGGTGATGGGCGAGAACCGCCCCTCGGCCATGCGCGGCGGCGGGATGGAGGACGTGATCTTTGCGGGTGCCGCCACGCGCCCCGCCCGCAACTTCGCCGAAGTATCGCTCCAGATCGACAACACCGAGCGCCTTGCGCCCTCGGGGTTCAACGACAGCGACGGGCTTGAGATCGTGCGCCGGATCACCCGCGACGCCGGGTCCGCCTATAAGGTCAACACCAAGGACGTGCGCGCCCGCGATGTGCAAATGCTGTTCGCCGATGCCTCGACCGGTGCGCATAGCCCTGCGCTGGTGCGTCAGGGACAGATCTCGGAACTGATTAACGCCAAACCGAAATCGCGCCGCCGGATTCTGGAAGAGGCCGCGGGGATTTCGGGCCTTTACCAGCGTCGCCACGAGGCGGAGCTGAAACTCAAAGGGGCCGAGCAGAACCTCTTGCGCGTTGATGACGTGATCGAACAGCTTGCCAGCCAGTTGGCGTCGCTTGCCCGTCAGGCGCGTCAGGCCGCGCGCTATCGCACCATCGGCGAAGACCTGCGGCGCGCCGAGGGGATGCTTCTGTATCGCCGCTGGCGCGAGGCTCGTCAGGCCCGCGATGAGGCCCACGCTGCCCATGCTGACCAAATCCGCGCCACCGCGCAGGCCGAGCTTGCCGCGCGTGAGGCTGCTAAAATCCGTGCCGAACGCGATGACGCCTTGCCCCCTCTGCGCGAGGAAGAGGCTATTGCAGGTGCCATTCTACAGCGCCTTTCCGTGCAGCGCGACGCCCTGACCGAACAGGAACAAATCGCCCAGACCCGCATCGGCACACTGCGCAACCGGATCGAACAACTGACCCGCGACATCGAGCGTGAGGCGGGCCTTAACCGCGACGCGGGCGAGACGATCGAGCGGCTTGAATGGGAGCTGGCGCAAATCCAGAAGGCGTCAGAGGGGCATGATGATCGCCTCGCCGCCGCTAGCGCCGAGGCGCAGGACGCCGCGACAATCCTGTCGGCCCGCGAGACCCAGCTTTCGCAAGAGACCGAAGACGTCGCCCGACTGGCCGCACGCCACCAGTCCGCGCAACGCCTGCTTGCTGACAACCGCGCCACGGCAGAAAAATCCGAAGCCGCCGCCGCGCAGGCGAAAGAGGCCGCAACTGCCGCGACCGAAGCTCTGGCCCGCGCCGCTGACGATTTCGCCACCGCCGAAGACGCCCAGTCCGAAGCCGAAGCCGCGGCAGAGGCTGCCGAGACCAGCCTGATCGCCGCCGATAATGCCCGCGCCGAAGTTCAGGCCCGCGAGACCGCTGCCCGTGCCGCCCGGTCCGAGGCCGAAGGCGAGGCAGGCGCCCTGCGCGCCGAGGTTACGGCTCTTGCCCGTCTGGTCGAACGCGAAGCTGCCACCGGCACGCAACTGGTCGACCGCGTGCGCGTCGACAAAGGCTTCGAAGCGGCCCTTGGCGCGGCCCTTGCCGACGATCTGCGCGCGCCCGAGATTGAGGGGGATGCCGCGACCGGCTGGACCTCCCTGCCCGACTATGATGCAGCGCAAACGCTCCCCGAGGGCGCGGCGCCTTTGTCCGATCAGGTGCAGGTTCCCGACGTGCTGCGCCGCCGGATTTCCCAGATCGGGCTGGTCTCGGATTACGATGACGGCTGCCGCCTTCAGCACCTTCTGAAGCCCGGCCAGCGCCTTGTCTCGATGGAGGGCGATCTGTGGCGATGGGACGGCTTCCGCGCTGGCGCCGAGGACGCACCGACCGCCGCCGCACTTCGCCTGCAACAGCTTAACCGCCTTGTCGAACTCAAGCGCGACCTGGAGGAAGCCGAGGCGCAGGCCGCAGGCGCGAAACAGGCACACGAGGCGCTCAGCATCGCGCTGCGCAATGCGACCGAAGACGACCGCTCTGCCCGCGAGGCCCGCCGCACCGCCGACCAGCGCCTGGCCGAAGCGGGCCGTGCGCTCAGCCGTGCCGAGAGCGACAAGTCTATCGCAGGCTCCAAGCTGGAATCCGCGCGACTGGCCGTGAACCGCCACGAGGAAGAGGCGATGTCGGCGCGCAAGGCGCTGTTAGAGGCCGAGCGCGCTCAGGAGGCTTTGCCAGACCTGCAATCCGCCCGCGAAGAGGCGGATGCGGTCAAGATCACCGTCGAGGCAGCGCGCGTCACGATGATGACCAAGCGCTCGCATCACGACGAGATCCGCCGCGAGGGCGAGGCACGCACCAAGCGCCGGCAAGAAATCACCAAAGAGGTTTCGGGCTGGAAACACCGCCTTGAAACAGCCGAGCGGCGGTCTGCGGAACTGATCGAGCGCAAGGATGAGACCGAAGAGGAACTGATCGAAGCGATGGCGCGGCCCGAAGAGCTGGCCGAACAGCGCGAGCAGCTTTCCGAGCAGATCGACACCGCCGAGACGCGCCGCTCCGAGGCCAGCGACAAGCTGGCTGCCGCCGAAACCGCGCTGCGCGAAGCCCAGATCACCGAGCGCGAGGCCGAGCGCACGGCAGGCGAGGTGCGCGAGGCCCGCGCCCGCGCCGAGGCCCGCCTTGAAGCCGCGCGCGAGACGATGCAAACCGCGACCGACCGCATCCTCGAAGAGACCGAGCAGACGCCGGACAAGCTACTGGAAACGCTTGGCGCAGACCCGGAAACGATGCCGCCTTCGGACGAATTGGACATCGAGGTGAACCGCCTCAAACGCCAGCGCGAGGCCTTGGGGGCAGTCAACCTGCGCGCCGAGGAAGATGCGAAGGAAGTGCAGGAAGAGCACGACCTTCTGGTTAAGGAAAAGGCCGATCTTGAAGAAGCGATCCGCAAGCTGCGCGCGGGAATTTCTGGCCTGAACCGCGAGGGGCGCGAGCGCCTGCTGACCGCCTTTGAGCAGGTGAACGAGAACTTCCGCACGCTGTTTACCCACCTGTTCGGCGGCGGCTCGGCCAGCTTGCAACTGGTTGAAAGCGACGACCCGCTGGAAGCCGGCCTTGAGATCATGTGCCAGCCGCCGGGCAAGAAACTCTCGACCCTGTCGCTTTTGTCGGGGGGCGAGCAAACGCTGACCGCGATGGCGCTAATCTTCGCGGTGTTCATGGCCAACCCCGCGCCGATCTGCGTGCTCGACGAGGTGGACGCGCCGCTTGATGATGCCAACGTTACCCGCTTCTGCGACCTCTTGGACGAGATGACACGGCGCACCGAAACGCGCTTTTTGATCATCACGCACCACGCGGTCACCATGTCGCGCATGGACCGTTTGTTCGGCGTCACCATGCAGGAACAAGGCGTCAGCCAGCTTGTCTCGGTCGACCTGAAGAAAGCCGAACAACTCGTCGCCTGATCTGGCCTTCGGGTCGCAATTGCGCTTGCAGCGCGCGCGCACCCCGCCTAGCCTCCGGCCAACAGAATGAACGGAGCCCCCATGTCCAAAATCGAAGCCCGCCTTGCCGAACTCGGCATCGACCTGCCCGCAGCCCCCGCGCCTGCCGCCAACTATGTACCCTTCGTGCAAAGCGGCAACCTGATCTTTGTCTCGGGCCAGATCTCCAACGCTGGCGGCGAGTTGATCAAGGGCAAACTTGGCGCGGAGATGAGCGTCGAAGAGGGTGCCGCAGCCGCGCGCACCTGTGGGCTTGCGCTGATCTCGCAGGCGCGCGCCGCGGCGGGTGAACTGGACCGCATCAAGCGCGTCGTCAAGCTGACAGGCTTTGTCAATTCGACCGCCGATTTCACCGACCAACCCAAGGTCGTCAACGGCTGCTCGGACCTTATGGTCGAGGTGTTTGGCGACGCAGGCCGTCACGCCCGTTCCGCCGTCTCCGCTGCCAGCCTGCCGCTTGGCGTCGCGGTCGAGATCGAAGCGATTTTCGAGGTCGAATGACCCCGCTGGACCCCGCGTTTCTGTCAATCCCTCTGGCGCATCGCGCCCTGCACGATGTGGCCAAGGGGCGGCCGGAAAACAGCCGCGCGGCCATTCGTGCGGCCATCGCGGCCGGATACGGGATCGAGATCGACATTCAGCCGTCGGCAGATGGTGTTCCGATGGTCTTTCACGACTATCAGCTGAACCGATTGACTGCCGAAACCGGCGCCATCGCCCGGCGCAGCGCGACGGAGCTGGCGGCAATCCCGCTTACCGGAGGGACCGAGGGCATCCCGACATTGCACGAGGTTCTGGCCCTTGTCGCGGGACAAGTGCCGCTGCTGATCGAGATCAAGGATCAGGATGGTGCGATGGGGCCAGCGGTCGGCCCGCTGGAACGGGCCATTGCCGCGCAGGTGGCGGGGTATGTCGGGCCGCTGGCGCTGATGTCCTTCAATCCGCATAGTATTGCGGCACTGCGGGACGCTTCGCCTGCGCTTTGCCTTGGGCTGACCACCTCGGCCTATAGTGCCGATGACTGGCCGCTTCTGCCCGCGCCGCGCCGCGATGCGCTGCGCGAGATCCCCGATGCCGAACCGCTGGACGTCGCCTTCATTTCACATGAAGCGGCCGATCTGGACCGCCCTCGGGTGGCGGATCTCAAGGCCCAAGGCCGCCATGTCCTGTGCTGGACGATCCGCTCTGCCGCCGAGGAAGCCCGCGCCCGCCACGTCGCGCAGAACATCACCTTCGAAGGTTATCAGGCCGATTTTCCTGCTTGACGCAGGCGCCCGACACTCCAGATTTGCCGGATGGATCGCGCCCTTGAACTCCGCCTGACCGGCTCAATTTTCGACATCCCCGAACCCGCGTGGGATGCTTGCGCCTGCCCCGAGGCCACAACGGGCCGCGCGCTTAACCCGTTCACCCGCTGGCGGTTTCTGGCGGCGCTGGAGGCTTCGGGGTCGGTCGGAGAAGGCACCGGATGGGCGCCGCACCATGCCACGCTTTATGCGGGCGATGATCTGATCGCGGTCGCGCCGATTTATCTAAAATCCCATTCGCAGGGTGAATATGTTTTCGACCACGGCTGGGCCGATGCGTTTGAACGCGCGGGCGGGCGCTATTACCCGAAACTGCAAGGCGCCGTGCCTTTCACCCCCGTCACAGGGCGCCGCTTGCTGGCCAAACCGGGCTATGAGGCCGAAGCACGCCACGGGCTTTTGGCGGGGCTGGCGCAAATCGCGGATCAATCTGGTCTCTCGTCGGTTCACCTGACCTTCTGCACCGAGGCCGAGGCGGTAGCCGCAGACGGCTGGCTCCACCGGATCGGGCAACAGTATCACTGGCTCAATCAGGGCTATCGCAGCTACGACGATTTCCTCGCCAGCCTCAGTTCCCGCAAACGCAAGACGCTGCGTAAGGAACGCGAACGCGCGCAGGGCTTTGGCGGCGAAATCCGCCATCTGACCGGCGACCAGATCCAACCCGCGCATTGGGATGCCTTCTGGGCGTTCTATCAGGACACCGGCAGCCGCAAATGGGGCCGTCCCTATCTGACGCGCGCCTTCTTTGACCACCTGCACGAGATGCGCGACGATGTTCTTCTGGTGCTGGCCGAGCGGGATGGGGCGCCCATCGCGGGCGCCCTTAACCTGATCGGGCGCGAGGCACTGTTCGGGCGCTATTGGGGCTGCGTCGAGGATCACGCGCATCTGCATTTCGAGCTATGCTACCATCAGGCGATTGACTGGGCGATTGCGCAGCGGCTCAAGCGGGTCGAGGCGGGCGCGCAGGGCGAACATAAACTCGCGCGAGGATACCTGCCCGTGCCAACATATTCCGCCCATTGGATCGGTCATCCGGGGCTGCGTCAGGCGGTTGCGGATTATCTGGACAAAGAGCGCGCGGCGATCACCGAAGACATCGCCGCGCTGGCCGGATACGGGCCATTTCGCAAAGACGGGGATTAAAGCTGCGCCAGCAGCGCCTCGCCTGCCGTCAGGTCGCAAACTCCGGGGCCGTTTTCGGTGTTCAGGATCGTCACAACCCCGTCCTCGACCAGCATCGAATAGCGCACCGCGCGGTCGATCAGCCCGATTTGCGGGGCCGAAAACGCCATCCCTATCGCCTTGGTAAAGCTGCAATCGGTATCACCCAAAAGCGCGATCCCTGCCGCCTCGGCACCCGTATCTTTGCCCCATGCTGCCAGAACAAAGGGGTCATTCACCGGCACGCAGATAATCTCGTCCACGCCTTTTTCCGCGAACGCCTTGGCGTTGCGCACGAAGCTGGGCATATGCGCGGTCGAGCACATCCCCGTAAACGCGCCGGGCAGGCCGAAAAGCACAACCTTGCGCCCCGCCAGTTTGCCCGCCAGCGAAACCGCCTCGGGGCCGTTTGCACCCATTTTCAAAAGATTGGCGTCGGGAAGCCTGTCTCCCACCGTAACACGCATCGTCATCTCCCTGTTCGCGTTGCAGTATACCGGCTTCACGATATAGGGTCGGGCGGAACGCGGACCAGAGGGATTATCCATGTCGGGGATCATTATTATCGGGGGCGGGCAGGCGGCGGCCTCGATGGCGGCGAAACTGCGCGCGAAGGGATACGAACACGAGATCACGATCATCGGTGACGAACCCGTGCCCCCCTATCAGCGCCCCCCTCTGTCCAAGGCTTATCTGCTGGGCGATATGCCGCTTGAGCGCCTGACGCTGCGCGGTGACGACTGGTGGGCCGAGAACCGGATCACACTGCGCCTTGGCGCGCCGGTCGAGACGATTGATCCCGCCGCCCGAACGGTCACGGTAGGTGGTGACACCTTGGCCTATGACGAGCTGGCACTTTGCACCGGCGCGCCCCCGCGTCGCCTGCCCGCGTCCATCGGCGGCGATCTGGAGGGCGTTTATACTGTGCGCACTCTGGCCGATGTCGATGGCATGGCGCCCGAGTTCCGCGAAGGCGCACGCCTTGTGGTGATTGGTGGTGGCTATATCGGGCTGGAGGCGGCGGCGGTCGCGCGCAAACTTGGCCTTGAGGTTACGCTGGTCGAGGCCGCCCCGCGTATCCTTGGCCGCGTTGCCAGCGCCGAAACGGCAAGCGCGATCCGCGCCCTTCACCAACGCCACGGCACCGAAATCATCGAAGGCGTGGGCGTCGAACGGATCGAGGGCGACACCCGCATCTCGGGCGTCAGGCTGGCCGATGGACGCACCCTGCCCGCCGATTTCTGCATCGTCGGCATCGGCGTCATCCCCGCGACCGATCTGGCCCGCGCAGCCGGGATCACCTGCGGCAACGGCATCGTGACAGACGCTTTCGGACGCACCTCGGCCCCGCATGTCTGGGCGGCAGGCGATTGCGCCGAGATCGAATTGGCAGGCCAGCGCACGCGCCTTGAAAGCGTCGGCAACGCCATCGACATGGGCGAACTTGTTGCCGAAAACATGCTGGGTGCCGAGCAACCCTACGCTCCGAAGCCTTGGTTCTGGTCCGACCAATACGACGCGAAGTTGCAGATCGCAGGCTGGAACGCGGGCTATGACACCGTCATCACCCGCGGCGGCGACGGTCAGAGCTTCTGGTATTTCCGCGATGGCGCGCTGATTGCGGTCGATGCGCTGAACGACGCGCGCGCCTATATGATTGGCAAGCGCCTGATCGAAGGCGCCAAACCCGTCACCCCAGACCAAATCGCCAACCCTGACACCGACCTGAAAGCCCTGATGAAATGAGAATTGTTGGCGGAGACCGTCGCGGCCTGAAACTGGCGGATGTGGGCGAGGGCGACGCGCAGGCGCATCTGCGCCCCACGACCGACCGCGTGCGCGAAGCGATTTTCAACCTGCTGATCAACGGCACCCACGGCAACCCCGTGCCGCAAGCCCGCGTGCTGGATCTGTTTGCAGGCACCGGCGCGCTTGGCCTTGAGGCGCTTTCGCGGGGTGCTGCGCGTGTGGCTTTTGTCGATGACGGCACCGCCGCGCGCGCCCTTTTGCGCCAGAACATCGAAAAGATGCGCGCGATGGGCGTGACCGATGTCTGGCGGCGCGATGCAACCCGCATGGGGCCGTGCCGTGGCGCAGGCTATGACCTGATTTTCCTTGATCCACCCTATGGCAAAGCGCTTGGCGAAAAGGCGATTGCGTCTTGTCTTGAAAATGGCTGGATTGCGCCCGGCGCCATGATCGTCTGGGAAGAAAACACGCCCCCCGCCTGTCCCGCGCCGCTTGAACAGATCGACCAGCGCAAATATGGCGAGACCCTTGTCACCCTTTGCCGGATGCCCGCATGAAACCCCAAGCCATCTTGTTCGACTGCGACGGCGTGCTCGTCGATTCCGAGGGCGCGACCTTTGAGTTGATCCAGTCCGAATTCGCCGCCTATGGCCTGACCCTGACCATCCCGGAACTGGAAACCCTGTTTCTGGGCGGCACGATCGAGATCGTCGCCTCGAAAGGGCGCGAGCTTGGCGCGGCACTGCCGCCCGACTGGGTCGAGGGCTATTACGACCGCCTCTATGCGATGCTGCGCGAAGGCACGCCGCTGATCGCGGGCATCCCCGAATTGCTGGAGCGGCTGGACGCCGAGGGCATCCCCTTTGCCGTCGGCTCGAACGGGCGCGGCGCCAAGATGGAGGCAACCCTTGGCCAGCACCCGAAGATCAAGGCCCGCCTTGAAGGGCTGCTGTTCTCGGGGCAGGATCTTGGCTGCCCGAAGCCTCAACCGGGGCTTTACCTGCATTGCGCCGAGGTGTTGGGCGTTGATCCGGCGGCCTGCGTTGTGATCGAAGACAGCCCCGCAGGCGCGCGCGCCGCCAAAGCCGCCGGAATGCGCTGCCTTGGATACGCGCCCCACGGCCCCGCACCGCGTTTGGCCGCGGAAGGGGCGGAACTGTTCACCTCGATGTTGCAGGTGCCAGCCTTGATCGGCCTTAGCTAAAACGAAAAACGGGGGCCGAAGCCCCCGCGTTTCTTAGCCCCAGGTCGGGTGGAACCGGTTCGTCGGGCTGAGCGTGAAAATCTCACACCCATCCGCAGTAACACCGATCGAGTGTTCAAACTGCGCCGAAAGCGATTTGTCGCGCGTCACCGCCGTCCAGTCATCGGCCAGAACCTTGGTTTCGGGGCGACCCAGATTGATCATCGGCTCGATGGTGAAGAACATCCCCTCTTCAAGCACCGGCCCCGACCCCGCGCGCCCGTAATGCAGCACGTTCGGCGGCTCGTGGAACTGACGCCCCAGCCCGTGACCACAGAAGTCGCGCACGACCGACATCCGGTGACCTTCGGCATATTTCTGGATCGCATGACCGATGTCGCCAAAGGTATTGCCCGGCCGCACCTGCTCGATCCCGAGCATCAGCGCATCATGCGTCACCTCTATCAGACGCTCGGCCTTGCGGCTCAGGTTGCCCGCGACATACATCCGCGAGGTATCGCCATACCAGCCATCAAGGATCACAGTGACATCGATATTCAGGATGTCGCCATCCTTGACCGTTTTCGGCCCCGGAATGCCGTGACACACCACATGGTTCACCGAAATACACGAGGCGTGCTGATACCCGCGATACCCGATGGTGGCCGAAACGGCCCCCAGCTCGGTCACGCGGTTACGGATGAAATCGTCCAGCGCTTCGGTGGTCACCCCGGGAACGACAAGCTCTGCCACTTCATCAAGGATGCGCGCGGCGCAATGCCCCGCAGCCTGCATCCCTTCGAAATCCGCAGCTTCGTAAATCCGGATACCGTCTTTCGTCACGCGTCCGCTGGTGTCGTCCAAGGCTCTTCTCCTGCTACTTCGGCCCCTAGATAAGGGGAAAATCCGCAGTTTGCCAGACCGGGCTTTTCCGCGCCCGATCCGGGCCTTATACCAAGGGCACCAAGGAGGAGCGAAAATGCCCAATCCCACCGCCGCGATCCTGATTATCGGGGATGAAATCCTGACCGGACGGACCCGCGAGGGGAATGCGTATTTTCTCGCGGGCGAGTTGGTAAAGGTCGGTATCGACCTGCGCCAGATCCGCGTTATCAGCGACGATCACGAAACCATCCGTGATGCGGTGCGCGAACTTTCCGCGAACCATGACCACCTGATTACCTCGGGCGGGATTGGCCCCACGCATGACGACATTACCGCCGATGCTGTGGCCGCTGCCTTTGATGCGCCTTTGGACATTCGCGACGATGCCCGCGCGATCCTTGGCGCGCATTACGCCGCGCGCAACACCGAGTTCACCCCCGCCCGCCTGCGCATGGCGCGCATCCCCGAGGGCGCGCGGCTGATCGACAATCCGGTCTCGGGTGCGCCCGGTTTTTCGCTGGAAAATTGTCACGTCATGGCGGGCGTGCCGAACATCTTTCAGGCGATGGTCGCAGGGCTTTTGCCCCGCCTGACCGGCGGCAAGCCGCTGCAATCGCGCAACTGGCAGATGATGGTTGCCGAAGCCTCTATCGCAGATGCGCTGCGCGCCTTGGCCGAGGCGCATCCGCTGGCCTCATTCGGCTCTTATCCGTTTGTGCAGGACGGCCATTACGGCACGAACCTTGTTGTGCGCTCGACCGACCGGGCCGCGCTGGAGGCGGGCTTTGCCGCCCTTCAAACCACTTTTCCGGAGGGCAAATGACAACCTTTGACCTGATCGACGCTACATGGCCCGCAGCCTCCACACGTTCGGCAGGCGGTTTTCTGATCCGCGAAGGACAAGGCGCGGGCAGCCGCGTCAGCGCCGCCACGCTTGAAGGCGCGTTCGAAGGCGCCGACATCGAGGCCGCCCTTGCCGCCAGCAAGGCGCTAGGCCAGCGAGGGCTATTCATGGTGCGGGCGGGCGAAGAGGCGCTCGACGCCGCCCTCGCCGCCCGTGGCTTTGTCATCGAAGACCCCTCGGTCGAATACCGCGCCCCCTTGGCCACACTTGCCCATGCCGTGCCCCCCGTCACCGCCTTCGCCCATTGGCCGCCGCTGCAAATTGCGCGCGAAGTCTGGGAGGAAACCGGCATCAGCGCCGCGCGCCAGGCCGTGATGGAGCGCGCCTCGGCCCCCAAAGCCTGCGTTCTGGGCCGGACCGAGGACCGTGCAGCGGGTGTGGCCTTCGTCTCGATCTCGGGCGACACCGCGATGCTGCACGCGCTCGCCATCCTGCCCGAAATGCGTCGCAAGGGGCTGGCCCGCGCGATGATGGCCGAGGCCGTCCGGTGGGCCGTGGCCGAAGGGGCGCGCGACCTGTCGCTGATCGTCCGGCGCGACAATTCCGAGGCAAATGCGCTCTACCGCTCGCTCGGGATGGCACAGGGCACCCAATACCATTACCGCGCCGAGGCCAAAGCATGATCCGCCGCCTGTTCTCGCTGGCGGTGGTGCTTTGCGGCGGACAAGCCCTTGCTGCGCCACCGATCGAGCTTGCCCTGCCACAAGGGGCCGCGATCAGCGCCGAACGAGAGTCGCCAGGCACCAGCCTCGAATTTCCACTCGGTCCCTGGCGGGGCGGGGCGATTACCGCGCGCCACATCGAAGGCTACCGCACCGATACCGCATGGCGGCTGCGCGCGAACCAGACGACCTCATTGCAGATCATGGCGCCGCTGCGCGAACAGCTTGGCGTCGCGGGCTTCGGCTTTCTGTTCGAATGCGAGACCGAAGGCTGCGGCGGCTTCGATTTCCGCTACGCCATCGACATCTTGCCCGAGCCGGAAATGCACGTCGATCTGGGTGACTTCCGCTATCTGGCCGCGCGCAAGGGTGACATGTTTGTCGGGCTGATGGTGTCGCGCTCTTCCGAGTCGGGGTTTGTGCATCTGACGACTTTGCAGGCCCAAAAGGTCGAACCGGCAGAATTGCGCAACGACCTTTCCTCGCCCACCCGAGCCACGCCGGTCACACCCCAGACCGGCACCGCGCTGCCCCCCCTGTCAGGCGGCGATCTGGCGCAACAGCTTGAAAGCGCAGGCCACATCCCCCTTGAAGACCTGATGTTCGAAAGCGGGCAGGCGACCCTGAACGGCACCGACATTGCCTCGCTGAAAGCGCTGGCGACCTATTTGCAAGCCAACCCGCAGGCACAGATCTCGCTGGTCGGGCATACCGATTCCGAAGGCAGCCTTGAGGGGAATATCGCGCTTTCGAAACGCCGCGCCGAAGCCGTGCGCGACAAGCTGGTCGCGGATTACGGCGCCCCTTCGGCACAGATCACCGCCGAGGGCGCGGGATGGCTCTCGCCGCGCGCAAGCAACCTGACCCCCGAAGGGCGCGACCAAAACAGAAGGGTCGAAGTGGTTCTCACCTCGACCCAAAGTTGGCGGTAAGGGCGGAGCCTACCGCAGGGGAGAAAACTTGCTTACCAGTTGTCCGGCCCCTTCTCGGCGAAGGTATAGGCCAGGAAATCAATGAAGGCACGGACCTTGGGTTGGGTAAAGCGGCCGGGAGGATAGACCGCATAAATGCCAAGCGTTTCCATCGGCAATTCGGGCATCGCCTCTTCGACCAACCCCTGCTTCATTGCATCCGCATACAGGAATGACGGCAGATAGGCGATGCCAAGCCCGGCAATCGCCGCATGCAACAGCGACTGGCCATCGTTCACCGTCAGCCAGCCAGCCGAGCGCACCTGACGACGCTCGCCAGAGGGCGCCGTGATTTTCCACACATTCCCCGCCGACTGGTTCGAGTAATGCAAAAGCTTATGCTCGTTCAGATCGTCGATCTTCTGCGGGCGTCCGTATTTTTCGAAATAAGAGGGCGCGGCAATCATCCGGCGCGAGGTCTCGGTCAGTTTGCGCGCACGCAGGGTGCTGTCCTCCAGCTCGCCCACGCGGATCGCCATATCAAAGCCTTCCGAGATCAGTTCGACATAGCGGTTATTCAGCACCATGTTCACGGTAATATCGGGAAACTCCTGCAAGAAATCACCCAGCACAGGCGACAGCAGGTTCACCCCGAAATCCGTCGCAACCGAGATCCGCAACAGCCCCGAGGGCGCAATCTGCATCGAGGTCACAAGCGCATCGGCCTCTCCGGCGTCGTTCAGAACACGGCGCGCCCGGTCATAATAGGCCAGCCCGATTTCAGTCGGAGAAACCCGCCGCGTCGTGCGGTTCAAAAGCCGCGCACCCAGACGGGCCTCAAGCGAGGAGACGTGCTTTGATACCGCCGATTTCGAAATCCCCATCTTCTTGGCGGCATCCGTGAACCCGCCCTGATCGACGACAGTGGCAAAGGCTTCCATTTCAGTCAGGCGATCCATTTCGTCCCCTTAAGTCGTAACTTTTCGTTTCCGGTTGAGACAAGGTTTCGCGGCAAAATCGGGCGCAAATGGGGCCAAGCGGGGACAATACGGGGGAATTTGCGCGCTTGATCCCCCGCAAGAAACGATTGTTGACCGTGCCGGAATGACGTGACGCGGCGTTCGGCGTGACTTGGGTTTACGCGCAGGTCACACTGGCCCCAACACTTTCGGGGAGGAATGAATGGGCCAGTATGCTCATATGCTTGCACCGCTTGATCTGGGTCATGTGACGCTGAAAAATCGCGTGCTGATGGGGTCGATGCACACCAATCTCGAAGAAACCGGCGACTGGAATCGCGTGGCAGAGTTCTATGCGGCGCGTGCACGCGGCGGCGTCGGCCTGATGGTGACGGGCGGCATGGCTCCCAATCGCGAAGGCGGCGTGTTTCCGGGGGCGGCAGGGCTGTTCTCGGATCAGGACATCGCAAACCACCGCATCATCACCGAGCGCGTCCATCAGGCGCACGGGCGCATCGTGATGCAAATTCTGCACGCGGGGCGCTATGCCTTTGGTCCCGAATGCGTATCGGCCTCGGCCATCAAATCACCGATCTCGCCCTTCCCGCCGAAAGCGCTGGATGAGGCAGGCATCGAAAAGCAGATCGCAGACATCGTCACCGCCGCGACCCGTGCGCGCGAAGCCGGATATGACGGGGTCGAGGTGATGGGCTCCGAGGGGTATTTCCTCAACCAGTTCCTTGTGCGTCATGTCAACAAACGCGAGGACCGCTGGGGCGGCAGTTTCGAAAACCGTATGCGCCTGCCCGTCGAGGTCGTGCGCCGTGTGCGCGAGGCCGTCGGCCCGGAGTTCATCATCATCTACCGTATCTCGCTGATCGACCTCGTCCCCGATGGCTCGACCTGGGACGAGGTCGTGACGCTGGCCAAAGCGGTCGAGGCGGCGGGTGCAACCCTTTTGAACACAGGTATCGGCTGGCATGAGGCGCGCGTGCCGACCATCGCGACCTCGGTTCCGCGCGCGGCGTTCGCGTGGCTGACCGCGCGGCTGCGGCCCGAGGTCTCGATCCCCGTGATCGCCTGCAACCGGATCAACCATCCCGATGTGGCCGAGGGCATTCTCGCTTCGGGTCAGGCCGATATGGTCAGCCTTGCACGGCCCTTCCTTGCTGATCCCGCGTTCGTTAACAAGACCGCTGCGGGGCGGACCGACGAGATCGCGCCCTGCATCGCGTGCAATCAGGCGTGTCTGGATCATACGTTTCAAGGCAAGATCAGTTCGTGCCTTGTGAACCCGCGCGCGGGTTACGAGACCGAGCTGGAGATCACCCCGACTGCGCAACCCAAACAGATCGCGGTTGTGGGTGCGGGGCCAGCAGGCTGTTCGGCAGCCATCACGGCAGCAACGCGCGGGCATAGCGTGACGCTCTTTGATGCGGCCGATCAGATCGGCGGGCAGCTTTGCATGGCGCGCCGCATCCCCGGCAAAGAGGAGTTCGTGGGCCTGACCGACTGGTTCGCGACGATGCTGGACAAGTCCGGTGTCACCTTGCGGCTGTCGACACGCGCCACCTCCGAAACCCTTGCCACTTTCGACGAAGTGGTCATCGCCACCGGCGTCACCCCCCGCGATCCGCAAATTCCGACCGAGGGCGGGCTGGTCGTCTCGTATATCGACATTCTGACGGGGCGCGTCACCGCTGGCCCGCGCGTCGCGATTGTCGGCGCGGGCGGTATCGGCTTCGACGTGGCCGAGTTCCTGGCGGTGAACGACAGCCCGACGCTCGATCTGGAAGAGTGGAAACGTGAATGGGGTGTGGGCGATCCGCTGGATACCGCAGGCGGTCTGGCCGAACCCGCGCCCGAGCCTCCCGCGCGGCAGGTCACGCTGTTGCAGCGCAAACCCGAACGCCCCGGCCGCCGCCTTGGCAAAACGACCGGCTGGATTCACCGCGCGGCGCTCAAGGCCAAGCAGGTCAAGATGGTTGGCGGCGTGAATTACGAAAAGATCACCGATGAGGGGCTGCACATCTCCTTCGGGGAGGCGCGCGAAAATCCCACTCTGATCGAGGTCGATACGGTTGTGCTTTGTTCGGGGCAATTGTCTGAACGCAGCCTTGCCGATGCCATGATTGCGGCTGGCCGTGAGGTGCACATTATTGGCGGCGCGGATGTCGCGGGCGAACTGGACGCGAAGCGCGCGATCGACCAAGGCACCCGTCTGGGCGCGCGCCTGTAGCGGGGGCTTGCCCCCCGTCAGCCCAATATCTCGACGCAGTGGCGCCGGAACGCGCGCTTGAGCAGATCAAGCTCGGCGCGCAAAAGGTCAATCTCGGCGCGCAGGTCTTCGTCCAGCGGCTGCCCCGCAACAATCGAGACACGCCCGATTGTTTCGCCCGCTGCCACATCACGGATCAGGATCGTCTGCACCCCGTCCGACAGGATCGCGGCGGGGATCGGCACGCTGACCTGCCATTTTCCCTCACCTCCGCCAATCTCCAGGCCGGGCAACACGCGTTCGAGGTGGACAAGCTCGATCTCGGGGGCTTTGGGCGCGACGATCACGCCTTCCCATATACCTGCGCGAATTCGCGATAGCTCAAGCATCGTCCCCTCCTACAGTTCCGCACGCGGATGGCGCGCAAAAGTCAGGTCGCGCAGCACGATCTGATTCATCTGCGGCCCCTCGAAAATCAGGTCCACCCACGCCTTTTCGACCCGCTTTTCGTTCATTTTCGTATAGGCGAGGTCAAACTCGACAAAGCTCTCGCCCGACTGCGGCAGTTCGCGCACCAGTTGTTCGGTGTTGGGACCGTGCTTCACGTTCAGGCGGCAGAACACCTCGAGCGGCTTTTCCAGTTCGACCACCATATCCAGCCGGATCAGGTGATTGAGCTTCAGCCCCGACACGCCAGCTTCGGGCAGATCAAGCACCAAAGACAGGAACGAGCCGTCAAACCGGAACACATCCATCCGCAGCCCGTATGGGGCAATATCCTCGGCGCGGCTGTTGCGAATCTGGCGCAGCGTCAGCTCGGACAGCTTGCAATCGTGAAACAGCGTCACCTCGTCACCGATCCGCGTGCGCGCCTCGGCCGCCGCAACGCCTTGCGGGAAAACCGGCCCCTTCCAGAGCTTCGGGCGCCACGACCAGTCACACCCGAGTGGTTTGTTGATTCCATCCGCCCCGACCAGCGGCAATTGCAACCGCCCGTCCGCCACATGCAGCACCTTATCAAGCGCGCGGCGCAAATGGCGCGCGTCACCGCGTAACTCGCGCAGCGCGTGATTATCCAGCGCTTCGGCCTGCTTTGCCAGGGCTTCCCACCGCTTCAACGAGCGGGCCTGTGCAAAACGGTCGAGATATGAACTCTTGTTAACTGACATTATTACGATACGGCGATGATCGCCTTTTAGTTCCTGCCTAGGAAATAATTACTGGCATCGCTTTCCCTTCGCAAAGGTTAACTCCTCCGCAAACCGGAATTTTTTTCGCGCTTTCAAGATATTTGCCGCCCGGATCGGCCTTGGCGCCCTAGTTTGCGTCCAGCAAAGCCTGAGCGAACTGGCGCAGCAAATCCTGCTGGGCCGCATCCGATACGGCGCCATCCTTAAGCGGCATGACACTGAGCGAACTCATCCGCCCTCCGATCATCGAAACCCCGCGCCAGTAGCTATGCGAGCGCGCAACATCGGTCAGCGGGGACGCATCCGTCACCTTCAGGATCAGCAGATTGCCCTCAAGGTTTTCATGCGCAACCGTCACATCTTCGGCCCGCCCCGAGCGGGCCAGCGCCGCGCGCCCCAATTCAGAAGCAAAGAACTCTGCAACCAGCCGCATCTGATCGGGACCACCCGTCGCTGACGTATCCGCGCTGAAGGTTCCGCTCAGCAACACCGCCTCGGACGGCTTGGCGCGGTCGGGATCACCGCTCATCGCGGCGCAATGGCCGAAGAGAACGAATATCCCATCGGCATCGTCGCGCAGGGTTTTCTGGTCGATGCAAAAGCCACGCGGAGCGGCGAGTGTAACCGCGCCATTGGCGACAAGCGCCTTGGGCTGCGCCGGTCGCGACAGAAGGCTCATGCGCGGCATCTCCGGCGCAACACATCCCGCCAGAATCAGCCCCACCGCAAGCCCCGAAAGGCTGCGACGCCACCAGTTTATACCCGTGAAAGAGCTCTCGCGCTCAGGCGCAAAATCTGACCAATTCATCTACTCGTCCCGATGCCTTGGACAGTGTGTTACTGGCTCGCGCCCCACGGAGCAAGCGTCAGGACGTGATCCGCGACATCGGCGTCCTCGGGATCGTGGCTGACAAGCACCGCCGGAATCCCCCGCGCGCGGATATGGGCCAGCAGGAACGAACGGATTTCGGCCCGCAATGCGACATCCAGACGAGAAAACGGCTCATCAAGCAAAACCGCCTCCGGTTCTGCCAGAAGCGCGCGCATCAGGGCCACACGCACCCTTTGGCCCCCCGAAAGCGTCGCGGGGTCACGGGTCTCGAACCCCGTCAGCCCCGCCTGCGACAATGCGTCCGAAATCGCCGCACGCCGTGCAGACCGCCCCGACACATGTCCCGCCAAACCGAAGGCCAGATTGTCGCCCACGCTTAGGTGCGGAAACAACGGCGCATCCTGAAACAGCAGTCCGACGCGGCGTGCCTCGGCAGGTAGGGGCACGAGGCTCCGCCCGTTCAAAACAACCTGCCCCGCTCCGGTCAGCCCACGCGGCAAATGCCCGCCGATCATCGACAGAAGCGTCGATTTTCCGCGCCCCGAAGGCCCGATGAGGCACAGGCATTGGCCCGCCCTGACACTGGCCGAAACCGGCGCGAACAGCGACGCCCCACCCGACGGCGCAACCGTGACATCGACCAGATCAAGGCTCATCGCTCCCCCCTCATGCCGCGCCGATCGCGATGGACCCACGCCGGAACGCCCAAGGCCAGACCATAGGCCAGCAGCGGCAGCAGGGCCAGCACAAGCCCGTAAAGCGCAGAGAGCCTGCGATCGGCGCCAGATGCCAATGCGACCGCCTCGGTCGCAAGCGTCTGGACCCGCCCCGCGCCGGGCAGAAGCACGGCCAGAAACTGCGCGCAGGAAACCGCGAAGCCGATCGCCGCTGCCGTTAGCAAAGGGCGCAGCATCAGGGACAGCTTGACCCGCCAGAAGCGCCGCATCGGCCCCGCGCCAAGGCTTGCAGCCGCAGCCAATTGCTGCGCGTCCATCGCCCGCCACGGGCCAGTGATCGCGATCATCACATAGGGAAAGACAAACAGGATCTCGGCCCAGATCACTGCCATACGCCCCGCCGGAACGCCCAACCACAGAAAGCCCTGCGCGACGCCTTGTAGGAAAGATATTTGCGGCAGCAGCAGCGGGGTAATAACGATCAGAGCACCGCCACGCATCCGCGAGCCAGACCGGTCTTCGGCCTCCAGCCAGATCAGTGCCAGCACAAGGGAGATCACGGTTGCGGCAAGCCCGATCAGCAGGGTCTCTCCGGCGGTTTGCGCCCATACAAGCTGCTGCCAGCCCACGAAGGTCATCTGTTCAGGCAGCACCGCCGGAAAGGGCCAGCGCCGCGCGACCGACCACAGCGCCAGCACCAGAACGGCCGCCCCGCCAAGTATCAGCCCCGATACTCCGATGGCCGCACCGCCCGCGCCACGCGGCACCCGTCGCATCCCCTTGCGCAGACGGTTCAGCAAAAGGCGTGCGGTCACAACCTCGGCCCCCCGCCATACAGCCACCGCCCCGCCCGTCACCAGCAAAAGCCCGATCGCCAGCCGCGCCGCCGCGAACCGCGCGTCAGGATCGGTCGCCGTGAACAGGCGCAAAATCTGCACGGCCAGCGTTGGCGGGTGCGAGGGGCCAAGCAGCAGCGCCATATCCACCACCGACAGCGAAAATGCGAGCGTGATGAAAACCGGCAATCTCAGGGCGGGGTAAAGCATCGGCCAAACCACCTGTCGCCAGATCTGGCTGCGCGGATATCCAAGGCTCTGCCCCGCCGCGAAATGCGCCTCAAGCAGGTGCTGCGCCGCCGCCGCCAGTGTGACCAGCGTCAGGAACGGCACTTCTTTCAGGACCAGCCCCAGCATCAATGACAGCCCCCACGGGTCGCCCACCGTCACAATCGCGGGCGGCAGATCAAGCGGCCACACCAGCCGCACCAACCACCCCGAGGGCGCGATCAGAAACGCCAGCCCAAGCGCCAGCGTCGCATGGGGCACCGCCAGAAATGGCGCGAGCCACGCCCGCGCCCGCGCTTTCGGCAACAGCCACAGCGACAGCGGCACCGAAAGACCCACCGACAAAAGCGTCGCGCCCACACCCGTCACCAGCGTCAGGCGGAGCGAGGTCGCAATGCCTGCCACAGCAAAGCCCGATGCCTCGGGGCGCAGCGCCATCGCCAAGGTCAGCACCAGCCCCGCAAGGACCGGCGCGACAATCCCCCCCGCAAGCAGCAGGCGCAGCCAGATCATGGCGTGTAGCGCTTTGCCCATTCCTCGGTCAGGCGGGTCATCCAGCTCGGGTGCGGCTCGGGCAGGGTCGCGCCCAAATCCTCGAGGCGCGGCAAGGCTGGCGCTGTTGGCAGGGCCGCAAAGGCCGCCTTCGCCGCATCATCAAGGCGCGCTGGGTCCAGCACCGAATAGCTGCCCAAGACCTCGATATTCTGCATTTGCGCCTGTGCCTCGGGCGAGAGCAGGAAATTCGCCACCACCTCGGCGCCTGCGCGATGCGCCGCGTCAAAGGGGATCGCTACGAACGAGATGTTCCCGATCGTCCCCGCATCGGGCACGAAAACCCGCACGGTTTCGGGCAAGACACCTTGCGCGATCAGCGCCGCAGGGGCCGCCGGATCGAAGAACATCGCAATATCGACCTCGCCATCGTTCAGAAGCTGCGCCTGCACGGATTCGTTCTCGGGGTAGGCCGCGCCTTCACGCCACAGATGCGGACGGAGCGCATCATACCATTGCCAAAGGGGCGCGGTTTGTGCCCCGAACGCCGCATCCGTGGCGGGCGCCGCAAGAGCCGCCCTGTCCGGCGCCAGTTCAACCAAAGCCTGTTTCAGAAAGGTTGCGCCCATGAAATTGGCCGGGTTCGGGTGCGTCATCCGCCCGGGATGCGCCTTGGCCCAATCGACAAACCCCGCCATCGAGCGCGGCGGCTCGGGCGCGCGCGCACTATCATGGGCAAAGACGAATTTGGCCAGCCGCCAGGGCGCCTCCATCCCCTCGACCGGAACCGTGAAATCAAGCGTCGCTGCCGCCCCTTCGCTCAGGTCCACCCCCGCCGCATTCGGCAATCCGGCGACAAAGGGGCCATGCAGCAAAGCCTCGTCTTTCATCGCCATGAAATTCGGCCCGTTGATCCAGACAAGGTCCACCGCGCCACCCTCGATCTGCCCTGCCGCCTTTTCGGCCCGCACCCGCGCGACGGCCTCGGCGGTGTCAGACAGCTTGACCTGCTGGACGGAGACGCCGAACTCGGCCTCAGTCCGCGCGGACACCCACTCGATGAACGCATTGGTGCGCGGATCGCCCCCCCACGCATTCCAATAGACCGTCTGGCCGCGCGCCTCGGCCAAGGTCTCGGCCCAATCGGCCATGGCAGGGGTCGCACCCAACAAAAACGCGGCAAGGATCAGTTTCATTCCATCTCTCCGGCAAAGGCCCGCCAGCCGATATACCAACGGGTCAGGGTCGTCACGGCACAGGCCGCAGAAAAGACATAGGCCAGCGGCACAAACGCCGCAGGCCACAGGCAAATCGCGATGAAGAAGGCGATAGTCTCGGTGCCTTCGGTGAGACCACCAAGGTAATAGATGCCCTTTGTCGGGTAGGCATCCGCGCGCATCCCGCGTTTGGCCGCTATCGCCGCAAAGGCCAGAAAGCTTGATCCGGTGCCAACAAAGGCCGCGATCAGAACTGCTGCCGCAAGCGCGTTTTGCGCCGGATCAGCCAGCGCAAACCCCAAGGGGATCAGCGCGTAGAACACGAAATCAAGCGCAATATCCAGAAACGCCCCGCGATCCGTCGCCCGCGTCTGGCGCGCAATGGCGCCATCCAGACCATCGGCCAGCCGGTTTAGCAAGATCAGGCCAAGCGCCAGCCCGAATTGCCCCGCCGCCAGCGCAGGCACCGCCAGAATTCCCAGCAAAAAACCCGCAATCGTCATATGATCGGGCTGCACTCGTGCGCGCGCGAACCCTCGCGCCAGAGGCGACAGCAACCGCCGCTGAAGGGGCAGCAAACGCGCGTCGATCATCCGCGCCTCCATGTCATAAAGCGTTCAGCCAGACGCAAGAGGCGCGGGCTGACATGGCCTTGCTTCCAGCGACCCGAGGCGTTTTTCGCGGCCTCGGACCAGCCTGGATAGATATGCGGCGTCGCAAGGATTTTCCCCAAACCAAGCCCGTGCCGCATCGCCAGCGTAAACTCGGCCAGCACCTCGGACGCATTGGCGCCCAGAACGGTGACGCCCAAAATCCTGTCCGAGCCTTTCGGAGTAATCACTTTCACAAAGCCCTCGGTCCGGCCCTCGGCAATCGCGCGGTCCAGATCGGCCAGCGGATAGACCACCGTCTCACACGCCTCCGCCTGCGGTTCGGTCAGCCCGACACGCGCAACCTCGGGCGTGGAGAAAATAGCCGCCGGGATCGGCGCAGCATGGGCCTTGAAGCGCCAGAACGGCGCAGCCAGTGCATTCGCCGCCGCGATCCAGCCCTGATGCCCCGCCGCGTTCGTCAGTTGCAGCGGCCCCGCCACATCCCCCGCCGCGTAAATATGCGGCATCAGTGTTTGCAGATAGGCGTCGGTCTCGATCACGCGGGCGGCGGGGATACCAAGCTCGCGCAGACCAAAGCCTTCCAGCCGCGCCTTCCGGCCGACCGCGACCAGCAGCGCATCGAAGGGCAACCGCGAGCCATCCTCCAGCGCGACCCATTTGCCGCCGTCGGCGCCAAATTCCACCGCCTTCGCAGACAGACGCACCTCCACCCCGTCACGCTCAAGCGCGGCATGGATGGCGTCGGAAACCTCGGGTTCTTCACGCGGCAAAAGCCGCTCGCCCGCCTCCAAGAGCGTCACCCCCGCCCCCAGAAGCGCAAGCGCCTGCGCCAGCTCGCAGCCTATCGGCCCACCGCCAAGCACCAGCAACCGGCGCGGCGGCGCCTCCAGCCCCGCAAGGTAATCCCATACCGTTTCCGAGGTCAGCGGATCGACACCTTCGATCCCCGCCAGATCGGGAATGAACGGGGCCGCCCCTGTGGCCAGAACAATCGCCCGCGCGGTCAGGCGCTGCGCACCGATTTCAACCGTCCACGGATCGACAAGCCGCGCCTGCCCGCGCAGCACCTCGACCCCCAGACCTTCATAGCGCGCGACGGAATCATTCGGCGCAATCGCCTCGATCACCTTGCGGACCCGCGCCATGACACGCGGGAAATCGACTTGCGGCGCAGTATCCACCCCAAGCACATGGGCGCGACGCGCCTCCGCCACCGCGCGCGCCGAGGCGATCAGCGCTTTTGACGGAACACAGCCTGTATTCAGACAATCGCCGCCCATCCTGTCCTGCTCGATCAGCGTAATTTTCGCCTTCGCCGCCGCCGCGACATAGGCCGCCACCAACCCCGCCGCACCTGCACCGATTACGATTAGATTGCGGTCGAACCGCTGCGGGCGGGTGAAACCGCGCAAGGCCCGCCGCCGCCGCGCCAGCGCCACCCCCCATCGCGCCACCCAAGGGAAAACGCCCAAGGCCACAAGCGTCGCCAGCAACCCGGGCGAAACAATCCCCGACAGGCTTTGCAACTGACCAAGCTGGGCACCTGCGGCCACGTAGACGGCGGTGCCCGGCAACATGCCGATCTGCGAAACGGCATAGAACCGCGCCAGCGGCATCGCAGTCAGGCCAAAGGCCAGATTGATTACAAAGAACGGCACCACCGGAATAAGCCGCAGCGAGAACAGGTAAAAGGCGCCATCTCGCCCGACCCCGTCGCGGATCGCAGCCAGACGCCCGCCGATGCGCCCCGCCACCCAGTCGCGCATCAGATACCGCGCCGCCAGAAACGCCAGCCCTGCCCCGATCGACGAGGCGAAAGACACCAGCAAAAGTCCCTGCCAAAACCCGAACAGCGCCGCCCCCAGAAGCGTCAGCCACACCGCAAACGGCAGCGACAACGCAGCACTTGCGACATAGACGGCAAAGAACGCCGCGGGCAAAACCCCCGGATGAGCCTCTTGCCAAAGCGCCAGCGCCGCGCGCACCTCGCGCAGCCGCTCAAGGTCGGGACCAGCCACCAACCCCGCCGCGACGATCGCCAGCCCCGCAAGCGCTATGAAAAGGATCGGTTTTCGCAAGTCTTTAACGTGCCTCCCGTTATAACTACGCGCAAAATAGGCCGAGTGTTTCACCATAGTCTATCCGTTCTCGTTATCGTGATACCTCTTTTAACTGCGCGCGGGCTTTGGCATTCTGGCACGAAACAGGGGGCGAGGCTGATGCTCTATCTCGGGCTTGATGGAGGCGGCACAGGATGCCGCGCGCGGCTGGCTGACGCCAAGGGCGCGACACTGGCCGAAGCGCAGGCAGGGCCAGCGAATATCGCCTCGGATTTCGACGCGGCTTTGGCCAACATAACGCGGGCGATTGCAGGGCTTTCCATTCCGGCGAGGGCAGAGGTCCACGCGGTGCTGGGGCTTGCGGGAGCCAACCTGTCGGGCGCAGGGCCACGGCTGGAGGCCGCGCTGCCGTTTCGGGCGCGCGTCGTTCAGGATGTCACCACCTCGGTTCGGGGCGCCTTGCGCGAGGCCGACGGGATTGTCGCGGCAATTGGCACAGGGTCCGCTTTTGCCCGCCAGATCGGCGGCGAAATCATCAGCACCGGAGGCTGGGGGCTGCGCCTTGGCGACGAGGGATCAGGGGCGTGGATCGGTCATGCGCTGGTAGCCCTTGCGGCGCGCGCGCTTGATGGCCGCTTTGAACGAACGCCCCTTTTGAACCGGCTAACGCATGATCTGGACGGCAGCGCGGGCCTTGTTGCCTTCAGTCTGCGCGCCACGCCTGCCGACTGGGCCGCGCTGGCGCCGCAGGTCTTTGACACGACCGACCCCGCCGCGCTGGCCGTTCTGGCCGCTGCACGCGCCGAAATTCGCGCGGCGATCGAGCATCTGCAGCCGCAAGGCGCGCAGCATCCGGTCGTCTGGCTGGGCGGACTTGGCGCGCGGCTGGCGATGGACGACTGGCCAAGGCGCGCGCCGCATGGCACATCGCTGGACGGGGCGCTGTGGATGGCGCAGCAGGAGAGCACATGGACCGACTGATCTACACCGGCGCGCGGATATTTGACGGCACGGCCCTGCATGACAACCGCGCGCTTGTGATCGAAGACGGAGCGGTCAGTGCCATCGTCCCCGCCTCTGCCGCGCCCGACGGGCCACGCGTGGCACTGGCTGGCGGCGTGATCGCGCCCGGATTTGTCGATCTGCAAGTCAATGGCGGCGGCGGGATCATGCTGGATGGCACCGCTGGCGTCGCGGAAATCGCCACGATCTGCGAGGCTCACGCGCGCCTTGGCGCAACCTCGATCCTGCCGACCCTGATCACCGACACCCCTGCAGCAACGCGCTCGGTTCTTGCAGCGGGCGTCGCCTCGGTCGGGCGGGTGCCGGGGTTTCTGGGGCTGCACCTTGAAGGCCCGCACCTCGACATTCGCCGGAACGGGGCGCATGATGCCTCGCTCATTCGCCCGATGATGGACGAAGACCTTGAGATTTTGCTGGAAGCCAAGGCCGGACTGCCCGCTCTTTTCGTGACGGTCGCGCCTGCGGCTGTGACACTCCAGCAGATCGAGGCGCTGGAGCGCGCGGGGATATTCATCAGCCTTGGACACGCAGATTGCACACTTTCACAGGCACGCGCGGCCCATACGGCAGGCGCGCGCGGCGTCACCCATCTGTTCAACGCGATGAGCCAGTTCACCTCGCGCGAGCCGGGGCTGGTGGGGGCTGCGCTGTCTTTGCCGTTCCATGTCGGGCTGATCGCGGATGGGGTGCATGTGCACGCGGAAAGCATCCGCCTTGCTCTGGCCGCAAAGCGCGAGGGCGAGGTCTACCTTGTGTCGGACGCGATGGCCGTTGCGGGCAGCGAGGCGACCTGCTTCACCCTTGGCGGGCGGATGATCGAACGCAAGGACCGCGCGCTGCGCCTTGCGGACGGAACGCTGGCGGGCGCGGACCTTTCCCTGCCGCAAGCGGTGAAATTCATGATCGAGGTCGTGGGCATCGCGCCCGAGCGCGCGCTTGCGATGGCAAGCCGCATCCCTGCGCAGATCGTGGGCGTTCAGGCAGGCACCCTTTCACAGGGCGGCCCCGCCGATTTCGTTCTTCTGTCGGACCACTGGGACTTGCAGCAGGTCTGGCGCGCAGGCCAGCCGCTTCAGGCGAAATCCTCGACCGAATAGCCTTGAATATACAAAAGCGCCGACAGGTCACCGTTGTTGATGCGAATATCGCATTGCGCCGCGACCGAGGGTTTGGCGTGCAGCGCCACACCCGCGCCCGCCAGTCCCAGCATCCCAAGGTCGTTCGCGCCGTCGCCCACGGCCATCACGTCACCATGGCCGATGCCAAGGCGCGCCGAGATTTCCTCAAGCGCCTGCACCTTTGCCTCACGCCCAAGGATCGGACGCACGGGAATACCCGTCAGCTTGCCGCCCTCGATCCCCAACACATTCGCGCGGTTTTCATCGAACCCGAGCGTTTCCGCGACATAGCCGGTGAACGCAGTAAACCCGCCCGAAACCAGCGCGCAATAGGCGCCATTTGCCTTCATCGTGCGCAGAAGGTCATGGCCACCCGGCATGAAGGTGATGCGGTCAGCGATCACCTTGGCGATCACGCTATCAGACAGGCCGGTCAACAGGCCCAGACGCTCGGTCAGCGCGCCTTCGAAATCCAGTTCACCATTCATCGCGCGTGCGGTAATCGCCGCGACCTGCGCACCCACACCCGCCACATCGGCCAATTCGTCGATGCATTCCTGCTGGATCATGGTCGAGTCCATATCCGCCAGCAGCATCTTCTTTTTGCGCCCTGATTCGGGCTGCACCACCAGATCGAAGCCAAGCCCTTGCAGCCCTTCCCAGACATCCCAGCGGTTCGAGGGGATCTGCTCAATCGCGAACTCGGCCGCGACATTCGGGTTGAGCCATGTCGCCTCGCCCCCGCCCCATGCATTTCGCAGCGATTCCACGGTGGTAGCATCCAGATCGGCCTTGAGCGGCGAAGCAAGAAGCGTGGCGATATACATAGATGGCCTCCTCGGGCGCATGTCGCAAAAAAGCTCTGAATAGGCGCTTTAGATCAGTTTTTCCTCTTGCGCCAGAGCAGAAGCCCGCGTATTTGCGGCGACGGGACACCCTTCCCCAACGAAGGGCATATATCTGGAAGGATACCAGAAATGGCTATTCAAGCTCCGGCTGCGCGTCCGGCTAATCCGCGCTTCTCTTCGGGCCCCTGCACGAAGATCCCCGGTTTCTCCCTCGATATGCTTGCCGACGCGCCCTTGGGCCGCTCGCACCGCGCTGCCGTTGGCAAAGCGAAGCTGAAAGAGGCGATCGAGACCACTCGTGAAATTCTTGGCGTGCCGGCGGATTACCGCATCGGCATCGTCCCCGCCTCTGATACCGGCGCTGTCGAAATGGCGCTCTGGTCGCTGCTGGGTGCCCGCAAGGTCACCATGTGCGCATGGGAATCCTTCGGCGCTGGCTGGGTCACTGATGTTGTGAAACAGCTCAAGCTCGACGCCGATGTGAAAAAGGCCGAATACGGCGACATCGTCGATTTCGCGACCGTCGATTTCAACACGGACGTCGTCTTCACCTGGAACGGCACCACCTCGGGCGTGCGCCTGCCGAACGGCGATGCGATCCCGGCGGACCGCGAAGGCCTGACCATCTGTGACGCGACCTCGGCGGCCTTTGCGATGGACCTGCCCTGGGACAAGCTCGATGTGACGACCTTCTCGTGGCAGAAGGTTCTGGGCGGCGAAGGTGGCCACGGCGTCATCGTCCTGTCGCCCCGCGCGGTCGAGCGTCTGGAAAGCTACACCCCCGCATGGCCGCTGCCGAAAATCTTCCGCATGACCAAGGGCGGCAAGCTGATCGAAGGCATCTTTGTCGGCGAAACGATCAACACGCCCTCGATGCTCTGCGTCGAAGACTATCTTGTCGCGCTTGACTGGGCGAAATCGGTCGGCGGGCTGAAAGGTCTTGTGGGCCGCGCCGCCGCCAACGCACAGGCAATCTGGGACTTCTGCGCCGCAAAACCGTGGATCGCGAACCTCGCCAATGATGCGGCGACGGCCTCGACCACCAGCGTCTGCCTGAAGTTCACCGACGCGCGCATCAAAGACGGCGCAGCATTCGCCAAGGCCGTTGCCAAGCGCCTTGAAAAAGAGGGCGTTGCTCTGGACGTCGGCGCTTATCGCGATGCGCCTGCCGGTCTGCGCATCTGGGCGGGTTCGACCGTCGAGACCGCCGATGTCGAGGCTCTGCTGCCCTGGCTCGAATACGCCTTCGAGGCCGAGATCGCGGCGCAAGCCTGATCCAAGACTGATCGACGGGCCGCCCAAGGCCCGTCCCTTCCCAGACATTCAAATCAGAGAGGAGCCCAGTCATGGCCCCCAAGGTTCTTGTATCCGACAAGCTTTCGGAAACCGCAGTTCAGATCTTCCGCGACCGCGGCATCGAAGTCGACTTCCGCCCGGAACTCGGCAAAGACAAAGACGCGCTGGCCGCTGAAATCGGCAAATACGATGGCCTCGCCATCCGTTCGGCGACCAAGGTCACCGCGAAACTTCTGGAAAACGCGACCAACCTCAAGGTCGTTGGCCGCGCCGGTATCGGCACCGACAACGTCGACAAAGAGGCCGCATCGAAAAAAGGCGTGATCGTGATGAACACGCCGTTCGGCAACATGATCACCACCGCCGAGCACGCGATTGCGATGATGTTCTCCGTTGCGCGCCAGATCCCCGAGGCCTCGGCCTCGACCCATGCGGGCAAATGGGAAAAGTCGAAGTTCATGGGTGTCGAGCTGACCGCGAAAACCCTTGGCGTGATCGGCGCTGGCAACATCGGCGGCATCGTGTGCGACCGCGCCCGCGGCCTGAAGATGAAGGTCATCGCGTTCGACCCCTTCCTCTCGCCCGAAAAGGCCGAGAAAATGGGCGTCGAGAAAGTCGAGCTGGAAGACCTGCTCAAGCGCGCCGATTTCATCACCCTGCACGTGCCGCTGACGGATTCGACCCGCAACATCCTCTCGCGCGAGAACCTTGCGAAAACCAAGAAGGGCGTGCGCATCATCAACTGCGCCCGTGGCGGTCTGGTTGACGAAGAGGCGCTGGCCGAGATGCTGAAATCGGGCCATGTTGCTGGCGCAGCCTTCGACGTGTTCTCGGTTGAACCTGCGGTCGAAAACCCGCTGTTCAACCTGCCGAACGTGGTCTGCACGCCGCACCTTGGCGCCTCGACCACCGAAGCGCAGGAAAACGTGGCCCTTCAGGTTGCCGAGCAGATGGCGAACTACCTGCTGGACGGCGCTGTCGAGAACGCGCTCAACATGCCCTCGATGACCGCCGAAGAAGCCAAGACGATGGGTCCGTGGGTGAAACTTGCGCAGCACCTTGGCTCGTTCATCGGCCAGATGACCGACGATGCGATCAAAGCGATCAACATCACCTATGACGGTCAGGTTGCAGGCATGAACCTCAAGGCGCTGGATGCGGCAGTTGTGGCTGGCATCATGAAGGCGTCGCAGCCCGATATGAACATGGTTTCGGCTCCGGTTGTCGCGAAAGAGCGCGGCATCCAGATCTCGACCACCTCGCAAGACAAGTCGGGCGTGTTCGACGGCTATATCAAAGTGACCGTTGTCACCGAGTCGCTGGAACGTTCGATCGCTGGCACCTGCTTCTCGGATGGCAAACCGCGCTTCATCCAGATCAAGGGCATCAACATCGACGCCGAAGTGGGCGAGCACATGCTCTACACCACCAATGCCGACGTTCCGGGCATCATCGGCAAGCTCGGCACCCTGCTGGGCCAGCACGAGGTGAACCTTGCGAACTTTACCCTTGGTCGCGCAGCGGCTGGCGGTCAGGCTATCGCAATTGCCTATCTCGACAGCCCGCTGAACCCGGACGTCGCAAACGAGCTGCGCGCGACCGGCATGTTCCAGCAGGTCAAGGCGCTTGAGTTCCAGCTCTGATCGAGCAGAAATATTCCACCGAAACCCCGGCCCCAGCGGCCGGGGTTTTGCGTTTGCGGCATTGCCTTTTTACACAGCCCCTTTAGGTTCGAACTTATGACCATCACCTATGCCATTGGCGATATTCACGGGCATCTCGACAAGCTACGGCTTGCCCATGACCTGATCGCGCAGGACCGCGCGCAGAATGGCGAGCCATCTACGCCGGTTATCCATCTTGGCGACCTGATCGACCGAGGGCCGGACTCGCGCGGGGTGATCGACCTGTTGATGCAGGGGCAGGCGGCGGGCGAGCCGTGGCAGGTCATCAAGGGCAATCACGACCGGATGCTTCTGGGCTTTCTGGCCGATCCGCATACTCCCGATCCGGGCCTGAGCCGCCCGCTGCCTTATACATGGAAGAACATCGGCGGGCATACGACCCTGGCCAGCTATGGCGTGGATGCGGCCGAAGATCGCCCGCTGGACGATATTCACGCGGATGCAGTGCTTGCGGTTCCGCAGGAGCATCAGGACTGGATTGCAGCCTTGCCGCTTTACCATCAACGTGGGGACGCGCTGTTCGTCCATGCTGGCGTTCGCCCCGGTATTGCGCTTGCAGATCAGAGCGAGGAAGACCTCCTCTGGATCCGCCAACCTTTCCATGACGACCTGCGCGACCACGGGGCTTTGGTCGTGCACGGCCACACTCCGGTTGACGAGGCCACGCATTACGGCAACCGCCTGAACCTCGATACCCGCGCCGGATATGGTGGCCCTGTCACCGCCGCCGTGATCGAGGGGCGCGCGGCATGGCAACTGACCCCCTCGGGCCGTGTGCCGTTACGTCCCGTGCCGTGACGTTCCGTCACTTGACCTCGGGGAACTGGCGCGCATGGCGCCACCTGCCGTAGCGTGATGCCAAATCTCGCTTCAGGGAGGATCCCATGACCGACATCGTTATTCTTGCTGGCGCGCGCACGCCGATTGGCACTTTCGGAGGGGCGCTTTCGGCCCTTTCCCCGATCGAACTGGCCACCATCGCCGCGCGTGAGGCCATCTCCCGTTCGGGCCTGCCTGCGGACAAAATCGAGCAGGTCGCCTTTGGCCATATCATCAACACCGAGCCGCGCGATATGTATCTCTCGCGTGTGGCCTCGGTCGATGCTGGCGTTCCGGTGGGCACGTCTGCGATGAACGTGAACCGGCTGTGCGGCTCGGGGCTTCAGGCGATTGTCTCGATGGCGCAGTCGATCACTCTTGGCGACGCAGACTTCGCGCTCGCGGGCGGCGCGGACTGCATGAGCCGTTCGCCGCACATCCTGCAATCGGGGCGCTTCGGGCAGAAGATGGGTGATACGCGCATGGTCGACATGATGATCGGCGCACTCTCGTGTCCCTTCGGCACGGGTCATATGGGTGTCACCGCTGAAAATGTTGCCGAAGAGCACACCATCACCCGTGAGGAGCAGGACGCCTTCGCCCTTGAAAGCCAGCGTCGCGCCAAAGCCGCAATCGAGGCAGGCCACTTCAAGGCAGAGATCGTCCCCGTCGAGATCAAGACCCGCAAGGGCGTGCAAACCGTCGATACCGACGAGCACCCCAAGGAAACGACGCTCGAAGGTCTGGCCAAGCTGAAACCGGCCTTCCGCAGGGACGGGTCTGTCACGGCGGGCAACGCGAGCGGCATCAACGACGGTGCCGCCGCCGTGGTTCTGGCGCGCGAAAGTGCCGCGCGTGCCGCCGGCCTGACACCTCGCGCGCGTATCCTTGGCTATGCCGTCGCGGGCGTGCGCCCCGAGGTTATGGGCATCGGCCCGATCCCGGCGGTTCAGGCGTTGTGCAAGAAGACGGGTCTTGGCGTGGACGACTTCGACATCATCGAATCGAATGAGGCCTTCGCCGCGCAAGCCTTGGCTGTGACGAAAGAGCTTGGCCTTGATCCTGCGAAGGTTAACCCTGATGGCGGCGCGATTGCCCTTGGCCATCCGGTCGGCGCCACCGGTGCGATGCTGACGGTCAAAGCGATGTATGCCCTTGAACGCACAGGCGGAAAGCGCGCGCTTATGACCATGTGCATCGGCGGCGGCCAAGGGATCGCTGTCGCAATCGAGCGGATCTGACACCCTCCTGCGCCGCAGGAAAAGCAACACAAAATTTGGCCGGATTAAGGGTTAATTCACCCCGTCCAGCCTATGCTCCGGTCAAAGAGATCAGGCCCAGGTGTTGCGAGTATGTCCTCGACTTTAGCTGACAAGCTAGCCCAGGAACGCCGCGCCCGCCTCGCGGCGGAGCGGCTTCTGGACCAGAAAAAGCAGGAATTGTTCGCGGCGAACCAAAAGCTCGCGCAGCATGCGCGCGCTCTTTCCACGCAGCTTGAAGAACAGCGCCACGGCCTCGCCCGCGCCATGAACGAGGCCGAGACGCTCAAGGGCGAGAATACACGCGTGCGCGGCGATCTGGAACGCGCGCATTCGATGGCGATGATCGCGCGGCGACGCCTGTGGGATGCGCTCGAGACCGTGCAGGACGGCTTTGCGGTTTATGATTCCGATCTGTGCCTGATCGTCGCAAACAAGGCCTATCTGCGGTTTTTTAAAAGCGAGATCGAACTGAACCCCGGCATATCCTACGCCGAGGTCTTGCAGCTTGTCGCCTCGCGCGGGCTGGTCGATCTTGGCGGACGCGATCCGCTGGACTGGCAACACGAGATGATCGCACGCATCCGCCGCGACCAGATCGAGCCCTTCATCCTTGAAACCCGCGGCGGGCGCCATATCAAGCTGATCGACCGCTGGGGCAGCGACGGCGATCTCGTCTGCCTGTCACAAGACATCACCCATATGATCGAACGCGAGAATGAGCTACGTGAAGCCCGTGATCGTGCCGAAGCCGCCAGCCGCGCGAAATCCGCCTTCCTTGCGAATATGAGCCACGAGATCCGCACCCCGATGAACGGGGTAATCGGCATGGCGGAACTCCTGAACGACACCGATCTGAACGAGGATCAACGCCTGTTTGCCGAGACCATCCGCTCGTCGGGCGAGGCGCTGCTGACCATCATCAACGATGTCCTCGACTATTCGAAAATTGAAGCCGAGCGGCTACAGCTTTACCCCGAGCCCTTTGATCTGGAGCGTTGTATCCACGAGCTTCTGGTGCTGCTGCAGGCCAGCGCGAAAGACAAGGGCGTCAAGCTTCTGGTGGATTACGATCTGTTCATGCCGACGCGATTTATCATGGATCCCGGTCGTATCCGGCAGGTTTTGACAAACCTTCTGGGCAATGCCGTCAAGTTCACCGAGCAGGGCAGTGTTCTTGTCCGCGTCGTCGGCTATGAGCAGCCCTCGGGAGAGTATGAGCTGCATGTCACAATCGAAGATACAGGCATCGGCATTGCGCCCGAAAACCTCGGCAAGGTTTTTGGCGAGTTCGATCAGGTCGAATCCGAGAAGAACCGCAAGTTCGAAGGCACCGGGCTTGGCCTCGCGATTACCCAGAAGCTGATCACGATGATGGGCGGAACGGTCTGGGTCGACAGCGAGCCGGGTGTCGGGTCGAACTTCGGCTTCAAGATTACAGTCCCTTGCGCCGAAGTTATCGAGGAGGACAACGGACCCACCGCCCCCATTCATCTGAAGGCAGCGCTGGTCATCGACGACCTTCTGGTGAACCGGATCATCCTTGAACGCCAGCTACAGACCTACGGTCTTGATGTAGTGCTTTGCCGCAGCGGCGAAGAGGCGATCCATGTGCTCGAAGATGGCGGATCGTTCGACCTTGTTCTGACCGATTTCAAAATGCCCGGTATGGATGGCGTCACATTGGCGAAAACGATGCGGGCAAAGGGACTTGATGCGCCAATTCTGATGCTTTCCTCCGACCCCGAGGCGATCGACAAGGCACAGCTGGAATGTGAAAATATCAGCTGCCTTGAAAAGCCGGTGCTGCGGTCCGACCTGATCCGGCAGTTGCGGAAAATCTCGCACACCGAGACACAGGCCGACATGTCGCCCGCACCACAGCCCCCATCCGCGCCGCCCCCCTCTCGCCCCGAGGCGGCCCTCAAACGCAAGATGTGTGTCCTCGCCGCCGAGGACAACCGGACCAACCAGCTCGTTCTGGGAAAGATGGTCAAAGACCTGCATATCGACCTGCATTTCGCCAATAACGGACGTGAGGCGGTCGAGATGTGGCGCAAGCTCAACCCTGATCTGATCCTGATGGATATTTCGATGCCTGAGATGGATGGGCGCGAAGCCTCGCGCCTGATCCGCGCCGATGAGGTGGATCGCGGCGGGCATGTCCCGATCTGCGCCATCACCGCCCATGCGATGGAAGGGGATTCTGAGCATATCTTTGCCGCCGGCATTGACTATTATCTAACTAAGCCACTGAAAAAAGCCGTTATTTCCGAACGCATCCTTGCACATATTCCGAAGGATGCGCGCGACCCTGTGACAGGGGTCTGATTAACCGAAAGAGGCCAGGATCGTCAGGAATTCTTCTGCGAAGCGATCGAGTTTAGCCTCGTTCAGCTTGGCAATACGGGCCAGTTCGACGCGGTCGCGCGGGCGATGCTCGGCGATCCGGCGCACCTCGGACGAGGTCAGTGACATCGGGCGGCCCGTGCCATCCGGTCCGCGCTGCAAACGTTGCTGCGCCTCGTTCAACTGGTCGAACAGATCCGCCGCACCGCTGCCTGCCAGCTTGCGCCGGTGCGGGTGCATCGACACGGTCTCGCCCACGATAACCTCAAGAAACGCCGTGCCATAGCTTTCAAGCTTGCGCGCGCCAACCCCGCCAATCCGCGCAAACTCATCAAGGTTTTGCGGCCGCGTCTCGGCCATCTCGATCAGCGTGCGGTCGTTGAACACCATATAGGCGGGCAATCCGGCAGCCTCGGCAATGGCGCGCCGCTTGGCCTTGAGCGCCGAAAGCAAGGGCGCATCTTCCTCCGAGACCAGCGCCTTGACCACCGGCCCCTGCCTGGCTTTGCGCAGCGCATCGCGCCGCAGCGTTACGGTTTCTTCGCCGCGCAAAACAGGGTGCGCGCGTTTCGTCATCACCAGCGCGCCGTGGCGTTCGGCATCGGGACGCACCAGATCAAGCCCCATCATCTGCCGGAACACCGCCTGCCATTGCGGGCGCGTCAACTCTTTGCCAACCCCGAAGGTCGGCAAACGGTCATGCCCGCGCGCGCGGATCTTGTCGTTCGTATGCCCGAGCAAAATCTCGATCAGATGACCCGCGCCATAGGATTCTTCGGTCCGCAGCGCCGCCGAAAGCGCCTTGCGCACCGGATCGGTGGCGTCGAACAGCTCGGGCGGAGTGTCGCACAGATCGCAATTGCCACAGGGCTCGGGTAGCTTTTCCCCGAAATATCCGAGCAACTGCTGCCGACGGCACGAGATCGCCTCGGCCAGCCCCAAAAGCGCGTTCAGCCGCCCGTGGTCCGCCGCTTTGCGGTCGAAGGGCGCAAGCCCCTCGTCAATCTGGGTGCGGCGCAGGCGAATGTCCTCGGGGCCGTAAAGCGTGTAGGTTTCGGCCGCAGCACCATCGCGCCCCGCCCGACCGATTTCCTGATAATAGGCCTCGATCGACTTGGGCAAATCGGCATGGGCAACCCACCGGATGTCCGGTTTATCGACGCCCATCCCGAAGGCCACCGTCGCGACAACGATCAACCCGTCTTCCTGCTGAAAGCGCGCCTCGACAATGCGGCGATCCTCGGCCTCCATGCCGCCGTGATAGAAGCACGCGCTATGCCCCGCCTCATTGAGCGCCTGCGACAGGCTTTCGGTTTTCGCGCGAGAGGCGCAGTAAACAATCCCCGACTGCCCCTTGCGCGCGGCGGCAAAATTCAGGATCTGCCTGCGCGGCTGGTCCTTGGGCGCGAAGGCCAAATGGATATTGGGCCGGTCGAAACCGCGCAGGAAGGATGCGGGTGTGCGCCCTTCGAACAGGCGCTCGACAATTTCGGCGCGGGTTTCCTCGTCCGCGGTGGCCGTAAAAGCCGCCAAGGGCACGCCCAGCGCGCGCTTCAACTCGCCGATGCGCAGGTAATCGGGGCGGAAGTCATGACCCCACTGGCTGACACAATGGGCCTCGTCCACGGCAATCAGTGACACCTGATGGCGGCGCAGAAGGGCCGTCGCACCCCCCGTCGCCAGTCGCTCTGGTGCCATATAAAGAAGCTTCAACTCGCCTTTGGACAGCGCTTCAAAAACGGCCTCGGTTTCCTCTTCGGTATTGCCCGAGGTAAGCGCCCCCGCCGCAACCCCGTTTTCCCGAAGCGCGCGCACCTGATCGCGCATCAGCGCGATCAAGGGCGAGATAACCACCGTCAGGCCGGGCAGGCACAGCGCCGGAAGCTGAAAGCACAGCGACTTGCCCCCGCCCGTCGGCATGATCGCCAGCGTATCGCGCCCGTCCAGAATGGCACGGACGATTTCTTCCTGACCGGGGCGGAACGCCTGAAATCCGAAGACCGAGGCGAGAAAATCCTCGGCCGAAGATGGTGCGGCACCATCGGGCATCGGTCACATTCCGTAGAAGAAGCCGGCGTTATTGCGCAGCGCCATTCGCAGGACAATCAGGCCGATGAACGCCACCAGCGGCGCCAGATCCAACATGCCGGTGTTGGGCAGGATGCGGCGGATACGCCCGTAGATCGGCTCCAGCAGGTTATTCACCCCGAACCAGATTTGCGCGACAAGCGGCTGGCGCAGGTTCAGCACCTGAAAGTTGATCAGCCAGCTCATCACGATATGCGCGATCATGATGAAATAGACCACACCGAGAATGAGATCGAGAGCCTGATAGAGCGTGACCATGTGTTGCCTCCGAAATGCGTTCCGACACAGGTAAGGCAGGCGCGCGCCGCTTGCAACCGCTGCGCGCGGGTAAGGTTTCCGTGACGTCGTGATTGACCCTCGCAGGAATGCAGGCCACCTCGGACGCAGGAGGCCGCTTTCATGTATCCTTATGTTCGTTTTCTCAAAGAAGCCCTTAAGGCCCGCGCAGCAACCCCGCTCCCCCCGCTTGAGACCCATATCAGCCACCACATCTGCTGGCCGTGGGACATCGACCCGTGGATGGAAATGAACAACGGCCGGACCTTGACGCTCTATGATCTGGGGCGCGTCGGGCTGTCCATCCGTTGCGGCCTGTGGGCCGCGCTGAAAAGCAACCGTTTCGGCATGGTGGTCGCTGGGGCTTCGGTGCGCTATCGGCGTCGGATTACCGCCTTCCGCCCGTTCGAGATGCGCTCGCGCTGCGTGGGGTGGGACGGGCGTTTCATGTATCTCGACCAGTCGATGTGGCAGGGTGGGGAGTGCTCCAGCCAAGTGTTGATCCGTGGAGCTGTAACCTCGAGAGGCGCTATGATCGCGCCTGAACGCCTGATTACCGCGATGGACCCGGCCCTGGCTTCGCCCGAACTGCCCGCATGGGTGCAGAACTGGGCCGAGGCCGACAATACCCGCCCCTGGCCGCCGCAAGTCTAGGCACTGTCTTGCGCCCGTCACGGAAATCGGGCTTCATCCCCTTAACGGGTCAGGGGGTGACACATGATAACCACGAAAAAGCGCATCTGGGGCTGGTTCTTCTTTGATTGGGCAAGCCAGCCCTACAACACCCTTCTGCTGACCTTCATCTTTGCGCCCTTCATGAATGACCTTCTGGGCGATGGCTCCAGCGCGCAAACGGTCTGGGGCTATGGCGTCGGCATTGCGGGCATCCTGATCGCCGTTTCGGCCCCGTTTCTGGGGGCTATCGCGGACAAAGCGGGCCGTCGACTGCCCTTCATCTGGGTGTTTTCGCTCATGTATGTGATCGGGGCTTGGGGGCTGTGGTATGCCAACCCCGAGGATTTCAGCCTGTTTTTCGTGATGCTCTCCTTCGCGATCGGCCTGATCGGGATGGAGTTCGCGACGACATTTACCAACGCCATGCTGCCCGACCTCGCCCCGCGCGAAGAAATCGGCAAGGTCTCGGGTTCTGGCTGGGCCTTCGGTTACGTCGGAGGGATGCTCTCGCTGATCGTCATGCTGGCGTTTTTGCAGATAAACCCGACGACCGGCAAAACCCTGGTCGGCCTGCCGCCGCTGTTCGGCCTTGATCTAGCCACGCGCGAGGATACGCGCATCGTCGGCCCGCTGAGCGCCGTCTGGTATGCGGTGTTCATGGTGCCCTTTTTCCTGTGGGTGCGCGAGCCGCGCCATCTGGGTGCGGTGCCTGTCCGTCAGGCCGCGCGCGCCGCTTGGCCAGAGCTTAAGGCGACACTGCGCACCCTGCCCCGTTCGCGCAACCTGTTCATGTATCTCCTCTCCTCCATGAGCTACCGCGACGCGCTGAACGGCATCTACACCTTTGGCGGCCTCTATGCGGCGGGGGTCTTGGGCTGGTCGATCATCCAGATCGGCATTTTCGGGATTCTCGGCACAATCACCGGTGCGATCTTTGCGTGGCTTGGCGGGCGCGCAGATGCCCGCTTTGGGCCTAAACCTGTCATCACCTTCTGCCTTGTGCTGTTTGTGGGCGTGGTGATCGGGATCGTCTTTATCTCGCGCCAAAGCGTGTTCGGGATACCCGTCACCGCAGACAGCGCCCTGCCCGACATCGCCTTCTACGTCATGGGCGGGCTGATCGGCGCGGGCGGCGGTGTTCTGCAAGCGGCCAGCCGGACAATGCTGGTGCGTCAGGCCGACCCCGCAAAAATCACCGAACATTTCGGCCTTTACGCGCTCTCGGGCAAGGCGACCTCTTTCGTCGCACCACTTGCCATCGGCATCACCACCCAGATCACCGGCGATCAGGCAATGGGCATTACGCCGATCATCGGTCTTTTCATCCTCGGGTTGATTTTGCTAACCTTCGTCAAGCCGGACGGGGACGCGCCCCGCCCCTGAGACAAGGAGCCCGAAGCGATGCTGAAACCTCTGGTCTTGTGCCTTGGCGTCGCCGCCAGCCTTGCCGCACCCGCCCGCGCCGAACAACTGGCCAGAACGCTGTTTGGTGCAGTCGATGCCCCTGCGGGCAAGACATCCGAGGCAATCGGCTTCTATTCCAAAGGCTGCGCCTCGGGGATGGCAGAGCTGCCCGAAACCGGCCCGACATGGCAGGCGATGCGGCTCTCGCGCAACCGCAACTGGGGACAACCCGAGATGATCAGCTTTTTGCAGGATCTCTCGCGTTTTGCCGCAACGCTTCCGGGATGGCAGGGACTTTACATCGGCGACATCAGCCAGCCACGCGGCGGCCCGATGACATCAGGCCACGCGAGCCACCAGATCGGGCTGGATGCGGACATCTGGATGCTGCCGCCGAAATCCCTGCGGCTCAGCCGATCAGAGCGCGAGAAGATCAGCTCGATCTCGGTGCGCACCGAAGACCAGCGCAATATCAACCGCAACTGGACCGCGCAGCATATGGAGCTTTTGAAAGCGGCCGCTTCAGATCCGCGCGTGGACCGCGTCTTCGTCACAGCTCCCGCCAAGATCGAAATGTGCAAGACGGCGCGCGGAAATCGCGACTGGCTGCAAAAGGTGCGCCCGATCTACGGGCATAACTACCACTTCCATGTGCGCCTGAAATGCCCCAAGGGCGACCGCGCGTGCGAGACCCAAAAGCCGACGGTCGCGCAGCTCTCGAAAGGCGGCGACGGATGCGATAAGACGCTGGAATGGTGGGTAACGGATTACCTTAAACCGCAACCCGCTCCGAAAAAGCCGAAGAAACCCGCGCCCGTCAAGAAATCCGCGAAAACCTACACACTTGCCGATCTTCCCAACCAATGCCGAAACCTTGTCATAGCGCGATGAAGCTGGCTCCCGTCTGGGGGCTGCTTGCCCTTTGCCACGGCTTTGCGGCCTCGGCGGAAACGGCAAGCTTCGTGCAAAGCTATGAATGGATCGTGTCCACTCAAGAGGGGTTTGGCGGGTTTTCGGCGCTTGAACTGGCCGATGACGGGGTGCGGTTCCTTGCCGTCTCTGACAGGGCGACGGTGTGGCGCGGCGCGCTGGAACGCGATGCGGCCGGGACAATTGCCGCCGTATCTCTGGACAGTGAACCCAAATTCCTGCGCGATAAATCCGGCAATCTGCTGTCCATCTTCGAGGCAGATTCAGAGGGTGTCGCACTGGCGCCGGATGGCTCGATCTATGTGTCTTTCGAGGGGCTGCACCGCATTGTGCATTACGCCACCGATGACGGCCCCTCCGATCCTCTTCCCCGCCCCGAGGCGTTTCGCGATTTCAAGCGTAACGCCTCACTCGAGGCGCTCGCTCTCGATAACACGGGAGCACTTTATACCCTGCCCGAACGTTCCGGCGCTTTGGGGCGGCCCTTTCGGGTGTTCCGGTTCCGCGACGCGAGATGGGAACAACCGTTCTCGATCCCGCGCGAGGGCAATTGGCTGCCTGTGGGCGCGGATTTCGGCCCCGACGGGCGCCTTTACCTTTTGGAGCGCGACTTCTGGGGGCTGATCGGTTTTCTGTCGCGCGTGCGCGTGTTCGCGATCTCGGGCGACACAATTTCCGGCGGGGAGGTGCTTTTCGAAACCCGCGCAGGGCGCCACGACAATCTTGAGGGGATTTCGGTCTGGCGGGACAGATCCGGCGCTATCCGCCTGACGATGATCTCGGACGACAATTTCCGCCTGCTGCAACACACCGAAATCGTCGAATACCGCCTGGACTGACGCATTTTCATTGACTCACCCGCAAAACGGCGCATAAGGCGCGCTGCCTGCGCCTCGGCGCGGGGCATGTCACCGCTACCATGTCAAAAAACGGTTCAGAAAATGAAACGCTTCTTTCCTGGCATTCTTGCCATGGCCGCCATCGTCGTGGCCTCGAACATCCTCGTGCAGTTTCTCGTCGGAGACTGGCTGACCTGGGGTGCCTTTACCTATCCGTTCGCCTTCCTCGTGACCGACGTGATGAACCGCGTCTATGGGCCTGCCGCCGCGCGCCGCGTTATCTTGGCGGGGTTTGTTGTGGGTATTGTCTGCTCGCTCATCGGCAGCCGGATCATGCTGCAAGGCGACGGGTTCGAATACCCCGCCGTGACGCTGCGCATCGCGATTGGCTCGGGCGCGGCCTTCCTTGTGGCGCAGATGATGGATGTTGCCGTCTTCAACCGCCTGCGCGATGGCGCATGGTGGCGCGCGCCGCTGGTGTCTACGCTTGTCGGCTCGTCGCTGGATACGGCGATCTTCTTCTCGATCGCCTTCGCGGCGCAGTTTTCGACCCTTGAGCCGACTAATGACGTCTCTTGGGCGAACGAGCTTGTGCCCCTTCTGGGTGCTGGTGCGCTGACGCCTTTGTGGATGTCTCTGGCCTGCGCAGATTGGCTGGTTAAGGTTGCACTTTCGTTAATCGCGCTGGTGCCTTTCAAAGCAATTGTCACGAAACTATCGCCAAAGGTTGCGTAAAAGTTTTTGACAAACACAAGATATGTGGCAACCTGTCGATAACGGCAGCGCAATGAAAGGAGGTGGTCCAGTGTCTAGAGTGATATTGGAGAGGGGTATCGGGACAGTCAGGGGGGCCGTGGCCTGAAGGCAAACTTTCGGGCAAAGAACTCTGGCTGGGCCGGCAGGTTCGCCAAGACCCTAACCGGACCATCTCCGTAGATCTCGAGGGCCGCTCTTGTAGCGGCCCTTTCTATTTTGCCGTTGCGGGGCTGGACCTGAGCCGCGAATAGTGGCATCGGTTTTCTGGGCTACAGGAGGCAGACATGAGCGAAACCGCGACCGATATTCAGCAACTCAGCTTTGAAGAGGCCATGAAGGCGCTTGAGCAGGTCGTCGGACAGCTTGAACGCGGCGAGGTTCCGCTGGATCAACTGATCAAGCTCTCCGAGCGCGGCGCGGCGCTGAAAGCCCATTGTGCCAAGCTGCTGAAAGCCGCCGAAGAGCGCGTCGAGAAAATCACGCTGGACGCCAACGGGCAGCCGGGCGGCACCGTTCCCACCGAAGGTTTGTAATGTTTGAAACCCGCTTGAAGGACGTTCAGCACGAAGTTCAGATCGCGCTGGATACCGCAATTGCACGTTTGCCCGAAGGGGCGCTTCGGGATGCCATGGCCTATGCCGCACAAGGGGGCAAGCGCCTGCGTGCCTTTCTGGTGCTGGAAAGTGCGGCGCTCTTCGGCATTCCGGCAGAACGCGCCATGCCTGCCGCCGCTGCCGTCGAGGCGCTACATGCCTACAGCCTTGTGCATGATGACATGCCCTGCATGGACGATGATGACCTGCGCCGTGGGTTGCCGACGGTGCATGTGAAATGGGATGAGGCGACGGCTGTTCTGGTGGGCGACGCGTTGCAAACCCTTGCGTTCGAGCTGTGCTGCGCGCCCGAACTTGGCGCGCCTGATCGCCGGATTGCGCTGGTCGCAGCTTTGGCCAAGGCGTCAGGCGCCGAAGGGATGGTCTACGGGCAGGCTCTCGACATCGCGGCCGAAACAGCAGCCGCCCCGCTATCGCTGGATGAGATTATCAGATTGCAGGCAGGCAAAACCGGCGCGTTGATCTGTTTCGCCGCCGAAGCCGGAGCCATCCTTGCCGGCGAGGATCGTGCGCCACTCGCACGCTATGCGACCGCTCTTGGCCTGGCATTCCAGATTGCCGACGATATTCTGGATGTCGAAGGGAGCGAGGAACAAACCGGCAAGCGGGTGGGCAAAGATGCGGACGCGGGCAAGGCGACATTTGTGTCCCTGCTTGGCTTGGACGGCGCGCGGAAACGCGCCGCCGAGTTGATAGACGAGGCGGAACAGGCACTTTCCGGCTATGGCGCAAGCGCACAAAACTTGCGAGATGCCGCGCGCTTCGTTATTGCCCGTAATAATTGATTAAGGTGACATGACGATGACCCCGAGCACGCCAGTTTTGGACAAGGTGCGGCTTCCTTCCGATATGAAGGGGCTGTCAGACCGCGAGCTGAAGCAGCTTGCCCACGAGCTACGCACCGAGACGATCTCGGCGGTCTCGGTCACTGGCGGGCATCTGGGCGCGGGGCTTGGCGTGGTCGAGCTGACCGTCGCGCTTCATGCCGTGTTCGACACACCGCGCGACAAGATCATCTGGGATGTCGGCCATCAGTGTTACCCGCACAAAATCCTGACCGGTCGGCGCGACCGTATTCGCACGCTGCGCGAAGGCGGCGGGCTGTCGGGCTTTACCAAACGTTCCGAAAGCCCCTATGACGCCTTTGGCGCGGGCCACAGCTCGACCTCGATCTCGGCGGCTGTCGGCTTTGCGATAGGGCGCGAACTTGGCGCGGAAACCGGCGACGCGATTGCGGTCATCGGGGATGGCGCACTGACGGGCGGTATGGCCTTCGAAGCGCTGAACCACGCAGGCCACCTTGGCAAGCGGGTCTTTGTGGTCCTCAATGACAACGAGATGTCGATCGCCCCGCCCGTGGGTGCGCTTTCCAGCTATCTGACGCGACTTTACGCCGAAGGCCCGATGCAAGACCTCAAGGCCGCCGCGAAAGGCGCGGTCAGCCTTTTGCCCGACGTGTTTCAGGAAGGGGCGCGCCGCGCGAAGGAAATGCTCAAGGGCATGGCGGTGGGCGGCACTTTGTTCGAGGAACTGGGCTTTTCCTATGTCGGGCCGGTAGACGGGCATGATCTCGATCAGCTTTTGCCGCTGATGCGGATGCTGAAAGACCGCGCCAAGGGGCCGGTTCTGATCCACGCGCTGACGAAAAAGGGCAAGGGCTATGCCCCCGCCGAGGCGCGCGCCGACAAGGGCCATGCGACCGCGCGGTTCGATGTGGCCACTGGCTCGCAGCACAAATCACCCTCGAACGCGCCGAGCTACACCAAGGTTTTTGCCGAAAGCCTGACCAAAGAGGCCGAGGCCGACGACAAGATCGTCGCGATCACGGCCGCAATGCCCGACGGCACTGGCCTGAACCTTTTTGCCGAGCGCTTCCCGCGCCGCTGCTTTGACGTTGGCATCGCCGAACAGCACGCCGTCACCTTCTCGGCGGGGCTTGCCGCAAGCGGGCTCAAACCCTTCTGCACGATCTATTCGACCTTCCTGCAGCGCGGCTATGACCAGATCGTCCATGACGTCGCGATCCAGCGCCTGCCGGTGCGCTTTGCGATTGACCGCGCGGGGCTTGTGGGCGCCGATGGAGCCACCCACGCAGGCAGCTATGACGTGGCCTTCCTTGCGAACCTGCCGGGCATGGTGGTGATGGCCGCCGCCGATGAGGCCGAGCTGGTCCATATGGTCGCCACCGCTGCCGCCTATAACGATGGCCCGATTGCCTTCCGTTATCCGCGTGGCGAAGGCATTGGCGTTGATATGCCCGAGCGCGGTGAGCCGCTTGAAATCGGCAAGGGTCGGATGATCGCCAAGGGCGGGCGCGTCGCGATCCTGTCGTTCGGCACGCGCCTCTCCGAAGTCATGAAAGCGCGCGAGGCGCTGATGGCGCGGGGCATCCCCCCCACGGTTGCGGATGCGCGCTTTGCCAAGCCTCTGGATACCGATCTGATCTTGCAGCTTGTCGCGGATCACGAGGCGCTGATCTGCATCGAGGAAGGCGCGGTTGGCGGCTTTGGCAGCCATGTCGCACAATTCCTGTCAGAGCAGGGCGTGTTCGACCGCGGCTTCAAGTTCCGCTCAATGGTGCTGCCCGATACGTTCATTGACCATAACTCGCCCGAAGCGATGTATGAAAGCGCCCGCATGAACGCGCCGCAGATCGAGGAAAAGGTGCTCGAAGTGCTGGATATTGCGGTCGCGAAACGCGCTTAAGCGCGGGACAGGATGTAGCGCGCGGTCATCAGGTCAAGATGAGCGCCGCCGCCGTTCTTGCTGATGGTGATTTCGTCGGCAGACTGACGGGCAAAACAGCCGCTCGGCAGATCGTAGTAATCCGCGATGATGTCCTCTTCACGCAGCACACCGCGCGCGACCGGGTCGCGGAATTCGCCGATATGATGAACGGTCGTGGCGCGGGCATCGCAAAAGACACGCGCCTTTTGCAGGGCAACATCATCGACCTCGCGCATATCGGGGCGATAGGCGCCGATCAGGTCCAGATGCGTTCCGGGAGCGATCCAGTCGCCGCGCAGATAGGGTTCTGTCGCCATCGTCGTGGTCGCAATGACATCCGCGCCCGCCACGGCATCGGCCAGATCGGGGACCGCAGTCGCACCCACTGCGTCAGCAAGCGCCTGCGCGCCAGCGTGCGTCCTGTTCCAGATCGAAATCTCCGCCTGCGGGAAGGCCGCGCGATAGGCCGTGACCATTGAACGCGCCACATTCCCCGCCCCGCAAATCAAAAACCGCCGTGCATCGGGCCGCGCCAGCTTGCGCGTCGCCAGAAGGCTGTCACCCGCGGTCTTCCATTTGGTCAGCAGGTGAAAGTCGACCATCGCCTCAAGCTGGCCAGTCGCATCATCCATCACGTTGACCGCGCCGTTGACGGCGGGCAACCCCGTCGCACCATTGCCCGGATTGACCGTGACGACCTTGACCAAAAGGCCAAACCCGTCGATCCACGCCGCCCGATTCAAAAGCGTATCCGCGCCACGATAGAGAAAGCTGTCCGACACCTGCGCACGCGGCAAGGAATGCGCGGCTTCAATCGCATCGCTCAGCCCGATCCAGTCGAGACGCGCCTCAACCTCTGGTCCGATGAATGTCACGCTCATGCGGCTTCCTCCTCGGACAACAGCCCTTCACCGACCAGCCGCGCAGCCCAGCCTTGCGGCCCTTCGAACAGATGGGTTTTCCAGCCGCGTTCGTGGGCGGCAAAGATATTGTCCGCGCGGTCATCGGTGAACAGAAGCTGCCCGCCCGACAGACCGCAGTCCTCTTCAACCATCTCGTAAATCCGCGCCTCGGGTTTGATGACGCCCATATGCCCCGAGACATAGGCCCGGTCGAACTGTGTCAGGAACGGGTAAATCCCTTGGGCATAGTCAAACGTCCCGATCCCGAAATTCGTGAGTGCAAACACTGGGATGCCCTTGGCTTGCAGCGCCTTCATCAGGCGCACCGAACGTGGGATTTCGGGCGAGGCCATCTCGATCCAGTCGTCGTGCCAGCGCCGGATCGCCTCGCGCCAGTGCGGATAGCGGTCCGCGAACGCGTAGATCGTTTCTTTGAACGGCCCGCCGCGGTCGATCACGTCGTTCATCCCGTGCAGATCAACTTCGGCAAACATCGCACGACGCTCGGCCTCGGGCATAAGACGGTCATAATGCCGCTCGGGGTTCCACTCGATCAGGACGTTCCCGATGTCAAAAATCACCGCTTCAATCATGCGCTTCCCTCATCGCAGCCCGCACCACACGGTCGAGCACTTCCAGAAATCGAGACCTGTCGGCCCTGGAGAAGGCCTTGCCGCCGCCCTGCCGGAACGGATCGGCCGAGCGCAGATCCTGCATCAGATCGCGCATCGCCAGAACATTGCCGATATTCGCGGGCGTCAGTGCCTCGCCGTCGGGGCGCAGAACGCGCGCACCCGCCTCAACGCATTTCGCGGCCAGCGGGATGTCGTTCGTCACCACAACATCACCACGTCCCGCGCGGTCTGCGATGTATTTGTCGGCCTCGTCCGGTCCTTCGGCCACATAGATCATCCGCACCAGCGGGTTGTCCGATGGCCGAAGTCCTCCGTTTGACACCAGCGCCAACACCTGCCCGAGCCGTGTCGCGACACGCTCGGCCTCGGCCTTTACGGGGCAGGCGTCAGCGTCGATCCAGATCACCGCCAAAGCGCCTCGGCGTGGAAGGCGATATGCTCGGGGATGAAGGTCGAGACGAAGTAATAGCTGTGGTCATAGCCCGCGTGCATACGGAACTCGCCCGCCTGACGACGCTTCATCATCGCTCCTGCCAGCCCCTCGGGGCGCAAGAGATCAAGGAACTGGTCATTCGCCCCTTGGTCAATCAACACCTCGCCGTCAAAGCCCGCATGTTCCATCAGATGCGTCGCGTCATGGGCAAGCCATGCGCCCTCATCCGCGCCCATATAGGCGCCCAGTTGCTTGCGGCCCCAGTCGCTTTGTGTCGGCTGTGCAATCGGCGCGAAGGCCGAGACCGAACGGAACCGCCCCGGCACGCCCATCGCCAGCGTCAGCGCACCATGCCCGCCCATCGAATGGCCGGTGATCGAGTGGCGCTCTTCGTCGATCGCGAAATTCGCGGTGACGATGCGCGGCAGCTCGTCCGCCACATAATCCCACATGCGGAAATGCTGCGCCCAGGGCTGCTCGGTCGCGTTCACATAAAAGCCCGCGCCCTTGCCCAGATCATAGGCTTCGTCGTCCGCCACATCGTCGCCACGCGGCGAGGTATCGGGGAAGACCAACGCGATGCCATGCTCGGCCGCCCATTTCTGCGCGCCGGTCTTGAACATGCCGTTTTCATGCGTGCAGGTCAGCCCCGCCAGATACCACAGCACCGGAACCGGCATCTGTTCGGCCTCTTCGGGCAGGAACAGGCCAAAGGTCATCTCGCCGCCCGTCGCCTCGGACGTATGGCTATAGACGCCCTGCACGCCGCCGAAACATTTGCTTTCAGATACAGTTTTCATAGCGGCCTCCTTAGCCAGTTACCCAAGCAATCACTGCGGGGATTGTGAGGATACTGATCGCGGTCGAGATCAGGATTGCGGCGGATACCCGCTGCGGAGCGACATTGTAGTGACTTGCAAGGATATAGACATTGCCCGCGACAGGCAAAGCGGCGGCCGAAATCATGACGCCGGCGGCATATGGTTCGACGTCAAACACCCAAAGCGCGGCGACCGCGATTGCCAGCGGATGCAGCACCAGCTTGGCAAATGACAGCCACGCCGCGGGGCCAAGGCGCTCGGCGTTTTTGTCGGCCAGCGAGGCGCCGATAGCAAACAGCGCGCCCGGCGTCGCCGCCGCGCCAAGGATCGAGACGAACTCCTGCAAGGGCGCGGGCATCGGAATGTGCAACCCTGCCCAAAGAAGCCCCGCCACCATCGACACGATCATCGGGTTTTTCAAAAGCCCTTTCAGCAACGCGCCGACACTGATTTTGCCATGGCGCGCGCCGGTGATAATCATGGTGATGAGCGAGGAAAACACGATCAGATCAATCGCGAGAACCATCAGCACCGGACCAACCGCCGGCTCGCCGAGCAGCACCACAAGCATCGGCACGCCCAGAAACCCGGTGTTACCCGTCATGCCGGTATGTGCCTCCATCGCGGCCCCCGTCACCGGCAGCTTGCGCGCCCGCGCGACCGCAAAGCCGATCACCCAGACCAGCGCCGAACCGATCAGATAGGCCAGAAAGAAATCGAGGTCGAACAGCTCTTCCAGCGGAAGTGTCGCAGTAAAGCGAAACAGCATCGCCGAAAGCGCGAAATAGAAGACGAATTTCGTCAGCCACGCCGTCGCCTCGGGCGTAAAAAAGCGGATGCGGCCAGCGAACCAGCCAAGCCCGATCAGGCCGAAGAAAGGAAGCGTCTTAAGAAAAATCGCGAGCATGGGCGTAGCGGTAGCATGGGCCAACCGCCCTTGCCAGCAGGCAATTTTCAAATTCGCTCAAATCTGCGGTCAGCCGCCGCCGATCAGAACGCCCGCCGCAAAGACCAGCACGCCGCCCAGAACCACCTGCATCACCGCACGCATAAACGGGGTTTCCATATAGCGGTTCTGAATCCACGCAATCGCCCAGAGCTCCACAAACACAACGATCATCGCGATAATCGTCGCGGTCCAGAAATCCGGGATCAGATAGGGCAGCGCGTGACCTAACCCGCCAACCGCGGTCATGATCCCCGAGGCAAAGCCGCGCTTGACCGGCGAGCCACGCCCCGAGATCACCCCGTCATCATGCGCGGCTTCGGTAAAGCCCATCGAGATCCCCGCCCCGACCGAGGCGGCAAGACCGACCAGAAATGTCGTCCATGTATCCTGCGTCGCAAAAGCCGTGGCAAAGATCGGCGCGAGCGTTGAAACCGAGCCATCCATCAGCCCCGCCAGACCCGGCTGCACCCATGTCAGAATGAACTGGCGGTGCGCCGCGCGGTCCTCGGATTCCTTTTCGTCATCGGTCAGGTGGGTCTGGCTTAATTCGGCGGCGGCCTGTTCGTGCCCTTGCTCGGCCGCGGCCAGATCGCCCAGAAGCTTGCGCGTCTCGGCATCGCTGGTTTGCTGCGCCGCGCGGGTGTAGAACTTTTGCGCCTCACGCTCCATCGCCTCCGCTTCGCCGCGAATGGTCTCAAGCGGCAAGTTCTCGGTCAGCCAGACGGGCTTGCGCGCGTAAAAGCCAGCCACATGCTCGCGCCGGATCAGCGGAATCACCTCGCCAAAGCGCGCCTGAAAGCGCTGGATCAACAGGCGGCGATGTTCATCCTCTTCGGCGGCCATGCCTTCGAAGACCCTGGCCGAGGCCGGATAGCCCGCCCGCAGCATCTCGGCATACTGGCGATAGATCCGCGCGTCATCCTCTTCGGACGAAATCGCGAGCGCCAGAACCTCTTTTTCGTCAAGGTCCGAGAACCGTCTGCGGGATGCCATGCCGGGGATCATATGCGCCTCCATCGTTACCCTGCCCGAAGATAGCGGCCCATTCCCAAAGAGCAACTAAACAGATCGGTTCAGATTTCCCTTGCAAAAGTGAACGACTCAGTTCATATCGAATTTCGAACCGATTAGTTCAGTTTTGGAGAGCAAAATGAAACGGATGATTCTGGGTGTTGTTCTTGGCTTGACGCTCGCAAATGCGGCGCTTGCGGGCGGTATGAGCTTTGATCTGCCGCGCCTCGACTTTCCCCTTGGCAGCGAAGAGGTAACGCAAACCTGCAACCCGCTGGTCCAGACCTGCGAATGACCTGCGCCAAGATGTCGCTTATTACGCGCGCTTTCGCCCACCCCGAAAGCGCGCGTAATCTTTTTTGGCCGCGTTCCGGCATAAATCCGGCTGCACACCCTTGAACAAATCCGCCGGTTTGCGATGCTGCGCGCAGCAATGCGGCAGGGTGGAGGGCCATGAGGATGGCAAGCGGCGCGCTCATCGCGATTGATGTGCAGAACGATTTTTGTCCCGGCGGCGCCCTGGCTGTGCCCGAGGGCGATGCGATCATCGCGCGGATCAACGCTTTGATGCCCGACTATTCGGTCGTCGTGCTGACGCAGGACTGGCATCCGCCGAACCACAGTTCTTTCGCCTCGACCCACGGTGCCGCGCCGTTCAGCGAAATCGCAATGCCATACGGGCAACAAACCCTTTGGCCCGATCACTGCGTCCAAGGATCGGAGGGCGCGCGACTGCATGACGACCTACATACCGACCCTGCCGATCTGATCATCCGCAAAGGCTTTCGTGCGGGGATTGATAGCTATTCCGCCTTTTTCGAGAATGACAAAACCACCCCGACGGGGCTGCATGGCTATCTGAGCGAGCGCGGCATAACCGATGTCACGTTCGTTGGCCTCGCGCTTGATTTCTGCGTCGCGTGGTCCGCGCTGGATGCGGCGCGGCTTGGCTATAAGGTCAGCGTGCTAGAGGGTGCCTGCCGCGCGATCGACCTGAACGGTTCCTTGGCCGAGGCCCGCCGCGCAATGCGGGACGCCGGCGTTTCACTTCAAGACTGATATGCACTGGACTTCTGAAATGGTTGATATTGCCACCCGCGTCTATAACCACAAATGGCAGATCGACCCGATTGTCCGGTCGCTGATCGACACCGATTTCTACAAGCTTCTGATGTGCCAGTCGGTGTTTCGCAACAAGCGCGAGACCCGCGTAACCTTCAGCCTGATTAATCGCACGAAATCGGTGCGGCTGGCGGAACTGATCGACGAAAAAGAACTGCGCGAGCAGCTTGATTATGCGCGCAGTCTTCGGCTGTCTCGTGGCGAAAGCACCTGGCTTCGGGGCAACACCTTTTACGGCAAGCGCCAGATGTTCCGCCCCGATTTCATGGAGTGGTTCGAGGGGTTCTCGCTGCCGCCCTACCATCTGGAGGTAAAGGACGGCCAATACGAACTGACCTTCGAGGGCAAGTGGCACGAGGTCATGATGTGGGAAATACCCGCGCTGGCCATTTTGATGGAGCTACGCTCGCGCGCGGTGACGCAAGAGATGGGGCGGTTCGAATTGCAGGTGCTTTACGCCCGCGCGATGACCCGCGTCTGGGAAAAGATCGAAAGCCTGCGCCAGATCGAAGGGCTGAAGATCGCGGATTTCGGCACGCGGCGGCGGCACGGGTTTCTGTGGCAGGACTGGTGCGTGCAGGCGATGCTGGAGGGTCTGGGCGATGCGACGCAAGGCGGCGCCTTCACCGGAACCTCGAACTGTCTGATCGCCATGCGCCGCGACATCGAAGCCATCGGAACGAACGCCCATGAACTGCCGATGGTCTATGCTGCCTTGGCCGAAACGGACACCGGTCTGCGCGATGCGCCCTACCGCGTTCTTGCGGACTGGCACGAGGAGCACGATGGCAACCTGCGCATCATCCTGCCCGACACATATGGCACCAAGGGCTTTCTGGACCACGCCCCCGACTGGCTGGCGGGCTGGACGGGGATGCGCATCGACTCGGGCGATCCGGCGGCAGGGGCAGAGACGGCGATCGACTGGTGGAAGGCGCGCGGCGAAGACCCGCGCCAGAAACTTGTGATTTTCTCGGACGGGCTGGATGTCGACAAAATCCGCGAGCTACACGCCCAGTTCACCGGACGCGTGAAGGTCAGCTTTGGCTGGGGCACGCTTTTGACCAACGATTTTCGCGGGTTTGTGCCCGATGATGCGCTCGCACCCTTTAGCCTTGTGTGCAAAGCGATCAGCGCCGACGGGCGCCCGACGGTCAAGCTGTCGGACAACCCGCAAAAGGCGATGGGACCAAAAGACGAGATCGCCCGCTACAAACGTGTGTTCGACGTCGGTCAGCAGCAGGCGTTCGAGGTGGTGGTGTAATCAGAGCACCACCGCGGTCAGCACGATATACAGCAGCGCAGCAAGCCCCGCCGAGGCCGGAACGGTAATCACCCAGGCCGCCGCAACCGTCAGCATATGCGAGCGGCGCACCAGCAGGCGGCGGCTGCGTTCCTCGGGCGGAACCACTTTGCCCTTTTTCAGGCCCAGAAGCTGCGCGCGGCGCTCGGCGTGCCATTCGCGGAAGAAGCCAACGCCAAAGATCCCGCCAACCGCGATATGCGTGGACGACACCGGCAGGCCCAGCCACGAGGCGACAATCACAGTGATTGCCGCCGACAGCGCCACACAATAGGCGCGCATCGGGTTGAGCTTGGTGATCTGCGAGCCGACCATGCGGATCAGCTTCGGCCCGAACAGCAACAGCCCGACCGAAATCCCCAAAGCGCCCGTCAGCATGACCCACAGCGGAATCGTCACTTTATCGGCAACATCCCCCGCCTCGACCGTATGCACGATAGCCGCCAGCGGGCCGACCGCATTCGCCACATCATTCGCACCATGCGCAAAGGACAAAAGCGCCGCCGATACGACCAACGGCACCGAGAATAGCGTCTTGAGCGATTTCTTGCGGTTCTCAAGGCCACGCGACTGGCGCGCGATCATCGGCTTTGAAAACAGCCACGAGGCAAAGCCCGCCACGACACCGATCACAATAGCCTGCACGAGCGTAATCTTGATCAGGTGCTTAAGCCCCTTAAGCGCAAGATAGGCAGCAAATGCCCCCGCCATGATCCCGATCAGGATCGGCACCCATTTGCGCGCCGCCGCGATCTTGTCATCGACATAGACGATCTTCGCCTTGATCAGCGCCAGAAACGCCGCCGCGATCACTCCGCCCAGAACGGGTGAAATCACCCAGCTTGCCGCAATCGCACCAAGCCCGCCCCAATCGACCGCGCCAAAACCGGCGGCCACGATCCCCGCGCCAACAACACCACCCACGATCGAGTGCGTCGTCGAAACCGGCGCGCCAAGCCATGTCGCAAGGTTCAGCCACAGGGCCGCCGCCAGAAGCGCCGACATCATCGCCCAAACGAACTGTGCGCTTGTCGCCATCTGCGCGGGGTCGATGATTCCCTTCGCAACGGTCTTGACCACATCGCCACCCGCAACCAGCGCGCCTGCGGTTTCGAACACAGCCGCGATAATCAGCGCGCCCCCAAGCGTCAGAGCATTTGCCCCGACCGCTGGCCCCATGTTGTTCGCCACATCGTTTGCGCCGATGTTCAGCGCCATATAGGCGCCGATCGCTGCGGCTGCGACGACGACAAAACTAACGGGCTGCGCGCCCATCAGGGCTGCCGAAAGCAGGCCTACAAAGATGATAAAGGCCAGCGCAATACCCGGCGCCACAAGCGGGCGCGAAACAAAGGCCGTAGCCTCTTCGAGGCGACCAATGCGCTTGAGATCCTTATCGAGTGTCTTCCACTGGTTTACCGGCTTTTCGGGGGGGAGGCTCACTGTCACGTTCCTGTCATTTAGGCGTTACATTGGCGCCCGACTAACGCGATTCCGCGGCCAAAACAACAGAAAGAAGTCTCACAAAGACCGAAGGATAGCCTTGAGTTCCTTTTCCGCGACGAGTTTCGCGGCTTCTTTGGGCGAAACCCATTTGCGCTTGCGCTCGGCTGCTTCGGGGTAATCCTCTTTCAGCTCTTCAACCCGAAGCGTGAAAACCTGCACCTTGACCAGGCGCTGCGCCTCGCCCTCCTCGGATTTGTCATAGGTGTAGCTGCCCACAGTGCCATCCGAGATTTTGCCTTTGGCGCCCGCCTCTTCCCAAGCTTCTTGCGCCGCCGCCTCGGCCAGCGTTTTACCGTTCATCGGCCAGCCCTTCGGGATGATCCAGCGCCCCGTCCCGCGCGAGGTCACCAGCAAAACCTCGGTTTTTTTGTCACGCTGGCGCAGGCACAATGCCGCGACCTGCAAGGCCGGAGGCCGCAGCCCCAACAGATTTGCCACAACTCGCCCGAACACAGCCAAGCTTACCCCCATTCCCAAGGCGCGGTCCCATCCAGAAGATGCCGCGCCATCACAACCGCACGTTCGGCATAGGCCCGCATCCGAGGATCATCGGGCGCGACGCGCGTCATCACCCATCCGGCGGAGGCAAGGCTGCGCAAAGCCACAAAGGCCGGAACCAGCGCGATCTGCGCTTCTGCCGCCGGTCGGTGGGCGGTGTAACCCGCCACAAGCCCCTTGGCCAGCACCCCCAGCATCGGATCGCCCACTCCCTGCACCAAAGCCGTTCCCAAATCGTAAAGACGATAGCCTGCCCCACAGTCGTCAAAGTCGATCAGCGCATAGCCGTCCGGCCCCGCAAGCACATTCTCGCGCAGCACATCGGCGTGGATCGGTCCGTAATCCTGCGCGATTTGTAACACCGCAAGCGCCTTTTCGCGTGCGGCCAGCAACAGAGCGCGTTCTTCGACGCTAAGCGTCGGGTTTTCCCAGAACCGCCCCCAAAGCGGACGCTCGCCCAGCAGTGCCTCGGCGTTCCATTCCGCACGCTTGAACCGAGCCGGCGCCGCACCATCGTCCGTCAGATTGTGCAACTGCGCCAAGAGCTGCCCCAAAGCGCGGCCCTGCGCCGAAACCGCATCGGGGTTTTGCGATAGGGGCTGATCGCCCGCACCGATGGGAGCGCCCTCAAGCCACTCCACACAGGAAACCGAGCGCCGCTCCAGATGCGCGGTCAGCCGCCCGTTCACCGCCCGCACCGGGCGCGGGGTCGCGAAGCCACGCAAAGCCAAAGCCTCGCACCATTCCAGCTCTGCCTCGACCGCCGCGCGGCTTTGATAGCCCGGACGATGCAGGCGCAACGCGACATGCGCGCCGCTCCGCAGGGTGGCTTCGAACACGATATTCTCGCGGTGGCACACAAGGCGCGGTGCCTCGGTCGCGCCACCCCAATGCGCCAGCGCGGAAAGCGCCATCGCGCGGGCCTTGGCGTCACGCGTCAATGGGCACCTCCTTCAACACATCCGCCATCGCCTCGATCAGCAGATCGGCATGAGCGCGGCCAAACGGCATCGGCGGGCGGATCTTCAGGATATGCTGCGCGCGCCCGACGCGGCCAAGCAGGATACCCCGTGCTTTCATCCCTTCGACGACACGCGCGCAGAACGCAGGCCGCGGCTGCCCGTCAAGCGCACATTCAAGACCTACAAACAGCCCGAACCCGCGCACATCGGAAATCAGCGGATGCGTCAGCCCACGCAGCCCATCCAGCAGATAGCCCCCGACATCGCGCGCGTTTTCGACCAGCCCCTCGTCCTCGATCACATCCAGAACCGCCATCGCGGCTGCGCAGGACACGGGGTTGCCGCCGAAGGTGTTGAAATAGCCAAACGCCTCGCGGAAGGCCGCCATCACATCGGGGCGCGTAACCACGGCGGCCACCGGATGGCCGTTGCCCATCGGTTTGCCAAGCGTCACGACATCGGGCGCAAAGCCCAGATAGTCATGCCCCCACCAATGCGAGCCAACCCGCCCGAAACCGGGCTGCACCTCGTCGCACAGGATCAACCCGCCCGCCTTGCGCACAACCTCGACCGTCGGGGCAAGAAACCCGCGCGCAATGCCGGGTGTGCCTTCGTTGGCGAAAATCGGGCAAAGCATCAGCCCCGCAAAACCGTGGCCCGAGACCTCAAGCTCCTCAATCGCGCGGGCGACATTGCGGGCAAATTCCGCAGGCTGCGCCTCAAGGCTGCCCCCCAAGGGCGCAAGGCTATCGGGTGCAGGCACACGGCACACATGCGCGGGCCAGCCACCGATTGGCGGGCGGCGCGTGGACAGATGCGATACAGCCGTCGTATTGCCGTGATAGGTGTTGTCCGTCGCAATGAGGCCCGTCTTGCCCGTCACTGCTTGCGCCATCCGCAGCGCGACATCGTTTGCCTCAGAGCCGGTGCAAACCATGATAATCTGGCGCAGGTCATGGTCGAACTTCGCGACCAGCCGCTCGCCATAGTCCAGAATCCCCTCGTGCAGATAGCGCGTATGGGTATTCAGAACGCCCGCCTGCCGCGCGATGGCCTCGACCACGCGCGGGTGGCAATGGCCGACATGGGCCACGTTGTTATAGCAATCGAGGTATCGCCGACCGTCCGCGCCGTATAGCCAGACGCCTTCGCCCCGCACGATATGCACAGGCTCATCATAGAAGGTCGGCACATTCGGCCCCAGAAGGGCCGCGCGGCGCGCCAGAAGGTCACTCATCATCGCCCACCTTTCCGCGCATGGATTTCACTTCGCCCCGGATCGCCTTGGCCTTGAGACGGCGGCGCTGGCTGCCAAGCGTGGGCTTGGTTTTGACCCGCCGCTTGGGCGCGACAAGCGCCGCGCGGATCATCTCGGCCAGACGCTCGCGCGCGAGTTCGCGGTTGCGTGCCTGCGAGCGGGTCTCTTCGGCGCGGATGATGATCGCGCCGTCCAGCGTCCATTTGCGCCCCGCCAACCGCTTGAGCCGCGCCTTGACGGGGGCCGTCAGATGCGGGCTGCGCTCGGCCTCGAACCGCAGCTCAACCGCGGTCGAGACCTTGTTCACATTCTGCCCGCCCGGCCCTTGGGCGCGGGTAAAGCTCTCGACAAGCTCCCAGTCCGCAATCGCGATATGATCGTTGATCCGTAGCATCGGGCGGAGCCTAGCGTGCGCGTGTAAAAACGAAAGCCCCCATCGGCGGATTACGCCAGAAGACGCGTGCCATCGTGGCCTTTGATGCGCACCGTCATAAGGCTGCCTTCGGGCTGGTCAGCGTCAAAGGCGACCTCGGTAAAGAACTCGGTCCGGGCGGCGCGTGGCCCTTCGGTCAGGATCAGGCGCTCTTGCCCGACTTCGGCCTCAAGATGGCGCAGCAGTGCCGCGTCGCCCTTGGCCCGAAGCCGCGCGGCGCGCTCCTTGATCGCGGGCCCGTGCACACGCGGCATCCGCGCGGCGGGCGTTCCCTTGCGTGCCGAGAACGGGAACACATGCAGGAAGGTCAGCCCGCAGTCATCCACAAGCCGCACAGAGTTCTCGAACATCTCTTCCGTTTCGGTCGGGAAGCCCGCGATAATATCCGCACCGAACACGATCCCCGGACGCAGCGAACGCGCCTCTTCGCAAAAGCGGATCGCATCGTCGCGCAAATGGCGGCGCTTCATCCGCTTGAGGATCATGTCATCGCCATGCTGCAAGGACAGATGCAGATGCGGCATCAGGCGCGGCTCGGTCGCGATGGCCTGCATCAGGTTCTCGTCCGCCTCAATCGAGTCGATCGACGAGATTCGCAGGCGCGGCAGATCCGGCACCAGTTTCAGGATGCGCATGACCAGATCACCCAGGCGCGGCGTGGCAGGCAGGTCCGCGCCCCAGCTCGTCAGGTCGACGCCCGTCAGAACGACCTCGTTGAAGCCGCGATCCACCAGCCGCTTGATTTGATCGACCACAACCCCCGCCGGAACCGAGCGCGAATTGCCCCGCCCGAACGGAATAATGCAAAAGGTGCAACGATGGTCGCAGCCATTTTGCACCTGCACATAGGCACGATGACGCCCGAAACCGTCGATCAGGTGGCCGGCGGTCTCTTTGACCGACATGATGTCGTCGACCATGACCTTTTCAGTCTCGCCCACGAAATCCGGCCCCTGCGGCGCAAGTTGCGCCCATGTCTCGGCCTGCATCTTTTCGTGGTTGCCAATGACGCGTGTGACCTCGGGCATCGCGGCAAAGGTCTCTGGCTCGGTCTGCGCGGCACAGCCCGTCACGATGACCGCAGCGCCCGGATTGTCGCGCGCGAGTTTGCGGATTTCCTGTTTCGCTTTGCGCACAGCCTCGGCGGTGACGGCGCAAGTATTCACGATCACCGCGCCCTCAAGCCCGGCCTCGGCGGCCAGCTCTTTCATGGCCTCCGTTTCATAGGCGTTCAAACGGCAGCCCAGTGTCGAAAAGACCGGCGGTTTCATATCGAGGCCAGAAATGCGGGCGACAGCCGCGCCTCGAAGACCAGCGCCGTCGGGCCGGTCATCCAGACGCCGTCATCGCGCCAGTCTATCTCAAGCCGCCCACCATCGACATCAACGATGACATGGCGCCCGGTCAGCCCCTTCAGATGCGCGGCCACGGCAGTGGCGCAAGTGCCCGAGCCGCAAGCAAGCGTAATGCCCGCGCCACGCTCCCACACCCGCATGCGCAGGTGATCCGGCGCGACAAGCGATGCAAATTCCACATTCGTGCGCTCGGGGAACAGCGGATCATGCTCGATCTGCGGGCCAAGCCCCGAGACATCCACCGCCTCGGCGTCATCGACGAAATAAATGCAATGCGGGTTGCCCATGCCAACAGCGACCGGGGCGCCCTCAAGCGGCAAGGCCATCGGGTCGGCGGCAACCGGAATCGCTGCGGCCTCAAGAATCGGGTCACCCATATTGACCGACACCAGCCCATCTTTGCGGCGTATCGCCCGAAGCGAGCCTCTTGCCGTGGTCAGCGTCACCGCATTTTGCCCAAGCTCTTTCATCATCCAGTCAGACACGCAGCGCGTCGCGTTACCACACGCCCCCGCTTTCGACCCGTCCGAGTTCCAGAACTCCAGCGCGAAATCTGCCTGCGAAGACGGCAGGATAACTGCCAACTGGTCGAATCCCACGCCGCGATGCCTGTCACCCAATGCACGCGCAAGCGCAGGTGTCACCGGATCAAAACCCGAGCGGGCATCAATCACCACGAAGTCATTGCCAAGCCCGTGCATTTTCATGAAGGCCAAATCGGCAGAGGGTTCACGCATCTGTTCCATGGCCGCGATATACGCTTGGCCAAGATTTTTTTCCAGTGGCGCATTTTTCCCCATTTTCGCCCTTGACCACCGGAAGGGGGGTTTGTAGAGAACCGCTCACAGAGAGTGGGCCGTTAGCTCAGTTGGTAGAGCAACTGACTTTTAATCAGTGGGTCGCAGGTTCGAATCCTGCACGGCTCACCACTGTATCCGATTGATCGGAAACGAAAAACCGTCAAGCGAGAGCTCGGCGGTTTTCGTGTTTTTCAAACATTTTTCAAACGCAACGGTGATCTATGCCATGCCGTGTCTAAACAGGCAGGTGACTCGCTCAATGTCGCCGAGGTCGCGTCAAAGTCCTGCCACATCGTGCTTTTATGCCCGATCTGGAAAGGAGCATGAATGCTGCACTACGCTTCGGGAACACCGGCAAACGACGACTTCCAGGTGGTTGAGAACCAACTGGCGCGTCAGCGCCTGTTCTCGGTGCATCCCAACTACGCCAAGCCCGTCGCCCGCTGGCTCGACGATCTGCGGCAAGGCATTTTCTCGTTCGGAGATCAGATGGCCCGCACGCCGAGCTTGAGTGGCAAGCTCGCTCGTGCAGATCGTCGGATGCGGGAGGAACTTGTCGAGCGCGGTCTCGATCCCGAAACCTGGGTGCCCTACGAGGATGCCTTGCGCGCCCTTAGCGAACGCCTCGGTCCCGGCTACCCGAGGCGCATCATGCTCGACTCGGGCGCTTTCACGGACTGGCGCGGTGGACGGCGCAGCGATGTTGAGACGGTCATTCGCTCCTACGCAGACTTCCTTCACCGTTCCGCCGGCCTGTTCGACGAAATCTATCTGATCAACCTCGATGTGATCCCCGGCGCACCCGCGAAAGAAGGTGAGAAGCAGAAGGAGCCGTCCGACGCCGAGATTGCCGAGGCCATCGCGCAATCGGACGTCAACTTCGCTAAGCTCAAAGCGGAATTCGATGTGCCGGTCCTCCCCGTGTTCCATCAGCGGGAGTCATGGGATCGCCTGCGCGAGGTCGTTGAAATGGGTGACGGCTATATCTGCCTGTCCCCTGACAATGGCCTCCCGCAGAAGGAGCGCGAGGATTGGACACTGTTCCACAACACAGCAGCGGAAGCTCATGGTGTGCGCTGCCATGGGCTGGCGACGACGGGCAACCGAATGATGCACCTCGCGGGCCTCTATTCTGGTGACTCGACCGCGTGGAAGACCCACAGCGGAAATGGACGGATTGACGTGCGCTGGGATGCCCCACGCTCGGTCGATCAATTTGCGTCTCGCCCGCTGACTCCGTTCTACCGCCCGACGCATGTCGCCATCGAACGCAACGAGTTTGACGGCAAACGCGCCCTGCCGAATCACAAAGACCACCTGAGCGAACTCGCCTGCCACGAGCAGGAGCATGTGAGGCGTCGGGCAGAACGCTATCTGCCCTTCCCGATGGTTCAACTTGACCGGCGTACCATGTCCATCGTCAGCTTGGGCGAGATCCAGTCAGTCGCGGAGGACAGGCATGAACTTGCCGCCTGACTTTCTCGATCAACTGCGCACCGCTCGCCGCTTCACCGGCCCCTATGCGCAGGCTGCGCCTTGGCAGCGGCAGGTGATCCTGCACGGCGGCAAGCTCTACGCCTCAGACAATTCCCGTATCATCGAGATCGAGTGCGGGGTCGCCGGAACAGCCATCTTCACGGCACGGATCAGGAGCCTGCTTGAGTCCTTCGGCGACGCGCCAGTCACCATCGAAATTGGCGACGATGTTCGCTTCGGATGGGGTGATGGCCGCTACCTCAAGGTGCGCAACGACTACGACCATGACGACGTGGTCGCGCGCATGACGGACCTTCTTGACCGCTGGCACGGCACACCCGTCGTCGAAGACACCGCGCTGGAAGTTGCCGGGCGGGGAATCGAGATCAAGGACGGACCCGCGTTGGTCGATGGGACGCTCGCCCCTCGCCACGGCTTCTTTTACCATCGCGACGGCACCCCCACTTCGCGGCTCGTGCGCGGCGACAGCGACCTTCGGCTGGATGACCTGTTCGAGATCAGGAAGAAGGAACTCGACGCGGCCCGAAAGGCGAGCGAACGAAAGCGGGACCGGCTCCTCGACGAGCAAGCGCGCATCGAGCGAGAGCTTGCCTTGACCGAGCAGGAGATCGCCGCCGACATGCAGCGAATCGCCGACTTCGACACCACTTTGACGAAATACAGCCGGGGCGTGGAACTCGACGAGATCGACCGCGAGCGCCTTCAACCATCGTGCGAAAGCGCGATCCGCAAGGAAGAAAATGCGGAACGGAAAAGCGCCGTCGAGGACATGCCCAAGCCGCCGAAGACCATCAAGGGATGGGAGCAGTGCGGCGACCGGAACGACGGGGAGTATGTCTATGTGACCTACCGTCGGCGCTTGCCGACGACGACGGTTCGCAAGGTGATCCGCAAGCGCATCGAGCAAGCGGTCGGAAGGGTCTTCAACACCGACTTCCCGCGTGACGTGCTCGTGCCAGTCTGGAAGAGCCTCGCGCAAATCGAACCACGGGCGGGGCCAGGATGATCAATTCGGAACATGACCTCTGGCGACTGTTCGGCGGCGAAGGCCCAGACATTCCGGGCAAGAAGGAACTCCCTTTCCACGAGTTTCATGATCTGACCACCGTCTTGGATGTGGGGTCGAAGGACCGACGCAGACCCATTCGGCCTAGGTTCAAGGCGACCGATACGAGGCGCTTCTACAGACTCCATTGCTCCGACGCGGAGGCAGTGGTCGATCAAGCGCGTCTGTATGCGACTGCCGGCAAGATCAGCTCGCCTGATCTGACGGTCAGTTACGTCGGGCAGTTCGAGGTCGATTCCGCAATCCCCTCACCGGCCCCTGCGAAAGCCCCGCCCCGCCCGAAGGCAGCGACGAAGCCTAGACCCGTGCCCAAGGCAAGGAAGTTCGCGAAGGACGATACGCTGGACAAGATTGTCACCCGCTACTTCGCGACGCTGACGGCGGAGCCTTTCACCTACGGCGGCAAGGAGTACCACCCTCGCGACGTGCATGTGAGCCCCGGTATTCTTCGCGGATACACCTGCCCCGCCATGTGCGGGGGCTGCTGCCCTCGCTTCTCACTTGATTACATTGCACCCGATGGAGTGCCCGATGGAGAAAAACACCCGCTGACCAAACGCGTGGTCGAGTTCAACGGTCGGCAAGTCGAGGTGTGGTCCGATATGCAGAAGGACCATGACAACCTGAAATGCCGTAACCTGAACCTCGATAGTGGAAGATGTGATATTCACGGGTTCCAACCGTTCTCGTGCGACTTTGAGTTGCTGCGTTCGATTATTCAGCAGAATTCGCCGCGAGCCGACTTCACGCAAAAACTCTATGGGCGTGGCTGGGCAATGATGCGGGTGGATGGCGAACGCGGTGCACTCTGCGAGATGACCGAGCCAGGGGGCAGTCGTGAGCACAGCGATCAGCGACGCATATTCTGTCTTCACTGCAACATGCCAGACGTCCCCAAGCCAATCACCTAGCTGATTAAGTTCACGCAAGTTCGAGCGGCGTGATTGTGATGCCCCCTCGCGTTCTTTGATTTCGGCAATCTGGCGCTCGTAAGCTTTCTGTTGCTCATCGTCGGGCTCAATGGCAGCGATTTTGACCTGCTCCCCTTGGTGTCCTCGTTTATTGGTTAGCTCTGTTCAGGGTTTGGTCCTCTCTTGACCGTTGGTGATACTCCCACGGGGTGAGCCCGTCGAGGCTCGAATGTGGGCGGTGAT